>NZ_JAPIVK010000021.1 GCF_026183675.1 Microbulbifer halophilus
CGATTCACTTTAACTTTAACACGTTTGGTGAAATATCCGGGCTAGCCCGGTCGCAAAGAAGCACAGCCGAAGTATTCAGATCTGCGATTCGATCGGCAGCCAGGACAGGGCCCGGGCCAGAAATCGTTGCCAGGTGCTGGTTTTCGGTTCCTTTTCATCCACGGTGGTTCCGCCTCCGTCACCTGAGGCATACCAGCGAATCCGGTCTTTTTGCCGGAGCGCCAGGCGCCAAGCGGATTCCGGAGCCACCCAGGCCTGAAACAGCCCATGCAGTTGCCGGTTGATTGCCGGACTGTCGATCAACAGGCCTATCTCGGTATTCCGGATGGTAGAGCGGCTGTCCAGATTGATGGAACCGACAAAACCCCGGTCTTTATCCAGTACGAAGGTCTTCGCGTGCAGGCTGGCCTGGGATTCGCCCCTGAACCAGTGCTTTCGCTGTTTCTGTTGCGCCACCGGCCGCAGCTCCCACAGTTGCACACCGGCGCGCAGTAACGGTTTACGGTACCGCGAGTAGGCTCCGTGGACCGCCGCCACATCGTTGGTGGCGAGGCCGTTGGTGAGGATCTCCACCTGTACACCCCGCTCCAGCAACCCGGTGAACAGTCTTACGCCATCCTCTCCCGGGATCAGATAGGGGTTGCTGATCTGCAGTCGCCGACGGGACCGCCGGATGATCTGTTCCAACTGGTAGCCGGGGTATTCCTCGATCGGGACGCTATCGGGATCTGTCGCTTTTTGCGGGGGATCGGCGAAGAGCCTGGCGCTGCCCCATTCAAATGGAATGCGGCCGTTGGTAAGTTCTTCTGAGAAAGTGGATTTTTCCGCTGCACGGCTGAGCTCGGATCCGTGGCTGCCGGATAGATATTTACAAACGTGGGTGCGCAAATCTCCGAGCGAGTACCTGTCTCTGTCAGCGATCAGCAATTCCGGGGCCGGCACTGAGGCAGTGCTGTTCCAGTAGTCGTCGAAGATGGCGGAGGCATCGCCGACCAGCGCGCCGACGGCGAGTACATCCACATCGAGGAACTGTCCCCTGGAGCTTGAGAAATATCCGTCGGCAATATTGCGTCCACCGGTGACTGCAGCCACGCCGTCGGCAACCATCAGTTTGTTGTGCATACGATGATTGATGCGGCCCAGGTCCAATGCCTGAGCGACACCGCGTCGCATTCTACCGTGCCCCTCCACCGGGTTGAAAACCCGTACTTCTATATTGGGGTGATGATCCAGGGCCAGCAGGCGGGGATTGACGATACGGGTGCCCAGGTCGTCCACCAGCAGCCGTACACGCACGCCACGGTCGGCCGCCACCAAAAGCAGCCCGGTGATGATGCGGCCGGAGGTATCGCCACTATAGATATAGTATTGGAGATCGAGGGAAATGCTGGCCTCCCGTATCAGCATCACTCGTGTCGCGAAAGCCGAAAGTCCCTCGCTCAACAGGTGGCAGCCGGACTGGTCCGGGGCGCGATTGCGAACCTCTCGGTCGATGGCACGGGTCAGGCGGGAACCCGGGTCTGGGGGCAGGGTGTTTGATGATGGGGCGTCAGGTGCTGTCATTATTTGATGGAGGATGAGTTTTCGGTTGTCTCGGAAAGTTGGTGCCGGCGGCCCATTGGTGTCGCATCAAACCAGCGTCGGCAGGCGCGATTGAATGAGCTCTGGTCGGAGTAACCCGAGAGTCCGGCCACAACGGAAATCGGCATGTCCGGTACTGCGAGATACCTGTTCGCCTTTTCCCGCCGCACCCTGTCCATCAGCTTTTCAAATGGTTGTTGTTCTGCAGAGAGTCTCCGCTGTAGCGTTCGCGGATGCATTCCCAGCTGTGCCGCCACCAGCTTGAGCGAACAGTCCAGAGTTGGTAGCAGGCTGGCGGTCAGGGCTTCAACACGTGTTACCAGGTCGGGGATGTCGGTAATGGTATCCCGTACGAACTGCGCCGTGACTTCGTTCAACACAGGGCTTTTTCTGTCGATATCGCGCTCCAGTTGCCGGGCTTCAAATACCAGTGTGTTGGAATGGCAGCTGAGGTGAACGGGGGCGTCAAAATAGCTCCGATAGCGATCTTCAGGTAACGGGGAGTCGTACTCCAGATACACTGATGCCGGCGCAACGTCCGGCCCGCAGAGAAGCTCGATGATATTCTTCAGTACCGCCATGGCCAGTTCAGATGAGTGACGGGGCGCGGGTAGGCTGGGGGCCCAGCTGAAGTTCAGTTGTGCCATCCTGGGCGATCCGCTTTCGGACAGTCGCATGTTGATCCCGGAAGAAAACTGGTAAATACAGTCGATGATTTTCTGCACTCCGCTTCTGGCGGTACTCTGGTTGGCAGCCATTATCGCCAGGGGGCCGAGAATGGAAAGGTCCTGATATTCGGAAAGGCGCAGACCAAAGTCATCGCAATCCAGATCGTGAGCGCTGTCCTCCAGCAGGTGCATAAACCTGCGCAGGGGAATCAGACCCTCGGTGGCCGCGACATCCTGCGGATAGATCCCGTGATCCCGCAGTAGTGTTTCCGCGTCACCGTGCAGCCGGGTGACCAGGTCGCGGTAGCCGATCAGGGAGCTTGTGCTGATAAAAGCGGTCATTACTCCAATGATAGGCGAGCGATCGGCCAACGGTATGGTTTCTCGGTGGTAATACGTATAAGCGCTGATTTGCGGTGGAAAAGTCTGCCTCGATTACAGAAAATGGAAAATTTTTAACTATTTTGGAGTGCTACTGGGGGATTCCGTGGGCGGAAAATTGGTTGGGGGGCCAGCGCATCTGTATCGGTGACAGGTTGAGCCAGCGCCTCCTGTTTGCGCTGCAGCGGTACCTGCGGAAAGACATCTGAAATGTTGATTTACTTCGCGCTATGCTCCACTGGCAATATTTGTTTCAAGAGTTCGCAACGGTTAGGGAGCCAATATGGCCCAGGGATCCAGGAAGGCGGTAATTTCCGCCATCCTCGTCAATGCAATCATTACGGTATTGAAGGCGCTGGCGGCACTGGCAACGCATTCGGCTGCGATGACGAACGAGGCTGTACACAGCCTGATGGATACCCTGAACCAGGTATTCCTGCTGATCGGCCTCCGTCGCGGCGGGCAACCGGTGGACCAGACTTATGCGTTTGGCCACGGCCAGAAGAAGTATCTCTGGAATCTGTGGAGTGCCATCGGGTTGTTCTCCATTGGTTGCGGCCTCGGCCTGGCTCACGCCTGGCACGCGTACCACCAGTTGCACACGGTCGAGCGACCGGTATCGCTTTCCATCCTGGGGCTGGATATCGCGTCCATCTGGATTTCGGCAGTGGTGCTGGCGATTGCACTGGTACTGGAGGGTTATGTGCTGTTGGTAGCGGGAAAGGAGTTTTTCACACGTATGCGCGGGGCCGGTGTCCGCAACCCGTTTCGCTACCTGCGCGAATCCGACGACCCCACACTGCTGGCGGTACTGCTGGAGGACTCCATCGCGGTGACTGGCGTGATACTGGCGGCGACGGGCATCACCATGACCCAGATCACCGGCAACAGGCTGTGGGATATCGGCTTTTCGGTCATTATTGCCGCGATGCTGGGTGTGGCGGCGATTTTTCTCGGCATGATCAATATGCGTTTCCTGACCAGTATCCGCGACCGGGTTGCCGAGCGCGCTTTCGCCAGTATCTGCAATGCCCACCCGGAGATAGAGCAGTTTCACGATCTTCGTTCCATCATCGTCGACGAGACCCACACGGTGATTGTGGCGGAGGTAGAGCTGCGTGAAGAGCGGCTGATTGGCGATATGCGCGCACGGATCGATGCCCACGAGCGGGCCCTGCTGGATCGGGTGCCGGAGGGCCGCCGCACGGACAAGGTGCGCGAATACGCCGGGACCCGCGCCGTGATCCAGGCGACGCTGGAGCGCACCGAGCGGGTGATCGACGAATTGGAGGCGGAGTTGAAGGCGCGCTGCCCGCAGGTATTTCACCTGACGGTGGAAGTGGAGGGCATTGCCTCCGAATCGAGTCTCGACCGACCGGAAACCCTGTAGTTGTTCGGCGCCTATAAAGAGAGAAATTGAAGAAGCACACACGAACAACCAGAAAGGCGGTGGGATTGCCGCTGGGGTAACAGCCTGTAGCGGCGCGGCAGTGGTAGCATCGATCCGTGATAATTGACGGAGCGCCGTGTGAGCCACAGGGGATTACCGCCGATACGCTCGCTTGTTGCGCCGCTGGCGCTGACCGCGATGGTCCTGCTGGCGGCGCTTTTTTCTGTTGTCGAGGCTCCCGAATACAACCGCGGCGAAACGGGGACAATCCATCTCCCCGAATGGCGAGGCCCCGCCAACCCGCCACTGTGGCCGGCGCTGGATCAGTTGATCGAGCGCGCTCCCGTGGCCGACAGTGGCGCGCTGCTGGTCGACGATCGCACTCTGGCGGCGCTGGATATTGGCAGCCGCGGAGTGAGGCAACCGTTGACCATGGCGGAGCGCCGGCGCGCCCGCTTTCTGCTGCGGCGGGGGCTGGGTGATTCGGCCGGTAGTGAACTGGCGCAACTGTGGCTTCGCTATCTGGGTTATCGCGTCGCCGTGGCGGAATTGACCGGCGCCGCGGATCTGTCGGCGCGGCAGGAGCTGCAGCGCCGCTATTTCGGCAGCGATATCGCCGCGTCGCTGTTCCGCGGTGACAACGCCATGCGGCAGGCCCTGCTGTCCGAAGAGGGCAGGCGATGACTGTCGGCCGGTTCACGGGGTTGGTACTGGCTGCGGTTTCCGGCCTGCTGCTGGCGCTGCCCTATAACGAGGCTTCGCTTTTCCTGTTGAGCTGGGTCGGATTCGTGCCGCTGCTGCTGGCGGCGCGCGGCGCCTCGCCGGCGCACTGTTACTTTCTCGGGCTGGTCTGCGGCCTGGCGCTCTATGGCACCGGCGCCGGGTGGATAGTGACCTTTATCCGGGAACTGTGGTCGCCGGGCCTGCCCGCCACCATCGCTCTATCTCTGGTGTTCTGGCTTTACAGCGCGCAATTGCCGGCGCTGTTACTCTTCTGTTTCCGCTGGTTGCAGCGGCGCAGTGGCTGGTCGGAATTGCTGCTGTTTCCGCCGCTGGCTGCCATTTTTTTCGCCCACTTCCCGATGCTGTTCCAGGCGCAACTGGGGGAGAGCCAGAGTGCCTTCCTGGTCGCCTTACAGGGCGTATCCCTGACTGGTGTCTACGGGCTGGATCTGGTGCTGGCGCTGGTGAACCTGTTGCTGTATCGCTGGCTTGCAAGCGGGGTGGACCCGTGGCGCGATAGGATCGGTTGGTGTGCCGCGCTGCTGCCACTGGCCTGGCTGGGTTACGGCACCCTGGCGCTCAATGGCTGGGACCAGAGGATCGGGGACTGGCCGCAGAAGCGGCTGGGTTTTGTACAGGAAAACGGGCCGGCAGCGCTGGAGCGAGTGCCGCAACCGGGGCACACCAGCAGCTATCCCCGCGCCCTGGCACTGAGCCGCCCGCTGGTGCGTGCGGGCGCCGAACTGGTGGTGTGGCCGGAAGCGGGGTTCGATCGCTATTTCGACTCGCGCCGGGTGGCGGCCTCCCTGAGGCGGGCCGCCGACGACATGGACGCGGCACTGCTGCTGCAGGGGATGGCCTGGGACAATCGTCGACACTACAACAGCGCGGTGCTGCTGGATGCCGCCGGCGCGGAACGGGGTCGCTATCGCAAGAGACGGCGGGTGGCTTTCGGGGAGTATCTGCCACTGCTGGACAGTTTTCCCGGTGCTCAGCGGCGGGCGCGGCACTGGCTGGGGGATTTCTTCAGCCCGGTGTCCCCGGGCCCGGGGCCGGCCCGCTTTGCCCTCGGCGACGCGACGCTGCTGCCGCTGATCTGTTACGAGGCAATGTTTCCGCGCCTGGTGGCCGACGCTGCCCGCGGCGGCAGGGCGCGGGAGCTGTTGGTGATCCTGTCCAACAACGCCTGGTTCGGCGACAGTCGCCAGCCCTTCCAGCACCTGAATGCCTCGGTGCTGCGGGCGGTGGAAAACCGCCGACCGCTGTTGCATGCCATCAACAACGGTCCCTCGGCGGTGATACTGCCCAGCGGCCGCCGGTTGTTGCAGTCGGAGTTCGGGGAGGAAGCGGGCTATTGGCTGGATGTGCCGCTGCCGGCGGCTGTCGCCGGTGGAGAGAGCGACAGCTTTTTTACCCGCCACCCGCGGTTGCTGCTCCGCGCCCTCTACCTGCTGCTGTTGGCGGCCCTGTTCAGGGCCTTTCTGCCGCTGGAGCGGCCGCGGCCTCTTCCGGGAAATACTTTTCCCTGAGCGCGGCCTGAAGCGCGCGCTTTTCTTTTGCGGACAGATTCCGGGCTGACTGGATGCGCATGCTTTCCAGGGTGTAGCGCTGCAGTTTCTCTTCCCTGTCGAACAGGTCTGCG
This sequence comes from Microbulbifer halophilus, assembly GCF_026183675.1. Lineage (GTDB taxonomy): Bacteria > Pseudomonadota > Gammaproteobacteria > Pseudomonadales > Cellvibrionaceae > Microbulbifer > Microbulbifer halophilus. Next base: position 6,386 of record NZ_JAPIVK010000021.1, read on the forward strand.
GCCAATTCTTTCCCCAGGTGGTCCCGTCGCAATTGGCTCAGTTGGCTGAAGCCCTGTTCCAGATCCGGCAGGTTGCCGAGGTATTCAAAGTTGCCGCGGACATCGCGGAGCGCGTTGCTGTAGTGGTAGTAGCGTTCGGCGACGGTCGCCGCCCGTTGCCCGGCGGAGCCCGGCAGGCCGGCGCGGATCAGGGCCCGGAGTTCCGATAGTTGTTCGACACTCAGGGGGCGTTCCGGGCGGACAAAGGCGGCCTCGAGTATCTCCCGGGCATCGGCGTTCAATTGAAGTTCGCCGTTGTCGTCGATATCGAGCCGGCTCAGGGCCGCGGCGATCTGCTCCAGCGAAAAGGGGGCCTGCGGCAGTGGGGATTCGGCGGTTTCCGGGGCGATGGCAGTATCGCCTTCCGACGCTGCCCGCTCCTCGGCGGTGGAAGGGGGCGGAGTGGAAGGCCGTTTGGCGGCCGCTGGCATAGGGGCGGGCGCAGACGCGGGCTCGATGGCGGGGCGATGGTCGTCGGGCGCCAGCAGCCGGATGGCGCCGGCCGCCGCCAGTAGCAACAGGATCGCCGGCAGCAGCCGGCGAAGGGGAGTGGGGAGGGTCACGATACCTCCTCAATCCGCTTGGAAGCGGCGCGCATCTGGCCGATGGTGACGCCGGTCCAGCCCTTGACCGCGCGGCGCAGGCTGGAGGCGCAGGAAAACCCGGTGAGCTGCGCCACATCCTCCACCGCCAGGCGGGACTGGCGCAGGTGGTGGCAGGCGATTTCCAGGCGCACTTCGTACAGCAGGCGCCGGAAGCTGTGGCCCTCGCGGGCCAACCGCCGGCTCAGGCTGCGGGGTGTCATCTGCAGTTGTCCGGCGATACCGTTCAGGTCCAGCGCCGGCCGGAAATAGGCGCGGATATGCCAGCGCACCCGGTCGCTGAAGGTGACCCCTGCGGGAGTTCGGGCAAGTTCGCGTTCGCATACGGAGAGAATCTGTTCGAAGGTGCGCTTGCGCAGCGGCCGGAATCGCCGGAAAACGTAGTCCGTGTGGGCGGAGATACTGGATTCGTCACTGTCGAAAGTCAGGTTGTCGCAGGGCAGGCCTTCGAAAGGGCCGGTGTCTGCCGGGGCCGGAGTGGCGAGTCGCACATGTATGGACGGATCCGTCACCGATTTGTTGCCGCACAGGTCCCAGATGCGCAGGGTAACCGCGAGACGCCATTCGCGGATAAAGTTGCGCAATTCCGGGTCTTCGTCGCTGCCGGTGGTGTAGTCGATGGGTTCCACCACGCGCTCGTCCGCATCCAGGTAGGTGTTGGGCCGGGCGGCGTGGAATGCGAAGTAGGGCTGGGCCGTTACCATATAGCGGCGGAATGCCTCGCCCGCGTGCTTGAGGCTGGGGCTGCAGTAGACCGCAAAGCCCACCGGCCCCCAGAAAGACCAGTCGAAGCGCATTCCCACCGCCAGCCCGAGGCCGGGTTGCGGCAACAGGCGGATGCCGTTGTAAAGCAGCCGCTGGAACTGGCGATAGCTGATGTACGCCCGCTGCATCTCGAACAGCGCCGGGCTCAGGCCGGTGCCCTGCAGCAGCGATGCCTGGCGGGCGCCCAGGCTGCAGAAGGCCTCCAGAAAACCCAGCGGGTGCCGGTGGAGGGGAACGATCGCGGTGTCCAGATCCATCTCAAACTCCCACGCATTATTGTTGTGTCGGGGAGGTATGAGTACCTCGCCCCGGGCCGTTTTCCCGGGGACAAGGTTAGCGCTGCGCGATCGGCTTGTCAGTGCGTCGGGGTTCACTTTCAGGATATTGGTGTTGCACTCTGATTGGTACGAAAACCGTTCGCCGGCAAGGGCGGCGAGATGACACAGAGCCGGGGAGGCTGGCCTCCCCGGTGTCCCGATTGGCGCCCCGATCAGAGCCCCTTGCGTTCCACGTCCCAACCACTCAGGTCACAGGCTTCGCAGGCGCCGGTGAAGAGTGCTGCCGCTTCGGCATCGCCTTCGAGCTGGTACAGCCACCAGGCGGTGGAGATACCGCGGAAATCGCCCAGGTCGCTCACGGGCTCAAAGTGGCCGGCGCCGTTGAGCGTGGCCCAGAAAACCGGTACATCCACGCGCCTGAAAACCGGCGCCTGGTTCAGCGTGGGTCCCGCCAGGGTATCGGTAGAGCCGGAAAGCAGCAGCATGGGGGCGGACTGCTGGTACTGCGAGGTGGTGTCGTGGCCCAGGCCCAGAATATAAGGCTGCACCGGTGCGGTGGCGGTGATGCGGCTGTCCCGGGCTGCCATGATGGTGCCGCCGCCGCCCTGGGAATGGCCGGACGCCCCCACGTTGGAGAAGTCCAGTTGGCCGGCAAAACTACTGTCCTGCAGGTAGCCCAGGCAGCCCAGCATCTCCTCGCCGGAGCCGGCGTTGGAAGTGTTGGCGGCGGCCACCACAAAGCCCCAGGAGGCCCAGTGCTCCAGGCCGCCGCCGTAGGTGGAGGGAGAGCTACCGGTGCCGTTGCCCCAGACGATCACCGGATGGTTATCATCGAGGCTGTAGGGGCGGTAGATGGTGCAGGAGAAACCGCCGGAATGGCTGGTGGTGGTGTAGGGACCTTCTTCCCCGTAGGGGGCCAGCACATCGCCGCCGGGATCGGCCCCGAGGGCATTGGCAGCGAAAAGCGTACCGGCCAGGAGGCCGGCGATTCTGGACAGCCGGGCTGTTGCTTTCAGGTTTTGCAGTTTCATTTTTTATCCTTGTCGATCGTTGGTTGACTCTCATCACCGGCAACTGCGCAAATACCGAACAGAGCGTCAAGAATTCTAGGGAAGGGGCGCGCCCCCGGACTATGACGGCAGAGCCCCGATACCCGGGTGTCTGGTCGCTCGGGTTGTCGTGGATCGCGGCGTCGGTGACACCTGGATGGTTGGCGCGCCGGAACAGTGAACCCCTTCGCAATTGCGGGGCCTTGTTATCCCGATGCGCAGCCGCTAGGCTTCCGGCCTCCGCCGGAGCGGTATGAAGAACAATACTGGATGCGCTTCGGCGGGCTATCCCAAGCGGTTTGGATAATGCGGAACCATGACTGACAAACAGAAACGCCCCCTCTATATTCCCCACGCCGGCCCCTCATTGCTGGAAATGCCACTGCTCAACAAGGGCAGCGCCTTTACTCTGAAAGAGCGCATCGAGTTCAACCTGGTCGGCCTGCTGCCCAACAATGTCGAGACCATCAGGGAGCAGGTGCGCCGCGCCTACCACCAGTACAAGCAGTGCCGCTCCGACCTGGAGCGTCACATCTATCTGCGCGCCATCCAGGACGACAACGAGACGCTGTTCTTCCGCCTGATCGAACAGCATATCGAGGAGATGCTGCCGATCATCTACACACCCACGGTGGGCGACGCCTGTGAGGAATTCTCCAATATCTACCGCAACCACCGCGGCCTGTTCGTGTCCTATCCGGACCGCGAACACATGGACGATATCCTGCGCAGCGCCACCAAGGAGAACGTCAAGGTGATCGTGGTGACCGACGGCGAGCGCATCCTCGGCCTCGGCGACCAGGGCATCGGCGGTATGGGCATTCCCATCGGCAAGCTGTCCCTCTACACCGCCTGCGGCGGTATCAGCCCGGCCTATACGCTGCCGGTCACCCTGGACGTGGGCACCAACAACCGCACACTGCTGAACGACCCCATGTATATGGGCTGGCGCCACGAGCGTATTTCCCAGGAGGAGTACGACGAGTTCGTGGCCGAATTCATCGCCGCGGTAAAACGCCGCTGGCCGAAGGTGCTGGTGCAGTTCGAGGACTTTGCCCAGACCAATGCCATGCCGCTTCTGGAGCGCTACCGCGACGAACTCTGCTGTTTCAACGACGATATCCAGGGCACCGCCTCCGTGGCCCTGGGGACCATCCTCGCCGCCAGCAAGGCGCGCGGGGAAAAGCTCTGCGAGCAGAAGGTACTGCTGGTGGGCGCCGGTTCCGCCGGTTGCGGCATCGCCGAACAGGTGGTGAAAGCGATGGTGGGCGAAGGGCTGAGCGAGGCGGAAGCCCGCGAGCGGATCTACATGTTCGACCGCTACGGCCTGGTGACGGCCGACATGAAGGGCCTGCACGACTTCCAGGCACGCCTGGCCCAGGACCCGGCAAACTTCGACGGTGTCGCCGACTGGGACCTGCTGCAACTGGTACAGAACGTAAAGCCGAGCGTCATGATCGGTGTATCCGGCCAGGGCGGCCTGTTCACACAGGAGGTTATCGAGGCCCTGCACAAAGGCTGCAAAAAGCCGCTGGTGATGCCGCTGTCCAATCCCACCTCCCGCGCCGAAGCCACGCCCCAGGAAGTACTGGCCTGGACCGGGGGCGAAGCCCTGGTGGCCACCGGCAGTCCCTTCGCGCCGGTGGAACTGGAGGGCAAGAGCCATGCCATCGCCCAGTGCAACAACGTCTACATTTTCCCCGGCGTGGGTCTCGGCGTAATCGCCGCCGGCGCCAACCGCGTCACCGACAATATGCTGATGGCCGCCTCCAATGCCCTGGCGGAAAACGCACCGGTCGTGAAACAGGGCGAGGGCGCCCTGCTGCCACCGCTGTCGGAAATCCGCAACCTGAGCAAGAACATCGCCCTGGCCGTGGGCAAGCAGGCGCAGGAAGACGGCGTGTCGCCGGTGGTGGATGAGGAAAAGCTCGAGAGGTCTATCGAGCGGAATTTCTGGACGGCGAATTATCGCAAGTATCGGCGGCGGGCGTTCTGATGTTTCGTTGAGCCGCAGGGAACAGCGAACCGGGCGAACAAAATGTTCGCCCTTACAAGGCCCCATCGGGCCAGAAGAACAACACGAACAAGCCGGCCACAAACGGCACCCCGAAAAGCAATAGCACCCGCTTGAACAACGCCAGTCCCCCGAGCATGCCCGCGACTCCCGCTTTGAAAACCATATTCGCCTGCGCCGCAATCACCATCGCCCGCCAGGCGGTACCGGTTTCGATCTGGCCGGCGCCCGCGAGGTTGGCGGTGGACAGGGTGATGGCGTCCACATCGGTAAAGCCGGAAATCAGTGCCACCACATAGATACCGCGATGGCCGAAATACTCCTTGGCGGCGGCGATGGCGAGTATTACCAGTGCGTAGAGGGCGCCGAAGATCAGTGCCGGGGTCAGCTCCGCCGGGTTGCTCTGTTCCGGCATCTCGTTTTCCTGCTGACCCACGTAGCGATAGCCGAGGGCGCAGACCACCAGGCTCACCAGCAGTAGGGCCAACAGCGGTGGTATCAGTTGTACCAGCATCTTCGGTGCCACTACCGCGATTTCCACGAACATGCGGATAAACATGCTGGTGGAGGCGATCAGGATTACCAGCGCCGCCAGTTTGGTAATGCCGGCTTCGCTTTTCGCCCGGCGCGCGTAGCTGACGGTGGTGGCGGTGGAGGAGATGAGCCCGCCGATCAGGCCGCTCAACAGGGTGCCGGCGCGTGCGCCGATCAGCTTGTAGGCGCCGTAGCCGCCGAGTCCGATGCCCACGATCAGCACCACCAGCAGCCAGATTTTGAACGGATTGAGGACATCGTAGGGGCCGAAGGTGCGGTTCGGCAGCACCGGCAGGATGATCAGGGAGATCAGCGCGAATTGCATGATGGAGCGCAGATCCCGCTCCGGCAGGCGATTGGCAAACTCGTGCATGCGGGGTTTCAGGTGCAGTAACACCGCGATGGTACCGCCCACTGCGACGGCCACCGTCATCTCGCCGAGGATCAGGTAGGCGCCCAGCAGGTACATCAGCAGGGCCGTGACTTCGGTGGTGATGCCGGTGCTCTCCTCGTCGCCGCGCAGCCGTCCCAGGTTGCCGAGCAGTATCAGCACCGTCATGCAGACAAGGCCGGCGGGGAGCATCCACACCGAGTCGTGAATCCGGGCGATATGGGCGGACAGGGCACCGAAGAGCCCGATCAGCGGAAAGGTGCGGATGCCGCCGAGCCGATCGGTGGTGCGCTCCCGCTGCAGGCCGATCAGCAGGCCCAGCCCCAGGGCGATGCTGAAAGCGACAAGGCTCTCGGAATCGATAAAGGCCTGCAGGGGATCGGGGATGGCATCCTGGCCGGGTAGGGGCTTCTTCTCTTCCGCCATGCTTTCGCTTTCTGAATGCGTATACCGTTTATTACAGTCAGTCTAGTGAAAGATGGCAGCTGGGGCGGCCCCGGGGTTAGATCGGCCCTCCCTGTAGGATGGGTAAAGGAGCGCCGCGATGTCCAACACCGGAGCCGTGGAAGCCACCGGGCCTTTCCGCCGCCCTCTCCCTGTGGGAGAGGGGAGCTATGCCGGAGCCAGCGGGGGAAGGCCGACCCGTTGAGTTTTCTTTAGCCCCATACCAGTCCCCTCTCCCTGGGGAGAGGGTTAGGGAGAGGGGACGGCCCGGCCCCAATGTCTTTTACTAGCGCAGGTTGGAGCGAACTCCGCGAAGTCCAACAACCGGGGCCGAAAAACCACCGGGCTCCTTCACAGCTCTCTCCCGGTGGGAGAGGGGAGCTCAGTCGGCAGCATTCGGTGTGGACCAGCCAGCCGGGTTCCATCAAGGCTCGTACCAGTCCCCGGCAGCAGGGTCTTCACATCCGGCCTCGATATTCTTTCCGTCATTGACCGCCCGGGGCGCACGGCGCGCCCTACGCCGGGTCCCGGTCCGGATTAGCCGCCTTTGCGCGCCAGCGCGTCTGCGGCCAGCGCCAGGAACATGTAGTTAGTGGCGCCGCCGCCCATCACATATTCGGTCTGTTGCCAAAAGAAGGGCCAGGTCTTCAGTTCCGGCAGGTCCGGGCGGATCAGTGCCGTGCCGGAAATCACGCCGCCGGGGATATAGGACCAGTCGGCGCGGTTGACGCCGTAGGCCACCAGCGCCGAGTCGGACCCCACGCCGGAGGCGAAGGACTTGGTGTTCTTGCCCGGGTGTACGCCGAGCACGAAGTTGAGGGCGTTCAGGTAGATCTCCCGGTCGGCGATCTGTGGCCAGCTCTTGTGCACGAAGTACTGTTTGACGCCGAAATCCTGGATGCCCCAGCCGGCGCCCCAGATATGCGGCTCGTAGGGCACGCCGTAGGGGGTGGCCTGCGCCTGCTGGCGCACGCGCCGCTGCTGCCCTACGACAGCGTCGTCGATGGCCTGCACGAATGCCCGGTCGTCGATGCGGGGCAGGGCGCGGCCGATGGCCCAGGCGGTATCGTCGATGTCCTCTATCAGCGCGTTGCGCATGGCCACCAGTTGCTTTTTGTAGCCGCGGTCGTCGGTGGCCAGGATCAGTTCCGCCAGCGCGAAGGCCCGCACCGCGGTATCGTCCGTGTTGTCGAAGGCGCGGCTGAATAGTTCCTCCGCGGCGGCCAGGGATTCGCCTGCCAGTTCCGGCCTCTGGTCGCGCAGAACCCGCGCAGCGGCCGCGAGGCCCGCCACCACCTGCAGTTCCCGCTCGGGGTTTTCCTCGGTGAATACCCAGCGGTCGTCGGATTCCGGTGGCGCCTCGGCGGGCACGCCGTCGGGTGTGGCGGTGTCCCGCGCCTGCACGCGGTTGTCGGTCTGGGCCGAGGCGTCGCCGAGCATCACATACTGGCGGATGGAGGGCACGATGATGCCGCGGTAGAGGCGGCCCATCGAGCGATAGCCGCCCAGTATCGACAGCAGCCCGTGCTCGATCTGCTGCAGGGCGTCGTTGCGGCCGTCCGGGCGGTGAATCTCTACCTGCTGTTTTTCCTGGTCGATGGTGGTGGCGTCGTAGTCGAGCCCGAATTCCTCCACCATCATCGACAGCCGCCACACGGTGCCGATCTGGGATTCCACCCGCAGGTCGTAGTCGCCGGCGTCGTGCCAGCCGCCGCGGTTGAGGCCGGGCACCGGCTGGCCGGGCTCGAAATCGGTGAGGGTTGAGGGGCCGGAAACATAGCCGTCGATATGGTTGTGGTTGACCGGCGACATCAGGGCATCGTCGTGGTGGCACTTGTCGTGCCAGACGCGGTATTTTTCGTTCACGCGCATATGGCACATCTGCACCGGCAGGTAGTATTCCAGCGTCGGCTGCCAGGCGTGGCGGGCGAAGACATCGTCGCCGATGCGGAAGGGGCGGGATGTCTGCCCGCGGTAGCGGAGCTGGTACATGCCCGGTTCGCGGATATCGGAGAAATCGAACTGCAGGTAGTGGTAGCGGAGGAATTCGCCCCAGTGTTGCGGCTCGCCGCGCCGGGCGACCTCGGTGCCGTCTTTGCCCAGCCGGAGCAGTTCCACCGGATCGGCGTCGGTATCGCGGCTGTCCTGTTCGATCACGGCCACTTTTTCCTGGCCGGTTGCATAGCCGAGCTGGGACACCTGGATCACCGGCTGGTACTGCCAGCCTTCCTCCGTGTGCGGTTCGACGATCCACTCGATGGCGTTGTCGGTAGCGCCGGCGGGCACCTGGGCGCGGACGATAAACCAGCCGTTGTTGTGGTTGCCGCGGCCGTCCCGGAGTTCCAGTTCGCCGCCTCTGACGCGGCGGATGCGCATGCGCTGCAGTTCCGCTTCCGGCGCCACCAGCAGGGATTCACCCCGCGCCAGCGGTGCGGTGACCCACTCGCCGTTGCGCTCGACCGGGGGGCCGTTGGGCTGCACCGGGAAGATGCCGGCTTCGTCGTCCATGCGATAGGATTTGCCGAAGAGCTCGCCGGGAAACAGCTCGAAGTTGAAACCGACCTTGCCGATCCATTCGTCCGGCAGCGGTTCCTCCAGGTCGACGCTGATCCGGAAGCTGTCGCCCTCCAGCGCCTCCACTTCTACCCGGTAGCCGAATTCCAGCGCCGGGTACTCAATCGGGTTGAAGCCCTTGCGGTTCTTGCTTTCGTCCGGGTAGGCCAGTGTCTGGGCGATACGCTGGTGGTCGCGGTCGATCTCCGCCTCGCCGACCCCCTTGGGTACCGGCGACCACTGCCCGGGCGAGGCCTCCAGCCGCAGGTCGCCGCTGGCGGCGGTGCGCACGCCGTGCTGGATGACGGTAACGCCGGTCTGGTGGCCGTCCGGGTAGATATCTGCGAATACCGTGACATCCAAGCCGGGCTTGGAGAAGTAGCCCTTGTCATTCAGGCGCAGGTCCTCGGCGGCGGGGGTGGCGGTAAGAAAAAGCAGGGCGAGCGGGAGCACAACTCTCATCGGACATGCCTCGTTATCGGTTTTTCCGCTTTTCTAGCCCGGGCATCCGGTGCTGTCGTCCGATTTTGCGCGCAGGGGGATTCTTTTACCCAGAAGCTACGCTTTGCGGGTAGCGATTCGCCGATCGACAAAGTGGGAACTGACCATGCCGGAGAGAGAAGTCAAACCCGTTGCCCTGGGCATCAACCATGTGGCGCTGGACGTGCGCGATATCGACGAGGAGCTGGACTTTCTCGACCAGCTGTTCCGCTTCGAGCTGCGCGGCCGGGGCGAGGGAATGGCGTTTATCGAGCTAGGCGACCAGTTTCTGGCACTGTTTGAGTCGATAGAGCCGGGCAGGGACGGGCATCGCCATTTCGGCCTGGTGGTCGACGACAAGGCGGAGGTAGAAGCACGCCTGCAGGCGCGGGATATCCCGATCGTCAGCGAGCGCTTTCTCGACTTCCACGATCCCTCCGGGAATCGCTGGCAGATCGTCGATTACCGCGAGATTCAGTTCATCAAGCATCCGCAGATTCTGGCATCGCTGGGCAGGGCGGAGATCCGCAAAACCGGCGATGCGTTGGAGCAGTTGCGCAACAAGGGAATCGAGCTGTGATGCGCGCGGACAGGGCCGTTGACAGGAACCCATAGCATGACCGAAGACTTCGACAGACAGCATCAGAAGCGCCCGCCCCAGAGCCAGTCCCGCCAGCCCGGGCGCGAGTACGAGATGCAGCCGAGGCCGGTTTACATCCGCGACAACTATCGCGGTTCGGGCAAGCTGCGGGATAAGGTGGCCCTGATCACCGGCGGCGACAGCGGTATCGGCCGCGCCGTGTCCGTACACTTTGCCCGCGAGGGGGCGGATATCGCCCTCGTTTACCTCGAGGAGGATCGGGATGCGCAGAAAACCGCCGGGCTGGTGGAGGCGGAGGGACGGCGCTGCGTGCTGTTGCGGGGCGACATCCGCGATTCCGCCTTCTGTGGCCATTGCGTTGCCGAGACAGAGGATCAGCTGGGGCGGCTGGATATCCTGGTCAACAACGCCGCCGAGCAGCATCCGCGGGAGGCGCCGGAAGAGATCGACGACGAGCAGTTGCGGGATACCTTCGCCACCAACCTGTTCAGCTATCACTATTTCACCCGCGCGGCGCTGAAGGTGCTGCGGGACGGTGGCGTGATTCTGAATACCACCTCGGTCACTGCCTATCGCGGCAGCGATCACCTGATCGATTACTCGAGTACCAAGGGCGCCATCGTCAGTTATACCCGCTCCCTGGCCATGGCGGTGGCAGGGCGGGGGCTCCGCGTCAACGCGGTGGCTCCGGGGCCCATCTGGACACCGCTGATCCCGGCCACCTTCGGCGCCGACCGGGTGGAGGACTTCGGCGGCGACACGCCCCTGGGGCGCGCCGGCCAGCCCTGCGAAGTGGCGACCTGCTTTGTCTTCCTGGCCAGCGAGGATGCCTCCTACCTGACCGGCCAGGTGATTCATCCGAATGGCGGTGGGTTTATCGAGACCTGATTCGTAGGGCTGCTGTCGAGACCGAACCGCCACTGGGTCACCTCATCAGCACCAAGAAAAGGGGCGAACGCACAAGTTGTGCCTCTATGGCTCCTCGTAGCGAATATCCACCACATAGTGCGTCACCCACCGCTCACCGACTCGCAACTCCACGTCGTCGTCCAGCCGCCGGCCCAGCAGTGCACGCGCCACCGGCGAGTCCATGGAGATCAATCCCGCTTTTACATCGAACTCATCGGGACCGACGATGCGGTAGGTGACGGTATTGCCGTCGTCGTCCTCGAGTGTCACCCAGGCACCGAAGAAGACTTTTTCCCGGTCGTCCGGGATCTGGTCGACAACGGTGATTTCCTCCAGGCGCTTGGTGAGGAAGCGCACGCGGCTGTCGATTTCCCGCAGGCGCTTTTTGCCGTAGATATAGTCGGCATTTTCCGAGCGGTCGCCCTGCTTGGCGGCGTCGCTCACCGCCTGGGTCACCCGCGGGCGCTCTTCCTCCCACAGGTGTTTGGCCTCTGCGCGCATACGCCGGGCGCCCTCGGGGGTGATATAGCGGGAACCGCGCCGGCGCGGTGGTCTCCATCTGCCCATGGGTCAATCCAGGTTCTCTATGGTGATGCCGGGGCCGGCTTGTGGCAGCGGGAAGTTAAAAATACGGCTGTAGAATTCCAGCTCGCCCTCCAGTGCCATCTTGATGCTGTCGCCGCCGCGGAAGCCGTGGCCCTCCTGCGGAAAGGTGATATAGGCCACGGGCAGGCCCTGTTGTTTCAGTGCGTTGACCATGGTTTCCGCCTGGTTGGGCGGCACCACCTTGTCCTCCAGCCCCTGGAAGAAAATGACCGGGCAATTGAGCCGTTCCACATGCTCGATCGGTGAGCGTTCGCGGTAGACGGCTTCGGCCGCCGGCCAGGGACCCACGAGTTTGTCGAGGTAGCGGGATTCAAACTTGTGGGTGTCCCGCGCCAGGGTGGTGAGGTCGCCGATGCCGTAGTGGCTGGCGCCGGCCTTGAAGGTGTCGTGAAAGGTGAGGGCGGCCAGTACCGTGTAGCCGCCGGCGGAGCCGCCCTTGATCAGCAGGCGCTCCGGATCCGCCAGGCCCTTGCTCACCAGGTATTCGGCGCCGGCGCAGACATCCTCTACATCGACGACGCCCCAGTTGCCTTTGAGGCGCTCGCGGTAGTCGCGGCCGTAGCCGGTGCTGCCGGAGTAGTTGACATCCAGGATCGCGAAGCCGCGGCTGGTCCAGTACTGGATCTTGAGGTTGAGGCCGGCGGAGGCGGCGCCGGTGGGGCCGCCGTGGCTGAACACGATCAGGGGTGGCCGGTCGCCCTCCGGGGCCTCGAAGTCCGGGTTCTCCGGCGAATAGTAAAAGCCGTGCACATGCCGTTCCCCGGCGGGAAATTCGATGGCCTGGGCGCGGGAAAACAGTTCTTCCGGCAGTGCGTTGCTGTTGCTGCTGGCGATGGTGGTGAATTCGCCGGTGCGGTGATCGAAACCGACCACGGCCGGGAAGCGGCTGGAACCGGCGGCGATCATCACCGCGCCGCGGTCCGGGCTCTCGCAGCGCAGGCTCTCGATAGCGCAGTAGGGCTGCTCGATGACCTTGTGGCTGCGGTCGCGCGTATCGATTGTGGCCAGGTGCCAGCGGCCCTCGCAGGTGTAGGTGCAGAGGATTTCGCCGTCGCTCAGGAAGCCGTAGGTGGACATGCCGAACACCCACTGGGGCGTGGCAAACTCGGCTTTTTTCCGCCACAGGGGTTCATCTTCGCCCAGGCGGTAGATATTCCACCAGTTGCTGCGATCGGAGACGTAGAAGAGTTCGCCACCGGGGGACCACTGCGGCTGGAAGACAGATTCGCCGTCGCCGCCGGCGACCACCCGCATATCGACCGGCGAGCCGTCCGGGTCGATTTCCGCCAGGCACAGTTCGGTGCCGTCCCAGGGCATGTTGGGATGCTGCCAGCGCAGGAAGCAGAGCCTGTCGCCCGCCGGGTCCAGTGTGGGATTGGAATAGAAGTCGGCCCCCTCGGCGAGCACCTCGGGCTCGGCATCGGCGCCGCTGCGGAGGTCGATCGCCAGGATTCGCGCCCGGGCTTCGCCCTCGCCGGAAAAATCCTCCTGCACGCAGAGCAACCGCCCGCGTTTGCGGTCCAGTTGCAGGTCGGCGTAGCGGTAGGGCCCCTCGGCGGTCAGTGGCTCGGGTACCTGGCTGCCTATCTCCAGGCGGTAGAGGCGCTGGTCCTCCGCCAGTGCGAAATAGACATGGTCGCCGTCCACCAGATAGCTGGCGCCGCCGTATTCGTGGGCCTTGGAGCGGATGCTCAGCGGTGCGGGAATCGCGTCCCGGCGGCCCTGTTGCGGGCAGTGCTGCACCAGTACCGAGCGGCCCTTTTCCGCCGGGCGCGATTCCAGCCAGTAGTAGCGGCCGTCCACCAGCGCCGCTTCGCTCAGCCGCACGCTGCCCTGTACCAGCAGGTCGGCGTCGATGGCGGATTTCCAGCTGCCGTAGGGGGCTGTCTGCACACTCATGATCTCGGATCCTTCTCTCGATTTGCGGCGCATTTTGCCGAGCCTGTCGGCGCGGTACAACTGTAGTCAGCCCGCCGGTGAAGGTCTCGCTGACCGCCGGGACACGGGCCGCCCTTTCTCCCTCCTGCCCATCGGCTAGTCTTACTGGGAGCGTATATTTCTGCGCCAGCTGTATTCTTCGAGCGGGAGCGCGCGATGCAAGCTTTTCTGGATACCCTGTCGAGCCTGATCGGTTGGGGCAGCGCGATTACCTGGGGCGGCATTGGCGGTATCTGGTGGTTGGGAATACTGATCGCGGCGTTGTTGCCGGCGGGTCTCTACTTTACCTGGCGCAGCCGCTTTATCCAGTTCCGCTCGTTCGGCCATATGATCGGGGTGATGAAGCGCAGCTTCAGGAAGGAGCACGAGGATTCGGTCAGTTCCTTCCAGGCGTTTGCCACCAGCGCTGCGGCGCGCGTGGGCACGGGCAATATCGCCGGCGTGGCGGTGGCGATCACCGTCGGTGGACCGGGTGCGGTCTTCTGGATGTGGATTGTGGCCTGGGTGGGGATGGCGACCAGTTTTGTCGAGAATACCCTGGCGCAGACCTACAAGGTGCGCGGCGAGGAGAAGGGCACCTTTCGCGGCGGGCCCGCTTACTATATCGAAAAGGGGCTGGGCAGGAAGTGGAAGTGGCTGTCGGTGTTATTTTCCATCTTCCTGGTGTTCTGTTTCGGCTTCTTCTTCAATGCGGTGCAGTCCAACGCCATGTCCTCGGCGGTCCACGGCGCATGGGGTGTCAATCCGCTGTTGGTGGGGGCCCTGGTGGCAATGCTGGCGGCGAGCATCGTTTTCGGCGGCATTCACTCCATTGGCCGTTTCGCCGGCATCGTGGTTCCGTTCATGGCGCTGGTCTATATCGCCATTGCGGTGGTGGTGATTGCCATCAACCTGGAACATATTCCGGCAGTGCTGCTGCAGATATTCGGTAATGCTTTCGGCTACGAAGAGGCGGGGGCGGGTACTTTCGGTGCCGTGGTGGCCAATGGTATCAAGCGCGGGCTCTTCTCCAATGAAGCGGGGATGGGGTCTTCGCCCAATGTGGGGGCGGCGGCGGACGTGAAACACCCGGTGGTTCAGGGTTATGTGCAGATGGCGTCGGTATTTCTCGATACCATCGTGATCTGCACCGCCACGGCGGCGATCATCCTGCTGTCGGATGTGTATATGGTGGGCAACATGGAGGGGGTGACGTTGACCCAGGATGCGCTGTCCAGCGAGGTCGGCGCGCTCGGCGGCAGCTTCATTGCACTGGCACTGTTGTTTTTTGCCTTCACTTCCATCATCGCGAACTACTACTATGCCGAGACCAATATTTTCTTCCTCTGGCATACCCGCACCTCCATCTTCTGCTATCGCGTTCTCTATATCCTGTTTATCCTCTTCGGCGCCTGGGTGGCCTACAGCGGCAAGTCGGAAAATTTCGCGCTGCTGTGGAATATGGCGGATATGTCCATGGGCTTCATGGCTTCTGCCAACCTGTTCGCCATCCTGTTGCTGTCCGGTGTCGCCTTCAAGGTATTCAGCGACTACGAGGAGCAGCGGGCGCGGGGCGTGGTCGAGCCGGTGTTCGATGCGCGCAAATACGATATCGAGGGGGTGGAGCACGATGTCTGGGGCGGCAGAGATTAATGCGGAATGCGGGACGCGGACTGAGGCATGTGGGCTGTCGCCGATAGACAAGTAATTGGGCCGATAGCGATCTGTTTCACGCTCTAGCTGTGCTGGCCTGCTCCTTTCCGGGGTTGCGGCCGCGGGCATCCGGTGGCGGTGAGAACCAGTGCGCACCGCGCGCCGGGGGAATCTTTTAGGCTCCGACTGCTCTGCCACCCCTACCGGAGTTCGCTATGCCTGGCCAGGAAATGTTCCAAGTCGTTTCCGCGGGGAAAACCCTGCGCTCCAAACCGTCGGTGGAGGTGGTGCAGGAGGCGGTGCGGAGCTTTTCCATTCCCGCCGCACAGGCGCGGCGCCTTCTGCTGAAGGGCTGGGTGATCAAGGATGGTCTCACCTCGAAGCAGGTTGTGGAGTACCAGACCCGGCTGCAGAAAATCGGCCTGCGCGTGGATGTCTTCCCGGCGGGCAAATTCGATAACCGCGCCCTGTTGGCCAAGCTGGATTTCTCCCGCAAGCGTCGCGCTCGCAGCACCCCGCCAGCGAAAACGGTAGTGAAAGATGCGCCGGGTGTCTCCCCCGCGGTAAAGCCGGATGTCGCAAAGGCAGAACCCATGCAAACGGCCGGGCGGCGCGCCTCCAGGCAGGCAGATAGCGAGCGGGAAGGCGGTGACCGGGCGCGGGCACAGGTGGAAGCCCTCTTTGCCGATATCGAGGTGGGCACCGGCGAATCGGTGCTGGAACGGGTGCAGCTGCTGCTCGGCGCTGTGGCAGCGGCGCTGGTGCCCGGCCTGTTCGTGCTGCTGGCGGCATTCTGCAGCTACAGCGCCTTCCGCGCCCTGTGGCGATTGCCCCAATCGGCCATGGCCGGTGAATTCGGCCCAATGGTCGCTATCGGGTGTTTGATCAGTCTGCTGCTGATCGGGTTTGTGGCGCTGTTGCTGCTGTGGCCCTTTTTCGCCGCGGGGAAATACGATGCGGCCGGGCAGGGCGGCATGCCCCTGAAACGCGGTGATGCGCGGGGCCTCTACTTGTTGCTGGAAGTGCTGGCACAGAAGACCGGTCTGCCCATTCCCGCCCGGCTCTCCCTGTATGCGGGCGCCGAAGTGGTCGCGGAGCGGGTGCGACCGGCCGACCTGCTTGCCCGGCGGCTGTCGCTGAAACTGGGCCTGGGGGCCGTCTGTTCCCTGTCCGGCAGTGAGCTCGCCGCCCTGGTGGCCCGCGCCGCGGGCATCTATTGCGGCAGGCTGCGCGGTTTTACCGCGCTGCTGGTGCTGGGTTCTGCGCGCCGCCTGCAGTTGATGCAGTGGGCGTTCGAGAACGAGCGCACGGCGGTGGCGCCGCAGGGCGGGGTAGCCGGGTTCCTGCGGCCGCTGGATCGCGCACTCGCCGCCTGCGGCAGCGCGATGGTGCCGGTCGTCGACCGCCTGTTGAACCTGCATCGGCGGCTGACGGCTCCGGTGGCGCGGCGGCTGGAGTACCGCGGCGATAGCTGTGCGGCGCGGCTTCTCGGCAGCGACGGTTTCGCGCGTTTCGCCGAAAAGTGGCACCAACTGGTGCATGCGGAGCTGGTGGTGGCCGGGATCAATCGCGAGGCAGCGATCGCCGGCCAGCGGCTGGCGGACTACCCTGAGGCAATCCACTGGACATTGCAGCATCTCGACGATGAAACCCGCTCGAATATCGAGCTGGCCATGTCGCAGACCTCGGACGCTTGGGACAGTGCCCAGGCGGCGGACAGCGAGAGAGTGGCGCGGGTGGAAGACCTGCAGTTGCCGGCGCTGATCGAGCGGGAATTCTCCGTGCAGAAACTGATCGAGCGGCTGCCTGAATGGCGGCAGTCCACCAGTGCCGTCGTCGCCGACGACGGGAGCCGGCCGGTGGACAACCGGCAGCTGCTCCAGGCGAGTAGAGAGGCCGAGCAGTCGCTGCAGGTACTGGGGGAATATTTCAACCGGATCCCCCTGCAGGGGCTGCTGCCGCAGCAGCTGCCCGCCAGTGAAGAGCTGGCGGGGATGGACCTGCAGGCCGCAGTCGACTGGTTGCGCGGCAAACTGGTAGAGGTGCGCGACCTGCAGCGGCGCCTGGGGGATCTGCGCGACCGGGGGGTGGCCATCCACCTCGGCGGCGGCCTGATCCGGATCCAGGCCGGGATCCAGCCGCGGGACTACTGTCTCAGCGGCGCCACGCCGGCGGCTGCCGACGAAAGCGCCAGGGACAACCGCGTGCGCCGCGAGGAAATACAGTCGCAGCTGGATCAGGTTTTCCGTGTCTTTTACCTGCGCGCCCGGCGCGCGGTGGAATCCATGTCCGGCGACGAACGGCAGGCGGCGCAGGCGCAGGTGAAACGGCTCGAAGCCTATCGGCCATTGCAGGCACACCTGGAAAAGCTCGATCACTACGCGGCTGTTCTCGGCCTTGTGATCGACGGCGTGAGCCCGGCCGGATCGCAGCGGGAACTGGTGCAGAAGTTTTACGCGCTGGCATCGAAGGAGTTGCAGCTCGCCACTGCCGCCGTCGACAATTCGGCCACGCTGCGGAAACTGGGGCTCGCCGGGGCGCTGGAGCAGCGAGTGGGCAGGGCGGAAGCCCCGGAGCTGCCGACCGAACGGCGCGGGATCCTGGATGCGCTGCAGGCGATGGAGTTGCGCTGCAAAGGTGCCAGTGCGGCGATAGCGGAGCACTATCGCATTCAACTGGCGAAGCTGCTGCAGCGCTGTCTGCAGCGGGAAGCACAGATGGATATTCGCCCACTGCGACTGTTGAGGGTCAGTGGGGAGTGATTGTGGTTAGCGGCCGGCGACGGGCGCCGACTCTCTTCTCACCGCTCACCACCCACTAGCCTCCAGCCAGCTTGACCTTGAAATCCTTCGCTTCCAATAGTGCCTTGACCTCGGCGCGTTTGTCGCCCTGAATCTCGATTGCGCCTTCCTTCAGTGCGCCGCCGCAACCGCAGCGTTTCTTTAGCTCTGCCAGCAGCAGCTTCAGCTCCGCATCGGTACCCGGTAACCCGCGCACGCAGGTTACCCCCTTTCCCTTGCGGCCCTTGGTCTCCCGTTGGATCCGCACGATGTCGTCGCCCTCGCGGCGCTTCTCCGGCTTGGGGTCTTCCTTGACGCGGCCGCGATCGGTGGAGTAGACGAGGCGGTTTTCTTTCTTCATTGCTGCTGAACTCTATGGGATGCCGAAAGAGTAAGGGTACTGCCAACACGGGGACTTTGTTAAGACGTGGCCCGGCTATTTCATCCGGGTGTTAGGCCCTGAAGATAAGGCAGCTGGTAAAATATCCGGGCTAGCAGAAGTGTAGGGCGGGCGCTATAGTTCGGCTTTGCGGGAGGAAACTATGCCACTGACGGGCAGGCGCAAGCAGCTCAACGAAATCATTTTCGGCACGGATACACCGGCCGGCAAGTACTTCGACGTGATCCTGATCTGGACTATCCTGGCCAGCGTCCTGCTGGTGTTGCTGGTGTCGGTGGAGAGTATTGCCGGCTACTACGGCGAGCTGTTTTTCATCCTGGAATGGGTTTTTACCGCGCTGTTTACGGTGGAGTACCTGTTGCGCATCTACTGCGCCGTGGATCGCCGCTCCTATGTCTTCAGTTTTTACGGGGTCGTCGATCTGCTGGCCATCCTTCCCAGTTACCTGGCGCTGGTGTTTACCGGTGCCAGCTATCTGCTGGTGGTACGCCTGCTGCGGGTACTGCGCATCTTCCGCATTCTCAAGCTGGTGCGCTATCTGCGCGATGCCAATCTGCTGGGGCGCTCGCTGTGGCAGGCGCGGCGCAAGATCCTCGTTTTCTACGCCAGCATGCTGGTGCTGTGCATTATTTTCGGGGCCCTGATGTTCGTGGTGGAGCAGCCACAACACGGTTTCACCAGTATCCCCAAGAGCATTTACTGGGCAATCGTCACCATCACTACCGTCGGTTATGGGGACATAGTGCCGCAGACCGCCTTCGGGCAGGCAATCGCCGCGGCGACGACACTGATCGGCTACTCGATCATCGCGGTACCCACCGGGCTGGTAACCGCAGAGCTGGCCACGGAAATGCGCCACGAGCGCACCCTGCACCGCTGTGACAACTGCAGCCGCGCGGGACACGATGTGGATTCCGAGTACTGTAAGTACTGTGGCTACAAACTGGCTGAGTTGCACGATCTGCACGGGGCGCGGGAAGAGGGCTAGTGTGCCGTACGGGAAGTTCGCAAACAGTTCGCTGCGCCAAAGCGCCCGGCTCTTCGTTGAGAAAGCTTGAAATAACGCTGCTATTCCAGCGCTTTCTCGCCTTGATCTGAGCGCCTTGGCTGTGCTCCTTTGTTTCCGAACTTTACAAGCGGTCCATAAGGCTCTCGTACTACGGATTGCGCCCGCCGGCAGAAGTCACTACTCTTCCNCTTGGCTGTGCTCCTTTGTTTCCGAACTTTACAAGCGGTCCATAAGGCTCTCGTACTACGGATTGCGCCCGCCGGCAGAAGTCACTACTCTTCCGCCTCGATTTTACTGCTGAAAAGGTACCCATGGAGATTTACGGTTTTTGCGCTCCCGGTCTGGAATCCCTCTACGACACCTTTGCCGACAACTTCCGACACAGCGGTGACAGCGGCGCCGCCTTTGCAGTGCGCCGGGGTGGCGAACTGATCGTGTCACTGTGGGCCGGCAGTGCCGATCGCGACGGACAGACACCCTATACCGAGGATACCCTCGCCAATGTGTTTTCCTCGTCCAAGGGGATTCTGGCCGTATTGGCGCTGCAGCAGGTGGCGGCGGGGCAGCTGGACCTGGACCGGCCGGTGGCGGACTACTGGCCGGAATTCGCCGCGGCCGGCAAGGGGGGCATCACCCCGCGCCAACTGCTCTGCCACCGCGCGGGCCTGGTGGCCTTTCGCGAGCGGGTGCCGGATTCCCTGATCTACGACTGGCAGGCGGCCTGCGAACAGGTCGCCGCCTCCGAACCCTGGTGGCCGCCGGGCTCGCGGCAGGGGTATGCCCCTTTCCTCTACGGCTGGTCCCTGGGCGGGCTGCTGGAGCGGGCGAGTGGCAAAAGCCTGCCGGAGCTCTACCGCGAGGGTCTGGCGGAGCCGCTGGAACTGGACGGTGGTTACGGTGCCAAAGGGCATCGGGCCACCCGTATTGCCGATGTGGGACCGCTCAAAAAGCCGCTGCCTGAATTGCGCGAGAACGCCATAGGCCGCGCGATCAAGGAAGACCGGCAGGGGCCGGTGGGCATGGCCTTTACCAACCCGGTCAGCCTGATGATGGGTACCAACAGCGACGATTGGCGCGGGGCCATCATTCCCGCCGCCAACGGCCACTTCAGCGCCCGCGACCTGGCCACCGTATACGGCGCCCTGGCCCTGGAGCGGCCGTCGCTGCTGACTCCGGAGCTGGTTGCCGAGATGGCGCGGGAGCAGAGTTGCGATCGCGACGCCGTGTTGCAGGCCGAGATCAGTTTTGGCTGTGGTGTTATCCGCAGCGGCCGGGCGGCGGATCTGCATTTCGGTGGCGAACGGGGTTTCGGCCATCCCGGCGCCGGAGGCAGTGTGGGTTTTGCCGATCCCGAGCGGGAAATCGGCTGTGGTTACGTCACCACGCGCCTGGGGCAGAGCCTGTTTATGGATCGCCGCTCGGTCAAGTTGGTCGAGCAGCTGTACAAGTTGCTCTAGCCCGGATATTTCACCAGGGGCCGCGATGATCGCGCCGAGGTCTGTGCGTTCAGTGCATTTTTGCGGCGTACATGCATGCTGGTTCACGTATTAGCCGCAAAAATGCGCTGAGCGTGCAGAGATCAAGCGAGGGCGCGGCCAGCGATGACCGGTGACATTTGGTGTCCGCGAAGAAGTAGCGAAACACTTGGAAAACAACGAGTTAAATTAAATATCAAGCGGCTTGGTGAAATATCCGGGCTAGGAGGTACCGGATGGATCGGCAGCAGGCAGAGCTGGAAGCGAGAGTCGAAGAGCTGGAAACCCGCGTGGCCTTCCAGGAGGATACCCTGGCACAACTCAATGAAGTCATTGCCACCCAGGATGGACAGATTCGCGCTATGGTGGAGCGGCTAAGGGAACTCGGCGACAGGTTTCGGGATCTGACTTCCGAACTGCGGGGCCCCGGCGGGGAAAAACCGCCTCACTATTGAGGGAATCGGTTTCCAGCGGGAAGGCTATCGTGGTACGGAAGTACCCTAATACGTGAACAAACAAGTTAGAGTGGCTGCTAATCAGGATTTTTTCTTAAAAAAGAGTTTCTTCTCTGCAGTCAAGCCTTGACAAACTTTTCCACATGGAGAAGGTGCCACTGTCGTTACAGGCGATAACATAGGGATAAGTGGCGCACTGAAGCGCGATAGATGGCTAACTTGTTGTTTTTTATGGGGAAAATTTGACGGTTCAAAAATTGTGCAAACTGCTGAAGTCGAGGAATCGTGCCGTCTGGCGCTCTCTGCCGGTGAACAGTGCACAGAGTTATCCACAGTTTCTGTGGAATAAATCGAACGACTTGTCAGGCAGTGTGGCGCTTCACAATTCCGTCGTCTCTTTGATTTCCGGCGCTCCGGCTTCGGGAAATGGGGACTGGCTCCTAGACCCGGAATGCGTTTAAGCCTAATCTTCGATCCCGAAAAAGAAGCGATCGGTTCAGCTGCCAGTCAGCTGTTTCCGGAGATACTTCCAACCAAATACGGGCGGGTTCCAACCGTCTCGACACCCTTTCACCGATTAAAGCGTTAGGAGAAGCTTGATGAAAAAATGGGTAGCAATTCTCGCACTGGGCTCACTGGTAGGCTGTACCACCCTGGATCCCTATACGGGGGAAAGTAAAACCAGTAATACGGCCAAGGGTGCCGGGGCCGGTGCAGTTGCCGGGGCCATTATCGGTGCGGCTACTGCCAGTGACAGCGACCGCAAGAAAGGTGCCATTACCGGTGCCGTGGGCGGTGCCGCCATCGGCGGTGGAATCGGCCATTACATGGATCGCCAGGAAATGGCCCTGCGCAAGCGACTGGAAAGCACCGGTGTCAGGGTCCAGCGCGAGGGTGACAATATCCGCCTGATCATGCCCGGCAACATCACCTTTGCTACCGATCGCGCCGATATCCGCAGCGATTTCCACGGCACGCTGGATTCGGTGGTAGTGGTCCTGAAGGAGTTTGACCAGACCGCCATCCGCGTCAGCGGCCATACCGACAGCACCGGCTCGGACGTCTACAACCAGACGCTGAGCGAGCGCCGCGCCAGCTCTGTCGCCAACTTCTTTACCGGCCGCGGTGTTGCCAGCGGTCGTGTGCAGGCAGTGGGCTACGGCGAACGCTACCCGCTGGCGGGCAATGACACCGATGCCGGTCGCCAGGCGAATCGCCGGGTAGAGTTGGAGTTGCTACCGCTGAAGTAATATGAGATGAAGGGCACTGCGGTGCCCTTTTTTGTGGGCGGATGCGAACAGCCCTGGCGCTGTTCGCTGTCGTTCCTGCAGGGCGTTCGGGGGTTAACGGCAGGGATAACCGGAGAGTTCAGCGTGGTGAGCAAAGCATCGGCTGTAAGGATACGCCATTTCATTCTGGGCCTGTTGTGCGGTATCGGCCTCGGCAGCCTGGCGCCGGTTGCTGCCGGAGAGGCGGAGGCTGTTGCCGGGGATAAGCTGGGCCCTCGATTTGCCGAAGCCGAACTGGTGGCCCAGGTGCAGATTGCCGGTATCCACCGCGATGTCGACAATGCCCTGTCCGAAGCGGGCATGACGGCGGTTTTGGGTTATGTGTACTCCGCCGTCTCCAGGCAGGTATGGAAAGGGGAGGCCAACCGCCTGATCGCCTTTCGCGTGGGACTCCAGGACTGCGACCGGAAGTTG
The DNA here is from genome assembly GCF_026183675.1 of Microbulbifer halophilus. Lineage (GTDB taxonomy): Bacteria > Pseudomonadota > Gammaproteobacteria > Pseudomonadales > Cellvibrionaceae > Microbulbifer > Microbulbifer halophilus. The sequence goes on from NZ_JAPIVK010000021.1 coordinate 29,043, forward strand.
CGGAAGGGTGCCAGCTACCTGATCTTTGCCAGCCCCGACAGCTTTGGTCGCCTGCAACTGCGCAGTTGCGACGCAGCGGTGCCGGAAGCTGAGGCCGGTGCCCTGCTGGCGCAGCTTGAGCAGGCGGTTAGCGGCTAGGGGTGAGTGGAGAGTGGCCTGCAGCGCAGTTTCGCGACATTCTCACACCTATTCAGCCACCAGTCGCTCATAATTCCCGGTTCTAATCCCGACTTTCAATACAGCAATCCGGCCTTGACTCGAGGAACAATGTTCCTTGAATAACCCCCTTGGCGAGTTATTCTTATCAATATTGGCGTCATCTTCTTCCGCGCTGCCAGATGTCGTGACGGAAGGCCGGGCGCCAACCGGCTGAAGTGGACACAGCATCGCTGCCCGATCCGATTCAAGTTGGCGGAATCCGGTCGAGCGATTTTCCAAGACAGTCTCCAATACGCAACAGCTAGGGGTCAAAGGTGGGTTTATGAAAAAGCTACTGCTTCCGCTGATAATTTTGCTGCTGATTATCGGCTATTTCATGTCGCGAGGCGGCGATCAGGACGCGAAGGACGCATACGATTCCCTCGACAAGCCGGATACGGAAATGCAGCGGGACCGGGATACGGACACCGCGCCGGATGGCACCGAGCCTCCGCCCGATGGCATGGACACTACTCCGGACAGCGATAGGCCCGAGCAGCCCGAGACTGCGCCTCCCGGCGGGGATACTTCCTCTAGCGGTACTACCTCCGGTGATACATCCGAGGATGTGATGGAGCGCGCCGAGGACGCCGCCGACGATGTGGGCGATGCTGCCAGTGACGCCGCCGGCGAAGCCGGCAGGGCCCTGGAGGACGCGGGCGAGGCCACCAAAAAGGCGGCCGAGGACGCCGTGGACACCATGGACAAAAAGCTGAAAGAACTGGAGGGAAAGGATTCCGGTTCGTCCGACACGTCCGAAGAGCCACAGAGCTGAGATCGTCACTTCCGCTTCCGGAGCCGCGAACGCTCGCGGCTCCGGTATTTCCGGTGACCTGTTACCGAACTTTGCGTAACGACCACCGGGCGGGGTAGCATCCGCCCCGCTATAGTTGAATGAACGGAACGGATGTGAAGGATACCTTGGCGGTCGTCGCCAGTAGTGATGCATGTTTGTCGGCGGCCCGGGCGCTGGCCGTCCAACTCGATATTCCCTGTCTCGACTGTGTTTCCCCCGAAGAAATCGACGCACCCGCCCAGGTGCTGTATCTGGGTGCGCAGCTAGAGCTCTGCGCCACCGGCCGCAAGGCGCCGGGGCCGGTATTCGTGGATTTTGTCGGCGGATCGGCTGCACACCGGCGCAAATTCGGCGGCGGCAAGGGACAGCAGATTGCCAAAGCGGTGGGTATTCGCAGCGGTTTCTATCCCCGCGTGATCGATGCTACTGCGGGGCTGGGGCGCGACGCCTTTGTGCTGGCGTCGCTGGGCTGCGAAGTGTTGATGTTGGAGCGCAACCCGGTGGTGCGTGCGCTGCTGGAAGACGGCCTGCGGCGCCTGCGTGAAGCCGCCCAGGGTGACGCCGAACTGGCCGCTATCGCCGGGCGGTTGAGCCTGGAGCAGACGGCTCTGCCTGCCGTGGAGTGGCTGTTCCGGCAGGCACCGGAGTCGCAGCCGGTGGTCTACCTGGACCCGATGTTCCCGGGGCGGGGCAAGAGCGCCAGGGTGAAGAAGGAAATGGCCGCGTTTCACCTGCTGGTGGGCAGCGATGCAGACGCCGACGCATTGCTCGAACCGGCCTTTGCCGCCTGTTATTACCGCACTGTGGTCAAGCGCCCCAGGAATGCCCCCTTTCTCGCCGACAGAAAACCGTCACTCAGCTTCGAGGGGAAATCCGGGCGGTTTGATATCCATACCAAACACGGTGTGCCCGGGTAGGGTGGTTGGTGGCGCTAGAGCTGCCGACCACCAGACTGCATCAACAGTTGACCGCGTTCACCGCCAATCCCCCCTGCGACGTCTCCTTGTACTTGCTCTGCATATCCACCCCCGTCTGACGCATGGTTTCGATCACGCTGTCCAGCGGTACGATATGGGCGCCGTCGCCGCGCAGGGACAGGCGCGCGGCGTTGATGGCCTTGACTGCGCCCATGGTGTTGCGTTCGATACAGGGTACCTGCACCAAGCCGCCGATGGGGTCGCAGGTCAGCCCCAGGTTGTGTTCCATGCCGATTTCCGCGGCGTTCTCGATTTGCTGGTTGTTGCCGCCCTGGACCGCGGCGAGCCCCGCGGAGGCCATGGAGCAGGCCACGCCGATCTCGCCCTGGCAACCCACTTCCGCGGCGGAAATGGAGGCGTTTTTCTTGAACAGCATGCCGATGGCGCCGGCGGTGAGCATGAATTTCACCACCTGCTCCTTCAGGTCGCCGTGCTCCTCCGGGTCGTGCACGAACTGCACGTAATAGGCGATCACCGCCGGGATCACGCCGGCGGCACCGTTGGTTGGGGAGGTGACGATACGGCCGCGGGCCGCGTTTTCCTCGTTGACGGCCAGCGCGAACAGGCTGACCCAGTCGAGGATGGAGAGCCCGTGCTGGTGTTCCTCCTCGCTCTGCTTGCTGAGCTCGCGGTAGAGCTCCGCCGCCCGGCGGCGCACATTGAGCCCGCCGGGCAGCAGGCCGGTCTGTTCGCAGCCGCGCTTGATGGACGCGTCCATCACTTCCCAGATATGCCAGAGTTCATCCCGGATTTCGCTTTCGTCGCGGAAGGCTTTTTCATTGGCCATGGCCAGCTCGGCGATGGTCCAGTCGTGCTTTTCGCACAGTTCCATCAGCTGCCTGCCGGAACTGAAATCGTAGGGCAGCAGGGTGGCGATCTGGTCCTTGTGGGCGAAATCCTCTTCCGACAGTACAAAGCCGCCGCCGATGGAAAAGTAACTGCGTTCGAACAGCAGTTCATCGCCGTGCCAGGCTTTGCAGGTCATGCCGTTGGCGTGCTGTGGCAGGAACTCGTCGCTATGAAACAGCAGGTCGCGATCGCGCTCGAAGGAGATCCTGTGATCGCCGTTCAGCGCCAGGGCCCGATCCCGTTCGATCTGTGCCAGTTTGTCGTCGATGGTATCCACATCGATGGTGTCCGGCGCCTCGCCCAGCAGCCCCATCAGCACTGCCATATCGGTGCCGTGGCCGATGCCGGTCAGGGCCAGGGAGCCGTACAGGTGTACCTCGACCCGGTCTGTCTGCTGCAGTTTCTGTTCCGCCTCGACATCCCGGACAAACTGCCGGGCAGCGACCATCGGGCCCACGGTGTGGGAGCTGGACGGCCCGACGCCGATTTTGAAAAGCTCGAAGACACTGATACTCATAGAAATTCTCTGAACCGATTGCACTGCTGAAGCGGCGGTCCCCGGAAATACCGGGCCCTGCATCTTCGCTTGAGCAGGATATAGTTGCACCAAATAGGGGCGAACTTTGCCCATATAGTAGCGACAATCAAGGCGGTTGGTGAGATTCCACACAAAATGCTATTTGCGCGCAGTCTGGCGGAATTAATGGGTTCTGAGGCCGGCTGAGGAATAGAAGCTACGGCACTTTGGCGACCAGAACAGCCCGTTTGGGCGCGGGGTGACCCTCGATGGTTCTGTCCGGTGACCCGGGGTCCAGAAAATCGGCCAGGGATTCGAAGCGCATCCAGTCGGTGCGGCGCTGTTCGCCGGGGCCGGTGGTTTCCACGTCGACGGTTTTCGGCTCGCGGAATCCGCACTTGCGCAGCCAGCTCTCCAGTGTGGCGCAACTGGGCAGGAACCAGACGTTGCGCATCTTGGCATAGCGGCCCTCCGGCACCAGACAGTCGCCGGGGCCGCCGTCGATCACCAGGGTCTCCAGTACCAGCTCGCCGCCCGGGCGCAGTGTGTCGCGCAGTTCGCGCAGGTGATCCATGGGCGAGCGGCGGTGGTAGAGCACGCCCATGGAGAAAGTGGTGTCGAAGGCGCGCAGGTTTGGCGGGATATCCTCGATCCCCAGTGGCAACAGGTCCACGGGTTTGTCCGTGCCCAGGTATTTTTTCAGGGCGTAAAACTGGGCGACGAACTTGGCGGATGGATCGATGCCGACGACCCTGCGCGCGCCGGCGCCGAAAGCCCGCCAGCAGTGATAGCCGTTGCCGCAGCCCACGTCCAGCACCAGCCGTTTCTGCAGTGGAGCGATATGCGGCAGGACGCGATCCCACTTCCAGTCCGAGCGCCACTCGGTATCGATAGTAAGATCGAAGATGTCCCAGGGGCCCTTGCGCCAGGGGTGCAGGCGGCGCAGTTGTTTTTCCAGCTCCGCCAGCTGCTCTGCCGGGGCATCGGCGGCGACACCGGCGCGCACTTTTTCCGCGAACTCGACACTCGACGGCTCGATATCCGGCAGTGCCTCCAGCGCCGCGCGCCAGTCGGGCAGGTCGCCCCAGCGGTGCGGATTCAGGCCCGCCGCCACCTGTTCCGGCAGCCGCGGCAGCCAGGGGCGCAGGGCGGGGATGTGTTGCAGGCCGGCGTACAGTTGCGTGTAGTCGATCATGCCGCGTCGGCCTTGATTGCGATCATCGAGGCAAAGTTGAAACACTGGAACCAGACATCGACACTGCCGAAACCGACGGATTTCATACGTTCCCGGTGGGTGGCGAGCGTCTCGGGAATCAGTACGTTCTCCAGCGCCGCGCGCTTCTGCGCCACTTCCATTTCGCTGTAGCCGTTGGCGCGCTTGAAGGAGTGGTGCAGCTCGATCATCAGCTCCTGGTGATCCCGGTCCTGGAAAGCGACTTTCTCCGACAGGATCAGCACGCCGCCGGGGCGCAGGCCGTCGCAGATTCTCTGCAGTATCTCCCCGCGTTCTTCCACCGGGATAAACTGCAGGGTGAAATTCAGCACCACCACCGAGGCGTTTTCGATGGCGATATTCTGCAGGTCGTCGCAGACCAGTGTCACCGGGATCTGGCCGCTGTCCGCAGCGAGCACCGTGCGCGCGCGGTCGACCATCGCCCGGGAGTTGTCGACTGCGACGATTTCACAGTCGGCCGCCGGTATCCGGTGGCGCATGGACAGGGTGGCCGCGCACAGGGAGCTGCCGAGATCGTAGCAGCGGCTGCCGGACTGCGCGTAGCGCTCGGCGAGCGTGCCGATCATCGCCACGATGGTGGTGTAGCCCGGCACCGAGCGCTGGATCATGTCCGGGAAGACGTCGACCACGGACTGGTCGAACTGGAAGCCGGCCACGTCGCCGAGGGGGTTGGCGTAGATACTGTCGCGTTTGCTCATGGGACGGAATTCGGAATGCGAAATGCGAAATGGCGTCTCCAGTATTCCGCATTCCTCATTCCGCATTAATGCCTCCTACAGTTTCTCTTCCTGCAGATTGAGCTCAAGGCCTGCCTCGCGCCCCTGTGTTCCGGTCACCACTGCCGTGCTCGCGCTCTCCGGCTTGAGATAGGTGGCGGCGACCCGCTGCAGGTCATCGAGGCGCACCTGGGTGACCCGGCGGCGGAATTCCTGGCGCACTTCGTGAGTGCGGCCGTAGAGTTCCGAGTGGAAGGCCTTCTTGGCCTCGCCGGCGGGGGAGCCGGGTTTGTCCAGGCCGCCGACCACGCCGAGAATGGCTTCCTCCACCTGTTCGTCCTTGTGCTGTTCGTCTGCGAGCCATTCCAGTGAGGCGTCGAAGTCCCGCAGTGTCTCGCCCATGCGCGGATCGCGATAGGAGAAGAAGCGGAATACGCCGGTATTGCTGTCGTGGCCGGCGCCGCCGCCGTAGGCGCCGCCCTGTTCGCGGATCGCGCGGTGCAGGAAGCCGTTGCGCAGGAAGCCGCCCAGTACCGACAGGGCCGGGGCGTCCGGGTGGGTCATGGGCACGGTGGCATAGGCCTTGGCGCAGAAATTGACCTGACTGTCGGCGATCCACAGTTGTTGCACCCGGTGCGGATCGAAAGGCGCCGTGTCCGCCGGTGCGGTACCCACGGCGTCGTTGGTCAGCGGTGTTAAGGCATCGCTAAACTGCGGCAGTCGGTCTTCCTCGCCCACCAGCAGGAACTGTCGCTCGGCGCCGATGATCTTGCGGTGGATGATCTCCAAATGATTGACAAGTTTTTCCATGCCCGCGTCGGTTTCAAAACTCCGCACCAGTCCTTTCAGGTGGCGCAGCCCCAGCAGACCGCCGCTGGCGTGGGTCTCGAAAGCCGCGCGATTGTAGCCGGCCGCGGCCGCGGCCATGGCCAGCGCGTGGCCGTTGCCCACCACGCCCTGTTCGCGGCGCGCCAGCGTCTGCAGCAGCAGTTCCCTGATGCGCGGCAGCTCGTCGAAGCGCACCTGCTCCAGGGTGGCCTGCATCAGCTCGGTCAGCGCCGACTGGTTGGCCGCCAGCGCCTTGCCGGACAGCACAAAGTGGCCCTGCATCTGCTGCACGTCGTCGATATGGGTGCGGCTGCTGGTGAAGCTGTGCAGGGCGCCGGCGACGCCGGCCTGCCACTGTTGTACCTCGAGGTAGTCCCTGTCGCCGAGGCCGACTTCGCTCAGTACCTGGCAGTAGTAGGGCAGCAGTTGTTTTTCCTCTTCGGTGAATTCCGGCAGGGCACACACCATCTGCTGGTAGACGATGCCGTTGGTACCGGCACCGTAGCGGGTGAGTTTCTGCCGGCGCAATTCGGTTTCCTCGCCCTCGACTTTGGGCATTTCCGCCGGGATATCCTCGACGCCGACTTTCGGCAGAATGGAAATATCGTCCTCGCGCTGCTGGCGTTCCTGGAGGGCGTGGGCGGTCTGCACAATCTGTTGTTTCTCGCCGTCGCTGAGGCCGGCCCTGATTTCCGCCAGGCGCGCCTTTTCCGCCTGCTCGCGGCGCTCCGCCAGTTTGTCGTCCGGGCTCAGTACCAGGCGTACCCGGTGCTGGTTTTCCAGTAGCAGGTCGCGGGTCTTGTCGGCGATAAAGCGCGGATCCTCGATTTTCTCGCGCAGCTTTTCCAGGGTGGCGTCGATATTCAGCAGGCCGATGGCGTCGCCGCGGTGGGTGGCGCCGGTGAGTGCGGTCATGATCAGCTGCAGGCCGTAGGGGAAGCCGTCGCCGGTGATCTCGCGCTGGTGCAGTTCCAGCTGGTGCAGGGCGGCGGCCACCTGTTCGTAGGGAACGCCTTTCTCGGCCACTTCCTCGAGCACCGCCAGTATCTGTTTTTCCAACTCGTCGGCGCGATCGCGCTCGCTGCCCTCGATACCGCAGACAAACACCATCTCGCGCTGGGAGTCGTCCAGGCCCACCAGCGGGGAAGGGGAGGTGCCGAGGTCGGTGGTTTCCAGCAGTTTCATCAGCGGCGAGGCGCTGTTGTCCAGCAGCACGCCGGCCAGCAGGTTGGCGGTCAGCACCTCTTCCAGGTCGGTGACGTCGCCGAGCAGCCAGCCGAATACGATATGGGTCTTCTCTTGAAGGCCCTCTTCGCCGCTCAGCGGGTAGTGTTCCTCCACGGACACCGGCGCCAGGTAGCGATCCTCGCGGTCCACTCCGATGGTCCTGTGCAGCGGCTCGAACTTGTGCAGCGCCTTTTCCTCGAACACCGCCTGGTGCTCGGCGGCGGGGATATCGCCGAAGGTCATGAATATGGCGTTGCCCGGGTGGTAGTGGGTCCGGTAGAAGGCCTGCAGGTCCTCGTAGGTCAGCTTGGGAATATCCGCCGGTTCGCCGCCGGAGTTGTGGTGATAGGTGGTGGTGGGGAAGAGGTATTTGCTCAGGGTCTGCCACAGCTGCGCGCCAACCGAGCTCATGGCGCCCTTCATTTCGTTGTAGACCACGCCCTTGTACACCAGCTCGCTGTCCGGGTTGTCGGTCTCGGCAAACTCGAGGCGGTGGCCCTCCTGGGCGAAATCCATCGGATCCAGCTTGGAGAAGAAGACCGCGTCCAGGTAAACGTCCAGCAGGTTGTCGAAGTCCTTGCGATTCTGGCTGGCGAAGGGATAGGCGGTCCAGTCGGAGCTGGTGAAGGCGTTCATGAAGGTGTTCAGGGAGCGCCGTATCATGGTGAAGAAGGGGTCGCGCACCGGGTACTTGTCACTGCCGCAGAGTGCGGTGTGCTCGAGAATATGTGCGACACCGGTGGAGTCCTGGGGCACGGTGCGCAGCGCCACCAGGAAGACGTTTTCGCGGTTGTCAGCGGCGATATGCAGGTGCTGGGCACCGGTAACCGTATGCCGGTACTCCTCCACGCGTACACCGAGGGATTCGATTTCCGCGCTGGTGACCAGTTCAAAGGCGGGGTGTGCGTTACTCAAAAGACAAGCTCCATCGGTTATACGAGTTGTGGCGCCACGCAGCGGCCGGCGATCGGGGCGCTATTCTACCGCCTGCGCGCGGCGTAAAAACAGTGTTGACACCCGCGCCGGCAGGTCGAACACTTTACAGGCCCTACGGGGGAAAATGTAGACGAACACGGAGAGAGGCGTTGACCTGGTTGGATATCGCCAGTGTGACTGGCTTTTTGATTACCTGGGCGGGATATACCATCTTCGCGCGCAGGAAGGCGAAGGTTTCATGGTGTCTGGCGTCGTCCATGCAGTGGTACCGGGTCGAGTGGATGCTGCGCATGCTGGAGCGCGATATGCGTATGCCGGATGCGGCCATCATCAGCAATCTGGAGCGGGTGATCGGTTTCTTTGCCTCTACCAGTATCCTGATCCTGGCCGGCCTGGTGACGGCGCTGACCGCCACCGATGCCGCCATCGAAGTTCTCAGCACCCTGCCGCTGGCGGAGCCCACTTCGGCGGCGCAGTACGAGCTCAAAATCCTGCTGCTGATACTGATTTTTATTTTTGCCTTCTTCAACTTCACCTGGTCGCTGCGCCAGTACTCGTTCGCCAATGTGTTGATCGGCGCCGCGCCGGCGCCGCCTTCTGCTGAGGAAAAGGGCGACGAGATGGACGAGAAGGAGCGCCGCCGCTTTGCCATCAGCACCGCCAAGGTGATCGACCAGGCGGGCCACAGCTACAACTACGGGTTGCGTTCCTACTATTTCGCCATGGCGGTCATGGGCTGGTTTATCCATCCGCTGGTATTTGTCGCCGGTTACGGGGTGGTGGTCTGGGTGCTCTACCTGCGCGAATTCCGCTCCCGAACACTGCAGGCGATCGTGGCGGCAGAGGGGCGCTCGATGGATCGGAAAGCGGGCAAGTAACAGTGGATACGGAAGCGCTGCTGGCAGCCTTTGACGATATCGCCCGCCGCCGCGGCTGGGCGGCCCTGCATACGCCGAAAAACCTGTCCATGGCGCTGTCGGTGGAGGTGGCGGAACTCTGCCGCCACCTGCAGTGGCGCACCGATGGCGAAATAGCGCAATTGATGGAAGCGGATACGGCGGGCGAGGTGGCCGCGGAGCTGGCGGATATCCAGATGTACCTGATGAAACTGGCCGATATCCTCGGCGTCGACCTGGATGCGGCGCTCGCCGACAAGATGGCGGAGAACCGCCGCCGCTGCGGACTCGACGAGCCGCCCCGCAAATATCCCCATTCCACCGATGAGTGACCGCAATTTCGACGACCTGGCGCACCGCTTCCGCAAGCGTATCTACGGCGGCCTGAAGGGCGATATCCGCCTGGCGGTACTCAATCGCGAACTGGCGCCAGTGCTGGCGGGAGAGCCCGGCGCGCTGCTGAAGGTGGTGGATGCCGGCGGCGGCCAGGGCCAGTTCGCCATGGACCTGGCCGCTGCCGGGCACCGGGTGTTCCTTGCCGATATCTCCGCGCAAATGCTGGCCCAGGCCGGTGAACGGGTGGAAGAGCGAAAGCTGCAGGACAGGGTGACGCTGCTGCACCGGCCGCTGCAGGAGCTGCCCGGGCTGCCGGAAGTCCGGGAGGCGGACCTGGTGCTGTGCCACGCGGTGCTGGAGTGGCTGGAAAAGCCGGGAGAGGCAATTCGGCGCCTGCGGGACCTGCTGCGGCCGGGCGGCCATCTCTCACTGACCTTCTACAACCGCCGCGGGCTGGAATACCGCCTGCTGCAGCGCGGCAGTTTCCGCCAGCTGGATCGCAATATCAATTCCGGTCACTGGGGCGGCCATCCCGGCAGCCTGACACCGCAGAATCCCCTGTTGCTGGAGTGGATCGAGGACTGGCTGGCGCAGGCGGGCCTGTCCGTCGTCGCCCACAGCGGTATCCGCTGTTTCAGCGATTTCATGGAGGAGTCGATCCGCGACAGCCTGCCGGCGGCGGCGATTGTGGAAAAGGAACTCGCCTATTCCCGCGTCGCCCCCTACCGGGAGCTGGCGCGCTATATCCATCTCCTGTGCCGGTGGGATTACCGGCACAGCGGGCCGGCGTAGGCCGGACCGGGTGTAGCGAAGTCCACCATTTTCGGTGCTCGCCCCGATGTCCCGCCATGGCTCTACCACCGACTTCGTCACCGTGCGCTATCTGCGATGATCGCCATGAACAGCACGATAGTCATATTCGACTCCACGCAGCGCTTCCATTAGCATGCGCCCCGATTTAGTGCGTCTGCCTTCGGTAGAGCTGGCTCTATAGCTCCTGGTCACAGGTGTGCTCGAGAGTATGGAGAGGGCGGGGCGCGGTGACCTTGAGGAGACAACACATGGCCGACAGCCCCTCCCGCGGAAAACGCGACACCCTCAGTTGGGTCGCCTGGTTTGTCTTCGCCAATGGCTTGCTCGCGATGCTGGTGGGGCTGCGCTATGCGCAGTGGATTGATATCGGTGATCCCGCTACGGCCGCGTACGTCGCCGTGTTGTATCCGGGACAATTTGCCATGCTCGCCTGGCTGTTCGGCCTGCCGCTGTTGCTTGCCGCCCTGATCCTGCCCGCACGCTTGACGCGTATCCTCGCCGTCGCCGCGGCGGCTGCGGGCATCGGTATTCTCGCCGTGGATACGGTGGTTTACGCCCTCTACCGCTTCCACCTGTCCGGTTTCGTACTGGAGCTGGCACTGGGCGCCGGTGGCCAGGCCTTTAGCCTCGCGGCCACCACGCAGTTGGTGGCCGCGGCCGTGGGCGCCGCGATACTCTTGCTTGAACTGACGCTGGCGGGGCTGTTCTTGCGCCGGCGGCCGCGCGGGCGCTGGCTGGGTGCCGCTTTTGCGACACTGCTGCTGAGCCAGCTGGGTGCCCACGGCTGGCACGCCTGGGCGGATGCCAATTACGATTCCCGCATCACCTCGGTCACCCGCCATATACCGCTCTACTACGCCGCTACCGCCAAGCGTTTCATGCAATCGCAAGGGCTGGTGGACCCGCAGAAGGTACGGGAAAACCAGAGCGCGGAGAAGTTGGTATCTGCGCGCGGTGGCCGCCTGAATTATCCGGTCGCGCCGATGCAGTGTACGGCGCCGGCAAAGCCGAAAAACCTGCTGGTTATCGTTGCCGACTCGGTGCGCTGGGACCTGCTCACCGAGCGCAATATGCCGGCGGTGTCCGAGCTGAAGGCCAGCTCGCAGGTTTTCGAGCGCCACTTCAGTAACGGCAATGCCACCAAGCCGGGCCTCTTCACGCTGTTTTACGGCATACCAGCCAGCTACTGGGATGCGTTTACCGCCGCCCAGCAGCCGCCTGTGCTGATTGAGCAGATGCAGTCTGGGGGCTACGACACACAAGTGCTGGCATCGGCCACGCTGGTCAGCCCCGCATTCGACCGCAATATCTTTTCCTCCATTGAGGATCTCCGGCTGGAGACACCCGGCGATAAACCCTGGCAGCGGGATGCCCGCATCACCCGCGACTGGCTCGACTTTACCGCCGCCCGTGAGGCCCGGAACGATGAGGCCCCCTTCTTCGGCTTTCTCTTCTACGATACCACCCACTCCTACCTGGTGCCGGAGGACTATCCGAAATTTGAACCCCACTGGAACGTCAATCGCCTGGCACTCGATAACGAGTTCGATCCGGAACCCTTCCTGAACGCCTACCGGACTGCCGGCCATTACGTGGACAATCAGATCCGTCGGGTGCTGGACGACCTGCGGGTGCGGGGGCTGATGGACGATACCATCGTCGTGTTTACGTCCGACCACGGCGAGGAGTTCAACGAGCACGGTATGAACTACTGGGGCCACGGCAGCAATTTCGGTGACTACCAGCTACGGGTGCCGCTGGTGATCCACTGGCCCGGCATGGCGCCGAAAACATACCGGCACCGGACACAGCACTTCGACGTGGCGCCGGCGCTGATTCGCAAGGGCCTCGGCTGTGTGGCCACACCGCCGAAGCAGTTTTCCTCGGATTATGGGTTGTTCAACGAGGGGCGCCTGGGCTGGAATATGTCCCACAGCTACATGGATTACGCGCTGCTGATGCCGGAGTTCCATCTGGTCAAGCATGCCTCGGGCACTGTGGATCTGCTCGACACGGCGACCCTGAAACCGGCCAGGAACGTCAGGATTCCCGGTGGAGTCATGCGGGAGGTATTGCGGGAGATGTCCCGTTTTTATCAGTCGGAAGAGGAGTGAGCTGCGCGGCTACAGATCTCGCAGTAACAGCTCTTTGGCGGCGTTTATGCGCGAGGCCAGGTAATCGTTGCCACCGCGGTCCGGGTGCAGTTTCTGGATCAGCCTGCGGTGGGCCTCGACGATTTCCTCGCGGCCGGCGCCGGCGCTGACACCGAGCAGTTGTCGCGCCTCGTCGACGCTCAGGGGAGGGGGCTTGTCGGTGCTGTCGGAGCCGGATTGCTGTTCGGTCTTTGCCTGTGCCCGCCTGGCGATCAGCGGCGCCAGCCAGGGCAGGTGTCGGGTGAGCCAGCGTAGGGACTTGCCGAGCACCGGCAGCGCCACGGCCACGGCGGCGCCCACCCAGTGCAGGCGGCCGGAGATGGCCAGCAGCACGGCCGCAAGCGCCAGGCCGATCAGCATCCACTGCAGCAACAGCTTGCGCCGCTCCCGCGGCGCACTGGACTGGAATTTCTGCCACGCCAGCCAGGCGAAAATGCCGACCGCAATCAGCAGGATAATGCGGGCCACTGAACCTTCCTTTTACGCTTTCCCGGCCCATCAGCGTATCAGATGTCGACCCGGATGCCGACGGCGATAAAACCGTTATTCTGCTGGGCCACCTCGTTGCTGTCATCTTCGGCAGCTTCCAGGTAGAGCCGGACCCGCTCGTTCCAGCGGTAATTGAACCCGAGGAAGTATTTGCCCAGGCGATAGCCGTCGCCGGTGATCAGCGCCTCTTCGAAGATTTCGTCGTCGTGGGATTTAAGCAGGTTGTGGCCGCCGTAGAGCGAGTAGCAGTTGAGGTTGCCCCAGGTGTAACTGACAAAGCTCTCGGAACCGATGGCATTGAAGAAGTTGGTGGCGCCCATGGTGGAGCTGGGGGGGGCCAGCTCGTTATTGTGGGAGCGCTGCCAGTTGAACGCGGCGTAAAGTCCCTGCTGAAATGCACCCTTGCCGTAGGCAATGCCACCGATAAAGGCGAAATCGTTGCTGCTCGCCCGGATGACCCGGTCGCTCCGGATAAGGACAGGGTTATTGGGGTCGGAGATATCGAATACCTGGCCGCGATCGGTCGAAATATCCAGGTTGACGCGATTGTAGGCTGTGCCGAGAAGCAGTCCGCTGCCGATATCGAGCTCGTAGGTGAGCGAAGCGCCGCGGCTGATACCGTACTCGCAGTCCCCCGGGGGACACACCAGCAGCGTATCCGGTCCGGCGACATCCTCCACTTCAATATCCAGGTCAGCGGTGTGGGCGGCGTACTGCAGCCCCACCTGAAACTCGCCGCCAAACCCCTCCCAGCGTTTGCGCCAGGTGAGGGCTCCATTGGCGCGACCGGTGCCGGTAATACCACCATCGGTACCGAGTGCATAGGCGCCGCTGGCGAGACCGCCGGAGACGTTGTACCAGTCTGTGATTCCCGCCACATCGTAGTAGACGGCCCACTGCTTGCCGGCGGCAAAGTCGCCCCAGAGGTCGTGTTTTGCGTAGGCGTGGCCCTGCCGGGTGTACAAGGGGGCCGCCTGTTCGCCGGGCGCGGCCTGCTGGTCGCCGGAGATCACTACCTGCTGGTTGGGGGAGACGGCCTGTATCCCCCACTCGATATTGAAGCCTACATTCCATTCGTCGTACGCCGGCACATCGAGGTTGAAACCGATACGCGAGGGGCCGTCTACCAGCGATGTGTTGCCGTTGATATTGAGTTGGTGGGTGGTGAAGTAGCCCTGCATATAGAGGGCAACCTCCTGGGATTCGTATACGGGAAGGGCTCTGGCACCGATGGCGACGCATGCCGCCAGTGCGATGAGGCCTCGATACAGGTTTTTGTGCATTATTCGACTCACACGGCTTCCAGTGGTTGTCGGAGGTGGTCACTGGAAAAGTAGCCCAGCGAGCTGAAGCGTCATGCATTTATCGATACACTGGGCGCGGATTTGGCAGCTACTGCCTTTTTTCCCAAAAACATCCGCCAACAGGAGGCGTTCATCTAGTCATGGCCCCAACGAATCTCAGTCGACGCCTGTTTGGACTGACCGTACGCAAGAATGCCCACCCGGATATGCGTCGCCTGCGGCGCGAAGCGGGCGAGCCCAGCCTGCACGGCAACAAGTTCTGGAAAAGTTCCTGCCTAATGATGGATTACCTGAAGAAGAACCCGCTGGAGAAGGGCGCCCGGGTGCTGGATATCGGCTGCGGCTGGGGGCTGGGCGGTATCTTCTGCGCGAAACATTTCGGCGCAGCGGTGACCTCGCTGGATGCGGACTCCAGCGTCTTTCCCTTCGTGCACTACCACGCCGAACTGAACGGGGTATCCGTCGATACCTGGCGCTGCCGCTACGAGAAGGTGAGCAAGTCGGACCTGGCGGGTTTCGACGCGGTGATCGGCACGGATATCTGTTTCTGGGATAAACTGGAGAACCCGCTATACAATCTCACCCGCCGCGCCCTGCAATCGGGTGTGCAGCGGGTGGTGTTGGCCGATCCCGGGCGCCCCCCGTTCCGCAGCCTGGCGGAGCGGGCGGAGGACAAGCTCGGCGCCGCCTACCAGGAGCGGGAGATTCGGCGGCCGATGATAGCGAGCGGTTGCCTGATGATCGCCGAGCCGTGAGAGAAACGAGGTATACAATGCAGTACGACAAGTCGACAATTCCCGGCGCAGAAGACGCCTTGCCCGGTCGTGACGAGGCCATGCCGATCAGCGGCAAGCACCATGTCTCGGGGCACACCATGGTGGAACCCTTCCCGCAGGGGATGGAGAAAGCCATCTTCGGCATGGGTTGTTTCTGGGGCGCCGAGCGACTCTTCTGGGAGATCGACGGCGTCTACAGCACCGCCGCCGGCTACGCCGGAGGCGTTACCCCCAATCCTCGCTACGAGGAGGTCTGCAGCGGCGGCACCGGCCACGCCGAAGTGGTGCTGGTGGTGTTCGACCCGCAGAAAGTTTCCTACCGCGAGCTGCTGCGGCGCTTCTGGGAGGAGCACGACCCCACCCAGGGCATGCGCCAGGGCAACGATCTGGGCACCCAGTATCGCTCCTGCATCTATTGTTACGGGGACGGGCAACTGCGGCTGGCGCGGGAATCCGAAGCGGAGTTCCAGAAAGCCCTGGCGGAGCGGGGCCTGGGCGCCATCACCACCGAAATAACCCCGGCCCCCACCTTCTACTACGCCGAAGAAGATCACCAGCAGTACCTGGCCAAGAACCCGCAGGGGTATTGTGGGCTGGCGGGCACCGGAGCCTGCCTTATTCAGTGAGCAACGAGCGGTGAACAATGAGCAATAGTCGTGGTATTACCGCGTTGCCAACTGTTCATTGTGCACTGCCGGTTCTGACTGCTCATTGCCCGTTGGAAACAACATCCGCGCACACCAGTCACTCCAGCTCCCCGGATAGAGGAGGGTGTCGGTGCGACCGATCAGGTGCAGCGAGAAGAGGTTGACGCAGGCAGTCACGCCGGAGCCGCAATAGTTCAGCAATTGTTCGTCCGCGGGGATGTCCCGCCAGTGTTCCCGCAGTTCGCCGCGGCTCTTGATGGTGCCGTCCTCGCGGGTGACACCCCGCCAGGGCTTGTTGACGGCGGTGGGAATATGGCCGGCGATCGGGTCCAGCGGTTCTTCCGTGCCGGCGAAGCGCGGTGCGTCGCGGGCGTCGATCAGTTGCCAGGGCGGGTTGTCCAGGTTCCGGTAAATAGTCTCGTGATCCACCAGCGTGCCGGTTTCCGGCTCGGCGATAAAATTCCCCTCCGCCGCTTTCACTTTTTGCGACTCACCGGTTTCCACCGGCAGCCCGGCCGCGCGCCAGGCGGAAAAGCCGCCGTCCAGGATGGCCATGCGCCGGTGGCCGAAATGATGCAGCAACCACCAGGCGCGGGCGGCGAAGGCGATGCGGCTATCGTCGTAGAGTACGACGAAGCTGTCGCGATCGATTTCCGCCGCGCGGGCAAAACGCTGAAACCGGTCCGCCGGGGGCAGGGGATGGCGTCCGCCGAAGCGCTGTAGCGGGCCCGACAGGTCGCGGTGCAGGCTGGCGTAACGGGCGCCCGGGATACGGCTGTTGGCGAACGCCTGTTCGCCGGCATGTGGATCGGCGAGGTCGTAGCGGCAGTCCAGTACCACCGGGCCGGATTCGTCCCCGGACTGCGGCAGCAGATCGGCCAGTTGTCGGGCTTCGATGACGGGCTCTTCGCACATGGTCGTGTCGTTTCTTATCGTTGTGGTGTCGAAGCTAAGCCGAAAGCGGGGTTTTGTCCAGCGCCGGTGGCGGTCAGTGCTGCTGGCCGAGCTGGCTGTCCCCCGGCGATTCGCCGGGCTCCGATTGCTCTTGAGGCGGTTGCCGGGGCTGCTGCGCGGCCAGCTCCTCGCGGCGGCACTGCATGGCGGATTCCCGCTGCTGTTCTTCCGGGTTGTCGAGAAAACGCGCCGCGGCCCGCTCGGCGCAGTTGCTCGCGGAAATCACGTCGTGGGCCAGTTTCGGGAACAGCAGCCACTGGTGGTCGGGCAGTCTGCGCCTGGCCCTGTCGGCGTCCTCTGCCGACAGTACCGGGTCGAGCCCGCCGTGCAGCACCATGACCGGGCTGGAGGGCTCGATGGGTCGGGACTCCAGCATTGGCGCGGTGGGAATGGCCCAGATGCGGCACTGTACCTGCATCAGGTCCAGATCGGTGCGCACCGGGCCGCCGAGGATACCGACCTCGTCGGCTTCCGTGCGGGCCCTGTCGAAGTCGACAAAGGGTGCCTCTTCGTAACAGAAGTGGCTGATACCGGCGGCGTCACCGAAGTAGGGATCCAGCAGGATATTCATGAAGCCGGCAACCGGCTTTTTGGCGGATTCCACCTCGCCGTTTTCCAGGGCCTGAATGATTTTCGGCAGCTCGCTGTAGAAGTTTTCGTTGTAGAGGGCCTGGAAAAGTACCCGCAGCAGCCGCTGCCCGGTCAATACGAAGGGATATTCTTCCTCGGAATAGCGGTGTTTGGTGGGCACCGTGAGCGGCTCTTCATCCAGGGTCTGCACCAGGGTTTCCAGGCGCCGCCTGAGGTTCGGGTAGCGGCTGTGGCAGAGTTTGTCGTCGAGGCAGTGTTGCAGGCCGCGCTGATACGCTTCCAGCGAGTCCTGTGCCAGGTTCTGGGTGTAGATGATGTCCGGGAAAACGGCGCTGTTCAGCACCAGGGTGCGTACCGATTCGGGATAGTCGCGGGCCACCGTCAGTGCATAGCGGGAGGCGTAGGACACACCGTAGAGATTGAATTCTTCCTCTTCCAGTTGCCGGCGCAGGGCCTCCACGTCGCGGGCGATGGCAGTGCTGTTGTACCGGGCCAGGTCCGCTTTTCTGCTCAACCGGTTGTAGCAGCGCTCCATGCTGTAGGTGAACACGCGATTTTCCTCCGCCGGGGTGAGGTGACGCCGGAAGGCGGTATCCGCGTCCTCGATAAATTCGTCGCAGGTCAGCCGCGGTTCCGCCATACCGGTGCCGCGGGGGTCCATCACGATCAGGTCGCGACCGTCCTCGACGGTCATGTCGGCGTAGTTGAGCCAAAGCCACTCGCTGGCATTCTCCGGCTCCAGCCCCAGGCTGGCGCCGGGGCCGCCGGCTCCCAGGTGCAGCAGCGGCTGCTTGGCGGCATCCGGTTCGATCGCGCGGAAGCGCACTACCGGGAACTGTATTTTGCGGCCGGCGGGCTCGTCGTAGTTCTCCGGCACTTCCATCATGTAGCACTGGGCGAGGGGCCAGTCGCCGTCGGTTTCGAACCAGCAGGGTTTGGGGATCAGACGGGTGGGATTCTTTGCTTCCTGTCCGGTATCGCGATCGCAGCCGACGATTGCCAGGCAGGCGAGCATCATCGGAAGGAATACGCGGAGGTGGAGATCTGACACTGGATTGCTACCTGTTTACTCAAGTTTTGGGGTTTAGTTTCGGCTGCCGGAGCGGGGAGCGCCTTTCTGGGACTGTCTGCGAGAGGGACCTCGCGGACAAGCCTACAGGGACGTATTAACGGCGTGTCCCGGAAAGGCGCTCCCCGCTCCGGCTTATGGCATCGAAAAGCAATTTCGAACTCCGAAACTTGAGCTGTTTATTTTCCGAAACGCGCTGTCGGGGCCGACAGGTTCCAGCGCAGGGCCGCCAGCCGGATCGACAGGGTGACCAGTATACCAGTAGCGACGACCGCGCTGCCCGGTATCCGTCCGCCAGTATCCAGCAGGACCAGCACCGCGGCACCGCTCAGCGCAGCGGTGGCGTATATCTCGCGGCGCAGCAGCAGGGGTATATCGCCGGCGAGCAGGTCGCGGATCAGTCCGCCGAAGGTTCCGGTCATCACCCCCATGACGATGGCGATGGCGGGAGAGTGGCCCAGTGCCAGCGTCTTCTGGGTGCCGATCACCACAAACACGGACAGGCCCATGGCGTCGGCGATCTTCAACAGGCGCATGGGCACCTGCAGATAGCGGATCAGGTAAAAGCTGATCGCGCCGGTGGCGGCGGCGATCCAGAGATAGTGACTGTCCTGCAGCCAGAAGACCGGCACATTCAGGATCATGTCGCGGGTGGTGCCGCCACCGGTGGCCGTGACACAGGCGAGCACCACGGCACCGAACAGGTCCATCTGTTTGTGACCCGCGGCCAGCACGCCGGTAAAGGCGAATACCACTATGCCGAACAGGTCGCACCAGTACAGGAGTTGTTCCATTGTGGTTGTTTCAGTCCAAGCAGGGGGGGGCTTGCGAAGTTTGGCTGCAGGGGCCCGCTTGCGGGCGAAAAGAACGGGGGCCCCGATCCATTCGCCTGCAAGCGGACTCCTACGGCGACGTAGGGTGCATCTCAGAAAAACGCCTGCAAGCCGGTCTGTCCCCGCCCCAGGATCAACGCGTGCACATCGTGGGTGCCCTCGTAGGTGTTCACCGCCTCGAGGTTCATCACATGGCGGATCACGTGGAACTCGTCGGCAATACCGTTGCCGCCGTGCATATCGCGGGCCGCGCGGGCGATGTCCAGGGCCTTGCCGCAGTTGTTGCGTTTGACCATGGAGATCATGGTGGGATCGAATTCCGGGTTCTCGTCCATCAGGCGGCCGACGCGCAGGGAGGCCTGCAGGCCCAGTGAAATTTCGGTCTGCATGTCCGCGAGTTTTTTCTGGAACAGCTGCGTCTGCGCCAGCGGCTTGTCGAACTGCTTGCGGTCCAGGCCGTACTGGCGGGCGGCGTGCCAGCAGGCTTCCCCCGCGCCCATGGCACCCCAGGAGATGCCGTAGCGGGCGCGGTTCAGGCAGCCGAACGGGCCGCGCAGGCCACCCACTTCCGGGAATCTGTTCTCTTCCGGCACGAACACATTGTCCATGACGATCTCGCCGGTAATGGAGGCGCGCAGGGAGAATTTGCCCTCGATCTTGGGCGCGCTCAGGCCCTCCATACCCTTGTCCAGCACGAAGCCGCGGATCACGTCTTCGTCGTCCTTGGCCCAGACCACGAATACATCGGCGATGGGGCTGTTGGTGATCCACATCTTGGAGCCGCTCAGGCGGTAGCCGCCGTCGACTTTCTTGGCGCGGGTCTTCATGCCGCCGGGATCGGAGCCGGCGTCCGGCTCGGTCAGGCCGAAGCAGCCGATCCACTCGCCGGTGGCCAGTTTGGGCAGGTACTTCTCTTTCTGCGCTTCGCTACCGTAGGCGGAAATCGGGTACATCACCAGGCTGGACTGCACGCTCATGGCCGAGCGGTAGCCGGAGTCGACGCGCTCCACCTCGCGCGCCACCAGGCCGTAGGAGACATAGTTCAGGCCGGCGCAGCCGTAGCCGTGGATGGTGGAGCCCAGCAGCCCCAGCTCGCCCATTTCATTCATGATTTCGCGGTCGAAAATCTCGTGGCGGTTGGCCTCGAGGACCCGCGGCATCAGCTTGGACTGACAGTATTCGCGCGCGGTGTCGCGGACCATGCGCTCTTCGTCGCTCAGTTGGCGGTCGAGTAGCAGGATATCTTCCCAGTGGGCCAGGGGCTGGTGTTTGCTCATGATTTCTCTCGTCTACTTCCGTTTTCGTTGCGCGGCCGGTGTTGTCCGGCCGGTCGTATGGTGTCGCATCATACCGAAGTCCGCGCCCGGCGGCATCTGGGGCCGGATACCGTCAGCGTAAACAACAGTAAATTACCTTGCAGCGGCAAAGTCGACTCCCATAATAATCGCGAAGATTTTCCTACGCTGGTGCTTTTTAAGAGTCTTTTGGTGAATTTTTTGCTCTCTCTTCGCCGTTGTGCAGTTATTTGTGTGCCTCTGCTGACCGCCTGTGCCACCCAGACGCTGCCGCCGGATCTGCCGCAGGAGGTGCTGGGCCTGCCCGACCGTTTCCGCGCCTCCGGCGAAACTGCCGCGGATATCCGCTGGTGGCGCAACTTCGACGACCCGCAGATGAATGAACTGGTGCAGCTGGCACTGAAAGACAATCCCGGCCTGCAGGCCACTCTGTGGCGCCTGCAGCAGGCCGAGGCGGCCGCGCGCGGCGCCCGCTCCGGCCTCTGGCCGCGGCTGACCGGCGGGCTGGAGAACACCGAGCAGCGACGCGCCGAGGGCGATTTCGATTTCGAGGGCGGCGAGAACGAGGGCAACAGCTGGAGCGGCCGCCTGGCCGCCAGCTACGAAGTGGATCTCTGGGGCCGGGTGCGCGCCGGTGCCCGCGCCGCCGAGGCCGGGCGCCTGGCTCAGGAGCAGAACCTGCAGGCGGCGGCCCTGAGCCTCGCCTCGGAGGTGTCCGTCACCTGGCTGCAGCTGCGCGAGCAGTGGGGCCAGCAGTCGCTGTTGATTGAACAGCTGGACACCAACCGCAAGAGCCTGCGGGTGTTGGAGCTGCGTTTCGGCGGCGGCGCGACCACGGCGGCGGATGTGCTGCAGCAGCGGCAACTGGTGGAGCAGTCGCAGCAGGAACTGCGCGACGCCGAGGCCAGTATCGACACTCTCAAGGTGCAACTGGCGGCGCTGCTGGGTATGAGCAGGGAGGAGCTCGAGGGCCTGCTGCAGTCGCAGACCGGCCTGCCGCCACTGCCGGCCCTGCCGGATACCGGCGTGCCGTCGCAGCTGTTGCTGCGGCGACCGGACGTGCAGGGGGCCCAGCGCGAACTGCTGCAGGGCTTTTACCTGGCCGACCAGGCCTGGGCCGAGCGGCTGCCCAGCCTCAGCCTGTCCGCCATTGCCAGCGGCGGCGGCCCGTCGATCGGCGATATCGTCGATGACTGGCTGCTGACCGTGACCGCCGCCGCCGAGGGGGTGATCTTCGACGGCGGCCAACTGGCCTCCGCCCAGGACCAGCAGGAGGCCGTGCTGCAGGAGCGCTGGGCTCTGTACCGCGGCACGGTGATGGATGCGCTGGCGGAAGTGGAACAGGCGCTGATCCGGGAGGGGGCGGTGCGGGATCGCCTCGGCCACCTGCGCCAGCGCGCGCAGCTTGCCGACCAGATCGTCGTGCGCCAGCGGCGCGCCTACAGCCGCGGCGCCGTGGATTTTCTCAATGTGCTGACGGCCACCAATAACCAACAGAGCCTCGCGCGGCAACTGCTGACCGCACGGCGGGAACTGATGGAAAACCGCGTAGCGCTCTATCGCGCACTGTCCGGCGGACTGCCGGGGGAAGACCTGCCGGGTACCGAGCCGGTGGAGTTGGAGTTGTACCGGGAGGGGACCACTTGAACCTGAAACGCATCAATTGGAATTTCGCACTGCCCATTGGGCTGATACTGCTGGCGCTGCTGATCTCGAGCTGGCTGCTGCGGGAAAAGCCCACCATGTCCCGCGGGGCGCCCGCCGCACCGGCGCCCACCGTGGAAGTGGCCGAGGCGGAGCGCGGCCGCTTCCCGGTGACCGTCAGGGCGCTGGGCCAGGTGACCGCGCGGGAAACTGTCGAACTGCAGCCGCAGGTGGAAGGGCGCGTGGACTGGCTCGACTACGACCTGGGCCCGGGCTCCACCCTGGGCAAAAATGAACTGCTGCTGCGCATCGACAGGGAACCCTACCAACTGGCGCTGCAGACGGCGCGCAGCACCCTGGCCGAGCGGCGCGCGGAACTGCAGCAGGAGCAGGGCCAGCGCGCCGTGGCCGCGGAGGAATATGAGCTGCTCGGCTCCTCGCTGCCGGACGCGGACCGCGCGCTGGTACTGCGCGAGCCGCAACTGGCCGCGGCCCGGGCGCGGGTGGATTCCGCCGAGGCCGATGTCAGCCTGGCGCAGCGCGACCTGCGCCTGACGGAGATCCGCTCGCCGTTCAACGCACTGCTGGTGGAGCGCAGTGTGGATACGGGCGATCGCGTGGCGCCGGGCACGGTACTCTACACCCTGGCCGGCGCCGACCGTTTCCAGATCGAAGTGGAAGTGCCGGCATCGCAGTTGATACGGCTGGTGGGCCCGGATGCGGACGTGCGCATTCGCGGCAGCCAGTGGCCCGAAGGGCAGTACCGCGCGGGGGAATTCGTGCGGCTGATCCCGGTGCTGGAAGAGCAGGGCCGCCTGGCCCGGGTGCTGGTGGAACTGCCGGACCCGCTGGGCCTGGAGGATCCCACCCGGCCGCAACTGCTGCTGAACGACCTGGCGCAGGTGGAGATCACCGGTCGCACCGAAGCTGAGCGGGTGCGGATTCCGGTCGCGGCGGTGCAGGATGGCGATCGCGTCTGGGTGGTGAAAGACGGCAGGATTGAGATCCGCCCGGTCGAGGTGGATTACCTGAGCGGCGATTACGCACTGCTGAAAAGCGGCCTCGAGGGCGGGGAGACCCTGGTGACCACCCGCCTCGCTGCGGTGACCCCCGATATGCCGGTGCGCGTCGCCGGACGGCAGCGAGCGGACGCCGGCAAGCGGGCGGATGGGGCGCGGGGAGAAAATGCCGGCAGGGCGCCCCGTGAACCGGCCGGAGGGGCAGCCCGATGAGCGGCGGAGACATGCAGCGACCGGCGGCAGACACCCGCGGTGGCCCCATCGCCTGGATGGCGCACAATCATGTCACCGCCAACCTTCTGATGCTGGTGCTGATCGTCGGTGGCCTGGTCTTTTCCATGACGGTGAAGAAGGAGGTCTTCCCCGAGTTCAGCCTGGATATGATTTCGGTGAACATCTCCTACCCGGGCGCCAGCCCCGCGGAAGTGGAGCGGGGCGTACTGGTGGCCGCCGAGCAGGCGGTGCAGGGCATTGTCGGTATCAAGGAGATGCGCGGTTCCGCCTCCGAAGGCAGCGCTTCCCTGACGCTGGAACTGGAAGAGGACGCCGATGCCGGCCGGGTCCACCAGGATGTGCAGCAGGCCATCGACCGGATCAGTACCTTTCCTTCGGATATCGAGCGGCCGCAGGTCAGCCTGGCAGACCACCAGCGGGATGTGATGGACCTGATGGTGCACGGCGACCTGGGCGACCGCACCCTGCGCGACGTGGCCATGCAGATCTACGATGAGCTGGAGGCCCACCCGGATATCACCCAGTTGTCTGCCTCCGGCGTGCGGGATTTCGAGGTGGCGGTGGAAATTGGCAGCGACGATCTGCGCCGCTACGGCCTGTCGCTGCCGGACGTGGCGCAGCTGATCCGCAATGCGGCGGTGGATGTGCCCGCGGGCGGAGTCAAATCCAGCACCGGTGAAATTCTGGTCCGGGTCACCGAACGGCGCGATTGGGCGCGGGAGTTCGGCGATATCGTCGTCGCCCGGGGCGCCGGCGGCGGCACCGTACACCTGCGGGATATCGCCAGCGTGCGCGATGCACTGGTCGACGAACCCACCAGCATGCTCTACAACGGCGAACCGGCGGTGGGTATCGACGTCTACCGTGTGGGCGAACAGACGCCCATGAGTGTCAGCGAGGCCGCACACGAGGTGCTGGGCGAACTGGAACACAAGCTGCCACCGGGCGTGCATATCAGTATCCGCGACGACGACTCGCAGATCTTCAAGGAGCGGCTGTCGCTGCTGATGAAAAACGGGTTTATCGGCCTGGCGCTGGTGTTCATCGTCCTCGGTGCCTTCCTGGAACTGCGCCTGGCCTTCTGGGTGACCCTGGGTATTCCCACCAGTTTCCTCGGCGCGCTGCTGTTCCTGCCCGGGCTGGATATCTCCATCAATATGGTGAGCATGTTCGCGTTCATCATTGCGTTGGGGATCGTGGTGGACGACGCCATCATCGCCGGGGAAAACATCCACGAGTGGCGGCGGCTGGGTTACTCCAACCTGGAGGCGGCCATCTACGGCGCGCGCCAGGTGGCAGTGCCGCTGACCTTCGCCATCCTCACCAATATCGTCGCCTTTATCCCGCTGATGGAACTGCCCGGTTTCATGGGCAAGATCTTTGGCATCATTCCCTTCGTGGTGGGGTCGGTCTTCGTGATCTCCTGGGTGGAGGCGCTGTTTATCCTGCCGGCGCACCTGGCCTATTCCCGCCGCGGCTACCGACAGCGCTGGGCGCGGCGTCTCGCCGCGCGACAGAAAATGATTGCGCGCAGCCTCGACCGCTTTGTCACAGTGCGCTTCAGGCCTTTCCTGGACTTGTGTGTGCGCCGCCGCTACCTCACCATTTCCACCGCCATCGCCGTGCTGGTGGTGGTGGCCGGCTACGCCGCCAGCGGGCGCATGGGGTTCACCCTGATGCCCAAAGTGGAGCGGGACTCCGGCCGCGTGGAAATCACCTTCCCGCCGGGCACGGCCGAGGAACGGCTGGAGCGGGCGCGCACCCGCATCATGGAGGCGGCCGATCGGGTGCTGGATAACTACGACCGGGAAAACGTGTTGCTCGGTATTCGCGGCGAGGTGGAAACCAACGGCGTACAGGGGGATGTCTATCTGGTGCCGTCGGACCAGCGGGATTTTACCACCGGCGAGTTCGTCGGCCAGTGGCGCCGCGAAGTGGGCGCCGTGCCCGGCGCCCTGAGTTCCAGTTTCGCCGCCGACCGCGGCGGCCCCGGTTCCGGCAAGGCGCTGACGGTGGAGTTGCGCCATACGGATACCGATGTGCTGGAAGAGGCCGCACAGCGGCTGGCGAAAGAACTGGAAGAATTCCCCAACGTCAGCGATATCGATGCCGGGATTTCGCTCGGTAAACAGCAACTCGACCTGACCCTGACCGAAACTGCCGAGAGCCTCGGGCTATCCGCCGAGGAGATCGGCCGGCAGTTGCGCTCGTCCCTCTACGGCGCCGAAGCCGTGCGACAGCAGCGCGGTCGCGACCAGGTCAAGGTGATGGTGCGACTGCCGGAAGAGGAGCGGGTAAGCCTGGACGATGTCTCCAGCATCATGATTCGCGCCGGCAACGGCCTGTGGCTGCCGCTGCCGGATCTGGTGGACGTGGACAAGGGCCGCGCCTACGCCACCATCCACCGCCGCGAGGGGCGCCGGGTCATGACCGTCACTGCCAACGTGGAACCTTCGGATCGGGCGGCGCTGGTGATCAACGAACTGAACCGGAGCGTAATGCCACAGATGCGCGCCGAGTACGCCGGCCTGAGTGTTTCCTATGAAGGCCGCCAGCGCGAAGAGCGCGAGGGCCTGGCCTCCCTGGGCCTGACTTTCTCCCTGACCATGGCCGCCCTCTACCTGCTGCTGGCAATTCCGCTGAAAAGCTATATCCAGCCGCTGACGGTGATGGTGGCGATTCCGTTTGGCGTGATCGGCGCGGTGCTGGGTCACCTGGTGATGGGCTACGGCCTCAGCATGGTCAGCCTGCTGGGTATGGTGGCGTTGGCGGGGGTAGTGATCAACGATACTCTGGTGATGATCGAATACGGCAACCGCCTGCGTTATAACGGCACCGGTATCACCGACGCCATCACGCAGGCCGCCGCCCGCCGCTTCCGGCCCATCATCCTCACCACGGTGACCACCTTCTGCGGCCTGATGCCGATGATCTTCGAAACCTCGGTACAGGCGCGCTTCATGATCCCGATGGCGATTTCGCTGGGCTATGGGATTCTGGCGGCGACGGCTATTTCGCTGTTGCTGGTACCGTGTCTGTACCTGATGTTTGCCAGGGATATTCCGCTATTGTTTGGGTTGTTGCGGCGAAAGGACCGGGTGGCAGCTGATACCCCCTAATATAAGTGGGCACGGTTCGCTCCCCTCTCCCTTTGGGAGAGGGGCCGGGGGAGAGGGCGCCCGGAGAAACCCCGCAGCTTTTTATAGTGCGTAGGATGAGCAAAGGAGCGCAGCGACGTGCCCATCACAGGGGATCGATGGGCACGCTGCGCTTTGCCCATCCTACTGCTGGTTAATTGATCGTCCCTCTATTCCACTCATTATTCTCGTAGATACAGGTTCGGATTGATAAAGAATGCCTTTTTGTAGCCCTGAGTCGAGTTGTCTATTTCCCAGGGTGCAGGAATAAGCCTGACGATGGAGTAATGAAGATGGGGTGGTTTGCCTTTTGCGTTACCCGTTGATCCCAGAGTTCCGATTTTTTCTCCGGAAGAGAGCAGCTCTAATGGGGATGCAAGTGTGGTGTCCATGTGGGCGAAATAATGTAAGCGCCACTTCGGTCCCAGTACCAACACGACATTGCCACCTTTGACGATACTTCCAGAAAACAGAACCGTTCCATCGACAGTGCTGACCACATCTGTCGCAGACTCTCCAAAAATATCGATCCCCTTGTGAACCCCGGATGATCCCCATGGTTCATACCAGAAGGACTCGTTGTTCCAGTCTTCGAATGAAGCTCCCATCACCGGGATTACCTTTCTTTCAGCAGGTAAAAAACCAAGTGCCACGATCACCGAGAGACAAACCGCCGCCTTGACCAGTATCTTTCTTCTCCGGCCCACGTCAGTCCCTCCGCAAATGATCCTTGATCGCAATCGGGTTGGGGAAATTCAATACCACGATATACGAAGAAACCAGGAACGTCAGAATCGCCGTCGCCTGAATGAGGTGGGACGCGCCGCTGCCGATCAACTGCTGGTTAAAGGCCAGGAAGGCAATCAGCAGCGAGAATTCACTGATCTGCCCCAGGCGAAAACCGATATCCCAGGCCAGTACCTTGTCTTCGCTCTGGTTGCCGAGCAGGTAGCGGAATACGGCCGGTTTGATTGCCAGCACCGCGGCGGCGGTAATCAAAGCGGGCAGGGCGACTTCCGGCAGCATGGCCAGTTTGAACTGGGCGCCCAGACTGAAAAAGAACAGCACCAGGAAGAAGTCGCGCAGGGGTTTCAGGCTGAGCGCGATATATTGCGAAATGGGGCTCGTGGCCAGGGCGATACCGGCGATAAAGGCGCCGATCTCATGAGACAGGCCGACGATCTCCGCGAGTTCTGCAAGCCCCATGCACCAGCCCAGTGCCAGCAGGAAGACGTACTCGTGAAAGCGGTCGAAGCGGGTGAACAGCGGCAGCAGCAGGTATTTGACCACCACCCAGGCGAATAGCGCTACCAGCGGCAAAGCGGCGAAGGACAGGCCCAGTTGGGCGACATCCACCTGGCCGGTACTGCCGGAGAGCAGGATCATCAGGCAGGTGATGGCGACAAAGTCCTGGAACAGCAGCAGACCCACCATCATCTCCCCCAGGTGTTTGTGGTGCAGCACCGTGGTAGGCAGCAGTTTGATACCGATAATGGTGCTGGAGAACATCAGCGCCATGCCGATCACCCACGACTCGACATCGGTGTAGCCGAACAGCTGGCCGATGCCGAAGCCGAGGCCGAGAAAGATTGCGCAGCTGACGATGCCGACGAAGATGGCCTTGCGCAGTACCGCGATCAGTGCCCTGGGCTGCATCTCCAGGCCGAGCAGGAACAGCAGAAAAATGATGCCGATGTTCGACATCTCCGCCAGCAACTGCACATTGTCGATCACACCGAATGCGGACGGACCCAGCAACACACCCAGCGCAATATAAGCCACCAGCAGCGGCTGTCTCCCGAACAACGCCAGCGAGGCGACGATGGCGGCGCCACTGAAGATCAGGAAGAAAGACTGGAAGAGATTGATTTCCGCCACGGGACATCCTTGCTTGCCGGGTCAGTGGCCATTATCCATGGATGGCAGGGGGGCGAAAACCACCGATTGGTTCCCCTCTCCCGCTGGGAGAGGGGACTGGTGCGAGTCTTAACGGAGCCCGGTGGGTAGATTCGAACTTTAATGCCGCCGACTGAGCTCCCCTCTCCCACCGGGAGAGGGGTCGGGGGAGAGGGGAGTTACAGGTTGAACCAGCGCAGATTCTCCGCCTCCGGTGACAGGATCGGCTGCTCGCAGATTTTGCCGCTGGGGTTCTGCAGGATCTGCCGGGCCTGCTGCAGGTATTCGGCGAGCCCGGTTTCCACTTTTCCCGGCGCCGCGGTGTGCTCTTCGTCCAGTGACAGTTCGAGAACCGGCTCGCCGTTTTCGCCCTGGTAGCGCCAGACGCCGGTGTTGGCGTCGTACTGATAGTAAGGCAGCAGCCTGTGACCCAGCTCGGCGATGATCCCGATGGATTCGATCAGGTAGTCGACGGTCTCCTCGTCGAGGAAGTAGTTGAAGTTCAGGCGTACCCAGCCGGGCTTCAGCAGGCTCTCCCCCTCGCTGACCACCTGCTCCAGGGCGCGGCTCTGTTCCGGTGTCAGGTGCAGCAGCGAGTGGCCGTAGGGGCCGGCGCAGGAGCAGCCGCCGCGGACCTGGATACCGAACAGGTCGTTCAGCAGTGCCACCACAAAACCGTGGTGCAGCGGCAGGCCGTTCCTGAGAATATGGATGGAGACGATACTGACCCGCGGCAGTTCGGTGCCACCGAGAATCTCGATATTGGCGTTGTCGCGCCAGCGCGAGAAAGCGCGCTCCAGCCAGCGGGCCTCGCGCACCTCGATTTCCTCTGCGCCCACTTTATCTTTCAGCGCGAATACCAGCCCCGCACGCACGGATTCCACGATCGCCGGGGTGCCGGCCTCCTCGCGGCGCTCGCCGGCGGGCAGGTAGGTGTGTTCCTCCGGCCCTACCCAGGATACGGTACCGCCGCCGGGCACGGCCGGCTGCTCCGCCGGCAGCAGGGACTTCTTTACCACCAGTATGCCCGGCGTGCCGGGGCCGCCGACAAATTTGTGCGGGGAGATAAACAGTGCATCTTTGCGTGTCGCCTCGCCATCGCCTTCGGCGTCTATCGCGATGTAGGGGGCGGCCGCGGCGTAGTCCCAGAACGACAGGGCGCCGCGGCTGTGCAGCAGTTGCGTGACGGCATCCACGTCGGTGCGAATGCCGGTGACATTGGAGGCGGCGGAGAAGCTGCCGATTTTCAGGGGGCGGTCGCCGTAGAGTTCCAGTGCTTCCTCCAGTGCCTGCAGGTCGATGCCGCCGCGGCTGTCCTGGGGAATGGTGACCACGTCGGCGATAGACTCGCGCCAGGGCAGATCGTTGGAGTGGTGTTCGTAGGGGCCGATAAAAACGACCGGCCGCCTGGCTTGGGGGATCTGGCCGGCGTGCGCACCAAACCGCTCGTAGTGATCCCGCCGCAGGCCCAGGCAGTCCAGGATACGATTGACCGATGCGGTGGCGCCGGCGCCGCAGAAAATCACCGCATGTTCGTTTCCCGCATTGACGGAGCGGCGCACCGCCGCGCGGGCCTGTTCGCGGAAGGCGGTGGTCTGGCGGCCGGTGGCGGAGGTCTCGGTATGGGTGTTGGCATACCAGGGCAGTACCCGGTCGCGAATCTGGTTTTCTATAAACGACAGGCCGCGGCCGGAGGCGGTGTAGTCGGCGTAAATCAGCGGCCGGGTGCCGAAGGGCGTGGCCAGCGGCAGGCGCTCGCCGATGACATTGTCGCGGATGCGGGCGAGCAGGCTTTCATTGCGGGACATGGTTACCTCAACAATTTCAGTATCTCGTTATTATCTCAAGTTCCGGGTTCGGCATCGGGAGCCGGTGCATCGGCAGGAACCTCCAGCTTCAGAACCTGAGCTATTGTAATGGCCGGACGCGAAAGCGGCCCACGGCCGCAATCCTTCCCCTCGACTGCGCCCGCGAGCCGCTCCTGAAAGTTTGGTCCTATTCGCCAGATGGGATCGGCAACTCCGTGGTGCTCTTGATTTGCTCCATGGCAAAATTGGAGACGATATCGCTGATACCCACGTGGCGGATCAGTGCTTTGTAGAAGCGGTCGTAGGCGGAAATATCGCTGACCACGACCCGCAGCAGGTAGTCGTAGTCTCCGGCCATCCGGTAACAGTCGACCACTTCCGGCTGCTCGGCCATACGCTGGGCGAAGGCTTCGGCCCATTCCGGTGTGTGCTGGTCCGTTTTCACCTGTGCGAAAACCGATACCGGCAGGCCGAGGGTTTCCGCGTTCAGCAATGCCACCTTGCGGCGAATGATGCCGCTTTTCTCCAGCTTCTGTACCCGGCGCCAGCAGGGAGTTTTGGTCAGCCCCACACGCTCGGCCAGCTCTTCGATGGAGAGGCTAACATCTGACTGCAGTATGGCAAGAAGTTGTCGATCAATCGCATCGAGTGAGGACATGGTTCTACAAAGCTCCCAAAACCGCGGGGCCGAATATCCCTGAGCGACGATTTCCCGGCCATCACTGGCAACAATATACCCCTGTCTGTTGGAGTCCAGCGGAGTCGTCCGGCCCCTGTGGGCCGCGGAATCCATGGGCTCACACTGATCTCACTGCTGTAACGATAGGCTCCGATTGCCTGTACCGGTAGTGGAATTTTCCCATGAGGCGGCAGGGGAGGTGATTAGCGGTCGGGTAGGTGGGACTGCGAAGTCCTGCAAGGGGACGGGGCTCGCGGAACGCGCCCCGCCACCTACGCTACTGCGGGTCTCGAAGTCACGCCGCATCCTTGGGCGGAAAGCGCGGTTCGAACAGCCCCAGTTCCATGGCTTTGTGCACCTGCGCCATCAGGTCGATCTCGGTCAGTTCCTGCAGTTGCTGCAGATCCTCCAGCACATGGTAGATCGGTTGCACGATATCGATGCGGTAGGGGGTGCGCAGCGCATCCAGGACGTCGAAATCGTAGCGGGCCGGCTCGTTGCCCAGCGCGTAGAGGGTCTCCTTGGGTGAGGACAGGATGCCGCCGCCGTAGATGCGCAGCCCGTCCCGCGTCTGCAGCAGGCCGAACTCCACGGTGAACCAGTAGAGGCGGGCCAGGTAGGCGCGCTCTTTCGGCGATGCGTTCAGACCCAGTTGACCGTATTTCTGCGTAAAGTTGGCAAAGGCGGTATTGGTGAGCATGGCGCAGTGGCCGAAGATCTCGTGGAAGATATCCGGCTCCTGCAGGTAGTCGAATTCCTCCGGCGTGCGGATAAAGGTGGCCACCGGGAATTTGCGCTCGGCCAGCAGGCCGAAGAAGGTTTCGAAGCCGATCAGCGCCGGTACCCGCGCCACTTCCCAACCGGTCTCGCGGCGCAGCACAGCGCTGACTTCCTCGAGCTGCGGTATCCGCTCGCGCGGCAGGTCCAGCAGTTCCAGGCCCTGCAGGTACTCGTCGCAGGCGCGGCCCGGCACCACTTCCAGTTGGCGCTCGATCAGTCGCCGCCAGGTGTCGTGTTCGATAGTGGAATAGTGAATGAAGCCGTTTTCGTCCGGCTCGCGGGCGACGTACTTTTTCCCTTTGGCCGCAGCGACTTTCGGCTTTTGGGGGGTGGTCTGGCTGTCACTTTTCATCAATCTGCTCCCGGCGCTACCGACCCGGTGTTCCCGTTGCGGGCGGGTCGGTCCGCGTCCTCTGTTTTTTGTTATCTGTGTGGTCTCTATTTTTAGTCGCGGAGGGAAACAAAGGGCAGGGCAGTGGCGGCTCTTCTGGCGTCGCCGGTGCGGCGGCGTTACACTTTCTGTAAACAATAGTTTACAGGTGGGTTGTGAGAGTCGAGATCACTTGTGCCAATCGCGTGGGTATCCTGCACGAAATAACCGAAATATTCGGTGATTACCGCATCAATGTGACCTCCGGCGAGCTCGGCGGCGACAGCGGCGACAAGGTCTACCTGTCCGCTCCCGGCATGCTGGCCACCCAGTACCGGGCCATCGAGCAGCCCCTGTTGCGGGTACCCGGCGTGCAGCGGGTGCGGCGGATAGCGCTGATTCCCTCGGAGCGGCGCCACTTCGAGCTGGATACACTGCTGCGCCATGTGGCGGAACCGGTGCTGTCGGTGGACCGCGAGGGGCGGGTGGTCGCCGCCAACCTGGCGGCTGCGCGCGCCTTCGGCGTCAACCTCGACCGGGTGCCCGGGCTGCAACTGCAGCGCTTTCTGCCGCTATTGCAGGTGGCCGAGCTGCTGCGGGATTTCGCCGTGCCCCGCTACGGCATGCCGGTCACGGTGCGCGGCCGCGCCTACCGCCTGGAGTGGTCGCCGATCGCGCTGGCGGATATGCCGGGCGAGGTGGAATCCCTGGCCGGCGCCGTGCTGACGATGCAGCCCCAGGCGCCGGGAGAGGCGGCGATCGAACTGCCCAAACCGGTAGCCCTGTGGGATTTCGACCGGCGGCGCGAGAGCTGCCTGCAGCTGCAGGAAATGGCGGCGCTGCGGTCGCCACTGCTGATCCGCGGCGAGCGCGGTACCGGCAAGAGCACCTTTGCCACCGCGGCACACTACCTCTCGCCGCTGGCGGCCACCGGCGACTGTCTCTGTCTGCAGATGGGCGAAGGGGCGCTGCCACAGGCCTGGCCGGACCGCGGTACCCTGATCCTGGACGACCTCCACCGCTTGTCCGGGGAAGGGCAGCGACAACTCGCGCGGAGACTGCGGGACCTGCCGGCGGGCCTGCGCCCGGTCGGCACCTGTGAACAGGGGCGGGCACTGAACCCCGCGTTGATGCAGATTTTCTCAGAGCTGGCGATAACGCTGCCCCCGCTGCGCACCATGCGCCCCGCGGTACCCCGATTTGCCCGGGCGCTACTGCGCGAACGCCAGCGCGATGACGAAACGCTGGGGCTGGACGACGCGGCGGGAAAACGGCTGGGGCGGGGCGACTGGCCGGATAATTTTCACGGTTTCGGCGATCACCTGCAGGCGGCGGCGGGGCACTGTCGCAGGCGTGCCGGCTCGACCATTGAATCGCGGGACCTGCCACAGGTGGACGCCCGGCCGGTTCTGCCCTGGCGGGACTGGAGCCGCGATCTGAGCTATCGGGAAATCATGGACAAGGTGGAGGAGGCGCTATTGCGGGAGTTGCTGACCGAGCACCGCTCGACCCGTGAACTGGCCAGAAGACTGGATATCTCGCACACCGCCGTGGCCAATAAACTGCGCAAGTACGGTTTATACCGCCGAAACCCCAAGTAGCGAATAGGCGCGGGCCGGAGTGCGCCCCGATCCCCGGGGCCGGCTCACCACGTCACCCGCCCCAGCAGCATATCCTTGAACATCACGAAGTCCCCCCACAAGCTGTAAAAGGGGTTCTTGAAGGTGGCGGGGCGGTTGTGCTCGAAAAAGAAATGGCCCACCCAGGCGAAACCGTAGCCGGCAAAGGGCACTGCGGCGAACCAGAGATAGTGGCCGCTGATCAGCGCCGTGGCGACCAGCCCGATCACCAGCGAGGTGCCGGCAAAGTGGAGGCGGCGGCAAGTGGGGTTGCGGTGCTCGTCCAGGTAGAAAGGATAAAACTCACGGAAGGTCCGGAATTTCCTGTGGGCACTCGAGGTTTGTTCTGTGGGTGTGGCTGGCATACTCAGGCCTCTTGTTATTATCACGACATTGATCAGTCTACGATCAATATACCCGTTCTCCAAGTGCGGCGCCCCGGTCACGAATCTGGTAGGCTGCCCGGGTTTTTTCTCTCCGAGAGAGGGGCAAAAGAAGAGGAAGTTATGGCAGGTCCGTTATCCCACCTGAAAGTGCTCGATCTGAGCCGCATTCTGGCAGGCCCCTGGGCCAGCCAGGTTTTCGCCGACTTTGGTGCTGAAGTGATTAAAGTGGAACGCCCGGAGCGGGGCGACGATACCCGCCACTGGGGGCCTCCCTATCTGCAGGACACGCAGGGCGCGGACACAGACGACGCCGCCTATTATCTCTCCGCCAACCGCGGCAAGAAATCCATCACTGTCGATATCACCACGGAAACCGGCCAGCAACTGGTGCGGGAGCTGGCGGCCCGCTGCGATGTGCTGCTGGAAAACTACAAGGTGGGCGGCTTGGAGAAATACGGCCTGGATTACGCATCCATCAGGGCGATCAATCCGGGCATCATCTACTGTTCCATCACCGGCTTCGGCCAGACCGGTCCCTACGCGAAACGCGCCGGCTACGATGCCATGATCCAGGGTATGGGCGGCCTCATGAGTATTACCGGCGTGCCGGAGGGCCAGCCGGGTGCCGGCCCGCAGAAAGTGGGCGTCGCCGCCGCCGACCTGATGACCGGTATGTACGCCGTCTCCGCGGTGCTGGCCGCGGTGATTCACCGCAACGAGAGCGGCAGGGGGCAGCATATCGACCTGGCGCTGCTGGATACCCAGGTGGCCTGGCTCGCCAACCAGGCGCAGAACTTCCTGACCTCCGGCAAGAACCCGGAGCGCCAGGGCACCGGTCACCCGAATATCGTGCCCTACCAGGCGGTGCCGTCGAGCGACGGTTATTTCATGCTGGCGATCGGCAACGACGCGCAGTTCAAGCGCTTCTGCCATATCGCCGACCTCGACGAGCTGGCGGAACAGCCGGCCTACGCCACCAACTCCGCCCGGGTGCTGGCCCGCGAGCAACTGGTGCCGCTGATCGAAGCCGCTACTGCCAAGCGGGATTCCGCCTGGTGGCTGGAAAAACTGAGCGATGCCCATGTGCCCTGCGGCCCCATCAATAACCTGGACCAGGTATTCGCCGATCCCCAGGTGCAGGCGCGGGGCATGGTGGTAGAGCAGCCGCACCCCCGGGCCGGCAGCGTCAAAACGGTGCGCAACCCGGCGCTGTTTTCGGAGTCTCCGCTGGAGTACGAGCAGGGGCCGCCGGTGCTCGGGGAACATACCGAAGCGGTGCTGCGCGAACTGCTGGGCAAGAGCGACGAGGAAATCCGGCAATTGAAAGAGGCCGGGGCCCTGTAACGATCAAACCGGATAGCTACCCACACAGACAGTCCCCTCTCCCCCTTGAGGGAGAGGGTTGGGGAGAAGGGGGAGCCGATCGGTGCCCCTCCCCGGTCGTAGTTACCAAACCGGAAGAAAAGAGGCTGGCCGCGTGATTCGGAAAACCTTCAACAAACTGGGTGCCCGGCTCTATGTGCAGATCTGGGAAAAGCGCATTCGGGCCACGGATATCGACAGCGGCCGGATTTTTGACGAGTCGCCACTCTTGGCAATCGAGAAGAAGGGAAGGCGGGAAACGGTCGTTGCCGTGGGTAACCGGGCGTCGTCGGTACCCGGTGGGGATACCCGCGTGGTCAACCCTTTCTCCCATCCGCGCTCGCTGTTGCGGGATTTTGCCGCCGCTGAAAAACTGCTGCAGCATACCTTTCGGGAACTGCTGGGCAACACGTTGCTGGCGCCGTCGCCGCTGGTGGTACTGCACCCGATGGAGAAGACCCTGGGCGGGCTGACGGACATCGAAATACGGGCCTTTCGCGAGTTGGGGCTGGGCGCCGGCGCGCGCGAGAGCCTGGTTTACGAAGGCGAGGAACTCACCCGGCACACCTTCGACCTGCAGAAGGTGCGGGATCAGAGTGAAGCCGATGGTACCGCAACCGCGGAAAAGGGCGGTGGCATCGCGCAGTGGGTGTTGCTGGCGATCTGGATTCTGTTGATTGCAGCCATGGCCATTTTCGGTCAGCCGTGAAAGCGGTTTGACAGCCGGGCCTCCGCGCGCAATTCTTTGACTTTCACCCAACGGTAAAAGGAATTTCCCTCATGAGTGCAGTACTGCTTCTGGTGCTGGGGCTCGGCGGCATGGCCGCGGGCTATTTCATATACTCGCGTTTTATCGCCGAGCGGGTCTACCAGTTGGACCCGGCATTTCGCACGCCGGCGCACCAGTTCGAGGACGGGATCGATTTCGTCCCCACCAATCGCTTTGTGCTCTGGGGCCATCACTTCACCTCCGTCGCCGGCGCAGCGCCGATCGTGGGGCCGGCAATCGCGGTGATCTGGGGCTGGTTGCCGGCCTTTCTGTGGGTGGTGCTGGGCACGGTGTTTTTTGCCGGGGTACACGACAGCGGCGCCATCTGGGCCAGCGTGCGCAACCGCGCGCGCTCGGTGGGATCGCTCACCGGCGATGTGGTCGGCAAGCGCGCCCGCAGTGTCTTCATGATCGTGATCTTCCTGGTGCTGTTGATGGTCAATGCCGTATTCGGCGTGGTGATCGCGCGGCTGCTGATCAATAACCCCGGTGCGGTGGTGCCGATCTGGGGCGCCATTGCGGTGGCGCTGGTAATCGGCCAGTTGATCTACCGCTTCCGCATCGGCCTGGGGCTGGTATCGGTGCTCGGCGTGGTGGCGCTCTACGGGCTGATTTTTATCGGCCCGTCGGTACCGGTCGCACTGCCGGAAACCGTCATGGGGCTCTCCTCCAATGCGGCCTGGATCCTGATCCTGTTCACCTATGCCGCCGTTGCCTCATTGCTGCCGGTCTGGGTACTGCTGCAACCGCGGGATTACATCAACGGCCTGCAGTTGTTTGTGGGCCTGATCCTGCTCTACGGCGCAGTGGTCGTGGCCAACCCGACCGTGGTGGCACCGATGATCAACGACGATGTACCCGCGGGCACACCGCCGCTGTTGCCGCTGCTGTTTGTCACCATCGCCTGCGGCGCCATTTCCGGTTTCCACGGCCTGGTGGCTTCCGGGACCACTTCCAAGCAACTGAATAAAGAGACGGACGCGCGTTTTGTCGGTTACTTCGGCGCGGTGGGCGAGGGCGCACTGGCGCTGGGCGCAATCATCGCCGCGACGGCGGGTTTCGCCTCGCTGGCGGACTGGCAGGTGGTCTACAGCAGCTTCGGCGAGGGCGGCGTGCAGGCGTTTGTGGACGGCGGCGCGGCGATCCTGAGTGCCGGTACCGGCCTGGATGCCGAAGTCGCCGGCACCATGCTGACGGTCATGGCGGCGCTGTTTGCCGGCACCACCATGGATACCGGCCTGCGCCTGCAGCGCTATATCTTCCAGGAGTGGGGCGAGATCTACAAAATCAACTGGATGCACCGGCCCCTGCCGGCCACCCTGCTGGCGGTGGGCTGCTGTGTGCTGCTGGCCTTTGGCGCCGGCGGTGCGGACGGTTCGGGCGGCCTGCTGATCTGGCCTCTGTTCGGTACCACCAACCAGCTGCTGGCCGGCCTGACCCTGCTGGTGGTCACGGTAATGCTGGTGCGCCTGGGCCGCCCGACGATCTTTACCCTGGCGCCGCTGATCTTCCTGCTGGTGATGACCCTGGCCGCGCTGCTGTTGCAGCTCAAGGAATTCTTCGAAAAAGCGGACTGGTTCCTGTTCGGCCTGGACCTGGTGGTGCTGGTGGCAGCGGTGCTGGTCACCCTGGAATGTGTCGCCGTACTCCGGCGTAGTCGCAATGTCGGGGAGGAAGCCGAAACGTGAAACTCGCCGGTAAGCTCCAGTACATCAGACAACTCTGTCGCCGCGCGGGAGTGCTCGGTGCCGAGTATTACAATGCTCCCTACCGCGCGGCCATCGCGCGGGCGCGGCGCGACGAGGAGGACCTGTTTATGCTGCTGGTGTTCGGCGAAACCCTCGGTATTCCCAATCCCGCCAGCTGGTACACCCTGGAGCTTCAGCCGCTGCTGCTCGACCGCTTTCACGACTGGCACCGGCGTATGGGTATGGAGAGATCGCCACTGGACCAGTTTCGCTGCTGCTGATGAAAACGCTGGATCCGGATCAACTGCTGCGCTCGCGGCGCCTGGTGATGGTGGGCGGCAAGGGCGGTGTCGGCAAGACCACGGTCGCCTCGGCCCTGGCCCTGCGCGCCGCCGGCATGGGCCGGCGTGTATTGCTGGTTTCCACCGACCCGGCCCACAGCCTCGCCGACGCCTTCGATCTCGCAATCGGCGACCGGGAAACCGCACTGGTGGAAAATCTGACCGGCCTGGAAGTCGATCCGGACGGCGAGGTCGATGCCTACCTAGAACGGGTGCGCGGACAGATGGCTCGCTTCGCGGCACCGGAACAGCGCCCGGAGCTGGAGCGCCAGCTTAAACTCAGCCGCCAGTCCCCCGGCGTCCAGGAGGCGGCGCTGCTGGAGCGGATCAGCAGGATCATCGATGAGCGCGAGCGCTACGACCTGGTGATCTTCGACACTGCGCCCACCGGCCACACACTGCGCCTGCTCAGCCTGCCGGAAGTCATGTCCGCCTGGACCGAGGGCCTGTTGCGGCAGAACCGGCGCAGTGAGCAGCTCGGCAAGGTCCTGGGCCACCTGACCCCCGGGCGCGATATCGACAATCCCGCCACCGACAGCCCCCGGGCCGAACTGGCCGGCCTCGACGAGCGCAGCCGTTCCCTGGTCGAACCTCTGCTGGAGCGCCAGAGTCGCTTTCGCCGCACCCGGCGCAGCCTGCAGGATGCGGCGCAGAGCGCATTCCTTTTCGTCCTTACCCCCGAGCGGTTGCCGATTCTCGAAACCGAGCGGGCAGTGGAAAGCCTGGCCGAGGCGGGAATTCCCGTAGCTGGAGCTATCGTCAATCGGGTGTTGCCGGAAGGGGTAGGCGAGGGGGATTTCCTGCGCGCCCGCCGGCAGCGGGAGCAGAAGTTGTTGGGGGAGATAGAAAGTCGACTGGGCAATCTCCCCGGAATCAGGATACCGCTGCAAGCCGGCGATATTCTCGGGATACCGGATTTGATGGACTTTGCTGTGTCTCTGCAAATGCTCCGTTAGTGACTCATCTCTATTTGGTATTTTCCCCCATTCATTCTCTATTATCCACCGCCCATGGGTTCCGGCTCCCCTGTTGTTGCAGAAGTTCATACATTCACAGCCGATAACCTGTAGGTTCAGAGAAATTAGAGGGGTGGATATGCAACAGCAAAAGTTCAATCATTCGACTGACACTGGCCAATCTCCGGATACGGATCGGGTGGCCGGTGTTGACGGAAATGGGGACCTGATCTCCGCCATTCAATATAAAAGAGTGCGTCAACAGCTGATACTTGTGTGGGCGGCAATTTCCGGTCTGCTTCTGGCGCTGCTCATTATGGTGATCTGGTCGCCCGCCCGCGAATCGTCTCTGCCCCCGGTGGTGACGGTCGAGCGCCTTGAGGTTGTCGAGCCAGATGGTTCGCCGGCGATGATTCTGGCCAACTCGCAGAGGCCTGCTGCGGCCACAATAGACGGTCAGCTGATCATGGAGGGGCAAGCAGAAGAGCGAAAAGGAACTCCCTCGATCATCTTTTTCGATGGCAAGGGAGATGAAGTCGGGGGAATGCTCTTCGGGACGCGGGAAACTCCCGATGGCTACCAGGCCGGTCGACATTTATCCTTTGACGGCTATGGGCAGGACCAGACAGTTGTTCTGGCACACTATCAGGATTCCTCGGGGTCCCGGTCGGGGCTTACCATAAGCGATCGCCCGTCGCACTCCCTGTTGGAGACCTTTGACCAGCTGGGGCTGGAGCCCGGAGCTTCCAGGGAGCAGATGAGGGCGGCAATCGAATCGATTCCCGAGGATCGCCGGGCAAGCAGAACCCGCGAGCTCTTTGGAACAACACGGGCCTTTCTCGGGTCTGCCCCCGATGGTGAGGCTCGCCTGGAATTGAAAGATGGACAGGGGCGCCCGCGCATCCTGATCGAGACTCCGGAGGACGGGGAGCCTGCCATCCGGATTCTGGATGAAACTGGGGAGACCGTTTTGCAGCTGCCGGGGTAGGGCTGCTGCCGAAACCATGGTCTTTGTCGCCCTGGATATACCAAGAAGAAATACTGGCTATGAAGCGAATACTGAACGCGCTACTGATCGTGCTCTTTTCCCACCTGATGGTTGTCTATCTGGCATTACTGCAATCACAGGGAGAAAAACTGTTCAGCTATGCCCCGGATGCGCCCTGGTGGTTGTCGCTGCAGTGTTTCATCGCCCAGTGGGTCACCCTGGCTATGCACCGGCAGATGAGCCGGAAATCTCTACCAGAGGGGAATGTATTGCGGCTCTACGCCGGCATCTTCGTCCTGGGCGCCCTGGTCTATGTCGTGGTGAACTCGGCGGGGTTTCTGTTGCTGGAGCGCATGTTGTGGGAAATCCTTGGGATGCAGCGGGTTATGGATGTCCGTCATATCCTGCATACGCTGCTGCTCAATCTGATTGTGTACTGCGTAGTGGGTGGGCTTACCCTGGCGTACTGTGCCATCCGCCGGCAACAGGAGCAGAAGATGGAGCTGCTGCGCGCCGAGATGAGGGCGCAGCAGCTGCGCTCCGATGGACATATCCGCTCGTTGCAACAGCAGATAGATCCACATTTCCTGTTCAACAACCTGAATGTGTTGTCCGCTCTGATCCAGCGGAATCCCGACGAGGCGGAGGAGTTTCTCAATGCCTTTGCGGATATCTACCGCTACAATCTGGTGGTCCGGAATAAAAAGTTGGTGCCTCTGGAAAGCGAACTGCAGTTGGCACAGAACTATATGTACCTGTTGGAGCGACGTTACCGTGGTGCCTACCGACTGCAGTTGAATCGTGAGCCGGGCTGCGGTCGGGCGCTGTCGGTACCATTCGGCATACAGATGTTGCTGGAGAATGTGGTCAAGCACAATGAGGCTAACTGCGATGATCCGCTGACCATCCTACTCTCGGTAACCGAAGATCAGTTGGAGGTCAGTAACGCGGTGCGGCCAAAGAAGTTTGCGGGTTCATCCATGGCCATTGGCCTCGACAACCTGAAACAGCGTTGTCGGGCACTTCTCGGTCGCGAAATCGAAATAGACGAGAGCGGAGGACACTTTGCAGTTCGGCTACCTCTTCTTGGGGACGAAGAAATGCGGGAGGTAACGGCGTGAGGGTGCTGATTGTAGAGGATGAACCACTGGCAGCGGAAAAGTTGGTCGACTACCTGCGGCGCTGGCGGCCGGAAGCCCGGGTGATGGCGCACCTGACGCATGTGCAACAGGTGGTGGATTTCCTGTCCGGGACTACACGGCTGGACCTGATTTTTGCCGATATCGAACTCAGTGATGGCAGGATCTTCAGTGCCCTGGAAGCCCTGGACCTGCCGTGCCCGGTGATCTTTACTACTTCCTACAGCCAATACTGGCCCGAAGCCTTCCAGAGTCAGGGTGTCGAATACCTGCTCAAGCCGTTTTCCTACAAACGCTTCTGCCAGGCAATGACCAACCTGGAACAGCTAAAGGAAAAACTGGCCGCGCCTTTCGCACCACTGGCCAGTGGCGGTTTTCGGCAGCGTTTTATGTTGCGCAAATCCCAGGCCCAGGAAGTGCTGCCGGTGACGGACATCCGCTGTTTCCGCGCTTCCGGTGGTGTGGTGGTCGCCTGTGACCGGAATGGTGAACACCATATCCTGGTGGAATCATCCCTTTCGCTTATAGAACCCCAGTTGGATCCGGAACAGTTTTTTCGCCTGAATCGCAGCGATCTTGTCCACATTGCCGTAATCAAGCGCATAGAACCCTACGGAAAGGAGAGCCTGGCGGTGATCACCGATGTACTGGAGGAGCCGCTGATAACCAGCAGAAACCGCACGGCGAGTTTCCGGCGCTGGCTGGATAGATAGGGTGATTGAAGGCGGGGCAGCATAATGCTGCATTATAGATACTCTATTTCAGCTCTGCAGCAGTTATCGGGTAGATCCCGTAGGAGCGACCCGTGCCTGCGATCGATGTATGCAATCGGCAATGACCAATCAGCTGCCATGGGCGGCTCCTACAGGGAGTGGTAAAAAGCCCCGCAGGGCAAGGCTTAATATCATAAGGTGATTTTGGGGATGCGAAGCTAGGGCAGCTGCACATCCATAGCGACTATCGAGAGCTGATCGCTCGCTCTCCCGTTTGCAGTTCAACGACGAAGAGTGCATTCAAGTCCGTGTCGGTGACCATTACCCGGTTATTGATACGGTCCAGCGCGAGGCTAAACGGGGCACCGAAGTCAGGACCGTTGCCGGTGTCTGTGCCGGAGAGGATGGAGCGATTACCACTTACCAGATCGATGGACAGCAGTGCGGCCAGATTTCCATCAGAGATCAGTACCCGGTTATTGACCCCATCCAACGCAACGTCGATGGGCCTATCCAACGTGGGACCGGTACTGGTGCTGTCGTCCGAGAGGATGGTGCGATTGCCAGTACCGAGATCTACTGCCAGCAGTGCCCCTGAACCGAGATCGATAACTAGTGCCCGGTTGTTGGCGCTGTCCACGACTAGGCTGGTGGGAGATGAAAACTCATTGCCAGAGCTGGTACTGCTGTCGGACAGGATAGCGCGGTTGCCGGTGTCAAGGTCCACTTCAGCCAGCGCCTTCAGCTCGGTATCGATTACCAGCACACGATTGTTATCGCTATCCAGTGTAAGGAAATAAGGCTCATTGAAAACAGGACCGGTGCCGGTGCTATCGTCGGAGATAACGGTGCGACTGCCGGTTGTGAGGTCTATTGCCACGAATGCGCTCGACTCAAAGTCGAAGGTCAATGCGCGGTCATTCTTCTTGTCCACTACAATCTCGCTGAACCATTCATCAGCTGTGTCTGCGTCTGTGGCTGGTAGGGGGTTGCGGTCGCCGCTATTGAGATCGACGGCTACCAGTGCGTTGGATGCGTCGTTGGTGACCAGTGCACGGTTATTGCTGTTGTCCACAACAACTCCGAACGGAAATTCAAAGGTCGTACCGCTGCCTGCGCTATTCCCCGAGAGCGCGGCACGATTGCCTGTATCCAGATCGATGGATAGAAGCTGCCCCCTTCCTTCATTGGTCACAAGCGCGCGATTGTTGAGATTGTCCAATGCAATGGTGTATGGATTATCAAGGGTTGCGCCGGTACCCATGCTGTTGTTGTCGGAGAGAACGGTGCGGTCGCCGGAACCAAGGTCGACTGAGATTAGTCGATCGCTCCTATAGTCGATGACCAATACCCGGTTATTGGCGCTATCCAGAGCCAGATCCCGGGAACGACCAAAGCTGGTATCGGTGTTACCTTCTGAGAGGGGAGTGGTGCGGTTGCCGCTATCGAGATCGACCGCCACCAGCGCGTCGAGTCTATTATCGACAACCAGCGCGCGGCTATTGGTGGTGTCTAGTACGACGGCGCTGGGGTTTCTAAAAGTTGTGCCAGTGCCGGTATCGCTGTTGGACAGGATGGTGCGATCGCCGCTGGTGAGATCGACCGCGACCAGTGCATCCGATCCGGTATCCATAACCAGTGCGCGATTGCCGGCACTGTCGAGTGCAAGGTCCTGGGGGGAATAGAATTCCTCGCCAGAACCGGTATCGTCGTCGGAGAGGACGGCGCGGTTGCCGGTATTGAGATCGACCGCGATCAGTGCGTTCAAGCTCGAGTCGATAACCAGTGCGCGCTCATTGTCGGTGTCCAGCACGAGGTTGACCGGATTGCTCAAGGCCGGGCCAGTACCGTTGTTGCTATCAGAGACAAGGGTGCGCTGGCCGGACTCCATGTCGATCGCTATCAGTGCTGTCAACTCATGATCGGTGACGAAGGCCCGGTTGCTCTCGCTGTCCAGCGCGACGCCGTAAGGCTCTGCAAGAATCGCCTGATTATAGAGTTTTTGCGAAATCTGCCCGGTGTTGCCCGAGGCATCCTCCCAAACGATCTTGAGTTTTTCAGAATTGAGAAGCGAGTCGACAGGAACTTCGGCGCGCCATCGATGGGGTTCTTCCTGATCAAAGGTGACGAAGTTGTCGTTGACGGTCAGGGTGCTGATATCGCTGGCCAGTACTTGGTTGTCCTCTTTATCGATCAGAATGCCGGTGACGCTGGTCTTATCGACAGATCCGCCAAGATTGGCATTGGGTGTCGGGTAGGAAACTTTGGCTGTGAGCTGCGTCAGATCGGTAACCGAAACGGTGACGGCCTGTCGATCAGTGCCGCCTTCTCCGTCGGAGACTTCTATCTCAATCTCATAGTCATTATCCCCGTTTGCATCGG
This sequence comes from Microbulbifer halophilus, assembly GCF_026183675.1. Classification (GTDB taxonomy): domain Bacteria; phylum Pseudomonadota; class Gammaproteobacteria; order Pseudomonadales; family Cellvibrionaceae; genus Microbulbifer; species Microbulbifer halophilus. The sequence continues at coordinate 73,387 of NZ_JAPIVK010000021.1, forward strand.
CCGGCTTTTCAAAATCCGGGGCCGAGACAAAAGAGAGTACACCCGTACTGTTTTCAATCTCAAAGAGGGCTCCGTCATCGCCTGATACGGAGAAAGCCAGGGAATTGCCATCGTCATCAGTGGCCGTAGCTGTGTAACCGATGTCGGTACTGTTTTCCGCAGTGGTAGCGGAACTGCCGGATGTGAATGAGGGGGGCTGGTTGGCTGTACCACCGCTGCTACTGTTGCTACTAGTGCCGCCGTCACTACTACTACCTCCCCCGCCACCACAGGCGGCAAGTAGAGACGACGTGAGAAGTACGGGGGCGAGGAATCGTGGAAACATGATTTGATCCTTACTCTGTAAATCCATCTAAGGGGCGCGAACTCCCTACGCCGCCACTAAATAAGCCGCGGCATCATAGCAGGCGTTTTTTAACCAGACAAAGAGGGGAGTGTGATCGGGTTCAAGGTAGAAGTCAGAGGTAGGTTATATGTAATAGCGTGTAATAGCGGAGGTGGTGTGAGGACAGAGAGGCTATTGAATCTACAGAAAATCCCCGACGCCGAGCGGCCTGGTGGGCCGCAGCGGAATCCGACTGCTACAGAACTGGATTCCGGCCTGTGCCGAAATGACGAAATTGTTGCAGGGCAGGTGGGAACAATAAAAAAGCCCCGCAGTGCGGGGTTTTTTGATCAGAAGGCAATGTTTTTCGGCGTGCGCGGAAACGGAATCACATCGCGAATATTCCCCATGCCGGTCACATAGGACACGATGCGATCGAAGCCTAGGCCGAAGCCGGCGTGGGGCACGGTGCCGTAGCGGCGCAGGTCGCGGTACCAGTCCAGGTGCTCTTTGGGAATCTCCATTTCGTCCATGCGCTCGTCGAGTTTTTCCAGGCGTTCTTCGCGCTGGGAGCCGCCGATGATCTCGCCGATGCCCGGGGCCAGTACGTCCATGGCGGACACGGTCTTGCCGTCGTCGTTCATGCGCATGTAGAAGGCCTTGATGTCCTTCGGGTAGTTCATGACGATTACCGGTTTCTTGAAATGCTGCTCGGCCAGGTAGCGCTCGTGTTCGGAGGCCATGTCGATGCCCCAGGAGACCGGAAACTCGAATTTCTCCTTGCAGTTTTCCAGGATTTCGATCGCCTCACTGTAATTGATGCGGGCGAAGTCGTGTTCGATGATGTTCTCCAGCCGCGAGATGGCTTCCTTGTCGATTCGCTGGGCAAAGAAGGTCATGTCGTCGGCGCGCTCTTCCAGTACTGCCTTGCAGACGTACTTCAGCATTTTCTCGGACAGGTCGGCGGTGTCCGCCAGGTCGGCGAAGGCGATTTCCGGTTCCACCATCCAGAATTCCGCCAGGTGGCGGGTGGTGTTGGAGTTTTCCGCGCGGAAGGTGGGGCCGAAGGTGTAGACCTTCGACAGCGCCAGGCAGTAGCTCTCCACGTTGAGCTGGCCGGATACGGTCAGGAAGCTCTCCTCGCCGAAGAAGTCCTGGGAGTAGTCCACCTCGCCCTTGTCGGTGAGCGGCAGGTTGGCCTGGTCCAGGGTGCTGACGCGGAAGAGTTCGCCGGCGCCCTCGCAGTCGGAGGCGGTGAGGATCGGCGTGTGGATCCAGTTGAAACCGTTCTCGTGGAAGAAGCGGTGGAGCGCCTGGGCGATACAGTTGCGCACCCGCGTCACGGCGCCGCCGACATTGGTGCGCGGGCGCAGGTGGGCGTGTTCGCGCAGGTGCTCCATGGTGTGGCGCTTGGGCGACATGGGGTAGGTGTCCGGGTCCTCGACCCAGCCCACCACCTGTACTTCGGTGGCCAGCAGTTCGATGGCCTGGCCCTTGCCCTGGGAGGGCTTGAGGGTGCCGGTAATATCCACGGCGCAGCCGGTGGTGAGGCGCAGTACCTCGGACTCGTAGTTGTGGATGTTGGCCTCGACTACCACCTGGATAGGGTCGAAGCCGCTGCCGTCGTGAACGGCGAGGAAGGACAGGCCGGCCTTGGAGTCACGGCGGGTGCGGATCCAGCCCTGGATGCGGGCTTCGCTGCCCTCGCGGCCGGGGGATTTCAGCAGGCTATCTACAGATTCAACTTGCATGGATGTGCTCTTGCTCTCTCTGTCCGGGGCGGGCGCAGGTTTCGGCCCCTACCCCGTGGTGTTGCGTTACGCCGCGCATATTGGCGTTTTGGAAGGCGAAAATCCAGCCCCCGGGGGCAGGCGCCAGGTTGTAGGCGATTGACGGGGACGACCTTTTCACCTGCGGGGTAGGCTCCCACGGCGGGCTACGGGGTAGGTTGGGGCCCTGTGCTTTTAGGCGGGGTCAGAGGTGGTCGCGGGGGATCTTGCGCTGCCAGTTTTCGGTAAAGACGCGGCTGTCGCCCTCCCAGGCGTCCAGCTCGGCGTGGATATAGAAGTACTCGGTATCCGCGGTCAACACCGTGCGGGTGGTGGTGCGGACCGACCAGTTGCCGCGGCGGAATAGACGCTCGGTACGGGTTTCGCCGCGCAGGCTCTCGAAGTCGTCGTCGCAGAAGCTGTACCAGTTCCAGGTCCGGTTGGCCACTTCCATGTCGATCTCCTGTATTCGCTTCAGGCCCTCGTTCTTGATTACCTCCAGCACGGACTGGTCCAATGCCAGGTTCCGGTGCACCAGCCAGTTGTGTTCCGGGGGCTCTATGATCTCGACCGGGGCCCGCGGTGCGCCCTCCGGTTTCTGGAAACGAATATCCGCGTCCTCCGGCCGCGGTTCGCGCTCCGGCAGCACCAGGCGGCTGGCAGCCGGGTAGACGGTCATGCGCACCGGCCGCGGAGACGGCCAGGCCAGTGCCCAGTAGGAAGTGGACAGGCTCAGGCGCAGCCGGTGGCCGGCGGGGAAGTTCTGGCCGATGGCATTCATCGCCACACTCACCCGGTAGACCTTGCCGGGCACCAGTTGCTCGGGCTCGGCGTGGCTCTTGCGGTGGGTCAGGTTGTAAAGACCGTAGGTCACGCGGGTGGCCTTGCCGTCCGGCGCCACGTCGGACAGCCGCGCGGCCACCATCGCCACCGGCTGGTTGCATGCCAGTTCCAGTTCTGCCGAGGGCGCCCCCAGTATTTCCAGTTCCCGTTCCAGCGGCGCGCTCTCGAATACCAGCGAGCCGCCGTCCTCCAGGCGCTGGTCATGGGGCAGGTCCGGGGCAGCGGTGTAGGAACACCACTTGCCGGCCAGCAGGCCCACGGACAGGGGCGACTGCACATCGACACGCTCGTCGCCAGGGCAGGGGGGCTCGCCGGGCATCAGGATGCGGTGAGCATCCAGGCCGTAGGCGACATTGTGAATTTGTGGCGCCGGCCAGACTTCCTCTCCTACCCAGCGCCCCGGCCGCTCCTGGTAATAGGTGGTGGGCGGCACACTCTCCTGCATCCAGGCGCGCAGCATGGGTTCGCGTGTGATGCCGGTGTCGTGTCCCTTGAGCCAACGATCCCACCAGCGCAGTGCTTCCTGCAGAAAGCCGATGGCCGGGCCCGGTACGCCCTGGTGCGGGTACTTGTGGCCCCAGGGACCGATCAGCCCCTGGCGGGGCACCTGCAGGTGTTCCAGCAGTCGGAAGATCGCGTTGGTGTAGCCGTCGGCCCAGCCGCCCACCAGCATCACCGGGCAGCGGATTGCGTCGTAGTGCTCGCTGACGGAGCCGTGTTGCCAATATTCGTCCCGGTACTGGTGGCGCAGCCAGGTATCCAGCCAGAGGCCACTGCCGTGCAGGCGCTGCAGCCACATTTCCCGCCAGCGGTCGCCCACCAGGGCCGGGTCTGGCGGGCAGGTATTGGCCGAGAACATGGTGGTGGCCTCGGACAGGTTGTCGGTCAGCAGACAACCGCCCATATAGTGCATGTTGTCGAAATACAGGTCGTCGGTGGAGCAGACGGAGACCACCGCTTTCAGCGCCGGCGGCGCCTGCGAGGCCACCTGCAGGGCGTTGAAGCCGCCCCAGGAAATACCCATCATGCCCACATTGCCGTCGCACCAGGACTGCTCCGCCAGCCAGGCAATCACCGCGGCGCCGTCGTCGAGTTCCCGCTGCCGGTACTGGTCGCGCAAAACGCCCCCGGATTCGCCGCTGCCGCGCAGGTCGACGCGCACGCAGGCGTAGCCGTGGCCGGCCAGGTAGGGGTGCATGATGGAGTCCCGCAGCCGGGTCATATCCCGTTTGCGATAGGGGATATATTCGAGAATCGCCGGCACCGGTTGCCGTTCGGCGTTTTCCGGCAGCCAGATGCGCGCCGCCAGCCGGCAGCCGTCGGGCATGGGTATCTCCACATGCTCTCGCATCTCGATCCGGTAGGGGAACTCGCTGATGGTGTTCATGGTGAACTAGTAGCGTACGCGGTTGAACTGAAAGGACTCGGGCTCGCCGCCATCGGAGAACTGGAAGTGCAGTGAATCCGCCAGTCGGTGATATTTTTCCAGTAGCTCCTGCTGGTTTTGCGCCCCCAGCCAGATATTGGCAATCTCGAAACTGTAACTGTCCTGCATCGGTTGCTCGGACAACCGGCGGTCCCGGGTCGCGGTTATCACGACCTTGCTGTGGGGAAATTCCCGCTCGATATGTTTGATTTCCTCTTCCGAAGGCGCTCTTTCAAGCACGGCGTCGCTGTAGCGGCGTAGCATGAACTTGGCCGCTGTGTTGTAGTTTCCCCGGCACTGGCCCAGGTCGGTAATCCGGCCCTGGGCGAGATCTATGGGCACCTGGTGATTGGATACACCGTGCACCTTGATGAATTGGTCGCTGTGTGACTGGGAGATCCGCGTGTTGATCTCGAGCACCTTGAATGTATTTGTTTTCGCGTCCCAAAAAAATTCAATCCCGAAGGGTGAGTTGTCAAACCCCATATGGCGCAGCAGCTCTGCGCCCGCGTTGCAGATTTTCTCCCGCGCCTGTCGCGGCCACACGGAAGGATAGTCATAACGGGTAAAGCTCCGGTTTTTATTGTCCTTGACCGTGTCGACGATACCGTGCACCCGGTAATCGCCATCGAGCAATGCACCTTCGATGCCACACTGCTTGCCGGTGATGATCTGCTCGGCGATGCACCAGTTGCCGTCTACCGCCCCCACTTCTTTTGGCACGGATATATGGGCGAGGGCCTGATTGAACGGATCACCAAAACTGTGGATGCCGGCGCGAATGCTGCGCAGGGCGTCATTGAATTGTTCTGCGCTCTCGATACGGAAACCGAGGAATGAGGAGTGCGCCTTGATCGGCTTGAGCCAGAGGGGATAGTCGACGGTCAACTGCTCCAGGGGCTTCTCTGCGAATGGATTTACAGCACAGAATTCCGGTGTCCACTCCGGCATCAGCTTGCGCTGTTCGAGGCGGCACCAGTACTTGTGCTCACACTTGAGCACCGCCTCCAGGGAGGCCGAACGCAATCCGTACTCCCGGCTGAGGTGTGGCAGCAGGACGCTGGAGGGAAAATCCCAGTGACCGAGTATGCCGGTGATGGGGCCGGAAAAGGCATCGAGCCGGCGCCGTGCTTCCTCCAGCGTTGCGTCGTAGTCGAATGTTGTAGGGTTGACGACTTCGTCGATATTGAACAGTGGGTGAAAACGGTATTCCCCGGCATCCCGAATGCTCTCGAGAAAGGACCGGCGCAGTGGGTCGAGCCCGAGGACAAAGAAATGCTTGGGCATGGACTGCTCCCGCCGCGCACAAACCGTTTGCCGCGGCAAAAACTCTGATTAGTTACAGTCTAGTGTCGCCGGCTGAGGTTGACCGTTCCGGCTCACAGATCCGGGAAACACCGGTCTTCTATCGGGGTGGATTCTGTGTTCGCTCTGGGGATTGGTGCATCGGGAGGAGTCGGGGCCATAGCGGTCCGGGCGAACGCGAGGTTCGCCCGTACAGTCAGGGAGGTCTCAGGCGAGCCCGCGGCGGCGGAACAGTGGCAGTTTTTCGTCTACCGCGGCCTGGTAGCTCTCGCTGAAATCGCGCATGGAATCGAGCAGCTTCGCCAGCGACTGTTCGCCCTCGTAGGCGAAAGCATTGAAGCCGCAGCGGCGCAGGTAGGTGAGCTGGTCGCGCATGAAGACGCCCACTGCACGCAGTTCTCCGGTGTAACCGTAGCGCTCGCGCAGCAGCCGCCCGGTGCTGAAGCCGCGGCCGTCGGCAAAGGCCGGGAAGTGGACCGCGATCAGCGGCAGATCCCCGGCGTCGTCACCGATCAGTTCGGCGGTTTCGTCGCTGTTCAGCCAGACACCGATCTCCGAGCGGCGCTGCGCCAGATCGCCCCGCAGGTCTTTCCAGACCCGGTAGGGCAGGATGATCCTGCCGGGCGCCAGGGCGTCGGCGGTGATCTCCGCGTCGTCGTCGCTCTGCGGCAGCAATCGCCAGTCGTTGGCGACCACTTTCCCATCGACAATCAGTTCAGCAGGATTTTCTGGTTGGGGGCCGAGCTTAGCTGGCTTTGGCATAGACTTTTTCCTTGAAAGGCTGCAGACCGATACGGTGGTAGGTGTCGATAAACAGTTCGTCCTCGCGGCGCTCGCGGATGTAGATATCCAGGATGGTGTCGATCACGTCCGCCACTTCGGCGCGGGAGAAACTCGGCCCCAGCACCTTGGCCAGGCTGGCGTTCTCGGACGAGCTGCCCCCGAGCTGCACCTGGTAGAACTCATCGCCTTTCTTGTCCACGCCAAGAATGCCGATATGACCCACGTGGTGGTGGCCGCAGGCGTTCATGCAGCCGGAGATGTTCAGGTTCAGGTCGCCCAGGTCGTAGAGATAATCCATATCGTCGAAACGGCGCTGGATGGCCTCTGCCACCGGGATGGACTTGGCGTTGGCCAGCGAGCAGTAGTCGCCGCCGGGGCAGCAGATCATATCGGTCAGGGTGCCGATATTGGGCGTGGCGAAACCATTCTGGCGGGCTGCCTGCCAGAGCTCGCGGAGCTGCGCCTGTTCCACATCCGCCAACACCACATTCTGGTCGTGGGTGACGCGCACCTCGCCGAAGCTGAAACGCTCGGCCAGGTCGGCGATGGCCTCCAGCTGGCGGTCGGTAACGTCGCCCGGCGGCACGCCGGTGGGTTTGGTGGACAGGCGCACGGCGCGGTAGCCGGACACCCGGTGGGCGAAAGTGTTGCGCTCCAGCCAGCGGGCGAAAGCCTTGTCCTCCGACGCCTGTGCCTGCAGCGCGGCCTCGCTGGCGTCGCGATCGAGCTGGCGGTACTGGGGCTCGGTGAAGAAGGACTTGGCCCAGGCCAGCGCCTCGGGCGTCAGTTCGTCGGCGCCGTCTTTGATCTGTTCCCACTCGGCTTCCACCAGGCGGCCGAATTCGTCAGCGCCCATGGCCTTGACCAGGATCTTGATGCGGGCCTTGTACTTGTTGTCGCGCCGGCCCAGCTGGTTGTAGACACGCACTATGGCTTCCAGATAGGACAGCAGGTGCCGCTCCGGCAGGAAGTCGCGGATCGTCTCGGCGATCACCGGCGTGCGGCCTTGGCCGCCGCCCACCAGTACCTGGAATCCGATCTCGCCGTCCCGCTCGACGATCTGCACACCGATATCGTGCACGCGGATGGCAGCGCGATCGGTCTGGGCGCCGTTGACGGCGATCTTGAACTTGCGCGGCAGGAAGGCGAATTCCGGGTGGAAGGTGGACCACTGGCGGATCAGCTCGCAATAGGGCCGCGGGTCGGCGATCTCGTCGCGGGCCACGCCGGCGTAGGGGTCCGAGGTGGTGTTGCGGATGCAGTTGCCGCTGGTCTGCACCGCGTGCATCTCCACTTCCGCCAGTTCGGCCAGGATGTCCGGCACGTCTTCCAACTGTGGCCAGTTGAACTGCAGATTCTGGCGGGTGGTGAAGTGGGCGTAGCCCTTGTCGTAGTCGCGGCTGATGCGCGCCAGGCGGCGCAGCTGGGTGCTGTTCAGCAGGCCGTAGGGCACGGCGATGCGCAGCATCGGCGCCAGCCGCTGAATATAGAGGCCGTTCTGCAGGCGCAGCGGCAGAAATTGCTCTTCGCTGAGCTCGCCGGCCAGGTAGCGTTCCGTCTGGCCGCGGAACTGGGCCACGCGCTCGCCGATGATGGCGCGGTCCCGGTCGTCATATCGATACATAACAGCTTGATTCCATTGCCATTTGCGCTGATCGTAGCGGTGCGGGAGAAGCGCGGGGAATAGCTCCGCGTATTCTCCAATGGCGCATAACATACCAGCGCGCTTATGCAAAAAATAACAATTTTTTTCGCTACCGCGGTAACAAACGGTTATAAGAGGCCTGGAATCCTCCACACTGGCCCGCTTGCGCCGCCGGCGGGGATTTGATCTACTGGAAACACCGTTTAGGTGCAGTACAGCTACCCTGAATAACAATAATCACGGTACTCCCGAAACCGTAGCGGATGGACATGCGCAGCGGATTTCAGGGGTGGCCCACAAGCAATCGGAGTCATTCGATGAGTAAAGAAGTAGTTGTTTCCAATGAGAGTGATAGCGCGGCAGATGCCGTTGCCGCCGTGGCCTTGGTAGCGATCTTCGTGGCTACCTGTATTTTCTGGGTCGCATCGCAGTAAATCGGCCCCGCGCCCGGAGCAGAGCAGTGCCGGGCGGACTTCCCGACTCGAGGTTCGGGGAGCCATTGACAGGCCCCTTCCACACTGAAACCTGAGTTCCCGATAACCCCTTCGCAATCGCCGTGCACCTCGCCCCGGCTTCTGCCATTGGCAAGCTTCTCGCACTGCGGAACCTGAGCTTCGATCCTCGTCGGGGAACGCCATGCTCGAACTTCGCCACCTCAGCAAGTCCTACCCCACGCCGCAGGGGCCCCTCAGTGTTCTCCGGCACATCGACCTGCACCTGGCCGCCGGCGAGAGCCTGGCCCTGATGGGGGAGTCGGGCTGCGGCAAGTCGACCCTGTTGCACCTGGCGGCGGGCCTCGATACGCCCGACGCCGGCGAGGTGCGCCTCCATGGCGAGGCGCTGTCCGCACTCGACGAGCCCGCCCGCGCCCGCCTGCGGCGCGAACGCCAGGGCCTGGTCTTCCAGCAGTTTCACCTGGTGCCGAGCCTGAATCTGGCCGACAACCTGAGCCTGCAGGCCCGCCTGGCGGGCCGGGAGGACGCGGCGTGGAATCGCGAGTTGCTCGGGCGCCTGGGCCTCGCCGGCATGGCGGGGCGCTATCCGGAACAGCTCTCCGGCGGCCAGCAGCAGCGCCTGGCGATTGGCCGCGCGCTGGCGGCGCGCCCGGCACTGCTGCTGGCCGATGAGCCCACCGGCAATCTCGACGAAAACAGCGCCGACGAGGTGCTGGCGCTGCTGCTGGCACTGGTGCGGGACAAGGGCTGCGCCCTGTTGATGGTCACCCACAGCCCGCGGGTGGCGGCGCCGCTGGATCGCCGTGTGACGCTCAGCCACGGCCGTATCGAAAGGGGACCGGCGTGACCGCGACCGCCTTTCTCACCCTGCTGTCGCACTATCGCCGCCATCCGGGCCAGCTCGCCATGCTGCTGGTCGGGCTCATGGTGGCCAGCGCCCTGTGGAGCGGCGTACAGGCGATCAATGCCTCGGCCCGCGACAGCTACGCGCGCGCCGAAGCCCTGTTCAGCACCGGCCTGGACCGGATCGAGCGCCGCGACGGCCGCCCGCTGAGCGCGGACGATTACCTGTCGCTGCGCCTCGCGGGTGCGCCGGTATCGCCACTGGTGGAAGACGAGCTGGAGCTCGCCGGGGGCGGGCGCCTGCAGATATTGGGCATCGATCCCCTGACCCTCCCCAAAGACAGTGGCCTGTCCACGGCCGGCGGTGCCGAGACACTGCGCGACTTCCTGCTCCCTCCGTACCGCACCCGCCTGGCCCCCGACACCCTGGCGGGCCTGACGGCGGCGGGCGACCGACTGCCACCGCTGGCCGACGGACGCCGGCTGCCGCCGCTGCAACCAGCGCCGCAATTGCCGCCCGGCGTGGCGGTGATGGATATTGCCGCCGCCCTGGAACTGCTCCGGCGCGAGCACCCCGATCGGCTGCTGGCGGCGCCGGAAACGCAGTTCGAGCTGCCCGATTCACTGCTGCGCAGCGACGCTGAAAATCTGGCGGCGCCGGGCCAGTTGAGCGACAGCTTCCATCTCAATCTGACCGCCATGGCCCTGCTGGCCCTGGCGGTGGGGCTGTTGATCGTGTACGCCGCGCTCAGCCTGGCGCTGGAACAGCGCCTGGGACTGATGCGCACCCTGCGCGCACTGGGGGTCTCGGGCCGGGCGCTGGTGGGCCTGTTGCTGGGGGAGTTGCTGCTGCTGGGGCTGGTGGGGGCGTCGCTGGGCATTGTCGGCGGGGTGGGGCTGGCCCGGTGGTTGCTGCCCGATGTGGCCGCCAGCCTGCAGATCCTCTATGGCGAGCGCGTGGGGAGTGAACTGGCACTGCCGTGGCGCTACTGGCTGGGCGGGCTGGCGGTGACCCTGGGCGGTATGCTGGTTGCTGGCCTGGGTACCCTGTGGCGGGCGGCGCGGCTCGATGTGCTGGGGCTGGGCCGCGCCCAGGCCTGGCGCGGTCAATTTCTGCGCCAGCTCCGCGCCATGGCACTGGCCGGCGGTGCCCTGTGGCTGCTTGCACTGGGGCTGCTCGCCTGGCTCCGCTACCGGCCACCGGCCGAGGGATTGATTCCGGGTTTCGCCATGATCGCCGCGGGGCTGGTGGGCAGCGCACTCTGGTTGCCGCCGCTGCTGGCCGCGCTGACGACCCTCGCCGGGCGCCCGCTGCGGCGCCACCCGCTGGCGCAATGGGCGCTGGCGGATCTGCAGTTGCAACTGCCGCGGCTGTCGGTGGCCGCAATGGCGCTGTTGCTGGCCCTGTCGGCCAACCTCGGTGTGGGCAGCATGGTGGGCGGCTTCCGACTGACATTCCTCCAGTGGCTGGACCAGCGCCTGGTCGCGGATCTCTACCTGCGCCTTTCCCCGTCGCAGTACGGGGCCGCCAGCGACTGGCTCGAATCGCGGGGCCAGGTCGACACCCTGCTGCCCCGCGCCAGCGCCGAGGCCAGGCTGCTGGCCGGCCGCGACGCGCCCTACGGGCCCCGGTCGGTGAGCGTGTACGGCATCGCGCCCCGCGGAGCGCTGACGAAAAGCTGGCCCCTGCTGAATGCGCCGGGGGGCGAGGCATCGGCGTGGCGGGCCTTCGCCCGGGGCGCGGCGATGATCAACGAGCAGCTCGCCCTCGCCACGGGGATGAAACCCGGCGACCGGCTGCACCTGTCGAGTCCCGCCGGGCCGCTGGAGCTGTCGATCGCCGCCATCTATCCCGACTACGGCAACCCGCGCGGCGAGGTGATGCTGACCGCGGACGCAGTCAGCGAAGGGTATCGGACTTCCCCCGACTCCATCGGCATAGTGCTGGACCGGCGGGCACCGCCCGGCGCCGCTGCCGCCCTGCGCCGGGATCTGGTACAGGCGCTGGCGATCGGCGGCGACAGCCTGGTCGACCAGCGCGAGATCAAGCGCCGCTCGCGAGAGATCTTCGAACGCACTTTCGCCATCACCCGGGCCCTGAACAGCCTGACACTCGGGGTCGCGGGGCTGGCGCTGCTGTCGAGCCTGCTGGCCCAGTCCGGCCAGCGCCGCGGCCAGCTGGCGCCGCTATGGGCGCTGGGCGTGTCGCG
>NZ_JAPIVK010000022.1 GCF_026183675.1 Microbulbifer halophilus
GGAAAAAGAACCGCCGTTCTTATTTTGGTGAAATATTCAGGCTAGGAACCTGCTTGCAGGCGAAGGCCTACCGGGCGGCGATCTTTCGCCTGCAAGCAGGCTCCTACAGTGCACGGCGTGCATCCGATACCCGTCGGGTATAATCTATAGGTAGTCCGTTTCACCGATTGTCCGGAGCTTCAATGAATAACACCAAGAAATTTGCCTCGACACTCCTTCTTACCGCCATGCTCACCGGCTGCGGCGATACCACGCCACCGTCACAGAAAGCCACGGAAGACAAGACCGCGCCCGAGGCCAGCGAAGCCGGGCGACCGGTACAACGCGCGGACGAACCCGGCCTCACCGCCGAATACGCCGCCTTCCGCAAGGAACAGATTGCGGATGTGAACTACCGCATCTCCGTAGAGCTGGACCGCGAATCCGATACATTCAGCGGCCGCGTGGTCGCCGACACCGAGATCGCGCGAACACTGCAACAGCCACTGACGATCGACTTTACCGGCGGCGAAGTGAAAGCGGTCAGCGTCGGTGAGCGGGAAATCCCGTTCGACTACAACGGCCATTTCATCAGCATTGCGCCGGAACACCTGGCCGAGGGCGAGAATCAGATCGCCATCGACTACAACCATGCCTATTCCACCGACGGCACCGGCCTGCACCGCTTTGAGGATCCACAGGACGGCAGCGTCTACCTCTACACCCACTTCGAGCCCTACAAGGCCAACCGCTTCGCGCCGCTGTTCGACCAGCCGGACCTGAAGGCCCGCTATACTGTCGACGTCAAAGCACCGGCGGACTGGCAGGTAGTGACCACCGCGCGCGAGGAAAAAGTCGAGGACTCGCCGGACGGCCGCAGGCACTGGTATTTCCCGACCACCAAAAAATATCCCACCTATATTTTCCCCCTGCACGCCGGTCCCTATGTGGTCTGGGAAGACCAGGCCAGCGATATTCCGCTGCGCCTGATGGCCCGCAAAACCCTGGCGCCGAACGTGAAACCACAGGACTGGTTTACCTTCACCCGACAGTCTTTCGACTTCTTCCAGAAGTACTACGGCATCGATTACCCCTTCGGCAAATACGATCAGTTGATCGTGCCCGACTTTACCATCGGCGCCATGGAAAATGTCGCCGCGGTGACCTTCAACGAGGCCTATGTCTCCCGCGGAGAAAAGACCCAGGCCCAGCGCCAGCAACTCGCCAACGTCATCGCCCACGAAATGGCACACATGTGGTTCGGCGACCTGGTGACCATGGACTGGTGGAACGGCCTGTGGCTGAAGGAGAGCTTCGCCACCTATATGGCCAGCCTGGCGCTGGCCGAAAACAGCGAGTTCGACGACGTCTGGGAAAATTTCTACCTGCGCTCCAAGCAGTCCGCCTATCGGGCCGACCAGCTGGTGACCACCCACCCGATCGAAGTGCCGGTACCCAATACCGCCGAGGCTTTTTCCAATTTCGACAGCATTACCTACGGCAAGGGCGGCTCGGTGCTGGAACAACTGCCGCACTATCTCGGCAAAGAGGCCTTCCGCCAGGGCGTGAGCAACTACCTGCAGGAATTCTCCTACGGTAACGCCACGCTGTCGGACTTTATGGACCACCTCGGCCGGGCCGCCAACGAAAACCTGGACGACTGGACACAGAACTGGCTCTACAAAGCCGGCGTCAACACCATCGCCGTGCGCTACCAGTGCACCGAAGGCAAGATCACCGAACTGACCGTTACCCAGACGGCACCAAAAGACCACCCGGTGCTGCGCGAGCAGAAAACCCAGCTGGGTATCTACCGCATGCAGGACAGCATCATGAGCCGTGTGGCGGCGGTGCCGGTTACCTACAGCGGCCGCAAAACGCAGGTCCGGGCGGCAGAGGGCCTGCCCTGTCCGCAGATCCTCAATCCCAACGACGAGGACTGGGCCTACGTCAAAACCAGCCTGGACGACAAGACCGTCGCCCAGCTATCGCAACATATCAACGCGATCGAGAGCTCCTTCACACGGCTGATGCTGTGGCAGAGCCTGTTCGACAAGGTCACCGATGCGGAAATGCCACTGGACCAGTGGATCGATTTCGCGCTGGAGAACGCCGGCGCAGAGAGCAATATCAACGTGATCCGGCTGATCAGCCGACACCTGGAAGCCGCCAGCGCCTACGCGCACCGCTTCGACATCCCCGAAACGCTGCGCGCCGAGCGCCTGCAGGCCATCGAGCATTTCGTCTGGGCACGCCTCAACAGCGCGCCCGCCGGCAGCGATGCCCAGAAGACCTGGTTCGAGACCTTCGCCCGACTCGCCCATACCGACGAGGCGCTGCAAAACGCGGATCAATTGCTCGCCGGAAAGCTGGAGATCGATGGCCTGTCCGTCGATCAGGACAAGTGCTGGAAGCTGATCGTGCTGATGAATCGCCAGTTGCACGGCGACTACGAGCAGCTACTGGAAGAAGAACTGAAGCAGGACAACACCGATCGCGCCCGGAGCTACGCCATCACCGCCCGCGCCAGCCGCCCGACCTCGGCCGCCAAGCAGAAGTGGCTGGACAGCATCCAGGACAGGCGCGGGGAGCTCAAACTGAGCCACCTCAAGGCAGCCGCCCGATCACTGTTCCCGGCGGAGCAACTGAACCTGTACCGCGACTTCGGCGAACAACTGTTCAGCGCCGTGCCACAGGTCAGCGAGACCGACGATACGCTGTACAACAAGGCCTACGCGATGCTGTTTCCGGTTGTGTGTGATCGGGATGATATTGCACCGTACAGCGAGGCACTGAAACAGAACCCGGACCTGATGCCGGCGCTCGGGCGGATCCTGAAGAATCGCAGACAGCAGAGCGAAAAGTGTCTGGCAATGGCCAAGCTACAGAAGGACAGCGCAGTCCGATAACCGGCCCCGGTCGACGCGAGCGGTGCGCACGGCGCACCCTACGCGCTTCGAGTAGCCGGTAGGATAGGCAAAGGAGCGCAGCGACGTGCCCATCGCGGGCGATGGCTGATGGGCACGCTGCGCTTTGCCCATCCTACAGGTATGACTTTGCCGATAGTTCGAGAGTGACCGAATGCGCCTGATCCTGAGCCGCAAAGGCTTCGATTCCTCCGCCGGCGGCTGTCCCAGTCCGATTTTTCCCGATGGCAGTCTCTATGCGCTGCCAATCCCCGATGCGAATTCAGGTATCCGCTACGGCGACCTGTATTTCGGCGATCACAGTATCGGTCGCCTGGTCGAGGATCTGACTCGCGGCAAAGTCACCACCCACTGCGGCGCGCACCTGGATCCGGATATGCACGCCGATGCCCTGCCGCGGCAGCGCGGCTGGAAACCGCTGCTGGGGCAGACGGGTGCGGCCCAGGGGCATCTGCGCAGGCAGGAGGTCGGGGTCGGCGATCTGTTTCTGTTCTTCGGTCTTTTCCGGTCGGTGGAGCAAGTGGACGGCCGCTGGCGCTTTGTCAGAAACGCACCGGCGCGGCATATGCTCTGGGGCTGGTTGTCGATCGGCGACATTTTAAAAATCGACGAGCTGGCGGCCGGCGATATGCCCTGGGCCCGCTACCACCCCCACTTCGCCGTGGGCCCCGATGCGGCCAATACGCTCTACTGTGCCGGCAAATCGCTGCGACTGAAAGGCCGTACCGGCAGGCTCCCGGCCGCGGGTATCTTTCCGCAGCAGGCGCCGGCCCTGGCGCTGACCCATCCGGATTCCCACAAGCCCACCGCCTGGAGGTTGCCGCATTTCTTTTATCCGCAACCCGGGCGTACGCCGCTGAGTTATCACAGCAAGCTGGAGCGCTGGAGTATGGATCTGGAACAGGGGGCGGGCGATCACTGCCGCTTGCAGTGTGCGGCGCGGGGCCAGGAGTTTGTCTTGAATGCAGACGAGTATCCGGAGATCGCGCCCTGGATCGCCGGGCTGATTCGCACATACGGCTCGCCGGGCAACGCCCGGCAGTAAACCCGTTCAGGTGCTGCGTCGGGACTCCGTCGATCCGCAGGTCATATCGGGACAAGGGGCGTCCATGTCTGGTACCTTTGGCCGCCGGTCGATTCGACGGGCCCCGTCGAACGCACCTCTGCAGAAGCAATCACGCACTGCATTTCACACTCACTTGATAAGGCACAAGGAGCTGCCCCCATGAAAAAACTGCTGATCGCCATTGCCGCCTCCCTCTTCTGTCCGCTGGCCCTGGCGAATGCGCCCTCGGACGATTCCATCCATGAATTGATGGAAGTCACCCAGACCAAACAGCTGATGGACCGCGCCATGGCGCAGTTGGACGGCATGATGAAGTCCTCCATGCAACAGGCGCTGGCCGGGCAGGAGGTTACGGACGAGGACCAGAAGATACTCGACGAGATGCGCGGCGAAATGACCAACGTCATGAAAGCCGAGTTCAGCTGGGAAAAAATGGCCCCGGCGTTCACCCAAGTCTACAAGCAATCGCTCACCCAGTCTGAAGTGGACGGTATGCTGGAGTTTTACCAGACGGATGCGGGCAAGGCACTGATCGCCAAGATGCCCAATGTCATGCAGCAGACCATGCAGCTGATGCAGCAGAAGTCCGCCGCCATGGCGCCGAAAATCCAGGAGATCCAGAAGCAGGCCATGGCCCGGATTCAGGAAAACGATCAACAGTAAGCGCAAAGCGCCAGCTAATCCCGGCGTGCGCGCCGGGTCTTATCCCGGCCGTTCCGGTGCGAGGCCGCCATGGATGGCGGTCATGCAGAAAACGCACGGAGCAGTTATCTGCCACGGTGCACCCTACTCTCCCCCCTTCTCGTTTCTGGCGACCGATAGGTAGCCCAGATACCGTTCCCGAATCTCCCGCACATAGTTCACCGGTTCGCGACCGCGCACATAGCCGAAGCGCGCCTTGCGGTAGTGTTCGGGCTGCGACAGCATCAGCATCGCGATTTCCACATTGCCGAACCACAGATCCGGATTCCTGCCCAGGCGTGCGGCCAGATTGCGGGCATCGCGGACATGACCGTGACCGGCGTTGTAGGCGGCCAGGGTGAAGTAGATCCTCTGGTCGAACGGCAGGTCCCGCGGAAAGCGATCCTCGAGCCAGCCCAGGTAGGAAATGCCCGCGCGGATGCCATTTTCCGGCTCGAACAGGTTGGACACCCCCATCTGCCGGGCGGTGCGTGGCAGTACCTGCATCAGGCCGCGGGCACCGGCGAAAGACTTGGCCTTGGGATTGAAGCGGCTCTCCTGGTACATCTGCGCAATGATCATACGCCAGTCGCGGTCCGCGCGGTCGGCAATCCTGCGGACGATCGGATCGTAGGGGGAAAGCCGGTCCACCGTGCGCAATCTCTCCTGTTGGTAGCGGCGGATACGCTTGGGTTCCCTGAAGTACTTGTTGTAGGTGACGTTGAAGAAAAGCCCGCGATAGTGCTGGTTGAGAAAGCCGTTGAGTTTTTCCAGCAACTGCGGTTGGTCCGGGCGCACGGCCCAGGCGATATCCTGTTTTTCGGGCAGTTCGCCGATGACGGCAAAGTCGTCGCGGTAGGTGCTCTCGATCGCCACCAGGTGCGAGTCGGCCACCGTATGGGCATATTCCCCGCGGGCCACGGCGTCTATCAGCTGTTCGGTGGTGGCCCCCTCCACCGGGACTATCTCCATGGGGTCGGACTGGTCGCTGGCCACCGCCTGCAGGTGTGCGTGAAAACTGCTGAGCGGGTTCACCATCACCTGTTTGCCGGCGAGCAGTTCCGCTGTCGGTCTGTCGGATTCGCCGTCGGCCGACTTTTTCGCGGCAATCACCTGCTCATTCACCTGCAGATAGGGGCGAGTGAATGTCATACCCTGTTTGCGGCGCGCGTCGGTCACCGTCAACGATGCGGCTACCAGATCGCCCATGCCCGCGTTCAGGGCTTCCGCCAGATCCACGTCGGGACCGGGGACCACCATGCTCAGGCGCAGGTTGTTGTCGCTTGCGAATTTTTTCAGCAGGTCGTAATCGAACCCCATCAGCTCGCCGCGCCACATGAAATAGGAGGCCGGGTGATTGCGGGTCAGTACGCGCAATGTGCGGCTCTCCCGGATCGCCTCCCAGTCCCGGCGCGGACGCTGCCGGTGTTCAGTGGCGAGCAGGTGCTCGGCGGTGAAGAATTCGTTCAGGGCACTCTCCAGTTGCGATGCGTCGCGGCGCACGGCCCAGGCGATGGCGCGCTGGGATTTCAGCTCGCCGCTGGCGGCCAGGTCGGGATAGGCGGGCAGCAATGCGTCGGCCAGATTGCTGTCGATGACCGTTGCCGGGTATTTGCCCCCGGCCACGCCAGCGAGCAGTTGGTCGTGCCCGATGGCCTCGTCCAGGTATTCGATCGCAAACCGCTGCTGGCGCTCGTCCGCGGACAGTGTCTGTGCAAAGGCGCTGCCGCGGCGCACCGCTACCTGCAGCGGTCCGGCGGTGTCCCCATTTCGGTCGCGCCTGGTCACCAGCAGTTCGCGCACATACCGCAGCGCACGGGTGAAGGCCACCTGTTCGGCGCGTTTGTCAGTGCGGGAGAAATTGGTGGCGATCACATCACCGCGGCCTTCCACCAGCGCCGGCATCATGCCGGCGAAGTTATCCACATAGACCCACTGGGGCTCCAGGCCGCGGCTGTGGGCGAACTTCTCCGCCAGCTGACGCCACTCACTGCTGGGCAGGCCATCGCGGGGCAGAGCGTCGTTCACCGGGCCGCGCGGTGCCAGCAACCGCAGTATTCCACGCTCGTGGATTGCCGGCAGGTCGCCGCGTTCGGTGTAGTTTGCAAACGCCGGCGGCGTCGGCTCGGGGGCCGACTGTGCCGGTTCGGCGGCGTTTTCCCGGGGCCCGGTCTGCTGTGGCTCCTGTTCACAGCCGCTGGAGAAGAGCAGCAGGGCGGCGGAGAGCGCGGCGGGAAGTAAGACGGAGGCAGGCTTGTCAATCACGGTTCAACCTTCTTGGTTTTATGCTGAAACGGTATCCCTGTGACTACCTTATCAGAGAATCAGTGACCGAGTCGGGGTTGGCGGCACGCCCGGGCGCAGCAATGGAAGGCGACACCCGGCGGCACGCGATTGACACAGCTTGGACTGGGTTCCGCAAAGCCCGACACCGGGGCGGTCCGTCGGTGTTCCCGAAGCCCCCCAACCTGTGTCGGTTGGCGCAGTTGGAACTCCGCGCGCCCGGGTTATCAGATGGCTTTTGAATCCCCCTTCTGTGCCAGCACGGTATTGTCTTCTTCCTGCTCCTTCTCTTTATCCTGTGACTGCAGGTCCGCCAGCATCGCCTTTATCTGCTGGTATTCCTCTTCACTGGGGACCTCCAGCAGCAACGGCTTGGCCACGCGGGCAAAGTATTCCGCGTCCTTCTGCTGGTAAAGTTCCGTCGCCAGCCACTGGGCGATATGGATCTGGCGCGGCGCGCGGTGGTAGGCCTGTTCGAGCATTTCCACGTATTTATCCCGCGGATAGTCGAGCATTTCCATACTCATGGCGAGGCCGTACCAGTGGGAGGCGGTGTCCTCGTCGTTGTTGATCAGGAACACGAACTTGTCGCGCACTTTCTTGAGTTCCGCCGGATCGCGTTGCGCCCCGGGCTTGCTGATCTGGCGATTCAGGTGCAGCCAGGCATCCACATTCTGGTACCAGAACTTGTTGCGGTCGCGCGCCGGAATGGATGCGAGCAGCTGCTCCGCATGGTCGAAATTGCCGATGCGGGTTTCCGCCTCCGCCTGCACGGCGGTGAGCTGGGGGCTGTCCACACCCTCGGCGTGGGCGTACTGGATCAACGACTGCAGTCCGTCCAGGTTGTAGCCGGAGAGCACCAGGAAGCGGCCGATCTCCGCCACCGTAGTGCGCTCGGCCAACTGCTGTACATCCGGGGACACTTCGCGGAAGTTCGCCGGAACCCGGCCCTGCACCTGATCGAAATTCCCCTGCTGGAAGACGGCGTCGTAGCGTTTTTCCACCTCGGCGAGCTTCATGCCCAGGGCGCCCTCCAGCGCCTCGACCGGGTCGGCGCCGTCGTTGTAGGCCTTGACGTAGTCCTTGAATTCTTCCGTCTTGCCGCTCTCCATCAGCAGCCAGTGAGTCAGCATCCAGCCGCTGGCGTAGACGCGCCCCTTCTCTTCATTGGTGGTGTTGGCGGTGGTGGCCCGCAGCAGTTTCTCCAGGCGCATGGGCGCGGTGTAGACCAGGGTCTGCGCGCGCTCTTCCGGCACCGCACCCAGTTCGTAGCGGCCGTCCGGGGTGAAGGTCATGGTGGACATGAACTCGGCAAATCCCTCGCTGTACCAGTAGGGGTAATGCACGGTATTGCCGTGATAGCTCAGGAAGTGAGTGTATTCGTGAAACAGGAATTCCCGCGCCTTCAACTGGCGCTCACCGGTGCGGCCATCCAGGTTGACGAGTGCGTAACTGCCCCGGTCGGTGGTATCGAACAGGCCGTTGGTCAGTTCCGCCAGTTCGTGCCCCACCAGGCCGGCGTAGCTCTGGCGGTTCGCCGCAGCGTAAATGGTGAGCTTCTTGCCGGTATCCTTGGTGCCCAGCAATCCCAGCGCCACCGCGCGGTAGCGCTCGAGATCTTTCGCCAGGGTACGGATCGCCTTGGGATCGCCGTTGGTGACGATGCGGAAATTGGGAGTTTCCACCTGGTACCAGGTTTCCTTTCCCAGATTTCGCTGTGCACTGCAGGCGGACAGCAAAACCGCAAAAAATATTACCAATAAAGCGCGCGCGCGAGGGTACATAGTTCTACTACCGGGTCGTTTTCTTCTCTGGCCCTCCGTGGCGGAACGTTGAAACCGACACACTACCTGCTTTGATTGATCAAAAAAAGATCAATTTTAGTCTATCCCCACAGACTCGCCGGTTTTTTCGGGACTGAGATAGACGTACAGGTCATGCTTTCCGACACCTATCGATCGTTGTTGTGAACGCCAATCGACGAGATTCCCGTCTCATAATGACAAGTCGACCACTCCCGGCAGAGAGTCACAGGCCTATATTGCGCTTGTGACTACAAAAAACTAACTGGTCACAAGAATAACAATGAACGATGGGAGAGAAGAATGAAAATATCATCGCTACTGGCGATGCTCGGCGGCGCCCTGCTGGCGGCGCAGAGCTGGGCCGCACCGCAATTTATTGCCGATCTCGATATCCTCAGCTTCGACGGCACCGAGCTGGACGCCAACCTGCTGGTGCCGGACTCGCCCCCACCGGCGGGCGGCTACCCCACGGTGCTCTTCACCAACAGCTGGGTGCTGGACAAACACCAGTACCTGCTGCAGGCGGAGGCGCTGGCGGAAAACGGCTACCTGGTGATGAGCTATTCCACCCGCGGTTTCGGCCAGTCCGGCGGCCTGGTGGATGTGGCCGGGGACAACAGCATCGCCGATGTGGGTGTGCTGATCGACTGGCTCGAGAGCAACTACCCCGTGGGCAGGCTGGGGCTGGCCGGCATTTCCTACGGCGCCGGTGTCTCACTGCTGGGGGCGGCGGCGGATCCGCGGGTGGATGCGGTGGCCGCGCTGTCCGGCTGGTCCGATGTGGTGGAGGGGCTCTATCCCAACGACACGGTCAACCTGGTCTGGGGCACACTGCTGGTCAACACCGCTTTCAATCGCGAGCCGATCGTGGACCGGGTCTGGAGCGACCTGCGCAGTGGCCGGAATATCGACGGCGTGATCGAGTTCGGTGCAGCGCGCTCGGCGCTCGGTTTTGTCGACGCGCTGAACGCAAATAACACCGCGGTGCTGCTGTCGAACAACTTCGCCGATTACCTGTTCAAGCCCAACAGCATGACGGACCTCTACACACTCCTGGACGGCCCCAAGAAACTGCTGCTGAACCCGGGCACCCACGCCATCACCGAAACCCTGGGCGGCAACGACGGCCATATCTGGGCCACCAGTTTTCGCTGGTTCGACCACCACCTGAAGGGCGAGGACAACGGTATCGACAGCGAGCCGAAAGTGGATATGACCGTGCGCATCAGCAACCGCCTGGAGCAGTTCGAGGATTTCCCGGTCACGCAGAACAGCAGCCGCTGGTACCTGCACCCGCGCCTCACCCGTTTCAACAGTGCCGGCATGAAGGAAAGCCCCTACAGCGGCTGGCGCTGGCGCAACGAGTTCCACGGCGGCGCCGACACCGCGGCCGGCACCGGCATTCCGCTGATCTCCGACGCGCTCGAGGGCTTCGGCATACCAGTGTACACCAGCATGGCCGCTATCAATGGCTACTACGCCATCGAGTACAGCGGGCCGGTACAGTGGAGCACCCTGAAGATCCGCGGCACCCCGACCCTGGATCTCTGGATCGAGCCGAGCAAACCGGAAGTGCAGTTGCAACTGCATCTCTACGACACCGGCCCCCTGGGCCTGGGCCGCCTGATCACCCACGCCCCCATCACGCTGCACGATGCCGCCGTGGGCGAGGAACAGAAAATCAGCGTCGAGTTTTTTACCACCAGCTACGACGTACCGCCGGGCCACAGGGTAACGCTGGCGATCGATACCGAGGGCGCCATCTACCAGAAACCGGCGGATACCCGTTACCAGATCCGGATGCCGTACCGCCGCGGTCTGGATTCCAAACTGACCCTGCCGCATCTGTAACCATGTCACAGGGGCGGACCTTGCGTTTGTCCCTGCGAATCGCCACACCGTCGGCAAGCCCCGCCCGAGCCGTTACAATAGCGGTTTTCCGCCCGACATCGAGACACCATGAAAATAACACCACTGCGCGGCCTGCTGGCCGTTCCGCTGCTGGCGCTGGTCGCCTGCGGCCCCGCCGACGACGACCGGAAAACCGCCGAGACACCGGCGACCGCCACCCAGACCGATGAACCGCAACAGGCCAAAGAGCAACCGGCGCCCTCCGACGAGTACGCCGCGGAAGCACCGGCCGGCCGCCTGCCGGAGGGCGTGCGCCCCACCGCCTATCGCCTCGACCTGCTGCTGGACCCACGTCGCGACGACTTTTCCGGCAGTGTGGCAATCGATATTCAACTGGACGAGGCCACCGACCATATCTGGCTGCACGGCAAGGACCTGGAAATAGGCGAAGCCACCGCCACGCTCGCCGACGGTAAAACCGTGGCGGCCGAATACCGGGAAGTGCTGGACAGCGGCGTCTCCCGTGTCGACTTTGCCGAACCGCTGCCCGCCGGTGAATTCACCCTGCGCTTCGACTACAGCGCCGCCTTCGATCGCAACCTGGCCGGCCTGTTCAAGGTGGAGGAGCAGGGCGACGCCTACGCACTGGCCAAGTCCGAATCCATCCAGGCGCGCAAATACCTGCCGGGTTTCGACGAGCCGGGCCTGAAGGCGACGTTCGATATCAGCCTCACGGTACCCGAGGGCTACGCCACCATCAGCAACGGCCGGGAGCTCTCCCGCGAGCCCGCCGGCGAGGGCCTGGAGAAGGTCACCTTCGCCACCACGCGTCCCATGCCCACCTACCTGCTGTCCCTGTCCGTGGGCCCCTTCGACATGGTCGAGCGCCCGGCAATCCCCGCCAGTGAATACCGCGAGGAGCCGATTCCGCTGCGCGGTTTCGCGCGCAAGGGGCGCGGCGAGGACCTGGACTACATCCTCGATATCACCCCGCGCATGGTGGAGATTTTCGAGACCGAACTGCAGCGCCCCTACCCGTTTGAAAAGCTGGATATCGTCGCCGCTCCCCAGTGGCCCAGCGGCGCCACCGAGCTGTCCGCGGCCATCACCTACCGCGAACAGCGCATCCTGGTGGAGGGCGACGAGCCGGCTCCCGGCGCGCGCCTGGACCTGCTGGGCGTGCACGCACACGAGATTGCCCACATGTGGTTCGGCAACCTGGTCACGCCGCCCTGGTGGGACGACCTGTGGCTGAAGGAAGGCTTCGCCACCTGGGGTACACCGCTGGCCCTGACCATCATGGAACCGGACGGCGGCCACGACCTGAACGCCGCCGTCGGCGCCATCAGCGCGATGAAACTGGACTCCCTGGCCAGCACCCGCGCCATTCGCGAGCCCATCGCCGACAACCACGATATCCGCAACGCCTACGACGCCATCACCTATCGCAAGAGCCTGGGTGTCATCAATATGGTGGACCGCTACTTCGGCGCCGAGACCTTCCGCCCGGCGCTGGGCCGCTATATCGAGACCTTCGTCGAGGGCGTCGCCGCCTCGCCGGATTTCTACCGCGTGATCGGTGAGGAAACACAGACACCGGAACTCACCGAGACATTCCGCAGCTTCGTGGAACAGAAGGGCGTGCCACTGCTGGAGATGGCGGTCAATTGCGAGAAAGACGGCGCGGCCAGCGTCGAGGTAAGCCAGAGCCGCTACCAGCCGCTGGGCTCCCCCATCGACGACACCAGCCAGAAATGGAGCATTCCCTTCTGCTTCAACTCCAGCAACGGTGTAGAGCAATGCCAGATCCTGACGCAACCGCGGGAGACCATCGAAATCTCCGGCGGCCAATGCCCCCAGTGGCTGCTACCGAATACCGGGGGCAGCGGCTACTACCGCTGGAGCCTGGACGAAGCCCAGTGGGCATCGCTGCTGGAGCGTTTCGCCATGTTCGAGCCGACGGAAAAGCTGGCGATCATCGACAGCGCCTTTGCCGATTTCGAAGCGGGCAATCTGCCGGCCGCCAAGCTGCTGGACACGGTGCGGAAATCCGCGAGCGCGGAAAAGCGCCAGGTGATCCAGGCTCCGCTGGAATACCTGGAGAAATACAGCCGCAACTACCTGGATGAAGAAGAACAGCCGGCTTTCCAGGAGTTCGCGCAGTCGCTCTACGGCCCGCTGCTCGAGAAAACCGCCAACAGTGACGACAGCGAACAGCAACTGCTGCACACGAAACTGCTGAGCTTTATGGCGCTCACCGCCGGGGATCCGGATGCGCGCAAACAGCTCGCCGATAAGGCCGCCGCCTTTACCGGCTTCCAACGCGAGCGCGACAATACCGCACTGGATTCCGACCTCTACGAGGCAGCGCTGACCGTGGCGGTACAGGACCGGGAAGGCTTCCTGCCGCACCTGATTCAGGTGCGCGGCGAACTGGACGATCCCCGTTTCGACAACGCCAGCGCCAATGCCATCGGCAGCAGCGACGACCCGGAGCAGCTCGACACCATCCGCGAACTGGCGCTGAGCGAGGATATGGGCTCCCGCGAAGCCTTCGGCCTGATCGGCCGCGCCCTGGCCCAGCCGACCACGCGCGACGACAACTGGCAGTGGCTGCAGCGGAATTTCCCCGCCATCCTGGAAAAAATCCCCGGCCAGTGGCGCCGCGATACCCCGACGTTTGCCAACACCTTCTGCGATGGGGACCACCTGCAGGCAGTGCGGGACCTGTTCCAACAAAACGGCAAACTGGCCCCCGGCTACCGGCGCAGCCTGGCGCAGACCGAAGAGCAGATTCAGCTGTGTATGGCGTTGAAGGAGAAGGGCGAAAACCTGATGGCGGCTCTATAGGACAGGAGCCTGCTTGCAGGCGCCTATCGTGCGTAGGTTGAAGTGAGCTCCGCGAACTCAACCTACGCACGGTCGGGCAAACACGGGGAGAATCGACTTACCCCGAAGCCTTCTTCTGCCTGCGCAGCCGGAAGGCCAGCCAGATCATCGGCAGGCCGAACAGTATCGCGTAGATCCCGATCAGCCACACCAGCGCCACCGCGCCGGCGCCCGGGTTGACCAGGATGGCAATACCGAAAATTACCGACAGCAGGCCGGCGGCGATCAGCAGCCATTCGTTGTCGATTTCCCTGCGCAGCCGTACCGCGCCGACAATTTCAAACAGTCCCCTTACCAGCGCCCAGGCACCGATAAAGATCACCAGCACCAGGGCGGTAACCTGCGGGTAGGCGAAAGTGACAACGCCCGCCGCCACGCTGATCAGTCCGGCGAGGATCAGCCACCAGAGCGGCGTCGACTTGTGGCGGCCCAGCACCGCGGCTACCAGGGCGAGGAATCCGTCCAGCAGTGCGTAGACGCCGAACAGGATCACCAGCGCCAGCAGGGAAATACCCGGCCAGATCAGGGCCAGCAGTCCGAAAATCAGTGCGCAGACGCCGCGCAGTAACAGCAGCCACCAGTTTTCCGACAACACCCGCAATATCGGTCGGGTGGCGAGCGTGGGCTCGGTGTTGGTATCGGAGGAAGAGGGATCAGTTGCCATGGTTGCGACCCTTTCTGAACTATCAGGGCCCTATTGAAGGGTCGCAGTCCACGGTTTCCAAACTTTCTGGAAAACTGTTCTACAGGCAGGGGCAGGCAGAACAAGAGCGGCCCATGGACGCAACCGAACAGCCGACTCTGCAGAGACTGCGGCCGCGACCATGAGTCGCTTTTTTCAGTGTAGGCGTTTTGTCGGCACCTGCCCGCGGGGCGGGCAGGGAAAAACGACTGATCCAGCCGGCGTCCGGATCAGAGATCCTTGATCACGCCGCGCAGCTTCTGCATCAGCTCGTCGATCTGGTGCTCCTCGATGATCAGCGGCGGGGACATGCACAGGGCATCGCCGATACCGCGCGCCATCACGCCGGCTTCCCAGGCCAGGGCGGAGACCTTGCCGCCGAACTTGCCCTTGAGGTTGTCCGGTGCGCGCAGTTCGATCGCGCCCACGAGGCCGTAGTTGCGCACATCGATCACCTGCTCCAGGTCGGCGAGACCGTGCAGGGCGTTTTCCCAGTGCCGGCCGATATCGCCGCCGGCGCGGGTCAGCAGGCCCTCGCGCTCGTAGATATCCAGCGTCGCCATACCCGCGGCACAGGCCACCGGGTGCGCCGAGTAGGTGTAGCCGTGGAAGAATTCCACCATGCCCTCGGGGGCCGCATCCATGACGGTGTTGTAGATCTCGTCCTGTACGAACACCGCGCCCATGGGCACGGTGGCGTTGGTGATGCCCTTGGCGGAGGTGATCATGTCCGGGGTCACATCCCACTCGACGGATGCGAAAGCGGAACCGGTGCGGCCCCAGCCGGTGATCACTTCGTCGAAAATCAGCACCAGGTCGTGGCGGTCACAGATTTCGCGGATACGCTTCAGGTAGCCCTTGGGCGGCAGGATTACACCGCCGGCGCCGGCGAAAGGCTCTATGATCACCGCGGCGATCTGGTCGGCGCCGTGGAAGGCCACCAGCCGCTCCAGGTCTTCCGCCAGTTCCACACCCTGTTCCGGCAGGCCCCGGCTGAAGGCGTTGCGCTCGATATCCAGGGTGTGGCGCAGGTGATTGGCTTTCACCGGCTGGCCGAAGGTCTGGTAGTTGGGCGCGATACCACCCACGGAGATACCGCCGAAGTTGACCCCGTGGTAACCCTTCTCGCGGCCGATAAACATGGTCCTGGTGCCCTTGCCGCGGGCGCGCTGGTACTGCAGCGCGATTTTCAGCGCGCTCTCCACCGCCTCGGAACCGGAGTTGCCGAAAAACACATGGTCGAGGCCGTCCGGGGTGTGCTTGACCAGGCGATCGGCGTATGCGAAACCCAGCTCGTGGCCGAAGTTGAAGATGGAGCTGTAATCCAGTTTCCCCGCCTGCTGGTGAATCGCGTCGGCGATCTCCGTGCGGCAGTGGCCGGCGTTGGAACACCAGAGGCCGGCGGTGGCATCGATGATCTGGCGGCCGGTGTCTTTTTCCGTCAGGTAGATTCCCTCGGCACTTTCCACCAGCCTGGGGGCGGCCTTGAAGGTGCGGTTGGGAGTGAAGGGCATCCAGAAGGCGTCGGTTTTCAGTTCAGACATTTTCTCGCTCCGCAAAATTGAACAGGTTCCCTGCTTGTACAATTGGTTCGATATTCGGTGTTCCTATGGCGCCCGTTCTCGTCATCCCGGACTTGTTCCGGGATCCAGTGCCGCAGTGAGATCGGGGCCGCTCTCTGGATACCGGCCTTCGCCGGTATGACGACAGAAAGCGTAGGTTGGAGTGAGCTCCGCGAACTCCAACACCAACCCGGGCTGCCGGCTCAAACGCCGAAACAGCAATATTTGGTTTCGTAAAACTCCACCATCCCCTCGACACCGCCCTCGCGGCCGATGCCGGATTCCTTGCAGCCGCCGAAGGGCGCCACGGTGGTGGAGAAAACGCCGGCGTTGCAGGCCACCATACCGTAATCCAGCGCCTCGACAACGCGATTCGCGCGGCGGATATTTTCGCTCATCACATAGGCGGCCAGGCCGTAGGGCGTGGCATTGGCGCGGCGGATCACGTCGTCCTCGTCGGTAAACTTCTGCACCGGCGCCAGCGGCCCGAAAATCTCTTCCTGTGCAATGCGCATCTCATCGGTGACACCGGTTATCAGTGTAGGCGCAAAATAGTTTTCGCCCTCCGGCAGATAGTCGCCGCCCAGCTCCACCCTGGCGCCGGCCGCAATCGCATCCTGCACCAGGCCGTTCACCCGCTCGGCGGCACGGCGGTGGATCATGGGGCCGACGGTCACTCCTTCGTCGCAGCCGTGGCCGATTTTCAGTTCGGCTATGGCGCCGCGCAGTTTTTCCACAAAGGCATCGTGCACCGATTCGTGGACATAGATGCGGTTGGTGGACACACAGGTCTGGCCCGCGTTGCGCATCTTGGTACCGATGCAGGAGGCCACGGCGGTGTCCAGGTCGGCGTCGTCGAAGACGATAAAGGGCGCATTGCCGCCCAGCTCCATGGACATCTTCTTCACACCGCTGGCGCACTGGGCCATCAGCAGCTTGCCCACAGCGGTGGAACCGGTGAAGGTGAACTTGGCCACACGCTCGTCTTCAGTCAATACGCGTCCGACGGCCGGGGCGTCGGAAGCTACCACCATATTGAGCGTGCCCGCCGGCAGGCCGGCCTCCTCCGCCAACTGGCACAGCGCCAGCGCCGACAGCGGCGTCTCGCTGGCCGGCTTGATCACCACGGTGCAACCGGCCGCCAGCGCCGGCGCCGCCTTGCGGGTGATCATGGCATTGGGGAAATTCCACGGCGTGATGCAGGTGACCACACCCACCGGCTGGCGGATGGTGGACAGGCGCATGGCCGGATTGTGGGTGGGGATCGTCTGGCCGTAGGCGCGGCGACACTCCTCCGCATACCACTCGATATAGGAGGCGCCATAGAGGATCTCACCCCTCGCCTCCGCCAGCGGCTTGCCCTGCTCCAGGGTCAGGATGCGCGCCAGGTCGTCGGCGTTGTCCAGGATCAGCCGATGCCAGCGCCTCAACACCGACGCCCGCTCCCCCGCAGTCTTTTGTTTCCAGGCCGGGAAGGCAGCAGTGGCCGCGGCCACCGCCCGCTCCGCATCGGCAGCGGAACCGTCCGCCACCTCGGCAAGCAACTCGCCACTCGCCGGATCCTCCACCGCAATGGTGGACGTCCCGTCACACCACTCGCCGCCAATATAGTTCTGAAGCTTCAACAAATTCGGGTTTGCCAGTTGCACCGCCAACCTCCTTGCAGTTATTGGACTCAACAGCTGTTAAGGCGATTCTGGCCCCGCACAGCGACGGCGCATAGTAGTATCTCTCCAACTAAAGTTTACCGCTATCAAACTTTCCCCTAAGCTGGCACAAGCGGCCCGTGGCCACTCCCTGGGAACGCCGAGCTCCAGCTCGGCTAGCGGGCCGCAGGCCCGCCTCCCGGGAACGCGGAGCTATTTATTAGAGCGCTGAGGGCTCCAGCTCCGCCTCGCGGCCAAAGGCCGCTTCCGACCGAGTCGCAGCTGCACACAACGAGCCGAAACCTCATGAGCAACCCCAAAACCGCCCTGAGCGGCCGCCTGTCCGACATAGACCTACGCCTCCTCCGCGTCTTTCGCGAAGTCGTCCGCGCCGGCGGCCTGGCCCCCGCCGAAGTGGCACTGAACATCAGCCGCTCCACCATCAGCACCCACCTCTCCGACCTGGAAGGCCGCCTGGGCATGCAACTCTGCCTGCGCTCCCGCGGCCGCGCCGACTTCAAACTCACCCCGGAAGGCGAAGCCCTGTTCGAAGCCATCAACCAGCTGGACGGCCACCTGCAAGCCTTCAAGAGCCAGGTCAACGCCATCCAGTCCAACCTCACCGGCCAACTGCGCATCGTGCTGCCGGACGACGTCCTGGAAATCCCGCAACTGGACCTCCCCGCCACCCTGGCCAAGATCCGCGCCCAGGCCCCGCAACTGCAACTGGATATCCAACTCGCCGCTCCCCAGGAACTGGAACTGGAAATCCTCGCCGGCCGCGCCGACGTGGGCATCAACCCCCTCCACTCCCGCCGCCCGGGGCTCGACTACCGGCCGCTGTTCCAGCACCAGTCCCTCCTCTACTGCGGCCGCAGCCACCCCCTGGCCGAACAGGGGGAAATAAGTGAGGAATTACTGACCCAACAGGAACTCGCCGCCCCCAGCCACGCCGTCCTCTCCGGCGCAGCCCACCTCTACCGCCTCTTCCCCAACAGAAGCACCGCCAACCATATGGCGGCGCGACTGGCGATGCTGTTATCGGGGCAGTTTGTGGGCTTCCTGCCGGAGTACCTGGCGGGGCGCTATGTACAAAGCGGGGAGCTGGTGGTACTGCGGCCGGAACGGTTCCGGTACCGGATTCAGAATGCGGCGACGTTCAAGCGGAGTGCGGAGGGACATCCGGCGGTGGGGTTGTTTCTGGAGTCGCTGGTGATCAAAAGCGAAGACGATAGCATTTGAAACTGTACTGTCGTACAAATACCGGAAACCTCCAGGGATAGCGGTATGGCTATATTTGGATAGCCGTGGCTAAATGTCGGGATATCGACGGATATGGCCACGTCAATGAATAAATTTCTTCTAAAAATAATTCATTATGCTTACATTTTTTGATCTTTTAAGAGTTTATAAAATTGATCCAATGGAGGTGCGCCTTGTTAGGCACGGCAATAAGGAGATCAATGTTCTTGAAACTTTTTTTAATGATATTGAAAAGCTCAAAGAATATACTGCTTGGCAAAAGCCCGGAAAGTACAAGGATTCAAAGTTTCTAGCTATATTTGCTCCAGGAAGAAGCACAACATCAATATTTTTGGGGCTTTGGAAGATAAATGGAGTTACACGGAACTCAGATTTAGCACCCAAGCACTTAAACCTACTAGAAAAGCATGATTTACCGATGAGATGGCTTGAGAAGTCGGATCGCTACGACCTTTCCCTCTCTAGTGAAATGTTTCATTTGATTCAGAGACTTGTTATTGACTGGGGACCATCAACAGTAAGCTGGGTTCAGAAGAAAAATAAGGAAGTTGTAGAGATAAAAGCTAAAAATTCAATCGGTGAATTTTCATCTTATGACAACATTCGCCTCTCATATGATGATCTCAGAATTTTAATAAATGACATAGGAGCCAATTCAACTTGGTTTAATGCGCTTTCTTCTGTAAATGGCGTTTACTTGATAAAAAACAAGGAAAACGGGCAGTTATATGTAGGCTCAGCGTATGGTAAGGGTGGAATATTGGGTCGCTGGTCTTTGTATGCTAAAACGGGGCATGCTGGCAATAAGCTTCTCAAGGGCCTTGACCCAAGCCATTTTGAATTTTCTGTTCTTGAGATTTCACCGGCAACAATGTCGGCAGATGATGTTATTGCAAGAGAAAATAGATGGAAAGAGTGTCTTGGAACAAGGGATTTTGGACTTAATGATAATTAGCGGTCCATGCCAAGGTTACAGACTTCGCCAGACTTATCCGGAACGCAAAGTTAGCTCCAACAGTGTCGAAAAGGAGAAAAAGTGAATACTGATCAAGAAAAGGAAAACTTGTGCGCTAATGAACTTTCCTTGCGACGAGCAACTAGATATTGCCTTTATCATCCAACTCTAACACTCAGAACTCTAGCCTTACCGCAAAAAGACGAATAGCGCTGAGCAGCTTCGTGGTTGGAGTTATTTATTACTTGAAACCTAAATCTATATAAGGAAATTTTATGCTTGCCACCCATATGGATGCAGAAAGGCGGTACGATTTGCTGAGAAAGGCGTCTCTCCGGGCAATTGCATCGCAACTTGACTCTGCCAGAGGCCTGGAACTCAGGCTTATTGATCAGAAAGCGCTATCGAAGGCTGGAGAGTGGAGTCTATTCCCGGAAAGAAAAGTAGATTGGGAGTGGAGCAATTACCATGACTTCAGGTTAAGGTATCCCAAGAGATTTGAACTAGCCCTGTGGCACCGCTCTCAATTGGCAAGCCTATCATTAGGGCGCCCAACATATAGCGCAACGGGGCTGCGATTAGATTTCATAGAAAAGAATCCGAGAGTCGAAGATATAAAAGTATTTCAGATAACTCTTGCCGCCATGAATGTTTACGCCGATACTTTAGGTGCTACGGAGTTACGCATAATGAACCCGATAAACAATGAAGTGAAGCAATATTACGAGAGGTTCGGACTGACATACATCTCAAAGGGTGACTACCTGGTAGCCAGGATTTAAACGCTATGACCAAAAAGATATCAGACATCAAAGAGCACAAGCGGAGAAAAGGCAAATTGACTCCCGAAGAGTCTGCCAGACTGGCCAAGAAAAGGTTTTTAGACCCCAAGTATGACTCAATAGAAGAGCCTAAAGGGCTGGCATCCGGAAAGACATCCAAGTCGGGAAGATTTATTGACGACAAAGGGGAGGAAGATAATGAAAGATGACTTCAACAAGCTACCAGACATTGAAAAGCAGAAGGTTCCATCAAAATCCGAGATCGACCCTAGGATGGCAACCGCAGAGACAACAATTTCTGCTGTAAAAGCGGCAAAAAAATACAAATTGAAGGAGATCAATCTGGATATCAAAAAATAGCTCAACCACAGCCAATTACAGAGACGGTTTTCCGCTTCGGCTTCACCCCGAAGCCGGGATCGGTTTAAGCATTATTCTTCAGGAGACATCGTAGATGGGGTTTGGCCGTAAAGTAACAATATATCTGGCTGACGGCGTACCTTCGGGCATCAGACACGTTGAAATCGCAAATTGGTCGGGGCAGGCCATCGCATGCCCTAGAAGCCGCCTCAACGAGCTTCACCAGTGGCCCGAAGCCCAGCGCCCCGGGGTCTATTTTTTGCTGGAGAAGCAAACAGCGGAAACTGGCGACAAGGCGTACATTGGAGAGTCCGAAAACGTCGTCAATAGGTTGGGCCAGCAGGATAGGAAACAGGATTTCTGGAATGAAGTCATTGTTTTTACAAGCAAGGATGAAAACCTGACCAAGGCACATATCAAGTTTCTGGAATCGCGTCTCGCGGCAATCAGTATCGAGGCGGACCGCTACAAGATTGAGAACGGTAACACTCCAACGGAATCAACATTGCCGCGTGCGGATAAAGATTCCATGGAGGAGTTCATCCAGAACCTTCGCATTGCTCTGGGCACGCTCGGGCACCGGGTTTTGGAGCCGGTTAAAGCGCCAACCGCCACGGTCATCGATGAGTCCCCAAAGCTATCGCAGTTCGAGTTCTCGTTTTCGATCCGCGGATTGAATGCCCGCGGCCAGCAAACTGACGATGGCTTTGTCTTGTTTGAGGGCTCTGATATCTCTCGAAAAACCAGCAAGAGCATGCCAGGAAAGACGGCGGCAATTCGGGAGAAATGGATCGCCGATGGAACGATAGTGCCAGATGGCGACAGATTCCGGCTCACAAAAGATAGCGTTCTCAGCTCGTCTTCCTATGCGGCGGTTTTAGTCGCCGGTACGAGCAGGTCTGGCCCGCAGAGCTGGATCGACGAGCACGGCCGTTCACTGAAATCGATCGAGGAACTTCTGCTTGACGAGGCATAGAAAGCCATCCCATGACATACAACGGAATCTACCCTTCTATGCGGCCAGTGATTCGCAACCTAGACGAGGCAAAGGGCGCCAATTAGGTGTAAAATCGCAGCAGCCCGATCCGGCGCGCCTGGCCCCCTGGCAACACCAGGCCACCCGCGCCTCCGGACTCCATAAGTGGTTAAAAACAAGTATCCATCAGGACATTCCATGCCCTTAACCCTCAGTCAACTCGAAAGCCACCTGTTCAGCGCCGCCGATATCCTGCGCGGCAAGATGGACGCCTCGGAATTCAAGGAATACATCTTCGGCATGCTGTTCCTCAAGCGCTGCTCGGACGTGTTTGAAGAGCGCCGCGAGCGGGTGATTGACGAGCAAATGGCCAAAGGCAAATCCGAAGCGGATGCCACCAAGATGGCCGAGGCCAAGCACTGGTACCTGGACGCCTTCTACGTACCGGAAGATTCCCGCTGGGACTACCTGGTCAAGGAGGCCCACAAGAACGTCGGCGATGCGCTCAACACCGCCCTGGGCGGACTGGAGCAGGGCAATGCCAGCCTGCAGGATGTGCTGGAGCATATCGACTTCAACCGCAAGGTGGGCCAGAGCAAGCTGCCGGATATCAAGCTGCGCGGGCTGATCAATCATTTCAATAAGTACCGCCTGCGCGACCGGGATTTCGAGTTCCCGGATCTGCTGGGCGCCGCCTACGAATACCTGATCGGCGACTTCGCCGACTCCGCCGGCAAGAAGGGCGGCGAATTCTACACCCCGCGCGCCGTGGTGCGCATGATGGTGCGGCTGCTGAAACCGGAGCAGCACCACAAGGTCTACGACCCCTGCTGCGGCTCCGGCGGTATGCTGATTGCCGCCAAGGAGTGGATCGACGAGCACGGCGGCGAGGGTTACCGGCTGGACTGCTACGGCCAGGAGAACGCCGGCACCGTCTGGTCCATTGCCCGGATGAATATGCTGCTGCACGGCATCACCACCGCCAACCTGCAGAACGACGACACCCTGGAAAAGCCCCGCCATACCACCGGCGGCGAGTTACAGCGCTTTGACCGTATCCTTACCAACCCGCCCTTTTCCATCAACTTCGGCAGCAAGGACACGGACGAAACCGGCCAGCCGGTGTACCAGCCCCTGCACCCCGAGCGCTTCCAGTACGGCCAGGTGCCCCTGGGCAGCAAAAAGGCGGACCTGATGTTCCTGCAGCATATGCTGGCCGTGTGCGCCGAGGGCGGCATGGTGGCCACGGTACTGCCCCACGGCGTACTGTTTCGCGGCGGGGACGAGCAGAAGATTCGCAAGGGCATTATCGAAGACGACCTGCTGGAAGCGGTCATCGGCCTGCCGCCCAACCTCTTCTACGGCACCGGCATCCCCGCCTGTATTCTGGTGCTGCGCCAGCGCTCAAGCGAGGGCGCCAACCAGGTCAGCAGCAAGCACCCCAACAACCGGGGCAAGACGCTGTTTATCAACGCCGACCGGGAATACTTCGAGGGCCGGGCGCAGAACTACCTGATGCCCGAACACATCGAAAAAATCGCCGCCGTCTACGAGACCTTTGCCGAGGGGCAGGGGCGGGACATCCCCGGCTTTGCCAGCATCGTCAGTACCGAGACCCTGCGCGAGAATGACTACAACCTGAACATCCGCCGCTACGCGGACAATGCCCCGCCGCCGGAGCCCCACGACGTCCACGCCCACCTGGTGGGTGGCATTCCCGAGGCGGAAATCGAAGCCAAACTGCCCCTGTTCCAGGCCCAGGGCCTGAACCCGGACGACCTCTTCCAGCCCAAACCGAATGACCCGGGCTACCGCCTCTTTCGCGACCAGCTCAGCCAGAAAGCGGATATCAAACCCGCCATCGAACAAAACGCCGGGGTGCAAGCCCGGGAGCAGGCCCTGCGCGATGCCTTCAAGCACTGGTGGCAGAACCACAGCCAGAGCATTACCGCCCTGGCCCAGCACCGGGAATACGCCGCACTGCGCAAAGAACTGCTCAACAGCTTTAGCGAGAGCCTGAAACCCATCGGCCTGCTGGACGACTTCCAGATCAGCGGCATGATCGCCGGCTTCTGGCACCAGCAGAAGTACGACTTCCTCACCCTGATGGCCCGCGACAGCCGCGGCGTCATCGACGCCTGGCGCACGAGTATCCTCACCGCCATGGAGGACAAAAACATCAAGGACGACCCGCTGGAACACAAGCTGGTGAAGTTCCTGTTGAGCGGCTTCCTCGAAGAGCTGCAACAACTGGAAAACCGCAAGGCCGAACTGGACAGCCAGATCAAGGCCGCCGAGGAAAAACTGCCCAAAGGCGGGGATGAAGAAGACGAAGGCGACAATGAACCGCTAGGCGAGGCGGAAATCGCCGCGCTGGAAAAACAGATCAAAGCCTGGAAGAAAGCGCGCACCGCCAATGCCAAAAAACTGAAAGCCAAGCGGGCCGCCCTGCCGGAGGAACTGAACACCGGCGTGGACGCCCTGGACAAGGCCCAGGCCGCCGAACTGCTGCTCACCATCCTCCACAACGATATGCACAGCATCGTCGAGCGCTATATCAATTCCCAGCGCCAGCAGGTGGTCGCCGCCGTGGAAAACTGGTGGGATAAATACGGGGTGACGCTGACCGAGATCGAGCAGGAGCGGGAACAGGCGGCGAAGCAACTGGCTGGGTATTTGGAGGGGTTGGGGTATGTCTGAGTGGAAGGCAGTCAAAATCTCGGATGTTGCCGAGTTTTTTATTGGGGGCACCCCTTCTCGAACAACCCCTGCATTTTGGGCAGATAAGCCTGATGGCCATCCATGGATATCAATCTCTGATTTGCAGAACAAGTATATATCGGAAACTTCGGAACATATCACTGATCTTGGCGCTAAGCTTAGCAACGTTAAAGAAATACCTACAAACTCGGTGGTGATGAGCTTCAAGCTCAGTATTGGTAGGGTCGCTATTACCAGCGGAATGATGTACTGCAATGAAGCTATTGCGTTCTTCAAACCGAATGGCGAGTTAGACACTCGGTGGCTATATCACGTATTGCCTAGAGCTGTTAAGGCAGTTGTCGTCGATACAGCAGTAAAGGGAGCCACGCTAAACAAAAAGAAGATGTCGGAGATTGAGCTGAGGCTGCCAACTGTTGACGAGCAGACAACCATTGCGGATATCCTCGACACCCTGGACACCCAAATCCGCCAAACCGAGGCTATTATCGCCAAGCTGCAGCAGGTCAAGCAGGGCCTGCTGCACGACCTGCTGACGCGCGGCATCGACGCCAACGGCCAACTCCGCCCACCCCGCGACCAGGCCCCCGAACTCTATAAGGAATCGCCGCTGGGGTGGGTTCCGAGGGAGTGGGAAACATCTAAACTTTTGGATTTGCTTGCTGATGTCGAACCGGCAATGCGATCCGGTCCATTCGGTAGTGCTTTACTCAAGTCAGAATTAGTGGAGGAAGGCATTCCTTTATTGGGTATCGACAATGTGCATGTCGAAGTTTTTAGATCAGATTTTCGTCGCTTTGTTACTCCTGAAAAGTTTTCTGAACTAAAGCGATACTCCGTTCGGCCTGACGACATTATGATCACGATAATGGGTACAGTTGGGCGTTGCTGTCTTGTTCCCAAAGAAATTGGGAGTGCTTTATCTTCGAAGCACACTTGGACGATAACCTTAGATAGTAAGCGTTACAGACCCTATCTCGCTATGTTGCAGATAAACTATGCGCCTTGGGTGCTTCGACATTTTTCTGGTGATGAGCAGGGTGGGACCATGTCTGCTATTCGGTCCGATACACTTCGAAGCACCCGGTTTCCAGTGCCGCCGATTGATGAACAGCTTTTAATTGAGCAGCGCCTTAAAACCATCTCGGAGCGAATCCAGCATGAGACGCTGAAAGTTAAAAAGCTAAAACTAAAAAAATCCGGCCTAATGGACGACCTCCTATCCGGCCGCGTCCGCGTCACCTCGCTTCCCGACACCGCCAAAGCCAGCTAACAGGAGTTTGTTGATGGGCCCGGAATTACAGTACAGCGAACAGCCCCTGATCGACCAGTTGCTGGCCATGGGCTGGACCCATACCCCCGGCAGCCTGGACGATCCGGCGGCCACCGGGCGCAAGAGCTTTGCCGAGGTACTGCAAGGCGATGTGCTGCGGGCCCAGCTTAAGTGGCTTAATACCCGCACCCTGGACAATGGCGAGCAAGTGGAATGGCTGGACGAGGAACGCATCAGCAGTGCCGTATCCGCCCTCACACGCATCGCCGCGCCGGGGCTGATGGAGGCCAACCAGATTGCCACGGAATTATTGACCGAAGGCTTTGTGGTGGACGGCCTCGCGGATTGGGACGGCGGGCGCTCGCGCACGATCCACTATATCGACTGGGAAAACCCGGCCAATAACCGGTTCACCGTGATCAACCAGTTCAAGGTGCAGTGCCCGCCGGGGCACGACAGCGTCAAACAGCATGTGATTCCGGATTTGGTGCTGCTGGTCAACGGCATTCCGCTGGTGGTGATCGAATGCAAAAGCCCCACCGCCAGCTCCGCGCCGGTAAGCGAGGCCATCGACCAGTTGCGCCGCTATGGAAACCAGCGCTTTGCCCAGGGCGAGGTGAGCGATAACGAGGGCGCGCCGGCGCTGTTCAATACCAACCAGTTTCTGCTGGCCACCTGCTTTGATGACTGCCTGGTGGGCACCCTGGCCGCCGGCAGCGGCCACTACCTGCCCTGGAAAACCGTGGCGAGTATCGAAAACCCTGGTCGCACCGAGGAAGACGTGGCCGCGGCCCTGGGCGTAAAAACTCTCTCGCCCCAACAGCGCACCGTGGCGGGCATGCTGGACAAGGCCAACCTGCTGGATATTGTGCGCCACTTCACCCTGTTTATGACCAGCGGCGGTCAGACCATCAAACTGGTGTGCCGCTACCAGCAGTATCGCGGCGTGGTCAAAGCCATTCACCGCCTGAAACACGGCAAGACCCGACAGCAGGACGGCGAGTACGACCGCCGTGGCGGCATTGTCTGGCACACCCAGGGCTCCGGCAAAAGCCTGACCATGGTGTTCGCCCTGCGCCGCCTGCGCACCGACCCGACCCTGCGCCGCTTCAAGGTGGTGGTAGTCACCGACCGCAACGACCTGCAAAAGCAGCTTTCCGGCACCGCCACCCTGAGTGGCGAGGCGGTGCAAGTCGCCCAAAGCAGCCAGGCCCTGAAAAACATTCTGCGCCAGGACGGGCCGGGGCTGGTGTTCGCCATGATCCAGAAATACCGGGACGAGGCCAGCAAGCTCGGCGAGTTTGAGCAACTGAACAACAGCGAGGACATTCTGGTGATGGTGGACGAAGCCCACCGCACCCAGGCCGGCGACCTGCACGCCAACCTGCTGGCCAGCCTGCCCAACTGCGCCCGCATCGGCTTTACCGGCACGCCCATTATCATGGGCGAGAAAAAACGCACCCACGAAATCTTCGGCGAGTTTATCGACAAGTACACCATCCGCGAGGCGGAAGCCGACGGCGCCACCGTGCCCGTGCTGTACGAGGGCCGCACGGTTCAGGGCGCGGTGAAGGATGGCAGCAGCCTGGACGAATTGTTCGAAGACTTTTTTGCCGGCAAAAGCGACGACGAGCTGGAGGCCATCAAAAAGAAATACGCCACCAAGGGCAATGTGCTGGAAGCGCCCAAACTGATCGACGAAAAAGCGCGGGACATGCTGCGCCACTACGTCACCAACATCCTGCCCAACGGCTTCAAGGCCCAGGTGGTGGCCTACAGCCGCCTGGCTGCGGTGCGCTACAAAGGCGCCTTTGAAAAAGCCCGGGACGAGCTGCTGGGCGAAGCGGGCTACCTGAGCCCGGAGATCAAGGCTCTGGACGACGAAGAACTGTGCCGCAAATCCCCCAAAATGCAGGCGCTGGTGCAGGCCTGGCGTTACCGGGAGCTGATTGGCCGCTTGCAGTTTGCCACCATTATCTCCGGCGATAACAACGACGGCAGCGAGTGGGCCGAACACACCGACCGTGCCGCCCAGGACCTGGCCATTGATCGCTTCAAGAAGCCGCTGCTGCCAAAAGAGGAGGACAGCAAGGACAATAGCGATCCGCTGGCGTTTCTGATCGTCAAATCCATGCTGCTCACCGGCTTTGATGCACCCATCGAGGGCGTCATGTACCTGGACCGCTCCATTCGCGAAGCGGAGCTGTTGCAGACCATCGCCCGGGTCAACCGCACCGGCTTTGGCAAGTCGGCGGGCATCGTGGTGGACTACTACGGCGTGGCCAATCACCTGAAGGCGGCGCTGGCCGCCTACAGCGATGACGACGTGGACGGCGCCCTGCGCAGCCTGAAAGACGAAATCCCGGCCCTGCGCGACCGCCACCTGCGGGCGGTGGACGTGCTGCGCGCTCGCGGCATCGAAGACCTGAACGATATCGAAAGCTGCGTGCAGGCCCTGGACAGCGAGCGCCTGCGCCAGGAATTCGGCGTGAAGGTGAAAGCCTTTATGCAGAGCCTGGACCTGGTGCTGCCGCGCCCGGAGGCCTTGCCCTTTACCCAGGACGCCAAACAACTGGCCATGATCCATGCCGCCGCCCGGCGCCGCTACCGGGACGGCCCGGTGCTGGGCAAGGACGTGGGCGCCAAGGTACGCAAGCTGATCGACGACCATGTGATCTCCCTGGGGATAGACCCGAAGATAGCCCCGGTGAACCTCACCGACGCCAGCTTCAGCCAGCAGTTGAACCAGGTACGCGAGCAGGCCGCCGGCTACGACGCCGACCCGGACAAAGGCAAAAAAGCCGTGGCCTCGGAAATGGAGCACGCCATTCGCAGCCACGTCCGGCAAAAGCTGGATGAAGACCCGGTGTACTACGGCAAACTCAGCGAGCGCCTGAAGGAGATCCTGGAGGGCCTTGAAGGCCAGTGGGACGAGCTGATAACCGCGCTGCAATCCATCATCGACGAGGTGAACAGCGGCAGCACCCAACACGAGGAAGGCCTGCCCGATGTGCCGGAGCACTACCTGCCGTTCTACCGTATGCTGCGCGCCGCCAAATGCGGCGAGGCCCAGCCGGATATGGCGCTGGAGGCGGACCTGATCACCCTCACCGAAAGCCTGGTGGAACACATCACCCGGGAGGTGAAAACTTCCAGTTTCTGGGAGCCCCACCGCCGCCCCATGCAGGAGGCGCTGGAGCAGACCCTGTTCGAGCGCATTGTCGACAGCGAACTGCTGGACTTCAGCGACGTTCCACCACTGGTGGATAAACTGCGCGAGCTGGCAAGGGCCAACAGCTACAAGCTGGAGCAGGCATGATCGTCACCGTTGATGACCTGACCATTCCCGTCCGGGAAAGCCCCCGCCGCAAAACCCTGCAACTGACGGTGGAGCGGGACAGCTCCCTGCACCTGACGGTTCCGCCAGGGGTCAACACTGAAACGCTGGAAGCCTTTGTGCGCAGCAAACAGCCGTGGGTGTATAAAAAGCTCGCGGAAAAGGCGCTGATGCAGAAAACCATTCGCCACAAGCAGTTTGTGCAGGGCGAGGGCTTTTTATACCTGGGCCGCCACCACCGCCTGAATCTGGTGGACGACGAGCAGACACAGCCGCTTAAATTGATGAATGGCCGTTTTCACCTGCGTCGAGATGCCCTGCCCGAAGCCCGCCAGCACTTTATCCGCTGGTACAGCCAGCGCGGCAAAACCTGGCTCTGGCAGCGCGTGCAGGACTTCGCCGCCCGTCTGGAAGTGAAACCCGCCGGGCTGAAGGTTCAGGACCTGGGCTACCGCTGGGGTTCCTGCGGCAAGGGCCAGATGCTCTACTTCCACTGGAAAACCATCCTGCTGCCGGCCCGCATCGCCGAATACGTAGTGGTACACGAGCTGGTACACCTGCACGAGCCCAACCATTCCACCGAGTTCTGGCTGCGCCTGGAACGCGCCATGCCGGACTATGATGAGCGCAAACAGTGGTTGGCGGAGCATGGGATAGATGTGGAGGGGCTTTGACGCCCGGCAAAATTGGACTGTAGGAGTAGTAACCCCTCCTATTGTGTGCGGGTCGCTACGCTCGCTCCTATAGCCGCATGGAAAGGGCACATTTTGTAGCCTGCCTTTGAGCCCAGCGTTAACGGCACCGTCTACGCCTAATCCACTCCCTGCGGAATGAATTGACTATTGCATTATCCCTATATACTCTGCTCCGCCACTCAGTGCATTTTTTAATGGAAATTTATTAATAAGGAAATTCTTAAAATGCCCATATCTATCAACCAGCTTGAGGAACTGAGACCAGATTCCGGAAAGAGAATTCTGGGAGATTTGCGCGGCATCCGTTTGTACCTGCAGTCCCAGGGGCGAGATCCTGTACTTCTTATAAAGCCAAAGCAGGTGGCAAATATGCACTGGGAGTACCACTTGACGCACGACCCAAGGTCCATAGCACAAAAAGAGGGTCGGCACGCCCGGCAAAAAGTTATCACCTTGCCACAAGTGGTAGAGGATAATTTTACCCACCGTTTAAATACCGCACTGCTGGGCGGTTCCAATTACCCTGTGCTTAGCGCCGCCTCCAGTATAGTTGTTGGAACGGCATCGAGTATAGCGGGGTTGTTCTTCACTATTGGGACAACCGCACTAAGTATTGGCAATTTCAGCCAGAGAATCCTCGCTCGCGGAGGCGATGAGATATGGCAGGTAGAAGAGATCGGGAAATCAAATAATAATGGCAAGACTGTAGCCACGCACGTTCTATCCTACTTCCTGGTGGATCCGTTTAGAACGCAAAACACAAGGAAAGCGTGGCTAATCCATGAGCAACGCCAATCTATAACCCTAACCTAGCTATCGCAATAATAGGTCCAAAAATGAACGTGTTCAAACCATTAGCTAAATTTTACGTTATACTTTTTGCGGCGCTGATAATCGTCTCTTGTGGAGAGTCTGATAGCGACAGCTTGGGTGATTATGAAACGCTCTGCAAAATCTACCAGAAATTCACAAATGATAGTGAATTATCCCCTTTAGATACAGCTTTAGCTATCGACACTGCAATTAAAAATGAGCTGCCAGAGATATACATCAGCTACGAGCACCTGAGCCAATTACCGCCAGCAGAGGTCTATCCAAACCTTCAATCGCTGGCCAAACAGCAATCAGGGAAGGACTGGGAGTGCAGCGCAATGGAAACCTATTACCAACCATAGCGGTTAGAAGCAGGCCTATCCAAGAGCGACGTGCCCATCCCCCTACGCCTGCTCCCCTTCGCCGGCTTTACTCTGCTCGATATATTCACGCCGAATGAAGCAGAAAATAATGGCGCCCAGCAGTATTCCGGAGGTGAGCAAGACGGGTGAGTACTCGCTAGAGAATGTCGCTCCGTCCAGGCGCCAGCAGGCGACAAACCGCGATGAGTTTAGTAGTCTACCCCTTAAGACTAGTAAAATAATTGAGGTGTTATTAGTCGTCTCAAAATTGTTTTGACCAAAATCCACCCTCCGGACCGTCATCCCGGTACCGGATCAAGTCCGGCATGACAAAACGATCCGGGATCCAGCGGAAGTGCCCCGTCGGCCTGGATTCCGGAACAAGTCCGGAATGACGATCGCATGGAACGAATACAGGACTCGCCCGTTGTTAAAGGAATCTGGACAACTGTTAATACAATTATGAGACCCTTAATAACGACACTTCAAGATGATTCTACCAAAGTCTATGGGGTTACAATTAATACGCTGCAGGATGGAACATACTCCTCTTACGCAAATGATGAAAAAAGGCGGCAAATAGATATCTTTTATTTGCATCAATTCTTATGTTACTTGGTGCGAGCTTCTTGGTTTTGCCTGAGTTAAAACTAATGCTTGAAAATGGGTAACTATTCAGCACACTCATTCAACTTTGAAGTGCATACACTTATGCAGATTTCGCCGTCAAATAATAGAGAAAGATCCGAAAGGCATTCTTTGATTAAAAGGATCTTGAGACGACTAATATATCCATTGAGCAAACCTACTGCAAGAAACCGGGCAAATCATGACTGAGAACGACGAAACCTATGTACTTTACGATGGACATATTCTGGAAGCTATAGATCGAATCCATGTTGCGGTCGAGTACCTGGATAACTCGCTTAAAGGTCATCCTTTGATACACTCTGTTAATGAGTTTGAGAAGGAGGTAGATCGGGCCATTGAAATTCTGGCGGATCTATATCAAAAAGTTGGCATCCAGGATGGCGTAGATGATATCTCAAGGAAGTTTTCTTTATCGCCTGGGTATCAGGTTGCCTCGAAAACCGGTTCTCAATGAGAACTCCGGTATTTCAGGAACCTCCTTCATAGGGCGGCACAATAAAGTGAGTGGTGTAAAGCAGGCGGCAACCTGGCCTGTCGTACGGGAAATTCGCAAACGGTTCGCTGCACCGAAACGATCCGGAATCCAGCGGAGGTGCCGCCGCCAGCCTGTATTCCGGAACGCTTTGTCATGCCGGACTTGATCCGGTACCGGAATGACGATCGTGAGGAACGAATAGGGCTCGCCCGTTGTTAAAGGATTCTGAACAACAGCAACTAGAGAAGTCACGGCGATCCAGAAAAAATGAACGACCCTAGCGCAACAAAAGCTGTCGACCTATTCAAAGCCTGCCTAGCCATTCTGCTCGGCTACCTTTGTTTCAACCTTTCCACCTACATCATTGTCTCGCCACTGATTTCCGGACTCTTTGCACAGAGCGGCTACAGCAACAATACCGTTCTTTTTATCGACCTGCTCAGTAATACGCTCGCCTACAGCCTGGCGGCATTTCTGGCCTGTGTATTCGCGAGGCGATTCGTGACTTTTACCGGAATCGGTATAGCGGTACTCACCCTGGCTACTTACAATGTCATGATTGCTCTGCCTGAGATACGGGCCGGTAGTTATCAGCTCTGGTGTATCCTGGCCGTCAATTTCACAGTTGCCGGCGGTACGGTAATAGCGATACATCTGTCGAAGAAATCCATCGGCGAACCCGATTCCCGCGACCAGCCCCTGGAAAGGCCGTGACCCGGGATCCGCACACCGGCGACAAGTTGTAAACTCCACCTGCTTGCGATAAAAAGCACCGCACAACCCACTTCCACCCAAAGGACCTTTCCGATGCGCTATTTAACCGCATTACTGGCCCTGTTGGTGTCCTTTGGCGGCCATGCCGCGGACACTCAGCGCCCGCAGTTTACCTTTACCGCCATTCCCGACCAGAACGAGGCCGAGCTGGTGCGGCGTTTCCAGCAGGTGGCGGACTATCTGTCCGGCGAGCTGGGGGTCGAGGTGCGCTATATTCCGGTGAAGAGTTACCCGGCCGCCATCACCGCCTTTCGCAACAACCAGGTGCAACTGGCCTGGTTCGGCGGCCTGTCCGGTGTGCAGGCGCGGCGGGCGGTGCCGGGGTCCGAGGCCATTGCACAGGGTTACGAGGACCAGTTTTTCAAGAGCTACTTTATCGCCCACGGCAGCACCGGTATCGAGCCGGCGGATACGCTGCCGCAGGCCGTGGCCGGGCGCACCTTTACCTTTGGTTCCAAGGGGTCCACTTCCGGGCGGCTGATGCCGGAGTTCCAT
Organism: Microbulbifer halophilus; assembly: GCF_026183675.1. Classification (GTDB taxonomy): domain Bacteria; phylum Pseudomonadota; class Gammaproteobacteria; order Pseudomonadales; family Cellvibrionaceae; genus Microbulbifer; species Microbulbifer halophilus. The sequence goes on from NZ_JAPIVK010000022.1 coordinate 33,304, forward strand.
ATTCGCGAGACTTTCGGTGAATCGCCGGGCGAGGTATTTTCCCGCGTGGGTTTCAGCGGCGACCACAGCCGCACCATCGCGCTGGTGCAGTCCGGGGCTTTCGAGGTGGGCGCGGTCAACTATGCGGTCTGGGACAAGGCCGTGGCCAGTGGCGAGGTGGATACGGACCAGGTGTCGGTGATCTGGACCACGCCGGAGTACGCGGACTACCAGTGGACGGTGCGCGGTGATATCGACGCGCAGTTCGGCGACGGCTTCAAGAAAAAGCTGACGGCGGCGCTGCTGGCGATCGACGACAGGGCGATTCTCGACAGCTTCCCCCGATCGAAGTTTGTGCCAGCGGACAACGACGACTACCGGGCCATCCAGCAGACCGCGGAGTCCATCGGCCTGCTGAGCGATTTTTGATGGCGGTGCTGCTGGAACTGCGCGACTGCCGCCTGGCCTACCCGAGCGACAGGAAAAACCAGCCGGACAGGCTGGCACTGGCAGTCGATGAACTGACGCTCCGGGAGGGCGATCGCGTGGCGCTGCTGGGCAGGAGCGGCGCCGGCAAGAGCACCCTGTTGCGGCATCTCCGCGACGGGCTGGCGGACAGCGCCAGCTGGTGCCCGCAGCAGGCCGCGCTGGTGCCGCAGTTGAAGGTTTTCCACAATATCTTTGCCGGCGCGCTGGAGCGCCATTCGGGGTTTGCGAACCTGAAAAACCTGCTGCTGCCGTCTCCCCGCTTCCGGGAGGAAATCGCCACCCTGGCGCAGCCGCTGGGTATCCGCGAGCTGCTGTGGACCAAGGCGGAGGAGCTCTCCGGCGGCCAAAAGCAGCGGGTGGCCATTGCCCGCGCCCTCTACCAGCGCAAGCCGGTACTGCTGGCGGACGAGCCAGTGTCGGCGCTGGATAGACGCCAGGGCCGGGACATTCTCGACCTACTGTCCCGGCGCCACGGCACTTCGGTGATCGCCATGCACAATGCGAGCCTGGCGCTGGAAGTCTGCAACCGGGTGATCGGGCTCGGGGATCAGCGGGTGCTGTTCGACAGCCCCGTCGATCAACTCGATCCCGACACTATCGAGCGCCTGTACCGGTGACGGGCTTTTGGGGGCAGGCGCGCAGCCTGCGAAAACTCACCTTCTGGTTCGCCGCCATCGCCGCCGCCTGCCTGGCGTTTGCGGATATCGACATCACCACCCGCAGCCCCGGCCACGAGCTCTGGCGTATGGCCACGGGGCTGGTGACGCCGCGCATCGACGACCCGCAGCAGTGGCTGGATGCGGTGATCACTACCCTGACGTTTTCGCTGCAGGGGGTGGTACTGGCGGCGGCGCTGGGCTTTGTACTGGCGGTTTTCTACCGGCGCGCCTGGGTGCGCATCCTGGCCGCCGCGCTGCGCTCGGTGCACGAGGTGTTCTGGGCGCTGATCTTTATCCAGGTATTCGGCATTTCCACCCTGGCCGGGGTGCTGGCGATCCTGTTGCCGTTTTCCGGCACCCTGGCGAAGGTCTACGGCGAACAGCTGGAAGAAATCGATCCGGCGCCGGCGCGGGCGGTACAGTCGGGCGATCGGCAGAGCGTCAGCCATTTCTTCTACACCCGCCTGCCACTGGCGCTGTACGCGATGCGCCACTACACCGCCTACAGAATGGAGTGCGCCATCCGCTCCTCGGTGGTGCTGGGATTTATCGGCCTGCCGACGCTGGGCTTCCACCTGGAGACGGCGCTGCGCACCGGCGACTACGGCGCGGCCAGCGCGCTGCTGTTCACGTTGCTGGCGCTGGTCTACTCGCTGCGTTTCTGGTTCCGTGCCGGGCTTCTGTGGCTGCTGGTGCCCGCGGCCTTTATCGTCCGGCCCATTTCGGCGAACTGGAGCGCCGCCAACCTCGCCCAGTTCCTGCGTGACTGTATCCCGGCGCCGCTGCGCCACGACTGGCCGCTGGAAAAAACCGGGCGCTGGCTGGCGTGGCTGGGGGAGCAGGTCGCCTCAGGTGCCTGGAATACCGCACTGCTGGCGCAGATTGCATTGGTGCTGACGGGGCTCTTCGCGCTACTGGCGTCCACGCTGAATTCGTCGCACTTTGTCTCGGGGATGGCGCGCCGGACCGGCGACGGTTTTCTGCTGGTACTGCGCTCGCTGCCCGAGTACCTGCTGAATTTTGTCGGCCTGATTATACTGGGGCCGTCGATGCTGCCGGCGATCATCGCGCTGACGCTGCACAACGGCGCCATTATCGGCCACCTGCTGGGGCGGCACAGCGACGAGATCGAACCGCCGGCGATACCGACCGGGCCGCTCGGCCGTTTCGCTTATCATTATGTGCCCACGCTCTACCAGCGATTTCTGGCCTACTGTTTCTATCGCTGGGAGATCATTATTCGCGAGACGGCGATGCTGGGGATACTGGGGATTCCGACGCTGGGCTTCTATATCGATTCGGCCTTCCAGTTTCTGCGTTTTGATGTGGCGTTGATATTGATTGGCGTCAGTGCCGGCATGACGATGGGGGCGGATTTTATTTCGCAAAGGCTCAGGCGCAATCTGAGAATGGAAGCGTTTTGAGAGATGGGAGAATGATGGGCACGCTCCGCTTTGCCCATCCTACGTTTTCCGGACGACGGTTCTATGCAGGATCCTACGTTCGAAGAGCACAGGGGAACAGGAAAGAAGTCGTGAACAATATTTTTGCGTCATTGCCCAAGGATCTCAGTGCGGAGGTCTTCGAGGATATCGTGCGCCGCGACTCGGTGAGAATCGAGCGCATCGTCTCCAGGGGCCACAGCTCGCCGGAGCGCGGCTGGTACGACCAGGACGAGGGCGAGTGGGTGATGGTGTTGCGGGGTGCAGCCAGACTACTCTTTGAGGACGGGCGCGAAGTCGAGCTCGGCGCCGGCGATTTTATCGATATTCCCGCCCGCACAAAGCACAGGGTGAGCTGGACAGATCCGGGGGAAACCACTGTCTGGCTGGCCGTGTATTACAAATAGACGGCAGTAAACGACGGAGGTGGTCCGAGCCGATGAAAACGCCAAGCCGCGTCGCCCTGTTGATTCCCGGTATCTTCGACCGCGGCTGGTCGATGCACCGGATGCAACGCGCCCTGGACGCGGCGGGTTTTCACGCCCACTACCTGCACCTGAAATACAACTCCGGCTGGTACGGCATGGAGTTCCTGTCCTATCAGCTCAAGAGCCAGTTGGACGCGCTCGTCGACAAGGACAGCACCTGCGCGCTGGTGGGCTTCAGCATGGGTGGCATCGTGGCCAGGCACTACCTGCAGGCGCGGGGCGGGCTCGATCGGGTGCACAAATTCGTCTCTCTCTCCAGCCCCCACTACGGCAGCCTCTGGGCCGGCCTGCTGCCGTACAGCGGCGGGCGACAGTTGCGCACTGGCAGCGGGTTTCTGAAAAAGTTGAACGATGGCGTCCACAGCCTGGCGCCGACCGATCCCGTCTCCATCTGGACTCGCTACGACATTACCATCCTGCCGCATACCAGCTCGCGCCTGCCGTTGGGGGCGGCTTACGAGGTGCCGGTGGCGCTGCATCGGTGGGTGCCGCTGGATGAGCGGGTGATCGATATAGTGGTCGATGAGTTGGGAGCCGGGCTCCCACAGCCGTAGGGTGGGGGCGAGTCTTGTTGGGGTTCGCGGGGCTCACTCCAACCCACGCCACGCCCCTCTCCCCCGGATCAAGTCCGGGGCAGGCTCTAACCCTCTCCCAGTGGGAGAGGGGACTGGTATGGGTCTTGGGAAAGCCCGGTGGGTTGACCCGCCCCGAGGTACTTCCGGCATTGCTCCCCTCTCCCGCCGGGAGAGGGGCCGGGGGAGAGGGCGGCGGAAGGATCCGGTGGGTTAAGCGGCCCCTTATGCCTCAGCCGCCGCTTTTCTCCTCGTAGGGTTTGTGCAACTCCACCGGCGCTGTCTTCTTCTGGCGCTTGCTGCGCAACCGCAGGTTGAGCATTTCCACCGCCACGGAGAAAGCCATCGCGAAGTAGATATAGCCCTTGGGCACATGCACGTCGAAACCTTCCACGATCAGCGTCAGCCCCACCATGATCAGGAAACTCAGCGCGAGCATCTTTACCGTGGGGTGGCGGTCGACGAAATCGCCGATGGGTTTGGCGGCCACCAGCATCACGATCACCGCCAGCACGATGGCCACGGCCATAATGGAAATCTCGTCCACCAGGCCCACGGCGGTGATCACCGAGTCCAGCGAGAAGACGATATCCAGAATGGCGATCTGCACCAGCACCATGCCGAAACCGGCGGCGGCAGCCGAGGTTCCGTCGCCACTGGTGCCCTCCAGGCTATTGTGAATCTCGTGGGTGGCCTTGGCCAGCAGGAAGAGGCCGCCGCCCACCAGGATGATATCGCGACCCGAAACCTCCATACCGAAGACGGTAAACCAGGGTTCCACCAGTCCCATGATCCAGACAATGGAGAACAGCAACGCCAGGCGCGTGACCATCGCCAGGGTCAGGCCGATAAAACGCGCGGGTTCGCGCTGCTTTTCCGGCAAGCGGCCGACGAGGATGGAGATAAAGATGATGTTGTCGATACCCAGGACGATTTCCAGCGCTGCCAGTGTCGCCAGCGCCACCCAGGCTTCCGGGTTGGCCACCCATTCGAACATGTGAGAATTCCTTTTTCCGCGAAGTGTTATTGGAGGTTATCAGGCAATAAACGCGGACTATTCTATGCTGCTTCCTCCAGCCAGGCCATGGCCTCCGCCTGATCCTCGAAGAAACGCGCCTCGCCGCCGATAAACCAGGAGCCCACCCTGGTGGAGAGCTCCTGCCAACGGCGATTGCCCACCAGGGCCACACGGTTGAACTGGCGGCCGTGCTTGAGCCCCAGCTTGAGATCGTCCCAGGCGGCGCGCGCCTCCCAGCCGTCCAGCTCGGTGGCATCGAAGAAGACATTGATCCTGGGATTGTCCACACCGGCGATTGCAGACTCCAGGATCGGCACCATGGCCCGGTAATCCCGGTGGGTCAGTTTGCCGCACACCCGCACAGAGAGAAAAAACTCCCCGTTGGTGCGCTCCATACCGACGGACAGCCCGTGGCGCTGCACACTCATAAGTCGACTCCTGACGGCCGTGTAGCGGGCATACAGGCTTTATAGCGTGGGCGACAAGCCGCGACCAATGGTAGGGATGGCAGCGCGACGTCGAACTTTTCACGGGGCGCCACCCTTTCCAGGCTGCCACTGTCGATCTGTGAACCCGCCGCACGACCAGGGGATAGGCGCCAGGTTAGTTTGCCGATACGGCCCAGGCCAAAAATCCACTTTTGCAGGAGAAAGAAACAATGCTTACCCATTGTCCACGCGCACGGTTCGCCGAACGGTTTCTGTTGCCCGCCCTCGCGATCGCGGTGCTGCTGGTGACCGGGCTTGTCCATGCAGATACGGACAGCGACGAGACCCGACAGGCATCGGAACCGGACAAGAGCGGCCGTGTCAACGCCAACGGTATCGACTATTACTACCAGATCCACGGTGAGGGCGAGCCGCTGCTATTGCTACACGGCGGCCTGGGGGCGATTGATATGTTCGGTCCGGTACTCGCCGAACTGGCGGAGCAACGCCGGGTCATCGCCGTGGAGTTGCAGGGCCACGGCCGCACGGCATTGGGAGACAGGCCCATCCGCTACCGGGATATGGCCGATGACATGGCCGCAATCCTCGAGCAGCTGGACCAGCCCGAGGTGGACGTCGTGGGCTATTCCATGGGCGGCGGCGTGGCCCTGCGCTTCGCCATCCAGCACCCCGAACGGGTAAAGCGCCTGGCGCTGGTTTCCACCGGTTTCTCACGCGACGGCTTCTACCCGGAAATGATTCCCCAACAGGAACAGATAAGTGCAGAGATGGCCGGAGCCATGGAGGACACGCCCATGTACCGGACCTACCGGAAACTCGCTCCCAGGCCGGAGAAGTTTCCGGAGTTGCTGGACCGCATGGGAGATCTGATGCGCAAGCCATACAATTGGCGGGATGAAGTCAAAGCGCTGAATATGCCGGTCATGCTGGTCTATGGCGACAGTGACATGTTCCGCCCCGAGCATATGGTGGATTTCTATCAACTGCTGGGCGGCGGCCTCGGGGATGCCGGCTGGCAGCGGGAGAACATGCCCATCAACCGCCTCGCCGTCCTGCCGGGCAAGACCCACTATGATATTTTCTTCGATCCGCTGCTGGCGCGCACGGTTCTGCCGTTTCTCAACGGCGGGATGGTCAAAAAGAACTGGAAAGAGCGGGAAGATTCGGAATAGTCGAGGTGCGGTGGCAGCGGCTGTGTCGACCCCGAACCGGCCCAGCAGGAAAGTGCAGCCGCTGAGTCGGTCAATGGCTGAGAATTTCCACAATCTCACGGGTGTTGTGTATCAGGCGGATGATTTCCCCCTCGATACTGATGGTGACCACACCCTGCCTGTCGACCGGCTTCACCACCACGCCGTGGCGGTAGATCTCATGCCCGAGGATAGTGCCGACCTCCAGTTTCTTCCTCCAGCCCGGAGGCAGTTCACCGCCACGCTCGACTTTTTTCTGCAGGCCGGGTGGCAGCTCCTTGTTGGGCTTGGCCGCCGCGCCCGCAGTCGGCAGAAGCAGCAGCACAGCGAGTCCGGCGGCGATGATGGATTGGTGCATATCTGGCAGCCTCGGTCTGAATGAGCGTGTTTGGCGGGTGGCGAAGCGGCCCGGAAAGATGTGTTTATCCTGCCCGGTACGGCGCCGCCCGTCTGTGCGACCCGTCGCGCTTCCACAACAGACTCTTGGACCATCCTGCGCTGCAATTGGTTCGGCCCGGGCGCGATGGCCGGATAGCGGTAGCGGGCTGATTGTCCATCGACGGGGGCGGGTCAGAGACAGAGTTCGTCGTAGCCGCGGCCGCGGAACTCCAGCAGGCAGAAGCCGTGACCGAAGGGATCGGAGAGGCCGGCAATAGCGCCCCATTTGTTGACGCGGATTTCCGACTCCAGTGTCGCGCCGGCGGCGACGGCCCTTTCCACCGCGGCCTCCACATCGTCCACCACCATATCCAGGTGCAGCGGTGTCCAGTGGCGCTCGTAGCGGCGCTTCTGCGCCAGCGGTTCCGCCACTCGTGTGCCCGGCTCTTTCACCAGCAGGTAGACGGGCGCATTGCCGCCCAGCATCTCGACGCCGTCGGTGCCGAAACGGCGCCCCACGTGCAGATTGAAGGCGTCGCGATAGAAATCGATGGCGCGGTCCAGGTCGTCGACATCGATATTGATCAGAAACTGCATTATTCAGGCTCCTGGCCCGGGTATTTCACCAGGCCGCTTTATACTCAGCTTAACTCTATGTTTTCTATAAACTTTTTGACATGTCTCCACGGGAACAGAATATCACCGATCATCGCGATCCTGGTGAAGTATCCGGGTTAGGAATGGGCCGGGCGGGGACACTGGCAATTCCAGCAGTAATCGAAAGCCGCCCCGTTTTCCTCACCACACTCCCCGCAGCGCCAGGCGCTCTGACCGTCGCCATCGTCCCGCAGCAGTTGGCGGGCCCGCTCAAAATCCCGCTCGCGCTCCAGCCACAGTTCCAGCCAGGTCTGGTGCGGCGCCAGGTCCCCGGAGCCGCCCTGGGCGAATTCGTTTTTCAGGAATACGGGAATGCCGGCGACTTCCAGCTTGCTCTTCGCCAGTTCCACCAGCAGGCGGTTTTCGTGGGTAAAAATCAGTTTCATCGACAATAAAAAAGGGCCACTTGTGTGACCCCCAGACTATCAGCACTGATCGCCCGCGCAAGCGGATTAATGATCGACAAGCTGGCAGTTCCGGCCCTCTCAGAGGCGCCCCTGCGCACCGGTATGAATTTCCAGAATCGTATCCCCGGGCGCGCCCGGGGAAGGCCGCGCGGTTATCACGACTTCGCCATCGGAGCCGGCGGTATACTCCTGCACCACCTCTCCGGCCGCGTTTTTCTGTACCGCCAGCCGCTGGCCGGCTTTTACGTTTTCACCGGATTCCACCGTCAACTCGAGCCAGTGGTTTGCAGCGGCGCCGGGCAGGCCGGGAAACAATTCGATCTCGCGGATGGTGAAATCGGCCTCCACGGGCGCGGCCGCATTGGCGCTGGTGCTGCCGGCGGCGATCAACAGCAGGGCTCCGAGGAAATAGTGATGGGGATTCATTACCGCACTCCCGTCAGTCTGTTGCAAAAATGGCGGGTCCGGGGGCCCGCCGGTGGAGCAGTCTGTCGTCGGGGTCTTTCAATCGCAGGGATTGATTTAGGTATAGACGAGAACGGAAACAGGCGCCATTGACCGGGAGGTATTGGCAAGGATGTCGCGCACCCGGATAAAAAAAGGGTCGCGATTGCGGCCCGGATTCCGGTGCCTTTGCGGCACCGGTCGCGCTGTGGGCGGCGGGCGCCCGCAGCGGTTCAGCTGATATCGATCCAGGTGGATTTCAGCTCGGAGTATTTGTCCAGCGCATGCAGCGATTTGTCGCGGCCGTTGCCGGACTGCTTGAAGCCGCCGAAGGGCACGGTGATATCGCCGCCGAAGTAGTTGTTGATCCACACGGAGCCGGCGCGCATATCGCGGGCCACGCGGTGGGCGCGGCCGATATCCTTGCTCCAGACACCGGCGGCGAGGCCGTAGATGGAGTCGTTGGCAATCTGCACCGCTTCCTCTTCGCTCTCGAACTCGAGCACCGACAGCACCGGGCCGAAAATCTCCTCGCGGGAGATGGTCATGTCACCGGTGACACCGCTGAAAATGGTGGGCTCGTAGTAGTGACCGCCGGCCACCGCATCCGCCGGCTGCCCGCCGCAGACCAGTTGCGCGCCCTGTTCCAGGCCCTTGGCCACATAGAACTCGACGGTGTCGAACTGGCTCTGGTCGATCAGCGCCCCCATGCGGGTGGAGGGATCCTGCGGGTGGCCGGGCTTGAAGACCTGGGCGGCCTTCTTCACCTTCTCGACAAATTCCGCGGCAATGCCCTTTTCCACCAGCAGGCGGGTGCCGGCGGTGCAGGTCTCGCCCTGGTTGTAGAAGACCGCCAGCGCCGCGGCCTCGGCGGCCTTGTCCAGGTCCGCGTCGGCGAAGACGATATTGGGGCTCTTGCCGCCCAGCTCCAGGAAGGTGCGCTTGAGGTTGGACTGGCCGGAGTACTCGGTCAGGGTCTTGCCCACCTCGGTGGAACCGGTGAAGGTCAGGCAATCGATATCCATGTGCAGGCCCAGGGCCTTGCCCAAACTGGAACCCGGCCCCGGCAACACGTTGAGCACGCCGTCCGGCAGGCCGGCCTCTTTCGCCAGGCCGGCCAGCTTCAGTGCGGTCAGCGGCGTGTTGGAGGCGGGCTTGAGGATCACACTGTTGCCGGTGGCCAGCGCCGGGCCCAGTTTCCAGGCGGTGGTGGACAGCGGGAAGTTCCAGGGCACGATGGCGGCCACCACCCCCAGCGGCATGCGCTGGATCAGCGCCAGGTCGTCCGGGCCGGTGGGGGCGACTTCGTCGTAGATCTTGTCCACCGCCTCGCCGCTCCAGCCGATGGTGGTGGCGGCGCCGGGCACGTCCACGTTCATGCAGTCGCCGATGGGCTTGCCGGCGTCGAGACTTTCCAGCAGCGCGACTTCGTTCTTGTTCTCCTCGATCAGCTCGGCGAAGCGCACCATGATCTTCTTGCGCGCCGTGGGCGGCATCTTCGACCAGACGCCGGACTCGAAGGTCTCGCGCGCGACCTTGACCGCCCGCTCGGCATCCTCCGGCCCGCAGTTGGCCACCTGCGCCAGCTCCTTGCCGTCCGCCGGATTGACGGAGGGGCGGGTTTTGCCCTCGAGGGCATCCACATATTCGCCGTTGATAAAGGCGCGGCCCTCGATCTCGAGGGTGGCGGCCAGTTCCTGCCACTCCTGCAGGCTCTGTGGGGTCTTGGTCTGTTCCGACATGGCACACCTCTACTGGTACTGGGGATTGGTATTGGAATAAAAATTGAATAATTATTCGGTTTATACCGAAAATGTGATCACAAATCAAAGGGTATCAGAATCGGCCATGGGACACACAAGGTTAGCGCCGCGGCAGACCTGGAAAGGGTAGACGCAGGGTGCGCCGTGCGCACCGGCCGGGCATCGTCCCGGTCTCGAGCCATTTTCCGGTGCGCACGGCGCACTCTACGGCTTCGCGGCCACGGCCTCGAAAGTGCCCGTCTCGCGATTCTTGCGCGCCCCGGGAATCGGGAGGACGCGATTGTGGAAGGCGATGTAGAAACCCGGCGGCATCAGGCGCGCGGCCAGCAGGGCCTCGATCACGTTCTGGCGCGCGTCCGAGTCGATAAAGCCCATGGGCTTCATCGCGCCGGTAAAGACCACCGGCACCGCCGGGGTGCCCAGTTTGCCGAAACAGTAGTCGGCGGTATCGGACATGGTGTCGGTGCCGTGCAGCACCACGATGGGCTCGCCCTGTTCGGCGGTGCGGGCGATGGCATCGGCGATCTGCCGGCGGTCGCCGTCGTCCATCTCCAGCGAGTCCTTGTTCAGCACGCTCTCCAGCTCCAGGCGCGTATAGGGCAGGCGCAGGGCGGCGATCAGGCCGTCGCGGATGATGGAGGCGCGATTCTTGAGGGTGCCCTCGGCCTCGCAGTAACTCTTTTCGATGGTGCCACCGGTGGTGAGGATACGAATGGTGGTGGTGGGATTGAGGTCGGTCATCGCGGTTCCCTGTATCTGGTCAATCTGCGCCGGCGCGCCTTTTGGACGCGGCTCGCGTTGGCGGCCCGGTGGGGCCGGCGGCATCATAGTGCCGGGAGATGGTAGCGGCAATATGGACTGCCTATGCCATCCCGAGGCCCCGGGGCCATTCCGCTGGATGCCGGATCAAGTCCGGCATGACGATACAATCAGAAACTCCGGGTGGTCATCCCGGACTTGATCCGGGATCCAGTGTTGGACACACCCCCGAGGTCATTTCGCTGGATGCCGGATCAGGTCCGGCATGACGACACCGCTCAGGCCACGGTGGTCTCCACCCGCAACCAGTCGTCCTCCAGTTGCATGACCAGGCGATCGCCGTGCAGCAGCTCGCCCACACCGGCGGGCGTGCCGGTGAGCACCACGTCGCCGGGCTGCAGGGTGAAATGGCTGCTGATATAGGCCACCAGGTCGAGGATCGGCGTGAGCATATGTCCGGTCTTGCCGCGCTGGCGCACTTCGCCGTTCAGCCACAGGGTGTAGGTGAGGCCGTCCCAGTCCGGTGTCCAGTCCAGTTTCACGAACGGCGACAGCGGGCAGGCGCCGTCGAACCCCTTGGCCGTCTCCCAGGGGTGACCGTTCTTTTTCAGTTGTTTCTGCAGGTCGCGCAGGGTCAGGTCCAGCGCCAGGCCCAGGCCGGCGATGGCGGGCGGCACGTCCGCGGCGTTGGCGCCGGTGAGCGTCTCGCCGATCAGCAGCGCCAGCTCGCCCTCGAAGTGGCAACTGCCCCGGTTCGGCGGCAGGTGCAGCGGCTCGACCATGGCTACCGCGGCGGTGGCGGGTTTGATAAATAACAGAGGTTCATCCGGCACCGGGCTGTTCATTTCGGCGGCGTGGGCGGCGTAGTTTCGGCCGACGCAGACGATCTTGCCGGGCGCCAACCCGGTGGCGGTGCCGCAGGTGAACTGGTGTCGGTACATAACTGTTTTAGATACTTAGGATAGACATTTCGAATAAAGCGCCACAGGCCGCTTGTGATATGATCGCGCCTTCGCCGGGTTCCCGGTGTTCCCCGCAAGTGAATCACGCTAGTACTCAGTGAAGAGATAGTTTATGGCCCCGCCCGATCCCAAGCAAAAACAGTCCCTGCAAAAAGACAAGATCCGCATCCTGCTGCTGGAAGGCGTCCACCAGACCGCCGTCGATCTGCTCGCCTCCCGCGGCTATACCAATGTGGAGCACCTGAAGACCTCCCTGCCGGAAGAGGAACTGATCGAGAAAATCTCCCGGGCCCACTTTGTCGGCATCCGCTCGCGCACCCAGTTGACCCGCAAGGTGCTGGAGAACGCGCCCAAGCTCATTGCCATCGGCTGCTTCTGTATCGGCACCAACCAGGTGGACCTGAAGGCGGCCACCGAGCTCGGCATCGCCGTGTTCAACGCGCCCTATTCCAACACCCGCAGCGTGGCGGAACTGATCATCGCCGAGACCATCTTTGCCCTGCGCGGCATTCCGGAAAAGAACACCGTCTGCCACCGCGGCGGCTGGCAGAAAACCGCCAAGGGCTCCTATGAGGCCCGCGGCAAGACCCTGGGTATCGTCGGCTATGGCGCCATCGGTTCGCAGGTTTCCGTGCTGGCGGAATCCCTGGGCATGCGCGTGATCTTTTTCGACGTGATCACCAAGCTGCCGCTGGGCAACGCCAGCCAGGTGGGCTCCCTGGACGAACTGCTGGAACAGGCCGACGTGGTCTCCCTGCACGTACCGGAAACCCCGTCCACCCGTATGATGATGGGCCCGGACCAGATCGCGCGGATGAAGCCCGGCGCCATCCTGCTGAACGCCTCCCGCGGCACCGTGGTGGATATCGAGGCGCTGGCGGAAGCGCTGAAGAACGGCAACCTGGCGGGCACCGCCATCGATGTCTTCCCGGTGGAGCCGCGCGGCAACGAAGACGAGTTCGTATCGCCACTGCGCGGACTGGACAACGCCCTGCTGACACCGCATATCGGCGGCTCCACCGTAGAGGCGCAGGAGAATATCGGCGTGGAGGTGTCCGACAAGCTGGCCCTCTACTCCGACAACGGCACTACCACCAGCTCGGTGAACTTCCCCGAGGTGGCACTGCCGGGCCACGCCGGCGCGCACCGGCTGCTGCATATCCACCAGAATATTCCCGGCGTCCTCAGCGCCATCAACCAGGTGTTCTCGGAGAACGGCATCAATATCTCCGCGCAGTTCCTGCAGACCAACGAGCTCGTCGGCTATGTGGTGATCGACGTGGATGCGGAGTACTCGGACCTGGCGCTGGAAAAGCTGAAGAATGTACCGGGCACGCTGCGCTGCCGCGTGTTGTTCTGATCCTGCCAGGGCGGGCCCGCGGCCACCCGATCGTAATCGTCATGCCGGCGAAGGGACGTCGTGCCGGACCTGATCCGGCACCGGAATCCAGAGACCCCGAACTGGATACCGGCCTTCGCCGGTATGACGAGTCAATTACACCTGACTTTCCTGTAATTTCCCCTTAGAATTCGCCGCACACGACAGCGGGCCACCGGTCCGCATTGGCCCTCCCGCCCTGCGAGTCACTGTGCAACATCGAAACGAATCCGCCGCTGCCGGCCTGCTAGCTGGCGTTTCCGCTTTTCTCTTCTGGGGATTGGCGCCGCTGTATTTCAAACTGCTGGACGAAATTTCCGCGCCGGAAATCCTCGCCCACCGCAGTATCTGGTCTCTCGCCCTGGCTTTGGGATTACTGCTGCTGATCGGCAAGTTCCCCGATTTCACCGCCACCCTGCGCGACGCCGGCAAGATGCGCACCCTGGCGCTGTCGACACTGCTGATCGGCAGCAACTGGCTGATTTTCATCTGGTCGATCACCAACGAGCACTTGCTGGATGCGAGCCTCGGCTACTACATCAACCCGCTGATCAATGTGCTGCTGGGTGTGGTGGTGCTGGGCGAGCGGCTGCGGCGATTGCAGTGGATCGCGGTGGGCCTGGCGGCGGTGGGCATCGGCCACGAGCTGTGGCAGTTCGGGCGGGTGCCGGTAGTGTCATTGTTTCTGGCCTGCTCCTTCGGCCTCTACGGCCTGGTGCGCAAGCGCGCACCGGTGGAGAGCCTCACCGGCCTGGCGATCGAGACCCTGTACATGTTGCCGCTGGCCCTGGGCTTCCTGCTGTGGAGCGCCAGCCCCAGCAGCAATCTGTTCAACAACAGCTGGCAACTGAACGGCCTGCTGTTGCTCACCGGCCCCATCACCCTGACGCCGCTGCTGCTGTTCAATATCGCCGCCCGCCGGCTGAACCTGTCCACGGTCGGCTTTCTCCAGTACCTGGCGCCGACCCTGATGCTGCTGATCGCCACCTTCCTGTTCGGCGAGCCGTTTGGCGAGGGCAAGCTGGTGACCTTCGGTTTTGTCTGGGTGGCGCTGGCGATCTACTCGGTGGATGCGCTGGCGCAGCGGCGGAAGATGCGGTTGCAGAGGAAGGCGGTGGTTTGAGTTTTGGGGGCGCCGCCGTCGCCCTCTCCCCCGGCCCCTCTCCCGGTGGGAGAGGGGAGCTATGCTGGAAGCCGTAGGGGCTAAGCCCCGTACCAATTCCTTCTCCCTCCGGGAGAGGGCTGCCGGAAACGCCGCCCAAGCCTAAGCATTCAACCAGTCATCCAACGCCTTCAAAATCTGGTGCCGGTACGGCTGCGTCTCGTTGATCATCTGGTGCCGCGCGCCGCGCACGATCACGCGTCTGCTGTTGGGGAAGCGGTCGCGGATGGCGCGCATGTTGTAGCGCCAGGAAACCGTCTCGTCTCCCGTTCCCTGAACCATCAGGATCGGCTTGGGGTTTTTCGCGGTTTTGGGGAAGGTCTTGAGCCAGTCCACCATGGCCCCCAGCCAGCGCATGGACATCACCGGTGACTGCAGCGGATCCCGGTGGGCCTGGCGGCGGGCGAACTCGGCGTCGTGGGTGTTGATGTTGAAGCCGCGGCTCGGCGCCAGCAGGAAAAAGCGGCCCAGGTAGAACATCCACTTGCGGATATGCCAGCGCGCCGGGCGGATCAGCGGCGCCAGCAGGAATACCTTCTCGAACGGCTGCCAGCAGCTGTACTGCAGGTAGGCCAGCAGCGCCGCGCCGCCGGTGCTCTGGCCGAGCGCGTGCCAGGGGCCGGGGAGTTTGTCGCGGGCAATCTGCAGAAGGGCGTCGAGCACCTGGCGATACTGCAGGAAGGTGTCGATGGCCACCGGCTCGCCGCTGGACAGGCCGTGGCCGGGGAAATCGAAGATCACAACGTTGAGATCGCGCTCCAGCCCGAAGCGCACGGCCGCGCCGTAGATGCCGGTGTGGTCGAAGTAGCCGTGGCAGATAAACAGGGTGCCGCGGGGGTTGTCCACCAGCCAGTACTGGGCCACCAGTTCGAAACCGGCCGCGGTAAAAGTGCCCACGCCGGTTTTGCCGGCCAGCGGAAACTGCAGGTCGTAGTAGTTGCGGTATTCCTGCAGGGCCGGCAGCAGCGGGCCCTCGTCGGCGCCGCTGAAATCCAGCGCCGGCAGTTGTTCGCGCAGGGCCGAATAGTCCGGTCTTTTCAGTACCGGGCTGTGTTCGACGGTGGTGATATCTTGCAGTAGGTCCATTGGTTCAATGGTACTGCATTTTTATTGGTGGTGGTGGGGAGTGGTTCTGGGTATGGGGCTGCGGAGGACGCCCTCTCCCCCGGCCCCTCTCCCGGTGGGAGAGGGGAGCTATGTCGGAAGCATTTGGGGCGAACCGATCCATTGAGCCTTCTAAGCCCCGTACCAGTCCCCTCTCCCTGGGGAGAGGGTTAGGGAGAGGGGAGGAGGGAGCCGAGAGACTATTTTACCTGCGGCTCCAGCTCCCCGGCCTCGTAGCGCTGGTACATCTTTTCCAGGTTCACCGGGCGGATCTTGCTGGCGTTGCCGGCGGTGCCGAAGGCTTCGTAGCGGGCCACGCAGATTTCCTTCATGGCCTGCATCTGTACCTTGAGGAATTTGCGCGGGTCAAACTCCGCCGGGTTCTGGGCCAGGAAGCGGCGAGTGGCGCCGGTGGAGGCCAGGCGCAGGTCGGTGTCGACATTCACCTTGCGCACGCCGTGGCGGATGCCCTCGCAGATCTGTTCCACCGGCACGCCGTAGGTTTCCGGGATATTGCCGCCGTACTCGTTGATCACTTTCAGCCACTCCTGCGGTACGGAGGAGGAACCGTGCATCACCAGGTGGGTGTCCGGAATGCGCGCGTGGATTTCCTTGATGCGGTCGATGGCGAGGATATCGCCGGTGGGTGGGCGGGTGAACTTGTAGGCGCCGTGGCTGGTGCCGCAAGCAATGGCCAGGGCGTCCACCTGGGTTTTCTTGACGAAGTCGGCGGCCTCTTCCGGGTCGGTGAGCAATTGCTCGCGGGAGAGTTTGCCCTCGGCTCCCACGCCGTCTTCCTCGCCGGCCTCGCCGGTTTCCAGGGAGCCCAGGCAACCCAGCTCGCCCTCGACCGAGACGCCGCAGGCGTGGGCCATTTCCACCGCGCGGCGGGTGACGTCGACGTTGTACTCGTAGGAGGCCGGGGTCTTGCCATCCTCCCCCAGGGAGCCGTCCATCATCACGGAACTGAAGCCCAACTGGATGGAGCGCTGGCAGACGCCGGGGCTGGTGCCGTGGTCCTGGTGCATCACCACCGGGATTTCCGGGAACTCCTCGATCGCGGCCAGGATCAGGTGGCGCAGGAAGGGCGCGCCGGCGTATTTGCGCGCGCCGGCGGAGGCCTGCACGATCACCGGGGAATCGGTCTGCTGCGCCGCCTCCATGATCGCGCGCATCTGTTCCAGGTTGTTGACGTTGAATGCCGGCACGCCGTAGCTGTGTTCGGCGGCGTGATCCAGCAGCTGGCGCAAGCTGATAAGTGCCATGGGCTATACCTTTGGTTTCTTAACTGTCATCTTCTTCCAGGATGGCTCCCCGATCTTGCGCCGGGGTAGCCGGTAGCGGCCGGGTGGTCCCGGCTCTGTTTGTGTTTTCTCCACGAATTCTTTCGATTCGCTTTGCCCATCCTAAAAGGGCGTTCGGATCACTCGGCGGCGCGGCGTTCCAGCATGGCCACCGCCGGCAGGGTCTTGCCCTCCACGTATTCGAGGAAGGCGCCACCGCCGGTGGAAATATAGGAGACCTTGTCGGCAATTCCGTACTTGTCCACGGCTGCCAGGGTGTCGCCACCGCCGGCGATGGAGAAAGCATCGCTGTCGGCAATGGCCTTCGACAGCCGCTCGGTACCGCCGCCGAACTGGTCGAACTCGAACACCCCCACCGGACCGTTCCAGATGATGGTCCTGGCCCCTTTCAGGATTTCATCCAACTGGGCGGAGGATTCGGGGCCGATATCGAAGATCATATCGTCGGCGGCCACTTCGTCGGCGGGCTTGGTTTCCGCCGCGGCGGACTCGCTGAACTCCTTGCCGGTCACCACATCCACCGGCAGCGGGATTTCGCACTGCTCCATCAGCTTGGCGGCGGTATCTGTCAGGTCGTGCTCGCACAGGGATTTGCCCACCGGCTTGCCGCTGGCGGCGAGGAAGGTGTTGGCGATACCGCCGCCGACGATCAACTGGTCCACCTTGTCCGCCAGGGTCTCCAGCACGGTCAGCTTGGTAGAGACCTTGGAGCCGCCGACGATGGCCACCAGCGGACGCGCCGGTTTTGCCAGCGCCTTCTCCAGTGCGTCCAGCTCGGCCGCCAGCAGCGGGCCGGCGCAGGCCTCCGGGGCAAACCTGGCCACGCCGTGGGTGGAGGCCTGGGCGCGGTGCGCGGTGCCGAAGGCGTCCATCACGAAGATATCGCAGAGCCCGGCGTAGGCTTTGGCCAGCGACTCATCGTCTTTCTTTTCGCCGCTGTTGAAGCGCACGTTTTCCAGCAGCGCGACATCGCCATTTCCCAGCTCCACGCCCTCGCGCCACTCCTTCACCAGCGGCACTTCGCGGCCCAGCAGCTCGCCCAGGTGGGTGGCCACCGGGGCCATGGAGAACTCCTCTGCGTACTCGCCCTCGGTGGGGCGGCCCAGGTGGGACATCAGCAGCACTTTCGCGCCCGCTTTGCTGGCGGCCTCAATGGTGGGGAGTGCCGCGCGAATGCGCGCGTCGGAGGTCACCGCGCCGTCTTTTACCGGAACATTCAGGTCTTCGCGAATCAGGACGCGCTTGCCCGCCAGATCCAGATCCTTCATCAATTTAACCGCCATAGCCAATCCTCTTTGCTGATAACTGCTGGGTAGAGACCGGCGGCTGGGCGCCGCCGGTAACGGGCGCGGAGTATAGGGCCTGTCCCCCCTCAATTCGATGGCCGGCGCCCACCGGGTGCCGGCCCGCGCGGAGTATATCAAGCCGTTCTGTAGTTGGATTACCGCAGCGCGGCCCGCGCCGACTGATAGCGCTGTCATTTTTACAGGGCCGGTTGCCGGCGCCGGGAGCACTCCCTACCATTGTCTACTCATACAAATAAAGGGGGATCAAAGCGAATGACGCAACGCAAGCGCCGCCAGAGAGAAAAGGTGCAATTTACCGGCAGCAGCGGCGACCCGCTGGCCGGCATCCTGGAGTCGCCCGCCGGCGAGGCCCGCGGCCAAGTACTCTTCGCCCCCTGTTTTACCTGCGGCAAGGATGTGGTGTCTGCGGCGCGCATCGCCCGGCACCTGACGGAGCAGGGCTACGCGGTGCTGCGCTTCGACTTCACCGGCCTGGGGGACAGCGGCGGCGATTTCAGCCAGACCAACTTTTCCACCAACGTGGAGGACCTGGTCTGCGCCGCGCAGTTCCTGCGCGAGTCGGGCCGGCCGGCGGACCTGCTGGTGGGCCACAGCCTCGGCGGCGCCGCGGTGCTGGCGTCGGCCGCGCAGATCCCGGAGGCGAAGGCCATCGCCACCATCGCCGCGCCGGCGGAACCGGACCATGTCACCAGGCAGTTCGCCTGTTCCATCGAGACCATCGAGCAAAATGGACAGGCGCAGGTGCAACTGGCGGGGCGGCCGTTCGTGATCCGCAAACAGTTCCTGGACGATCTCGACGACCACGAGATGGGCTATATCCACGAACTGGGGCGACCGCTGCTGATCTACCACTCGCCGCTGGACCAGACGGTGTCGGTGGACGAGGCCGCGGATATCTACAACCGCGCCATGCACCCCAAGAGCTTCATCAGCCTGGACGACGCCGATCACCTGCTGACCCGCAGGGAGGACGCCGATTACGTGGCCGTCACCCTGGCCGCCTGGGCGGCGCGCTACCTGCCGGCCAACACGGAGGGATCCGACCGATGCTGAGCCAGGAGGAGATGAGCGGTTACTGCCCCTACTGCGGCGAGCTGATCACCCTGCTGGTGGATCCGTCGGCAGGCGAGCAGACCTATATCGAGGACTGCGCCGTCTGCTGCCGGCCGATCCTGATCCGTATCAGTGAGGCCAA
This sequence comes from Microbulbifer halophilus, assembly GCF_026183675.1. Taxonomy (GTDB): domain Bacteria; phylum Pseudomonadota; class Gammaproteobacteria; order Pseudomonadales; family Cellvibrionaceae; genus Microbulbifer; species Microbulbifer halophilus. Next base: position 52,410 of record NZ_JAPIVK010000022.1, read on the forward strand.
CGACGGTGCGCTGCAGATTTCGCTGCGGCACGAGAACGAAGCCGACTAACCGCCCTCTCCAATCGATACTCCGCCGACAAACTCCTTGCACCCGACACGTCCGGCGCTAAAATCCGCGATCTAATCCCATAGATTAATCATGGTCTTTACCGACCGAGAGGTGCAAGGAGTCATCGGGATGGAACCGACCGATACCGATCGCGTATTTCAGAGCTACGGGCGCTGCTGCAAAAACGAGCTCTTCTTTATCGACTTCTACGATCGCTTTATGGGCAGCTCGCCGGAGATCCGCGCGGTGTTCGTCGATACCGACATGAAACAGCAGCGCCACCTGCTGCGCAACGGCATCATGCAGTTGATACTGCACGCGCGCGGTATGCCGGACACCAAACTGCGGGCCCTGGGCCAGAGCCACTCCCGCAGCGGCTACAATATTCGCCCGGATATGTACGGCCTGTGGCTGGACGCACTGCTGGCTACGGTGCACAGACACGATCCGGAGTACAGCGATGAGCTCGCCGCCGCCTGGCGCTGCGTGCTGCAGCCGGGTATCGAGCTGATTCGCGGCGCCTACTGAGCAGCCGTCCGGCTCAGTAGCTATAACTCAAATTCCGGGATTCAAAGCGGGTGCCGGGTGGCAAGGAACCCGCTCTATGAAAACGCCCCACTCCCCATGGCTGCCGGCAGTGCTGGCAATCGCCGGCTTCGGCGGAACCTGCCGCAGCGGCCTCGACAATTGATGTCACCGGCACCGAATCGGGAGACCGGATATCGATACCCGGGCGTTGCGGATCCCCTACAAGAAATTCACCCTGCCCAATGGCCTGCGCGATCGTGCACGAGGATCGCAAGGCGCCGATTGCCTCCGTGGTTGATGGGCACGCTGCGCTTTGCCCATCAATCACCAGAGAGAATCACCCGCTCGCCTTCCAGCGGCAGCCCGGAGACGCCCAGCGGCTCGCCGCTGTCCCGGCGCCGGATCTCCGCGCCCACCACGCGGCTGGAATAGTCCGCACTGCTCAGGCCGCCGCTCTGCGCCCCGTCACTGTCCGGGGAACCGCTCTCCCCGCTGCCACCGCCGCAGGCGGCGATTGCCAGAGTCGAGGCGAGCAGTGAAATCGTTTTACACAACATGGTTTTCCCCTCCCGCTCAGGGCGCGAAATCGTAACTGACAATAAATTGGTGTTTGCCCGCCGGCAGCACCAGCGGGCCCGGGCGGTCGATGGGGAAGGTCACGCGGCCGTCGTCCCGGTCGAAGCGACCGCTGGCGAGCGGGGTGTCCGCATCGTCCAGCCTGCCGTCGCCGTCCCTGTCCCAGTGGAGTTCCGCCAGCGCGATATCCGCCCTGTCGTCACCGGCGCCGGAGGCCCGCAGGGTCAGGGAGGACAGTTCCGATTCCACATCCGCCTCCATGACAAACGCCTGCACCACCACATTTTCCTGTCCGCGTTCGACGCGGACGTCGCCGGTGTCGAGGGCGGTGAATGCCGCCGCCCCGCTGCCGGTCTCGGAATAGCGCGGGTTCAGCGGCCGTGCGTCGGCGGCATCCACCGCGCCGTCGCTGTCGCTGTCCACGGCCCGCGCGGCGTCGCCACCCAGGACGAAGGCGCCGCGAATGGTGTTGACCAGGCGGTTGCCGCTGTCGCTGGCGGCGGTGAGACGCAGGTGGGCGATGGCGGCACCGTCGAACTCTGGCAGGGCCGCGCGGTATGCCCGGTCTTCCCGCACCGCCTCCAGGGGCTGCCAGTCGCCGTCGTCCAGGGCCAGTTCCAGCGACAACTGCGCCGACGTGCGCACCAACAGTTCACCGTCACTTTGGGCGTAGCTGGACACTTTCCCGCCTTCCAGCAGTGCCACCATGTCGATGCGCGGTGTGGCAGCGCCGTCCAGGGTGGACAGCTGCAGTTCGGCGGTGGAGCGGTAATCGATATCGTCCACCGCGGTGGGGTACTCGAACCGCACGCGCACCCGCTGGCAGCCGCCGCCGTAGGAGAACAGCCGCGGCCGATTCAGCGTCCCCCCGGCAATCTGGTTGCCGGTCTCCAGGCAACGGGCGTTGTAGCGGATATCGCGCCGGTAGCCGTTGCCCCAACTGTCCATCACCGCCTGCTGGGTGGCGTCGCCGTTGACGCTGGGTTCCAGCAGTGGGCCGCCACCACTGTTGCGCAGCCCGCCGGCCCAGAAGCGGAGCCCGCGGCCGAACATCAGGGGCGCATTGGGCCGCTGCAGCACCGGCGCCGCCGGCGCGCTGTCGGATTCGCTGCGGCGCAGCTTGCGGTAGCGCTCCCGCCCCACGGCGAATTCCAGCGAACCGGCCTGCAGCGAGCCGTCGCTGTCGATACCGATATTCAGGTAAGTGGGCCAGCTCTCCAGCGCCCCGTCGTTGCCGTGCAGGGTGAGCAGGGTGGCGTCATTGCGCCGGGGGACGACGCTGCGCTCGTCCCGGTGGACCTCGCCGCCGGGCCGGTAGCTGCCGGGGGCAAACGCCAGGCTGTAGCCCTGTTGCCGCCAGCGGGCGCTGTTGACCAGCATCCGCACACTGCCGTAGCCGGACAGATCGAAGCCGAGATCCGCAAACAGGCCCCGCTGGCTGTGTTTCAGCAGGTAGAGCTGGCGGTCCTGCGGGTGGTTACCGGTCTTTTCGGCGAGGCCGAAATAGTCCAGCCGGAAGCCATCGGAGAGGTTGTGGATGGCGCTCATCGACTGGCCGCGGCCGAATACCCGGCGGTAGTGCTGCTGCGGGTAGTCCCGGTGGGTCAGCTCCACCACCTGGCTGACAAACTGCAGCGGCTTGCCGTCCGGGGTGGTCGGCGTCGTCACGGCAAAGCCGCCCCCGCCGGCGGGAAATACCAGCGGGCCGTCGGACGCGCGCACATTTTCCGCAACCTGGATGGTGTCATTGTGCTCGGCGGCGAACAGGACGTGCACCGGCCCGTCGCGGGTGGCCAGGGTGAGCCGGGGGCGGTCGCTCTCGAAGCTGGCCAGGGCCGAGGAAGTCTGCCCGCCGGCGCCGAACGCCGTGGCCGAGTAGGACCAGTAATTCTCCGGCGCATTCTCCTGGCTCAGTTCCAGCAGTTCCGCGCGGTGGAAGGCCACCGGCAGCTCCACCGATTGTCCGTCGGCAGTGAAGCGCAGCGCGCCGCTGTAGGCGCGGTGCAGGTCCTGCGGATAGTCGACCCGGCCGGGGTCCACGCGCAGTGCCACCGACTGGCTACTGTAGCCGTTGGGGCCGAGGGTGAAACGGCTGTTTTCCGGGGTCAGCGCGGCGCCCGCAGGCAGTTCGCCGGTATCCTCCACCCCGATTTCCACCTGCGCCGCGAGGTTCTTCACCGTCACCGCGGCGCTCTTGCCGGTGTCTGCGTCGGTGAAGTAACCCCGGTAAAGGGCGGCGGGGCTGACCAGGAACGGCGCCTGCGCCGCCGCCAGGGCATCCAACTGGCCGTTCCCCGCCGCCTGGATGCCGCCGCTGGCGGGGGCGGCCCAGTTCACCAGCAGGGATTTGATTTCGGCGCTGTCCAGCCGCGGATAGCGCTGGCGCATCAGCGCCGCCGCGCCCGCCACATGGGGCGCCGCCAGGGAGGTGCCGGAGCTGCTGGCGTAGCCGCCGCCCGGGACGGTGCTGCGCACCGCCACCCCCGGCGCCGTCAGCTCGGGCTTGATCGAGGTGGCGTCCGGTTCCAGTCCGCCGGCGAAGAGCCCCCGGGCGCTGAAGGCGGGAACCCGCCCCTCATTGTCCACCGCCCCCACGGTCAGCACCCGCTGCGCCGAGCCGGGCGCCTCGATGGTGTCGTAACCGGGCCCGGTATTGCCCGCCGCGGCGACCACCACCGTCCCGGCGCGCACGGCGGCATTGGCGGCCGCGGAAATGGCCGAGCTGTTGCCACCGGGCATGCCCAGGCTGATGTTGATCACGTCCACCGCGTCGTCGGTGGCCGGATCGCCGTCCGGGTCCAGCGCCGCCTCGATGGCCGCGATCACGTCGCTGGTGTAGCCGCCGCCGTCGCTGTCCAGCACCTTGTAGGCATAGAGCTGCGCCCCCGGCGCCACGCCCCGCAGCGAGCCGTCCGCGGCGGCGACACCCGCCACCAGGGTGCCATGGCGGTAGTCGTCCATGGGGTCGTCATCGTCGTTGACGAAGTCGTGGCCACCCACCACCTTGCAGCCGGGGCCGAAGCAGCCGCCCAGGTCCGGGTGGGTGTAGTCGATACCGCTGTCGATCACCGCGATACTGGTTCCCTCGCCGGTGAGCGCTCGGCCGCCGCCGTCGGACAGGGCCCACACCTGCGGCGCCCGCACCTGTTCGACGCTGTCGCCGCCCAGGGCGTGCACCCGGTGGTCCAGGGTCACGCCGCGGACCTCGGGCAGGGCGGCGATATCGTCGATATCAGCGGCCCTGGCCGAGGTGACGATGGCGTTGAGCGCGCGGGTAAAACGTCGGGGACTACCCTGCGGGGCCCGCGCCGCCAGTCCGCGGCGGCGCAGCTTGTCCAGCAGCAGCCCCTGGCGCCGGGCGCGCTCCCGGTGCCGGGCCACCAGCTCCCGCAGGGCGGGCCGGGCGGGAGCCGACTCCTCACCCGCGAGCCGGACGCGCTCCTCCAGCTGGATAATGATGCGCCGCGCGCCGTCACGCGGCTCCGCAGCCCAAACCTCATTGCAAAAGATGACCGCCAGGACAGCGGCAATTCCCCCAAACCAGACCTTCTTGTTGTACATCTCGAAAGAATCCGCAGCTTGTTATTTCGCGATGGCGCAAAATAGCACATTTTTTAAGCAATGTTTATTTTTCAGGCTTTTGTGGCAAATTGTGTCACGATTGATCGCCAGTTAGTCAGCGGCAGGTTGGAGTACGGAAATCCGGTTGGAGCGGTCAGGAGGTACCGGGGTGGGATCGCGATACCTGGCGGCGACAAGACATGCGCCGCCGCAGGGGAAATCTCAGGCGGCCATAGGAATCGACGAAACAGAAAGGTATGTCCTCACAGAGGGCGGTAAAGATAAACAAATAATTTATAAATTCTGAAATTACGTTACAGAAATAAGGCTTGTCGATTGGCAAACGATCACTGGCTGCTACTATCACTCCACCACCAGCGGTCGGTGGCTCCGCGCCTTTCCGCAGATGTTGTCGCTGTTCGGGTACGCGGGACACCGGGTGGCCAACTATTCCAATAATGTCATTTCAATTATAAAAATATTTTTTCGGAGCATTATAATGAAAAAGAAGTTACCGCTATTCGTTGCCAGCTCCCTGGCTCTGGCCCTGTCCGCACCAGTCAGCGCCGATAACGATCGATACATTGTAAAGTTCAAGGCAGGCAAGGGCCCCGCGATCAAAACCCGGGTAAAACAGGGCGGCGGCCGCGTCGCTCTCGGCCTGGAGAAGCGCAATGCCGTCGCCGCCCATCTGCCGGAAAAGGCACTGCGCGCACTGCAGAACAACCCCAACGTCGAGTATGTCGAGGAAGACGCCAAGCGCTACCTGATGTCCCAGGAAACTCCCTACGGCATCCCGATGGTGCAGGCGGACCAGGTCAGCGACGGCGCAGCCGGCAACCGCACCGTATGTATCATTGATTCCGGCTACGATATCTCTCACGAGGACCTGTCCGGCAACGCCGTCTCCGGCACCAACGACTCCGGCACCGGCAACTGGTACGAAGACCAGAACAGCCACGGCACCCACGTGGCCGGCACCATCGCCGCCATGAACAACAGTGTCGGCGTTGTCGGTGTGATGCCGAACAGCAATATCAACCTGCATATCATCAAGGTGTTCAATGCCGACGGCTGGGGCTACTCGTCGTCCCTGGTATCCGCCGCGGATACCTGTGCCACCAACGGCGCCGACGTGATCAACATGAGCCTGGGCGGCGGCCGCAAGTCGAAAACCGAAGAGCGCGCCTTTGCCGATCTCTACAACACCGACGGCGTCCTCTCCATCGCCGCCGCCGGCAACGACGGCGACACCAGCCACTCCTACCCGGCCTCCTATGACGCCGTGGTTTCCGTGGCGGCCGTCGACAGCAACAAGGTCGTGGCGGACTTCTCCCAGCAGACCAACCAGGTGGAACTGTCCGGGCCGGGCGTGGACGTGCTCTCCACGGTGCCGGTGGGCATGGGCCGCAACACCGACCTGACCGTGGACGGTGCGGCAGTGGAAGCTGCCGCTATGGACGGCAGCCCGGCGGCCTCCGCCACCGGCGCTCTGGTCGACTGCGGCACTGCCGAGTCCGCCTGCACCGCTGCCTCCGGCAGTGTCTGCCTGATCGAACGCGGCAATATCAGCTTCGCCGACAAGGTGCTGAACTGTGAGGCCGGCGGTGGTGTCGCCGCGGTGATCTACAACAACGAGCCGGGCATGCTCCACGGCACCCTGGGCGATACCACCACGACCATTCCGTCCGCCGGCATCTCCGATACCGACGGTGCGGCGCTGCTGAACCAGCTCGGCGCCAGCAGCACCCTGAGTGTGGAGGCCAGCGATTACGCTCACTTCAACGGCACCTCCATGGCCAGTCCGCACGTGTCCGGCGTATCAGCGCTGGTATGGAGCCACTACCCGGACTGTGCACCGGGCGAGATCCGCGCGGCCCTGAATGCAACCGCCGAAGACCTGGGCGATGCCGGCCGCGATAACGCCTACGGCTACGGCCTGGTGCGGGCTGTGGACGCCGTCAACTACCTGAGCGCCAACGCCTGTACCGGCACCAATCCCGATGACGGCGGCAGTGGCCCCGGCGGCGGCAATGGTGGCGGCAACGGCGGCGGCCCGAAGAAGAAGTAAAAGGCAGTTGCCGCAACCACGAAAAAGGGAGGCCGATATAGCCTCCCTTTTTCGTTTATTAATACGTGCATAAGTAGCCCGACATGGAATTTCAGACACGCTGTAAATACATCCGTGTACGCTCGTAATCGGCATCCATGCCTCATACGGTCCGAAATTCCATGTCGGGCTACTTATGCACTCCTTAGTAAATCACCTTCCCTTGAAACCACCCCTTACCGGCTACCCGGAACGGCTTGTTTCTGTTTCTCCGGCATTTCCCGATTGCTGTTGAAGCCGACAATACCCAGATAAAGAACAGCACGGAAAGAACCAGTAATTTGTAAATCAATCGCATTGTGCAATTCCGGTTCGCAACCTTGTAATTTCCGCTGGTGATCAGTTTACCGCAGGTGGTATTTCAAATTCACCGTTGCGGCCAGTAGTGCGGCCGCATCAATCTGTGGTTAAATGTTGGCCCGCTATAACGATTGGAAACCTGCACTCGCCTATGGAACTGGAATTTCTCACCGCCACCCTCTTCAACCTGGGTATCAACCTGCTGTACACACTGCTGTCGCTGTTTATCGGCATCGTTGCGCTGATGGTGATCGACCGCAAGCTGTTGCGCAGCGTGGATATCGAGGGCGAGCTGAAAAACGGTAATATCGCCGTGGCCATTTTCGCTTCGACCATCCTGGTCTTCGTCGCACTGATTATTTCCTTCGGCCTGAAGGGTTAGTGATCAATGCGATTCTGGTTACTCCCCGCTTGCATCGCCCTGGTATTGATGGCACCGGAAGTACTGGTGCGCCTCGGCCAACCGGACTCCGCGGCGGAGGGCCTGGTGCGCGAACGGATGGAAGCCGCCCTGAACCGGCAGATGGCCGTGGGCGATTCCGCCGGCGATCACAAGGATCGCCAGCGCGGCGTGGTGCGGGTGAGCGGTACCGGCCGGCCCCTGTCGGAAGACTATGTACAGCGGGCAGTGGCAAAGCGTTCTGAAGCGCAGAGTGCCTATGTCTCGGTCTGGAACTGGCAGGGAATTCCCGAGGTGACCGCCTCGGCGCGCGGCCTGGACAAGAAGCACCACTTCGCCAACAGCTACCTGGTGGGCTTCCGCCCCTTCAAGACACGACAGCTCTGGGTACCGCTTTACACCCTGGCGATCCGCAAGAAATACCAGCGCGACCACCTGCAGTACGCCGGTCTCTCCGACATCTGGCAGACCTCCCGCCAGGCCTTCTACCAGAAGCGCGGCGACTGCGAGGATCACGCGATACTGCTGGCGGACTGGCTGATCGAACTGGGCATCGACGCCCGCGTGGCCATGGGCACCCACAAGGGCCAGGGCCACGCCTGGGTGGTAGCGATCGTCGACGACACCGAATACCTGCTGGAGGCCACCAGCAAGCGGCGTATCTCCAGTTGGAAGGCCCTGCCGCTGGCCGCGTTGGCGGAGGACTACGACGTCGAATTCCAGTTCAACCGCCACTATTTCTGGGCCCTGAAAGACAATAAACCCACGCGCAAATACCGCGGCAGTCACTGGGTGAAGAAGTCGCAGTTTATCCGTAGCTGATCTTTCCCTCACCGCCGCTCCCTGTCGGCCAATTCAGCGCAATATCACCTATATTTCGGCTATCACTCACCGGAACGATAGCCATGACCACTGCCGAAGAACAGTACCGCAAACTCGAAGGAAAACAGCTGCTGGAGATACTTTACCGGCGGGAAAAGGATCAGGCCGACCGCGTCTACCTGCGGCAGATGATCGACCGTCAGTGGCGCGATTACAGCTGGGGCGAGGTCATGGACCGCAGCCGTCGGCTCGCGGCCTTCCTGAAAAAGCACTGCGACGCCGGCGACCGTGTCGCCATCCACGCCAAAAACTGCGCCGACTGGTTTGTGGCCGACTTCGCCATGATGCTGGCGGGGATGATCAGCGTGCCGCTGTTTCCCAGCCAGTCCCGGGAGTCGATGGAATACGTGCTGGATCACAGCGAATCAAGGATGATCTTCGTCGGCGGCTCCGACAACAATGACAATATCCGCGACGCAGCGAAAGACCTGCCGAAGATCGCCATCCACCGCTGCGAGATCGACTGCGACTACCAGATAGAAAAGATCATCGAGGAGAACGAGCCGCTGCAGGAGTCTCCGGTCTATGAACCGGACCAGCTGTTTACGCTGATGTACACCTCTGGCACCACCGGCAAGCCGAAGGGTGTAATGCATACCTGGTCGGCGGTGACCTTCGCCGTGCCCAATATGATCCGCGGTTTCGGCTACAACGAGAACGATCGCTTCTTCTCCTACCTGCCCTTGTCCCACGCCGCCGAGCGCATCCTGGTGGAACTGCACAGCGTCTACTCCGGCACCCCGGTGCATTTCCCCGAATCCCTGGATACCTTTCTCGAGGACCTGCAGCGCACTCGACCGACGATGTTTTTCTCGGTGCCGCGGCTGTGGGGCAAATTCAAGGAAGGCGTCGACAACAAGATACCGCCATCACTACAGAAAGTCCTGCTGCACATCCCCGGCATCAACAACTGGCTGCGCAAAAAAGTTCAGAAAAACCTCGGACTCGACAAGGCGCGCCTGCTGGTCACAGGTGCCTCACCCATTTCCGAGGACCTGCAGCGCTGGTATCACCGTATGGGGCTCATGCTCGCCGACGGCTACGGCACCACCGAAAATTTTATCTACGGCTGCATCACCCATATGGGCAAGAAGCCGGTACCGGGCACCGTGGGCAAGCCATTCTGGGATTGCGAAATCAGGATCGCCGACAACGGCGAGATACTGTTCAAAAGCGACGCCATCATGCAGGGCTATTATCTGGAGCCGGAAAAAACCGCCGAGACACTGAAAGACGGCTACTACCATACCGGCGACCGCGGCTTTGTCGACGACGACGGCCTTCTGCATCTGACCGGCCGCCTGTCCTCCAGCTTCAAGACCAGCAAGGGCAAGTTCGTGCAGCCATCGGAACTGGAGAAAAAATTCGGCGAGGAGACGATACTGGGCCAGATCTGCGTGCTGGGCCACGGCAGCGACCAGCCGCTGATGATAGCCAACCTGTCGGATTCCGGCCGCGAGCTGCCGCATAAAAAGGTTGCGGAAAAGCTGCGCCACCTGCTGGAGCAGGTCAACGATTCCCTGCGCCCGCATGAGCGGATCAAAACCCTTTTTATCGCCGAAGAAGAATGGACACCGGACAACGAACTGGTGACGCCGACGCTGAAAGTCAAACGCGGCGCGATCGAGGACCGCTACGCGAGCTGGATCGAGCGGGATGAGAACAAGGGGCCGATTGTATGGGAGAGCGATAGCTTGGCAGAGTAAACCAGCCGCGGCCCCGACTGCAGAAGCCTGCCCTGCAGGCGATTGGCAGAGGGGGCAGCGTCCCGAGATTCGCCTGCAAGGCAAGCTCCCACAGCGGACTCATCCCAAGTCGGTGCCATTCCGGACTAGATCGGCGACCCCGGTGGCATCGCCTCCAGGTCGGAGACCTTCACCTTCAGCTCTCCACTGCGGAAAGCCGCAATACGCTGCGCCTGGTAGAAGTAGTGGGCGTTGTAACCTTCGGGGTCCTCACCGAAGAGTTTCATGCGGCCGATCCGGTGCTGCAGGCCGGCCAGTGCCAGGCTGGCCTTGGCGCGCACCGACTCCGCCGCCTGTTCGTTGCCGGCCAGCAGCATCAGCCGGTGGATATAGACATGGTTCACCCGCTGGTGCACCGCCGCCTGCAGGCCGGAATACTCCCGGCTGTGAAATGCCCTGTCCGTGAGCCTGTCCAGCAGCGCACCGAACCCGGGCGTCTCGCTGTTGCGGGCGTGCTGCTGTTCCATGCGCGCGGCGCGCTCCGGGTTCAGCAGGATGGACAGCGTATGGCCGGCCGCGGCCTCGCTCAGGGCGATCGCATCGAAGGCAACGCCGCTATCGGACGGAAAGCTCTCGCGCGTGCGGCTGTAGCCGTAGGCCTTGGGCGGCAGCAGTTGCAGCACGCTCTCGGGCAGGGTCAGGAATTCCGGATCCAGTGTCGCCAGCAGTGTGTCCACGGCGCCCCGCTGGCGCTCGGGGGGCACCAGGGTGTAGCTGTTCTGCTCGGCGTCGTTGTACAGGTAGTCGTAGTCGAGGCCGCCGATCAGCTTGCCCACGGCTTCGGCCTGGTAGCGGTGGCCGTAGTAGACGGGCACCAGGGTCTCCTCCAGCGACGAGCGCGGCGCGTGACCGGGGTTGGCCGCGGCGGAGAAGTGATCCAGGGCGTGGCGCCGCAGCTCCGCCATGCGTTCGAACTCTGCCAGCGGATCGCTGCCGTTGTCCCACAGGTGCGAGGCGGCGTGGGCGTCGTTGATGCCGCGGGAGTCCGGGTCGGAGATAAAGCGCAGTTTCTGTTGCGCGGCTTCATCGATCACGCCGGCGAGATAGTCGCTCTCGCTGCCGGCGGCATCGCCGTAGCCGTAGCGGATTGCCAGCTTGTCCCAGGTGCCGATACCGGTGTCGTAGGCACTCTCCAGTTGCAGCGCGCCTTCATCCAGGGTGACCAGCGGCGCCGGGTAGTCCATCACCGAGGCGCGGTCCTCGGCGCTGGCGGCGAAATTGTGTGCCAGTCCCAGGGTGTGACCCACCTCGTGGGCGGAGAGCTGGCGGATACGAGCCAGCGCCATCTGCTTCAGCGCTTCGGTATCGGCATCGCCTCTGCCGTAGGGCTGCAGCAGCCCCTGGGCGATCAGAAAATCCTGGCGCACCCGCAGCGAGCCCAGGGTGACATTGCCCTTGATGATCTCGCCGCTGCGCGGATCGGCGATGGCGTGGCCGTATGACCAGCCGCGGGTGGCGCGGTGTACCCAACTGATCACGTTGTAGCGCACATCCAGCGGGTCCGCGTCTTCCGGCAGCACCTCCACCCGATAGGCGTTTTTGTAACCCGCCGCCTCGAAGGCCTGCGCCCACCAGCTGGCGCCCTCGATCAGGGCGCTGCGTACCGGTTCCGGCACACCGGCATCCACGTAGTAGACGATCGGCTCCACCACTTCGTCGCTGCCGGGCTTTTTCTGCAGCCGGTGGCGATAGATGACACGCCGATCCAGCGGCTGCTCGATGGCGGTGGCGTAGTCGCGGTATTCGAACGGAAAGTAGCCACTGCGGCTGTGGAAGCGACGCGGCCGATAGTCACCGTCCGGCAGAGCCACCAGCGAGATATGCTGGCGCAGGGACACCAGCGTCGGTGTGGGCACCACTTCCTGCAGGTATTTGCCCGGTTCGCCGCCGGCAAACGTCAGCTGTGCCTCAAACTCGCTGTTCTGCGGAAAATTTTTCGTGCGCGGCAGGTAGACCGCGGACTTGCTGGTATCAACTTGGTAGCTGCCCTGCTCCGTGTCCTGCAGGCGCCGGGCGACACCGTGCTGGTCGGACAGCAGGAAGGGGGTGAAATCCACCAGCAGCCGCTCGCCGTCCCGCGCAACCGCCTCGAAGCCCCAGAGCACCGAGGAGGCGAAGGCCTCGTCCACGGCGCGGCGCTCGGTGCTATTATCGGAGCGGGCGCGGTACTTCAGGTTCAACTGGTGCAGCAATACCTTGTTGCCCACCCGCTCGAAGGTCACCAGGCGGTTGTCGCCCATCTGGTTGCGGTCCAGCCCCACCGGGTTGGAGCCCAGCCCCTGGGCCAAGCCGGTGAGCAGCAGAAATTCGCGCTCGTAGTCCGAAACTTCCAGCAGGACCCTGCCTTTGTCGTCGTCCCAGTAGAAGTCGAAGAAGCCGGACTGCTTTTCCATGCCGGCGGTGTAGTCGGCGATACTCCCGGCTGCCTGCGCTGCCGCCTGGGCAGCCAGGGCGAACAGCAACAGTGTCGCACCGAGCGTGAGTTTGCGTATCCACATAAGTCTTCCCCGGATTATTCGTATTATGCCCACGCACTCTGGGCAGGGCCTGGAAATCCCCGCATAGTGGGCCGCGCGCAAAGTTCTGTAACAGTTCGCTGCGCCAAAATGCCCAGCTCTGCGTTGAGAAAGCTCGAAATAGAACCACTATTCCAGCGCTTTCTCGCCTTGATCTGGGCGTTTTGGCTGTGCTCCTTTGTTACACAACTTTACGCACGGCCCACTAGATTAACACCTCGGTCGCCGAATGGGAGCCGTATAAGATTTTCTCCGCCATGCATCCAATTGCGGCTTCCGGCGCATCACAACAATAACAACGGATAACCGGAGAAACCGCCATGTGGAAAATCCTCACCGCCGCCGCGGCCCTGCTGGCCAGCGGGCCTCTGTCAGCCCACGATATCGACCTGGAAACCGGCGATGGACGGGCCTGCCAGATCGAGGTAGAGCCATTTGTGCGCGTCGGGCCCGATTTTCTGGAAGTCCGCGGGGAGGGGAAAGGTTCTGTCCCACTGTTCCACTACCGGGCGCCCGGCCGGCTGACGGTCGACGATACCGAGATAACCCTGGATAAAGGGCAGCGGCAACTCATGCAGGCATACCGCGCCGAACTGCACCAATCCGGGCGGGATCTGGCACTGATTTCACTGGAGGCGGTGGATATTGCCCTGCAGGGAGTCTCCATCGCCCTGACCGCCCTCGCCGGCAGTGACCACCCGGATGTGATGGAGATGCAGGAGACCTCGATGGAGATCCGCGAGCAGGCGGATGCGCGTTTCAGCGCCCAGGGCGATGTTTACGTGCTGGGCGACGCCTGGATGGACGAGTATGTCGACGAAACCATTGAAAAAGACCTGGAGCCGAAGATAGAGAAACTGGCAGTGGAATCCGCCGGCAATATTGCCTGGCACGCGCTCAAGGCCGTTTTCACAGGCGGCAACAGTATCGAAGCGAGAGCGGAAGAAATAGCCGACAATATGGAACCGAAGATAGAGGCGCGGGCCAGCCGGCTGGAACAGCGGGCGGACGGACTCTGCAGGAAGCTGGCATCTGTCGAGCGTACCGAGCGGGATCTGCACGAGGCCATTCCCGCTCTCAAGCGCTACGATATCGTCACCGTGGACCGGGAACGTTGAAGCTCCCCTAAGGAAGAACCAATCACCCCCCAAGTGATGTTGGCCGCTTTACGCGGCCTTTTTTCCCGGCAGATTCACTCCGCCGCCACTTCCCCCGCAACGGCCGTGCGCCCAAGATACTTTTCTATATAGGGCTTGTGGGTATAAAGAATATTCTCCGGCAGATCACTCTTCCTGAAAAAACGGTAGTCCGAAACTTCCCGATCCCTGGAAAAAATAGTCGCCGTCTCCAGCCCTCCACTCACGGCCACATCGACAACCTGCGATCCCGGCACATTCCTGACCTCCAGAACACGAATATCGACCATCTCCACACCCAGCTCCTCCCTGAGCTCCCGACTCGCCGCCCGCTCAAAGGATTCCCCCTTGTTCAGCCAGCCGCCGGGCAGCGCCCATTTGTCCTGATAGGAGTTCTTTACCAGCAGCAGCCTGTTTTCGTGCTCGACAAAACAGACCACGCCGATCACGAACTTGTCCGTCAGCGCATAGGAGATATCCCAGCGGATATCCGGCGGCAGGACCTTATACAGCCAGTACTTGAAACCGGGAAAAATCAACAGGAGGACGACGATCAACGCAATTGAGATGGTCAATAAACGTACCAGCTTTTTCATTATCGCCACCTGTTGACACGTCACTCGCCAAGTATACCCAACCTTGCGAGAGGTTGTGCAGAAATCGACAGTCACAGTGCTTGAGTAAGACGTGGGGGAGAACTGATACTCGCGGCTTACGGACTCCAACTGGCTTTTACGCTGCCTGAACGGGACCTTCCCCCCGAAGACCGGCCGGGAATATGGCTTTCGGGGCGGGATCGCTGAGCAAGCTCTCCCAGCAAATAGCAGGCTATAAGGTACGATTGGAAATAGACGCCGCCCATAGATACTGTTCTGGACTATAACCTGGAGATCCTAAAAAGCCGGTTCTTAATATCCACCGTCGCACTTTCTGTTTCTGTAAACCCGTCCAGATAGTTTACCAGGTTTGAATTCAGTAGACTCTTCGCCTCCCGGCTCAGATATCGCCGCACCTCAGCTTCGGCCCTTTCCGCTTCATCAACTATTTCCGGGCGATGTTCGAGCACGAACAGAATATCCTCCATATCGTGGGAAAAGATGTCGCCCTTCCCCCGGCTATGCCAAGCTTCGAACTTGGTAGCCAGGAAATGCACCGGCTGGGCCACCTTTATGGAAGCCTTCCCCAGGTCAACGGTAAATGCATGCGCTATCGCCGCCGAATACCAACGGTTGGAAAATCCTAGAATCCGTTCAGCCGTGGGCATTACGTCCAAACGCACATCGGGGAAGTCTCTCAGGCAATAGCGACATATCAGCGCGTCTTCGGACTGATCCTCCTTGAAACCTCTCTTTTTTAATTGACTACAAAAAGTATGGTAATCGCGTCTAGTGTGCCGTGCGGGAAGTTCGCGAACAAAGGAGCACAGCCAAAGCGCTCAGATCAAGGCGAGAAAGCGCTGGAATAGCAGCGTTATTTCAAGCTTTCTCAACGCAGAGCTGGGCGCTTTGGCGCGGCGAACTGTTTGCGAACTTCCCGTACGGCACACTAGTCACCACGTCGACAACGATGTCCACATCCTTGGTCTGACGGACCTGTCCACGCCGCTCGGAAGCCACCAACAGCGCAGTGGTGGAACCGCCGATATACACTACCTGCCGATTGAGTTCTTCACCGAGGGTATCGGCCACCAGCTCAAGTAACTCGATATTCCTTAAATTCATGGTGCAGCCGATCTTGGATTATCTGAGCGTTATTCAATAGCTTTTTTAGCTCGCTTCTCGCGTGCATCAGTTCCCGAGGCTTACCGATACGGATGGCATCTACCACAGACATCAGCATATATGTTCCAGGGAGCAAGCTGGGGCCACTGAGGACGTGTTTGTCGATGGGATTTATCAGTATTCCTTCCTTCTCAGACGTGCTGTCCACGGTGCTCGCTCCCGCAATGCAAAGTGGAGGATCCGGTGGCATCATTTCGCTGCGAATCAAGTGGCAATTGAAACCGGTGGGCAGACCAAAACCAAAGCCAGTTTTTCGGGCCGGCTCTGCATAACGGATGCCATAGGCAAGCCACTCCCCAGCGGCGGTGAGATTTACCCAGGGCCCGAAACCGGCAGGGCGCAATTCCGGTTCGCGGATCAAACCCGCCCCGACCAAGGTCCGGTAGCTGCGAATCAGTCCCGTCTTGCTCACGCCATAGAGCGCTGCCTGCTCCGCCAGAGACCTGGCGCGGGATTCAAAATAAGCGTCCCGGCCCTCCCGTGGCAGAGGAACGTAGGGTTCGAGCGGTTCGCTTAGCAGCTGCCCCACGGTCTGTACCAGGACATAGGAATCTTGGGATTTCACAGTTGGTCCGCAGTCCGGAATTTGGACCAAAAAAAACACACTTCATGATCAATGTCAAGGAAGACGAGATTCTGAACACCCTCAGAATAAAAAGCACCACGCGCCAAAACTGTTGCAATCAGTCCTCTCTGCCACACAATACTGTTCATTCATACAGTAAAATGAAAGCCAGCCATGGGACTACCGCGCAAATCCTTGATATCCCTAGACACCACTCCCTACTACCACTGCGTTTCCCGCTGCGTGCGCCGCGCCTTTCTGTGCGGGCAGGACGAACGTACCGGGCAGTCTTTTGAACACCGCCGTCAGTGGATCGAGGACCGGCTGCTGGAACTGGGGCAGATATTCGCGCTGGATATCTGCGGCTATGCGGTGATGAGTAATCACTACCATGTGGTGCTGCATATCAATCGGGATCAAGCGAGCCGCTGGGATACCCTGGAAGTGGTCGAGCGCTGGCACCGATTGTTCAAAGGCTCTGCCCTGTCCCGGCGCTTCGCCCGCGGCGAGCACCTGGCCCCTGCAGAGCTGGCGCAGCTGACGGAAGTGGCGGAATGCTGGCGCGAGCGGTTGGCCGATATCAGCTGGTTTATGCGGTACCTAAATGAGTCCATTGCCCGCGATGCCAATCGGGAAGACGGTTGTAGCGGCCATTTCTGGGAATCCCGCTTTAGGTCCCAGGCACTCCTGGACGAGCGGGCATTGGCAACCTGCCTGGCCTATGTGGATCTGAATCCGATCCGCGCGAAGATGGCGAAGACACCGGAAGCATCGGACCACACTTCCATCCAGCGGCGCATCTCAGCGGCGAAAGATGGCCGGCAGCCGCAGCAACTTCTGCCCTTTGCCGGCAATCCCAGTGAATCCATACCGGCGGGACTGCCCTTCCGGTTGCAGGACTATCTGGAGTTGGTGGACTGGAGCGGGCGCTGCCTGCGCGACGACAAGCGCGGGGCCATCGACAGCGGGCTGCCGCCAATTCTCGAGCGATTACAAATTGATCCCCGGCACTGGCTCTACCTCAACAGAAACTTCGAGAGCCGTTTCAAATCCCTGGTAGGTACCGCTCATTCTGTGCGCAGTTCCTGTGAACGGCTCGGTAAGCGGTGGGTTCAGGGCATCCAAGACTGCGAGCGCTATTTATCCCCACCTATCCCCTGACCTTTTATTTCTCTTAAAGAGCGACATCGCGGGCTGCCGCGAGGGGTTGCTGCACCTCTAAAATACTGACTGGTGCCAAAAACCACAGCTTCCTATTTTCAACCCGGCTCATCACTGAAACCGCCAATCTCACAGAGGAATCTTACGTCAGCGGACGTTTGCTTTCCTATTTGTGTGTGGGTGTCCAGGTGTCCGTCCAGGTGTCCACACCATTAGCACCATTAGTGGCAGCACCATTAGTGGCTGTCCAATTCTCCTTCCAATTCTCCTTTCCCGGCTCTGTAAGGGCACCTTGCTTTCTCAGCGTTTCGCCCGCAATGACGCCCTGGATACCGCAGAGTTCGCGCGGCTTGAGGAAGTGGCGGCAAAGTGGCGGGCAAGGCTAATGGATATCAGTTGGTTTATGCGCATGCTGAACGAGTCCATCGCCCGCGAGGCCAACCGGGAAGACCAGTGCACCGGCCGCTTCTGGGAAGGCCGCTTCAAATCCCAGGCACTGCTGGATGAGCGGGCGCTGGCGGCCTGTATGGCTTATGTGGATCTGAATCCCATTCGTGCCAAATTAGCCGAGACTCCGGAAGCATCAAATCACACCTCCATCCGACGGCGTATTTCAGCGGCTAAAGATGGCCGACAACCAAAGCTGTTACTGCCTTTCGCCGGAAATCCCCGAAGAACCATGCCGGTAGGAATACCCTTCCGATTGTAGGACTATCTGGAACTGATAGATTGGAGCGGTCGTTGCCTGCGTGAAGACAAACGCGGAGCCATTGACGAAAATCTGCCGCCGATCCTGGAGCGACTGCAAATCGCCCCCCCCGGCACTGGCTCTACCTCAACCGGAACTTCGAAAGCCGCTTCAAGTCTTTGGTGGGCGCAGCCCATTCTGTGCGCAGTGTCTGTGAGCAACTTGGCAAACGCTGGGCCCACGGAATCCGAGATTGTGAGCGCTACCTATCTCCGTCAACCAATTCCTAGAGTATTGCTTCTCTTTTAAAACACGCCACCGCAAGATTCTGCGAAGGACTGTTGTATCCCAATAAAGCTATTTGGCGCAATTATACACAGGGCGCCGGCCTCACTTACCCGAAAAGCAAGCTTTGACAACCGGGAGATAAATTTACAGCAACCTCCCTATCGATTTTTCAATTTATGGGTGTCCAATTTCTTGTTGCAGGACTATCTGGAGTTGGTGGACTGGAGCGGGCGCTGCCTGCGCGACGACAAGCGCGGGGCCATCGAAAGCGGGCTGCCGCCGATTCTCGAGCGATTACAAATTGACCCCCAGCACTGGCTCTACCTCAACAGAAACTTCGAGAGCCGTTTCAAATCCCTGGTAGGTACCACTCATTCTGTGCGCAGTGCCTGTGAACGGCTCGGCAAGCGGTGGGTTCAGGGCATCCGAGACTGCGAGCGCTACTTATCCCCACCTATCCCCTGACCTTCTATTTCTCTTAAAGAGCGACATCGCGGGCTGCCGCGAGGGGTTGCTGCATCTCTAAAATACTGACTGGCGCCAAAAACCACATCTTCCTGTTTTCAATCCGGCTCATCACTGAAACCGCGAATCTCACGGAGGAATCTCACATCAGCGGACGTTTGCTTTCCTATTTGTGGGTGTCCAGAAACGTTTGCGGGCGGGTTGCTAGCCCTTACCGAATAACGGACTTTCACCGTTTGATTTATCACCGGCTTTGCCCGGCGCTCTGGGTGTCCAGAAACAACCAATACTGGTACTGTCGAGTTAGTTCGCTCTAAACTCTAGACATCTATTCAAAGTCGTCAAATAAACATTTCCCCACAGTTGGGACTTCAGCCAACTCCAGCTCTACCCCTTCCACTTCCACATCCATTTCATCAGATTGTATCTCTCGAAACGCTTTATCAGCCAAAAAACTTCTAACCTTTTCTACAAGCTCCTTATATTCGTTACACTGATCAAAAGTCACGACCTCACCACTTCGACGACTTATATAACGAGTTATATGCATAGTGAACGCATCGTAAATATAACTAACCTTTATCGTTAGCACAAAGTAATGGCCTGACGCATTGTTACCCAAATTTACGTCGTAAGTGTTGCAATAAGAATAGTTAAAATCAGTCTGATTTAGAACCGTATACCCTTTAAAAACAGATTTTAATGCAGAAAAAAAACGACTAACATCCCAGCCAATCATTATTCCACTGGGACAACCCTTTGAGAATTTTCGTCTAATGTTTTCAACAACCAAATCTAGTTCAACCATAACCTTTTTTGACTCTATTCTGTTTTATTCGACGGAAACCCATGAATGCCATGCTTTCTGCTGAAGCGGACATCTACTGATGTTTGTCCTTCAGCACCAACCTGATCGTTGTACTGTTTAACTTTTCCGATCAGCTTTCCATTTTTGTTAAATCTAGGGGTGCCATTTCTCCAGGCATCCTTAACTACATTTTCAACGTCAACACCTTCCTTGAATTGTGACTTCCCAGGCGTCCCGCCTGTATGCAGTCTTTGTCTAGCTCTATTTATTGGTGGGCTCTTTCCACTTAGCCCCTTTGGACCTCTCGGCATAACAGCCATAACAACGGCCATCATATTCCCACCAGTTGCAGCGTAATCCCCCTGCTCAGCAGCAACCAGCATCTGGTCAAAGGATGCGCCCGCGCTTTCTAGAACCCCATTCAGGCGATTGGCCGTCCTTATATCGGCTCCCGTTCCCAGCCCCAATCTATTAAGCATCAGAACATCTGCATAATAGAAAACAGTATCTGCTGCAACTTGTGTAACATGGAGAGCATAAGCCACTGGGTCTGCGGCCGCACTCTCCGCTGTGCCAGTAACACTTTCTCCCCATTCCCTGGTGGCACCACCTATCGCAAGGGAAAAATTATAAGCTAGACCGGAAACACCTTGCTCATTTCCGCGGCTTTCCATCCCTCCGATATTTAATGCGTCTACATTAAGTCCAGAGCCAAAATCAGAGGTCGCAGAAAAACCGTTTTTACCATTGATCGTTACAGATTCAACCTTTACAGCCTCATCACCGTCAGCAACATAGACGTCTCCATTGCTATCAATTATATATTTTGTATTACTATCTACTTTAACCGAGCTTTCACTCGCCTCCCAAGCAGAATCAAAATCTTTTCCATATTCACTCTCACAAACACTTTCTCCCTTGCAGGTGTACCCGCTGGGGTCAGTCCCTGCCAGCGGGTTGTTCATAATGTAACTATAGGGGTTCAAGCTCTGAGAGTTGCCCGGGCTTTGAATTATCGGATCAACACTGAGAAACCTGCCCAGATTGTAATCATAAGCCCGCCCATTCATATGGATCAGCTCGACACTATCCAGATGCTCGTGATCTGTAAAGCCCCGGGTGGTGTATTGGCTATCCAGGATACTGGGCAGCTTGTCGGTGATATTGCCGAGCCTCGGTTTTCCGAACGGGTCGAAGCTGTGGGTTTCCTGGAGGTTGCCGTTCTGGTCGCCGATGGCCACGGTGGAGCCCAGTCGGTCCCGGTGGGTAAAGCCGATCTTGTGTGTGGTGTCGCTGCTTGTCTCCGCGGTGGTGACTACCGCTATGTCTTCAATGAAGTGGCGGTATTGGGTGGTTCCTCCTTCTGTGATTCGCTCAAAGAGCTTATCGACGTAGATCGTGGTCTTGTTATTGGCCTGGTCGACCTGCTTGTAGCGCTGCTGGCCCGCACCATAGGAGAAGTACAGGTCGGTGCCGTTGCGGCTGATATGGGTCGGCTTGTTGAAGGCGTTGTACCAGATCTGTTGGGTGCCGTCCTCGTGGGTGCGGTTGCCGTTGTCGTCATAGCCATAGGTTCTGGTGCCTCCGTCTACGAGCGTGACGCTCTTGACCGCGCTGGGGCCGCCGCTGGTGCCAGTGTCGTAGTCGTAGCTTGTGGCGAAGTCGTCTTTCTTCAGCAGGTTGCCGATAGCGTCGTAATCGTAGTCGATGGCGGGGCCGTCGGTTCTGGTGCTGTAGTCGAGGCGGTTGAGGTCGTCATAGACATAGCTCTCCATGTTCAAGGCCGGGCTCTGGCTGGGCACCGACACGGTTTTCTCGTTGAGGTTGCCGAAGTTGTCGTAGGTATAGGCCAGGGTCTGGTGGCTCTGGACGAGGCTGTCGAAGGCGGTGCCTGCCATCTGGCCGGTTTCGGCATAGAAGTCCCGGCCTACGGTGTAGTTGCCGGCGGCGACGTTGGCGAACTCCCACTCACCCCAGGCGTCCATCTGGGTGATTGCGCGGTAGGTGTAGCCGCTGGCGGCATTGCTGGTGCGGAACCGGTAACCGGTATCGTTGTAGCCGTACTGCAGGGTGAGGCCGCTCGGGTAGGTGAGCCCCTTGAGGCGGCCGTAGTTGCTGTCGTAGTGGCTGGTGGTGAGGAAGTCTTCGCCATCGATATTGGTGGTGACCCGATCCGGACGGCTCAGGGCGTCGTAGCGGTAGGTACGGGTGAATCCACCGTCGCTCTTCTGCTCAGTGTGCGGCAGGCCTATGCCGTTGGCGGCGCTGTCGTAGATCCAGCTGGCTTCTTCCTGGCCATTGACGCTGCGGGTCTCCATGCGGCCCAGGCGGTCGTAGGTGTAGCTGGTAATGTCGAGGTTGCCATCGGTTTCGGTTTCCACTTCGCCAAAGCCGGTGTAGGTGAAGGACTTTTCGCCCATGTTGGGGTCGTTCACCCATTCCTTCTGGCCCAGGGCATTGTACTTGGCGGTGATGCGGTTGCCGGCGGCATCCTGCAGCACTATGGGGTTGCCGGCGCCGTCGTAGGCGTACTTTGTGGTGCCGCCCAGGGCGTCAACGGTCTGGATTAGTTGCTCCAGGCCGTTGTAGGTGCGGCTCATGGCGCGGCCATTTGCCACGATATTGGTGGTAAAGCCCCCGCCTTGTTCGTGGGTGTAGTCGATATCCAGTACCTGGCCATTGGTCTGGTCGACGGTTTTGCCCAGGGCCCGGCCCAGGGTGTCGTAGCCGTCGTAGTGGGTACCATAGCTATTGGGACTGCTGGCGTTGTGGGGCACCGACTCGAAGGTGACCTGGCCGAGTGCGTTGAACTGCTGTTCGGTAACCACCCAGTCGGTGCCGTCGAAGGCCTGGACCTCGGTGCGGATGACCCGGCCCAGGCTGTCGTGGTAGCTGATTTGGGTGGGTGTGCCGGCCTGCTGCTTGATGGTCTTGTAGACAGCGTTCGGGGCGCTGCTGCAACTAGGATAACACCACTGCAGGGCTGCGTGTGCATCCGGGGCGGCCTTGAGGCCGAGGGCACTGGGGGCTGTCTCGGTGATCTGGCGACCGAAGGCATCGTATTCGTATTCGGTCGTGTGGCCATTGGCATCGGTGACCGAATCCGGTTTGCCGAAGCGGGGGTTGGTGATGGTCGTCGTGGTATGGCCCAGTGAGTTTTCCACGGTTTTGGGGAAGTAGCCGTCGCTGCTGAACGCCGTGGTTTTCACAATGCGGGATTCCGTCTCGCCTTCGGCGGTGGAGGTGACTCTCTCGGGCAGGCCGTCATCGTTGTAGATGGTATCCACCTCAGTCCATTTGCCATTGGAGGGGGTGGTTTTGACCCGCCTGGGCTTGCGGGCGTTGCTATCCCACCGCAGGTAATCGATCACCACAGACTGCTCCACGTCGGTATCGGCGTCAATGCTGACACCGCTGCGATTCTGGATGACATGCTTGGTTACAGTCTGCTTGAGTGGCTTATTGATCCACCAGTTGGCCTCATCCGCGGCCACATACTGGGTCTCGGTAGTACTGGAGACAGCGTGGGCACCACCGGTTTCTTCATAACCCCTAGTGGCTACCCGCACATTGCCCCACTGGTCGAAACTACTGGCCCGGCTTTTGGTGTAGAGTTCGGTTCTAGTACTACCGGACTTCCGGAGGGTACGGTGCACCGTGCGCTGCTCTCTGGGGCCAACGAAGTAAGGATCGTTGGCAGCGACGCTCCAGTTATCGGTTAGAGAATCCACCACTACCGGGGAGCTATGCCCACCCTTCGGCCAGAACTGCCATTCGTAGCTGCTTTCCTCAAAGGCATCCACCTGTATGATATCCGAACTCCGGTCCCCCAATTCCCATTTGCGTTGCTTGTGCAATTTGCCGGCCAGGGGGAATACCTGGTGAAAATCGGATTGGATCTCGATATTCGCTGCCAGGTCCTCCTCAATAATGGTGTGGAATCCCTGGAAACCGCGGCCCTTATCGTTGAAAACGGCGCCCTTGTAGCGGTATTGCTTTCTGTTCAACCCGTCCACACCGTTGGACTGACGGTGTTCCGCTACCACGTACATGCTGGAGGTGAACTCGAAGTGGTCGTCCTGCACCGAACCGGACAAACTATCCAAGTAGCCACCGCGTTCGTAGAAGGGCTTGTCTTCAGAGTGGTAGCGGTCGTCACGGGAGGATAGGGGTCGGTAATGCCATTCGTCGCGAACGCCGAGGCCGTTTTCCACGGCAATTAGCATATCGGTGGGTTCGTAGCGTTCATCCCCGGTGGCGGAGCCACGATTTCGGTTTATATAAACACCTTCCGATTTTCCTTCCATTTCACCAGTTTGACTCTGGATAGTCCCACTTCCAAAGCGAGGTCCAAACGCGAAGACAAAATCTGTAAGCCCGTTGCCGAAGGCATCATAGTTAACCGACTCACTACCAGAACCAATTAAAGGAGTTTCTACCCATTCTGCGGTAAAAACTCCATTAGCATTTTCTGTAAACCGCAGTGCTTTGTATTTATAGACGTTATCATCTGTCCTGCTGGTATCTATGGGTGTGGGCATCCCGCTATTGTCACCTTCTGTGGACCTAGTCCAGGTGTAGACATCCTCTCCACAAAAGTTTTTTCTGATAGTACTGTCAAACAGACTTACACAAGCCTCTACCAAGCGTTCGTCCGGAACCAGAAACTCCATACGGCCGTCTGCATTTATATCGAACTTTCGAAAAGCGGCTTCGTATTTTGGGACCTTCACAAATCCATACTCCTCCGGGTAAGCTGGATTGCTGTCCCAGAAGAAAAATCGAGATTCAAGAGAAGTTTCATCTCCCAAATACTGCCAGGATGTAAAGCCAGATCCTCCTTTATTAATACTCAGCCACAGCCCTGGATTACCTGACCGCCAGGAAAGCCAGTCGACAAGACCGTCTCCGTTGACATCCATGAAATATTGAAAGAAATACTCAGGAATTGCACCTGTGTTATCAAACCCAAGCCCAAGGGCGTATTTTTCGACAGACTCGATATCAAAATAGAGATCTCCATTTCGGTCCAATTTTGCCAAATAAAAGTTTCTAGGTATAGGCTGAGGAGAAGCGCTGTAGCTTCTTCCCGGATCATCAAGCTCTAGATCACTTTCCACCATATCTGGCAAACCATTGCCATCTATATCACCAATAAACTGCTGATAAGTTGTATTGTAGAAAGGACTTTCATTCCCGGCTCTGCCGTAGGTATATACAAGTTTTCCTTCTCCTTGGAACGGATTCTCTGGATTACCGCTATGAATCCAGAGGTATAGCTTTTCATGGCCCGGATCTAGCTCTACGACGCCATCCCGCCACATCAAATCCGGCCATCCGTCACCATTGCAGTCTCCGATATACTCCGGGCGATCGACAGAGTAAAGCTCGGATTCAATAGCAATATCAGTATCTATCCATTCAGATCCTCTATCATAAGATATTTGTAGCACATTATTACTGCCTGAGCGCCACATATCCGTTTTACCATCTTTATTAAAATCCGGATATAGGCAATTCCAGCCTAGACCAAGACGTTCACAGTTATCCCCCCTAGAGACATCATTAGCGCCTTCAAACTCTCCCTCGGCATTCATATTCCAGCCAATGGCATCCTGCACACCATTACCATCGGCATCACCCCGGTAATGTATATCGTTCAACCAGCGCATACCCTGTAATTGCGGCGACAAAGTTAAATGAGAGGACTCCAAGTAATTATCTTCGGAGCCGCCGCTGAGATAGCCAAACTTTTCCAAAGTAAAAACTGGCTTGGCATCCTGCCAAGTAAAACTGCTTTTCTCAAGGCAAGACCACGTGCTATTTTTGTACCCGCATTCCTCTACTGTTTCTAGCAGGCTACGGCCTGACGCCTCACTTTCCTGATATTCAAAGCGATACTCTGTAACCGGAATCGAGTGGGAGTAGGTTGTTATTTTATCTAAACGACGGGTTAACCGATTTAACCCTCCCATCAAGTATCTTGAATAAATATCTGGCCGCGCGTTATTCTCGTAAACGAAAGATACGTGCCGGTCTCCCAGTGCTGTCCCGCTCCCTGTATAATAGATATCCGCAATTTGATATTCCCCAGAACCAAAGTAATCATATTGATAGACAATGCTATTGCCCGGAGAATCTTCCTCTCGCGTTATTGCCCATGTTAGGGTCTCAGACCGGCCTTCATCGCTCTGCCTACTGTTGGCATTGTAACCATAATACCGTACAACCCCATTCTTCAGCTCGATCTTGAACCAAGTTGAAGAACTGTTGAGCGCGCCATTTTGCGTTACACGAATAAATCGCTCGCGTTCTGTATGATAAACAGTGCCTGACTCGCCGTAGTATCCAGAAACAGGTATAAGCCGCTGGCCATCCAGGCACAACCGGTCCTCAGCGGCGCTGTAACTAACCGCCACATTACGGCCATTATCTTGCGCCAAAGTCTGGGGACAACGACTAATAACAGAGCCGACATTAATTGACCATCCAACACCGAGTACGCTATTTCCAGTACGACTTGAATAGCCTAGAGATATCTGCGGCTTCCTGCCATTTCTGCCGGGAGGCAGATCGATCGGGATCTGATAAGATGCTGCACCACCTTTAACTGATCCACTTCCCCCTACAGTACCGACACTCTGCTCATGCTGAACAACCTGGGGTTCAGTATAACCGGCATCGAGTATCGACAAACCTCCCAGCGGCTTAGCCCAGCCGGGAACCGATGGATCCGGATCTTCGATTTCGTAAACAACCGTTGCCGAATCAGAGCACTTGCGGCCCTCCGGTATCAGGTTACAACTTTGCACTTCGAAGGTATAGGTTCCATAGCTACCTACTGGCTGCTGGGCACTCCCATC
The DNA here is from genome assembly GCF_026183675.1 of Microbulbifer halophilus. GTDB lineage: Bacteria > Pseudomonadota > Gammaproteobacteria > Pseudomonadales > Cellvibrionaceae > Microbulbifer > Microbulbifer halophilus. The sequence continues at coordinate 78,832 of NZ_JAPIVK010000022.1, forward strand.
GGTATCAGCTACTTGCCAAGCCTCGCCATTCATCCGAAACTGGTATTGATCGTCATATCCGGTTGTCACCTTATCCCAAGAGAGATCAATGACTTCCCCGTTTCGGCTAGCGGCCAAACTACTGGGCACAGCGGGGACCGGGTGATCGATAGTGACCAACGATGAAGTTACCGTTTCACTGCAGCCACTGGTGTTACAGGCGTACATCTCGTATTGATAGGAGCCATCGGGCTTTCTCCCCGGCTCATAACTTCGCGACGCATCTAGATCAAGCCAATCGCCCCACGCACCGTCCTCGCTTTCGCGCAGATAATAGCTATCTACGGTGCCGCTATCCGCAGTCCACTTTACCTGATAAAGCCCTTCGTTAAGATCACCGGAAATAGTGAAACTTGAATCTCCTCTCGGCTTCTTCAGCACTTGCACAGAGACAGCATTACTCCAGCTTGAACTGCACCCCGAGCTATTACAGTTCTTTGCGCGGAACTCCCAACTTCCGTCTTCCAGTCCCGCGACCTGAAAACTGCCATTGCTAGAGGAGACCTGTACATAGCTGTCGTCACTTGGCCAACTGTTATCGCCAAAACGCTTCTGCCAGCGCACATAGCCAATAGGGCCGGAGCTTACAGAGGAGAAGCTGGCAGCCCCATCCGTGGAGTTAGCGGTGTCCGTCGATAAGTTTGGAGTGTCAGGCTTGAGGACTACTTCCGCGGACGCTGTGGCCGCCCCGACAGGCTCGGGCTCGAAGCAGTTGTCAGGCAGAGAGCCATCTAGGCAGCGCTGGCACGTATACTCGTATTTGTAATTACTGCTGGAATCCGGTGTGTCGGTATATGTACTGCCGTCGACAACAATCAAATCGTGGATAACCTTTCCACTACGCGAAAGCTCACAGTATTCTGCTTCCGGCCAGCCGATATTAAACAGTAGAGTTACCGCTCCCTCTTTAGATACGGACTGAACACTTAGCTTAGGGAAAACCACCTGCACGTCTTCCTTGGCGGTGTACGCGCTGCAAGATTTTACAGAGTTGTAAATGCTGCATGCTCTCACACGATAGGAATAGACTCCATTTAATGCTTTAGAGAAGTTTTTTCCTGTATGAGACTGAGACCAGGTTCCATTCGCCGTACCACTCTGCTCCAGAATGTAGCTTTCAGCCTCGGGAACGGAGTCCCAACTAACAGAATAAGCACCATCGGATGTTGAAGAGGGAGCAGAAAGACCTGAAGGGACAGCAGGCGTCAGCGAAACCGTTACCTCCCCTGAATATCTATAACTCCCTGTTACGCCATTTTCTACAGCCGCAACCCGATATTTATATAAACCATTTCCTCGCCCGGAGACTGTCTTTCTGGTAGAGCTTCCGGAATACACCTTCACCCAAGAACCACTGTTCTTTTTCTCTTGCAGCTTGTAGCCTGCGGCACCGGAAACACTTCCCCAGGAGACTGAAATACTACCGTTCTTGCTTAACTCCGGAACAGATATAAAGCCCGGCTTACGAACCACGGTGATAGCCTTATATGCGGTGAAGCTGCCGCAATTGACTCTGGAGGAGTGCGCACTGTCATTGCAGGCGCGGACGCGGTATTTGTAAACACCCGTGGACCTTCCACTGACACTCTTTGACCGGGCGCTTCCATTGTAAATCCGGCGCCAGGAGCCGCCATCCTTGCGCTCTTTGAGTTCATAACGGTCGAAATCACCCGAAGCACTTCCCCAACTAATAGGGTAGGCACCGTCTTTACTGGACGACGCCAGAGAAATAGCCCCCGGAACCCCCGGATTATGAAGCACTTCAGTCTCTGAGGAGCCTAAAGTGACCCAGAGCCCGGCATGGGCGGATCCTACCAGAAAAAAGAGAGGCTTGGTTTCAAGTAATAACTGCAATTCCCTCATGCAGCGAGCAA
>NZ_JAPIVK010000023.1 GCF_026183675.1 Microbulbifer halophilus
GGAAGGTACCGAGATGGTAATGCCGGGCGACAACGTCAAGATGAATGTGACCCTGATCGCCCCGATCGCCATGGAAGAAGGCCTGCGCTTCGCGGTTCGCGAAGGTGGCCGTACCGTTGGCGCCGGTGTTGTGTCCAAGATCATCGAGTAATCGCTATTCCCGATCGATCTTGAAGAAGGCCGCAGCGGAAACGCTGCGGCCTTTTTTTATGGTTGGCTAGTGGGCCGCTTGTAAAGTTCGGTAACAAAGAAGCATAGCCAAATCGTTCAGATCAAGGCGAGAAAGCGCTGGAATAGCAGCGTTATTTCAAGCTTTCTCAACGCAGAGCTGGACGATTTGGCGAAGCGAACTGTTGCCTAACTTTGCGAGCGGCCCACTAGAGGCCGCCCTTGCGCCAGGGGTCGCGGATCGCGAAGGTCACCCCGGCGGACTGGACATTGGCGAACAGCCGGTCGCCGTAGAAGGTGGCCCCGGTCCATTCCCGGCCGCGCAGGTCCCTTCCGGATTCCCCGGCGATGGCCAGCGCGTAAAGGCCGCCGTCACACGGTCCTTTCCCGCGGCGGCGGTCGCCTCGCCAGTGGCTGGTGCCCGGCTGTACATACTTGTAGAAGCCACAGGGATTGGCGTCTTCCGTCTCGTGCAGGATGCCGGTGCGCGGATCCACCGCTACCGCCTCCTGGCTGAAGCCGCCGGCGGCCCGCACCCGCCGGCCGCTGGCAGTGCCGAACGCCGGCACATCGAACACATAGCCGTGTTTGTAGCCGTCGTCGCGGCTGCCCCAGAGGTGGAAGGTCTCCTCGCAGGAAACCCAGGAGTGCCAGGGAGTGGGGCCGTCGGCGCAGTTGCGGATGGTGCCGCCGTATTCGACCGGGTTGTACATGCCGCCCGTGCGCTGCACTGGTGGCTCTCGCCGGCGCCCGGGCCGCCGGGAGCGGCCGGGCGAATTATCGGTAGGGGCTCACTGGTATTCGTGCGCTGGCTCAGGGCCAGTCCTTGCTCAGGTCCGCACTGTGGCTGCCGGCAAACAGCTTCGCGAAACGGCTGCCGTCCATCTCCACCAATTCCTCGTGGTCGCCGGCTTCGAAGTAGATGGTGTCGCAGTGTCCCAGGCTGCTGTCCAGCAGGGTAGTGATACCGTAAGCCTGGCCGAGCGGCGGCAGGGCGCCCAGTTCGCAGTCGGGGAATGTCCGGCCCAGCTCGTCTTCCGGTACCATCTCCAGTTGGTTGCGGCCGGTTTCGTCGTGGACGGCGCGCATATCCAGGCTGCTGCTGGCCGGAATCACGGCCAGTACATAGCCGCGATCGTCCCTCATGAGTATGGCCTTGGCCACCTGGTCCTCGCGCACATCGGCGGCGTGGGCGCTCTCGCGGCTGGTGGCGCTGTGCGGGTGCTGTACCAGCTGGTAGTCGACCGATTGGTCGCGCAGGTACTGACTGACTGTGGCGGCAATGGTCATGGCATGTCCCTCCTCTTCGCTGCACGGTGTCCATTGTAGTTTCGGCGTGGGGGGAATCCGCATCACCGGGCCGCCACCGGGAAACTGCGCAATGCAGTTGACAGGAGGGCGGAGCACTCGTAGAATTCGCGCTCCTTTTCGCCCGCCCTCGGGGCTGCGGAAAAGGACGTTCTTTAGTTTCCAAGTTGGAGTTTGATTCCATGCAGGGTCAACGCATCCGAATTCGCCTGAAGGCGTTCGATCACAAGCTGATCGATACGTCGACTCAGGAAATCGTCGAGACGGCCAAGCGCACCGGTGCGCAGGTCCGCGGACCGATTCCGCTGCCGACTCGCAAAGAGAAGTACACCGTGCTGGTTTCCCCGCACGTCAACAAGGACGCGCGGGATCAGTACGAGATCCGTACCCACAAGCGTTTGCTGGATATTGTTGAGCCCACCGAGAAGACCGTCGACGCGCTGATGAAGCTCGACCTGGCGGCCGGTGTGGAAGTTCAAATCAGTCTCGGCTAACACTTTAAATTAACTACCGAATCCCGGGCGAAAAAGGTTCGGGTAGTGTAACGCTCTGAAACTGGGCGGCCGCAGTGGGTTAAAGCCCCGTGCACTGAGAGGTTGAAACGATGACTATAGGTATTGTCGGCCGCAAAAGCGGCATGACTCGCATCTTCACTGAAGATGGCGCGTCCGTTCCGGTTACCGTTATTGAGGTAGCCCCCAATCGCGTCACCCAGGTGAAATCCGCGGAAACTGACGGCTATGCCGCAGTACAGGTTACTGTGGGCAACCGGAAGTCCTCCCGTGTCTCCAAGCCCGAAGCGGGCCACTTCGCCAAGGCCAATACAGAGGCCGGCTCCCGTCTCTTCGAACTGCGCACTGACGGTTCCGACGAAACTTTCGAAATTGGTTCTGAGATCACTGTGTCCGGCTTTGAAGCCGGCCAGAAGATCGATGTAACCGGCTCTTCCAAGGGTAAAGGCTTCCAGGGCGGCGTTAAGCGCTGGAACTTCCGCACCCAGGACGCCACTCACGGCAACTCCCTCGCCCACCGCGCTCCCGGCTCCATCGGCCAGTGCCAGACGCCCGGTCGCGTATGGAAAGGCAAGAAGATGGCCGGCCACATGGGCGCCGAGCGTGTAACCGTGCAGAACCTGGAAGTGGTTCGTGTCGACGCCGAACGCAACCTGCTGCTGGTTAGGGGTGCCGTTCCCGGCGCGCCCGGCGGTGACGTGATTGTTCGTCCGGCAGTTAAAGCCTAAGTCTGAGGGGAAATAGATATGGAACTGAATATCGCTACTCCCGAAGGCGCCAAAGGCACTGTAGCTGTCTCTGAAGTGACTTTCGGTCGTGAATTCAATCAAGACCTGGTGCACCAGGCGGTAGTGGCCTTTATGGCCGGCGCCCGCCAGGGTACCAAGGCGCAAAAGAATCGCGCTGACGTTTCCGGCGGCGGCAAGAAGCCCTGGCGTCAAAAAGGTACCGGTCGCGCCCGCGCCGGCACTATCCGCAGCCCGCTGTGGCGCAGTGGTGGCGTTACCTTCGCCGCCGAGCCGCGCGAATACAGCGTCAAGCTGAACAAGAAGATGTACCGCGCTGCGCTGCGCTGCATCCTGTCCGAGCTGACCCGTCAGGAGCGCCTGGTGGTAGTCGAGTCTTTCGACGTCGAGGCGCCGAAAACCAAGCAGCTGGTCAGCAAGCTGGCCCAGTTCGACTTGGCCGATGCGCTGATCATCACCGAAGAAGTGAGCGAGAACCTCTACCTGGCGGCGCGCAATCTGCACAAGATCGACGTTCGCGACGTGCAGGGCATCGATCCGGTCAGCCTGATCCGCTTTGACAAGGTCGTGGTTACCGTTGCGGCGCTCAAGAAAATTGAAGAGGTGCTGGGATGAATGAGCGACTCTACAAGGTACTGTTGGGCCCGGTAATTTCCGAAAAAGCTGCAGGGCTGGCGGACTCCGCCAACCAGGTGGTTTTCAAGGTCACCACCGATTCCAGCAAAGCTGAAATCAAGGCCGCGGTGGAGAAACTGTTCAACGTTACCGTTGAGCGGGTTCGCACCGTGAGTGTGAAAGGCAAAACCAAGCGCACGCGTTTCGGCATGGGCCAGCGTAACGATTGGAAAAAAGCCTATGTTCGTCTGGCCGAAGGCAGCGACATCAACTTTGAAGATGCCGACGTAACGGCGTAAGTAAGGGGACAGTTGCAATGCCGATTGTAAAAAGTAAACCGACCTCTGCCGGCCGTCGCCATCAGGTCAAGGTTGTAAACCCCGACCTGCACAAAGGTGCTCCCTATGCACCGCTGGTAGAGAGCAAGAGCAAGAGCGGTGGCCGCAACAACGGTGGCCGCATCACCACCCGCCATATTGGCGGTGGTCACAAGCAGCACTATCGCAAGATCGATTTCAAGCGCAACAAAGACGGCGTTACCGCCAAGGTCGAGCGTCTGGAGTACGATCCCAACCGCAGTGCGCATATCGCCCTGATCTGTTATGCAGATGGCGAGCGTCGCTACATCCTGGCCCCGAAAGGCCTGAAAGTGGGGGCTGTGATTCAGTCCGGTGACGCTGCGCCGATCAGCATGGGCAATGCCCTGCCGCTGCGCAACATCCCGGTCGGTGCCGTGATTCACGGTGTCGAGCTGAAGCCGGGCAAAGGCGCCCAGCTGGCCCGTTCCGCTGGTGCCTCTGTGCAACTGGTGGCGCGCGAAGGTCAGTACGCGACTATTCGTCTGCGTTCCGGCGAAATGCGCAAGGTCCTGTCCGAGTGCCGCGCCACCCTGGGTGAAGTGAGCAACTCCGAGCACAGCCTGCGCAAGCTGGGTAAGGCCGGTGCCAAGCGCTGGCGCGGTGTTCGCCCGAACGTTCGCGGCGTGGCGATGAACCCGGTAGACCACCCGCACGGTGGTGGTGAAGGGCGCAGCTCCGGTGGCCGTCACCCGGTTACCCCGTGGGGCGTGCCTACCAAGGGCAAGAAAACGCGCAAGAACAAGCGCACCAGCAATATGATTGTACGTCGTCGCGGCAAATAAGCCGGTGCGATGTCTGAGCAGCTAAAGAGGAATCGACAGTGCCACGCTCATTGAAGAAAGGTCCCTTTATTGATCTGCATTTGATCAAGAAGGTGGAGGCGGCGATTGAAAAGAATGATCGTCGACCGATTAAAACCTGGTCCCGCCGTTCCATGGTAATGCCGGAAATGGTGGGCCTGACGATTGCCGTTCACAACGGTCGTCAACACGTGCCCGTCCTGATCAACGAAGAAATGGTTGGTCACAAGCTGGGCGAGTTCGCTGCTACCCGCACCTACCGCGGTCACGCTGCGGACAAGAAAGCGAAGAAGCGCTAAGCCGAGGTTAAAACGATGGAAGTAGCAGCAAAATTACGCGGCGCTCGTCTGTCGGCGCAAAAGGCGCGACTGGTAGCTGATCAGGTTCGCGGCAAAGGTGTCGAGGAAGCCCTGGATATCCTGGCGTTCAGCCAGAAAAAGGGTGCGGCGATCGTCAAGAAAGTTCTGGAGTCGGCCATTGCCAACGCCGAGCACAATGACGGTGCAGACGTTGACGAGCTGAAGGTTGCCACGATATTCGTGGATGAAGGTATGACCATGAAGCGCATTCAGCCGCGCGCCAAGGGTCGTGCCGACCGTATTCTTAAGCGTACTTGTCACATCACTGTGAAAGTGGCCGAGAAATAAGAGAGCAGGCGAGATAACCATGGGACAAAAAGTAAATCCTACCGGCATTCGTCTGGGTATCGTTAAAAAGCATACCTCCGTCTGGTATGCCGGCAGCGACGAGTACGCAGACAAGCTGTACACGGATCTGAAAGTTCGCGATTACATTCGCAAGAAGCTGGCTCACGCTTCTGTGAGCCGTATCGAGATCGAGCGCCCGGCGAACACCGCGCGTGTGACCATTCACACCGCCCGCCCGGGTATCGTGATCGGCAAGAAAGGTGAAGACGTAGAGCGTCTGCGCAACGAAGTCAGCAAGCAGATGGGCGTTCCGGTGCATGTCGACATCGAAGAGGTGCGCAAGCCGGATCTGGACGCGGCCCTGGTTGGCCAGAACGTGGCCCAGCAGCTGGAGCGCCGTGTCATGTTCCGTCGCGCCATGAAGCGCGCGGTTCAGAACGCCATGCGTCAGGGTGCCCAGGGCATCAAGATTCAGGTTGGCGGTCGTCTCGGCGGTGCCGAGATCGCCCGTTCTGAATGGTATCGCGAAGGTCGTGTGCCGCTGCACACCCTGCGCGCGAATATCGATTATGCCACCGCTGAAGCCAGCACTACTTACGGCATCATCGGTGTGAAGGTCTGGATCTTCAAAGGCGAAGTCATCGGCGACGAAATGCCCGATGAACAGCCGAAGAAGACCCGCAAGAAAGCTGCTAAATAAGGGGTACGCAGATGCTGCAACCAAAGCGTACAAAATTCCGCAAGGTACAGAAGGGCCGCAACCGCGGTCTGGCTGATCGCGGTTCCAAAGTGAGCTTTGGCGAGTTCGGCCTCAAGGCCATCGGTCGCGGACGCATTACTGCGCGCCAGATCGAAGCGGCTCGTCGCGCCATGACCCGTCACATTAAACGTGGCGGCAAGATCTGGATTCGAGTGTTTCCGGACAAGCCCATTTCCAGTAAGCCCCTCGAAGTTCGGATGGGTAAAGGTAAGGGTAACGTAGAATATTGGGTAGCCCAGATCCAGCCGGGCAAGGTCCTCTATGAGATGGAGGGTGTTTCCGAGGATCTCGCTCGCGAAGCTTTCGAGCTCGCAGCGTCCAAGCTTCCTGTGAAGACAACTTTCGTTAAGCGTTCGGTGATGTAATGAAGACTGCAGATCTACGCGAAAAGTCAGTTGAAGAGCTGAACCAGGAACTGCTGAACCAGCTCGAGGCTCAGTTCAAGCTTCGCATGCAAAAGTCCACCGGTCAGCTGACTCAGACTCATCTGCTGAAGCAGACTCGTCGCGACATTGCTCGCATCAAGACTGTGTTGACTGAACGGGCAGCACAAGAGACGGCAGGTAACTAATCATGGCAGAAGCAAAACTCAAGCGTACTGCGACTGGCAAAGTCGTGAGTGACAAGATGGATAAAACCATCACCGTTTTGATCGAGCGCCGTGTTAAGCACCCGATCTACGGCAAAATTGTGAGCAAGTCCACCAAGCTCAAGGCACACGACGAGAACAACGATTGCGGCATCGGTGATGTTGTAACCATCGAAGAGTCTCGTCCGCTGTCCAAGAGCAAGTCCTGGGCTTTGCAGAAAATTGTAGAGCGTGCGGCGAAGGTTTAACCCCTAGCGCATTGAAGAGTTTCGGAGAGAGACGATGATTCAAGCGGAATCCTACTTAGAAGTAGCTGACAACAGTGGGGCTCGCCGCGTCATGTGCATCAAGGTGCTGGGCGGCTCCCATCGTCGTTATGCTGGCGTGGGTGATATTGTCAAGGTGACCGTCAAGGAAGCCATTCCCCGCGGTAAAGTGAAAAAAGGTCAGGTGATGAACGCCGTTGTTGTTCGCACCAGAAAAGGTGTGCGTCGTACAGACGGCTCCCTGATCAAATTTGACGAAAACGCAGCGGTACTGCTGAACCCGCAGAATGCGCCGGTCGGCACCCGTATTTTTGGCCCGGTAACTCGCGAGCTGCGCGGTGAGAAGTTCATGAAGATCATCTCGCTGGCACCGGAAGTTATCTAAGCCCAAAGCGGAGAGATAGAGTTATGCGCAAGATCAAGCGTGACGACGAAGTGATCGTTATCGCCGGTCGCGACAAAGGCAAGCGCGGTTCAGTACGCAAGGTACTGAACGACGGCCGACTGATCGTTGCCGGTGTTCAGATGATCAAGAAACACCAGAAACCAAACCCGCAGCTGGGCGTTGCCGGTGGCGTCGTGGAAAAGGAGGCCGCTATCCAGGCTTCCAACGTTGCCATCTACAACCCGAATACCCAGAAAGCTGACCGGGTAGGCTTCAAAGTACTGGAAGACGGCAACAAGATTCGCGTCTTCAAATCCAGCGGCGAAGCCGTCGACGCATAAGCAGGTTGGGTAACTATCATGGCAAAGCTGAAAGAGCTCTACGTTAAAGAACTCGCGCCCAAGCTGAAGGAAGAGCTGGGTGTCGACAATGTGATGGCAGTGCCTCGCATCACCAAGATTACCGTCAACATGGGTGTCGGCGAAGCTGTTGGTGACAAGAAGGTACTGGAAAACGCTGTCAGTGACATGACGGCGATTACCGGTCAGAAGCCCATCGTGACCAAGGCGCGCAAGTCGATTGCGGGCTTCAAGATCCGCGACGGCTGGCCGATCGGCTGCAAGGTGACTCTGCGCGGTGAGCGCATGTACGAGTTCCTGGAGCGCCTGATCGACATCGCCATTCCGCGTGTCCGCGACTTCCGCGGTATCAGCCCGAAGCAGTTTGACGGTCGCGGTAATTTCTCTATGGGCGTAACCGAACAAATCATCTTCCCGGAAATCGACTACGACAAAGTCGACAAACTCCGCGGTCTGGATATTTGTGTTACCACAACAGCAGCTAACGACGACCACGGTCGCGCGCTGCTGAAAGCGTTTAACTTCCCTTTCAAGGGTTAAGAGGATTCCATGGCGAAGAAATCCATGATTGCGCGCGATGAAAAGCGCGCTCGAACCGCAGCTAAGTACGCGCAGAAGCGCGCAGAGCTGAAGGCGATCATCGCCAGTACCACTGCTTCTGAAGAAGAGCAGTGGGAGGCTCAGCTCAAGCTGCAGAAAATGCCGCGCGATGCAAGCCCGGTACGCCAGCAACGCCGCTGCCGTATTACTGGTCGCCCCCATGCTGTTTACCGCAAGTTCGGCCTGTGCCGTAACAAACTGCGCGAAGCGGCCATGCGCGGTGATGTGCCCGGTCTGGTCAAGTCCAGCTGGTAAGAAGTCCAGCCGGTAAAAAGGCTTGAGGAGTCTAAATAAATGAGTATGCAAGATCCGTTGGCAGATATGCTGACCCGCATCCGCAACGCCCTGGGGCGCGGAAAGGCGGACGTCACCCTGCCTTCATCAAAACTGAAAGTGGCTGTAGCCGAGGTCCTGAAAGAGGAAGGCTACGTCAACGATTACAGCGTAAACGAAAGCGCCAAACCGGAGCTGACCATCGCCCTGAAATACTTCCAGGGCAAGCCGGTTATCGCTGAACTCGGCCGCGTTTCCCGCCCGGGTCTGCGCTCTTACGCTGGTAAGAAGTCTCTGCCGTCCGTTCGCGGCGGTCTGGGCATTGCTATCGTCTCCACCTCCAGGGGTGTGATGACCGATCGCTCTGCGCGTCAGGCCGGCATCGGCGGCGAAGTGCTCTGCACCGTATTCTAAGCGGGGGTTGATTATGTCTCGAGTAGCAAATGATCCGGTAAAGATCCCCGCAGGCGTTACCGTCGATCTGAAAGGCCAGGATATCGCGGTAAAAGGCGGTAACGGCGATCTGAACATGGTAGTCCACAGCGACGTGGAAGTGGCCGAGGCGGAAAGCCAGCTGACTTTCAAGGCGCGGGATGAATCCAAAAAGGCCATAGCGCTGGCGGGTACCACGCGCGCTCTGGTCAGCAACATGGTGGTAGGTGTCAGCCAGGGCTTCGAGAAGAAGCTGCAGCTCAACGGTGTTGGTTACCGTGCGAAGGCGTCCGGTAAGTCCGTGAACCTGACCCTGGGCTTCTCCCACCCGATCGATTATCAGCTGCCGGAAGGTGTGACTGCGGAAACGCCGACCCAGACTGAAATCGTACTCAAGGGCAGCGACAAACAGCTGCTGGGCCAAGTGGCCGCTGAGATCCGCGCATTCCGTCCGCCGGAGCCCTACAAAGGTAAGGGTATCCGCTACGCCGACGAACGCGTGTTCCGCAAAGAGGCCAAGAAGAAGTAGGTAGGGCATAGAAATGAACGTTAAGAAGCAATCTCGCTTGCGTCGTGCACGCCGTGCCCGCGCCAAGATTCGCGAGCTCGGCACTGTTCGCCTCACCGTGAACCGCACGCCGCGTCACATTTACGCACAGGTCCTGTCTGCCGAAGGCAGCAAGGTACTGGCTTCCGCCTCTACTCTGGACAAGGATCTGCGCGAAGGTAAAACCGGTAACGCCGATGCCGCCAAAGCTGTTGGCAACCTGATCGCTGAGCGCGCCAAGGCCGCCGGTGTCGAGCAAGTTGCCTTCGATCGCAGCGGTTTCAAGTACCACGGCCGCATCAAGGCTCTGGCTGACGCTGCCCGCGAAGCCGGTCTGAAATTCTAAGGGTTGAGTTATGGCTAGAGAGAAAGACAAAAGCAACGACGAAGGCCTGCAGGAGAAGCTGGTCGAGGTCAATCGCGTTGCCAAGACTGTTAAAGGTGGTCGTATCTTCACCTTTACCGCACTGACGGTAGTTGGCGACGGCAACGGCCGCGTCGGCTTCGGCCGCGGCAAGGCCCGTGAAGTACCGGTTGCTATCCAGAAGGCAATGGAATCGGCGCGTCGCAACATGATCCAGGTGGACCTGAACGGCGAGACCATTCAGTATGCCACCAACGGTCGCCACGGTGGTTCCAAGGTGTACATGCAGCCCGCGTCCGACGGTACCGGCATCATCGCCGGCGGTGCCATGCGCTCCGTGCTGGAGATGGCCGGTGTGCACAACGTACTGGCGAAGTGCTACGGTTCCACCACTCCGGTGAACGTAGTGCGCGCGACCTTCACGGCCCTGGAGCAGATGCAGAGCCCGGAAGATGTTGCGGCCAAGCGCGGCAAATCAGTTGAAGAGATCCTGGGCTGATCGCCCCGGGGATAAGGTTATCAGTGGGTTATTACCATGGCTAAGAAGACCATCAAAGTGACCCAGATCAAAAGCATCGCCGGACGCCTGAAAAACCATCAGGCATGCGTTGCGGGTCTGGGCCTGCGTCGGATCGGCCACACCGTGGAAGTGGAAGACACTCCCTCCGTGCGTGGCATGATCAACAAAGTGAACTATCTGCTCAAGGTAGAGGGGGCATAACATGCGTTTGAACGATTTGTCTCCCATAGAGGGCCACAAGCACAGTGCCAAGCGCGTCGGTCGCGGTATGGGCAGCGGCCTGGGCAAAACCGGTGGCCGCGGCCACAAGGGCCAGAAGTCCCGTTCCGGCGGTTCTGTGCGCCCGGGTTTCGAGGGTGGCCAGATGCCGCTGCAGAAGCGCCTGCCGAAGTACGGCTTCAGTGCCTACAGCGCCCGTTTTGCCGCTCAGGTGCGCCTGGGCGAGCTGAATAGGGTAGACGCCGACACAATTGATTTGGCAGCGCTGAAGAATGCCGATATTATCGGCAGCCACGTAAAACGCGCCAAAGTGTTCCTTTCTGGCGAACTGACCAAAGCGGTTACCGTTAAAGGTCTGGGTGTCTCCAAGGGAGCAAAAGCGGCCATCGAAGCCGTCGGCGGTAAAGTAGAAGACTAAATCGAGGCCCCAATGGCACGACCAGGAACCGGCGTAAACACCCCGGGAAACAGCAAGGGAATGGGCGAGCTCTGGGCTCGCCTTCGTTTTCTGTTTATCGCGATACTCGTCTATCGCCTGGGCACCCATATTCCGGTGCCCGGTATTGACCCGGAAAAGCTGTCGAACCTGTTTAACCAGAACCAGGGCACCATCCTGGGGCTGTTCAACATGTTCTCCGGCGGTGCTCTGGAGCGGATGAGCATTCTGGCGCTGGGCATCATGCCCTACATCTCCGCGTCGATCATCATGCAGTTGATGACCGCGGTGACGCCCTCTCTGGAAGCGTTGAAGAAGGAGGGGGACGCCGGGCGGCGCAAGATCAACCAGTACACCCGTTACCTGACGGTGGTGCTGGCGCTGATCCAGGGGATCGGCATGACCTTTGGTCTCGCCGGCCAGAATCTGGCCTACTCGGCAGAACCGGCCTTCGGTTTCTACTTTGTGGCTGTGATCTCGCTGGTGACCGGAGCTGTGTTCATGATGTGGCTGGGTGAGCAGATCACCGAGCGGGGCGTCGGCAACGGCATCTCCATGCTGATCTTCGCCGGTATCGTCGCCGGTCTGCCCGGTGCCATCGGCCAGGCGTTCGAGCAGGCGCGCCAGGGCGAGCTGCATATTCTGATGCTGCTGGCCATCGGTTTTGTCGCCATAGCAGTGGTCTACTTCGTGGTGGTGATGGAGCGCGGCCAGCGCCGCATTACCATCAATCACGCGCGGCGCCAGGCAGGGCGCTACTCCGCGGCCCCGGCCGCGCAGTCGAGCCATCTGCCGTTGAAGGTGAACATGGCCGGTGTGATTCCGGTGATCTTCGCCAGCAGTATCCTGCTGTTCCCGGCGACACTTGCACAGTGGTTCGGCGAGGGCGGTGAAGGTATTGGCGCGCAGATTCTGCAGTGGATGGCACTGCAGTTGGGGCCGGGCCAGCCGCTGAATATTATTTTGTTCGCCCTGTTGATCGGTTTCTTCTGCTTCTTCTACACGGCGTTGATGTTCAACCCGAACGAAGTGGCGGATAACCTGAAGAAGTCCGGCGCCTATGTGCCCGGCATCCGGCCCGGTGAGCAGACCTCGCGCTATATCGACAGCGTGCTGACCCGTCTGACCCTGGTGGGTGCCTGCTATATCGCGCTGGTTTCCCTGCTGCCGCAATTTTTGGTGGTGGGACTGAATATCCCCTTCTATCTGGGGGGCACATCGCTGCTGATCGTTGTGGTGGTAGTGATGGACTTCATGTCGCAGGTGCAGTCGCACATGCTGTCACACCAGTACGAAGGGATGATGAAAAAGGCCAATCTGCAAGGCTACGGTCGTCGCTGAGGCGTCACCCGCTCGCAGTTTGAATGAATTGAGGTAAGGTCATGAAAGTACGCGCTTCTGTTAAAAAGATCTGCCGTAACTGCAAAATCGTGCGTCGCAAGGGCATTCTGCGGGTAATCTGCAGCACCGACCCGCGCCACAAGCAGCGGCAGGGCTAAACTCTCTCGGGGCTGATCCCGGGAGCGCGGAGCTCCGGCTCCGCTTGCGGGCCGCAAGGCCCGCTCCTACAGGAAGAATCAGTCGGTTGTCGCGGCCCCCGCGACAGGCGGCGGCACCGCAACCCCGCCAGGGGGCGCGGTGGAGATCGGAAAGTCAGAACTAGCCGGTCTCAAACAGGGGGCGCTGACTGTCGTCCACCTCCTCTTCGGTTGGCCGAAGGGGGCGTGGGCTATTGCAATTTGGTGTCTGAAAAGCTATTCTTGCGCGCCTTTTTGGTGGCGCCGCCGGTTTTTTAGTCGCTGTCAGCGCCGTATTCGAAGCTGAGTCACACTCTTTATTCTATAAGTAGTGGCTCCCAATACGTGGAGTACGCCTCTATGGCACGTATTGCTGGTGTCAATGTACCAGACCACAAGCACGCCGTGATCTCCCTGACCCATATCTACGGGGTCGGTCGCACCACGGCCAAGTCTATTTTGGCAGCGACTGGTATCGCTGAATCCACCAAAGTCCGCGACCTGTCCGAAGAGCAGATCGAATCCATCCGCGGTGAACTCTCGAAGCTCACTGTGGAGGGCGACCTGCGCCGCGAAGTGTCCATGAACATCAAACGCCTGATGGACCTGGGGTGCTTCCGCGGTCTGCGCCATCGCCGCAGCCTGCCGCTGCGCGGCCAGCGCACCAAGACAAACGCCCGTACCCGCAAGGGTCCGCGCAAGCCGATTCGCCGGTAAGCTCCTATTCAGATAGGGCTCGAATCCGCGGTTTAACAGCTCCCCCAGGGGACTTGATACAGGATTTAGGATACAGGTATGGCTAAGCCAAAAACTACTGTTCGAAAAAAGGTCAGAAAGACCGTTGTCGACGGTGTTGCCCATGTCCACGCATCGTTTAACAACACGATCGTGACCATCACCGATCGCCAGGGCAACACTCTCAGCTGGGCCACCGCCGGTGGTTCCGGTTTCCGCGGCTCTCGCAAGAGCACGCCGTTTGCAGCCCAGGTGGCCGCCGAGCGCGCAGGTACTGCGGCGCAGGAATACGGCCTGAAAAACCTTGATGTCGAAGTTAAGGGCCCCGGCCCGGGACGCGAATCTGCTGTTCGCTCTCTGAACAACTGCGGCTACAAGATCACCAATATCACCGACGTGACGCCGATCCCGCACAATGGTTGTCGTCCGCCCAAGAAACGTCGCGTGTAAGAGGGGGCTGACAAAATGGCACGTTATATTGGACCAAAATGTAAACTTTCCCGCCGGGAAGGTACCGATCTGCAGCTGAAAAGCGGGGTTCGTCCGCACGACTCCAAGTGTCGCGCGGAATCCAAGCCCGGCCAGCATGGCTCCGGACGAGGACGCCTGTCCGACTACGGCGTACAGCTGCGCGAGAAACAGAAGGTTCGCCGCATCTACGGCGTACTGGAAAAGCAGTTCCGCAACTACTATAAGGAAGCGGCGCGCCTGAAAGGTGCGACAGGTGAAAACCTGCTCCAACTGCTGGAGAAACGCCTGGACAATGTGGTTTACCGCATGGGCTTCGGTGCGACCCGCTCCGAAGCGCGTCAGCTGGTTGCCCACAAGGCGATTCTGGTTAATGGCAGCACTGTGAACATCCCCTCCTACCAGGTGAAAGAGGGCGATGTCATTTCTATACGCGAGAAAGCCAAGAAGCAGATGCGTATCCAGAATTCCGTTTCCCTCGCCGCCCAGCGTGGCGATGTCGAGTGGGTAGACGTCAACGCGACCAAGCTGGAAGGCACTTTCAAGCGCATTCCGGATCGTGTGGATCTGCCGGCAGAGATCAATGAAAACCTTATCGTGGAACTTTACTCCAAGTAAGTAAGGCTCACCCACTTTAAGGAATGCAACTGTAAACAGGTATGGCTATGCAGACTGCTGTCAACGAGTTTTTGACACCGCGTCGTATTGACGTCACCGAGTACAACCCGAACCACGCCAAAGTGGTTCTGGAGCCCCTGGAGCGTGGTTTTGGCCACACTCTGGGTAACGCACTGCGTCGCATCCTGCTGTCCTCCATGCCGGGCTGCGCCGTCACCGAAGTGGAAATCGACGGTGTCGAGCACGAGTACAGCGCGATCGAAGGTGTGCAGGAAGATGTAATCGAAATCCTGCTGAACCTGAAGGATATCGCCGTTGTCATGCACGGCAAGGATCAGGCCGTACTGAGCCTGAGCAAGAAGGGCCCGGGTGCGGTGACCGCCGGAGATATCCAGGTGGATCACGATATCGAGATTGTCAATCCCGAGCACGTGATCGCCAATATCACCGGTGACGTGGAACTGAGCCTGCGTCTGACCGTTGCGCGCGGCCGCGGCTACCAGCCCGCCGACGCCCGTCGCGAAGACGAGGAAGAGACCCGTTCCATCGGCCGTCTGCAACTGGATGCCTCCCACAGCCCGGTTCGCCGCGTGTCCTACGCCGTTGAGTCCGCGCGTGTGGAACAGCGCACCGACCTGGACAAGCTGGTGCTGGACCTGGAGACCAACGGTACCCTGGATCCGGAAGAGGCGATTCGCCGCGCCGCCACCATCCTGCAGCAGCAGCTGTCAGCGTTCGTGGACCTGCACGGCGAGAAGGAAGCCCAACCCAAGTCCGAGGAACCGGAAGTCGATCCGGTGCTGCTGCGCCCGGTGGACGATCTGGAACTGACCGTGCGTTCGGCCAACTGTCTGAAAGCAGAGAACATCTACTACATCGGCGACCTGATTCAGCGCACCGAAGTAGAACTGCTGAAGACCCCGAACCTGGGCAAGAAGTCCCTGACCGAGATCAAGGACGTTCTGGCCTCCCGCGGTCTGTCCCTGGGCATGCGCCTCGAGAACTGGCCGCCGGCCAGCCTCAAGGGCGACAGCAAGCTGAGCCCCCTGTAAGCACTTGGCAGGTGCGGCTACCGCCGCGCCTAGTAGAAAGAACCCGAGCGGTGCCACGACTTCTGGCGAGACACCGCTCCAGCACGACTTGCTGAGACAGCAACTGAGGTCGTAAGGAATTGAGTCATGCGTCATCGCTATAGTGGCCGTAAATTCAGCCGTACCAGCGCTCACCGCAAGGCCATGTTCAAAAACATGACCGCCTCTCTGGTAGAGCACGAACTGATCAAAACTACACTGCCCAAAGCCAAGGAGCTGCGCCGCGTTGCGGAGCCGCTGATTACCCTGGCCAAGAAAGACAGTGTCGCCAACCGCCGTCTGGCTTTTGCCCGTATCCGCGACAAGGACGCGGTCAAGAAGCTGTTCGACGAGTTGGGTCCCCGTTACGAAGCCCGTCCGGGCGGTTATATCCGCATCCTCAAGTGCGGTTTCCGCGCCGGCGACAAGGCCCCCATGGCCTATGTCGAACTGGTGGATCGTCCCGTCGCGGACGAAGAGAGCGAAGCCGCCGAGGCGTAAGCACCGGCGCTCCGCACACGAAAAAGGCCGGTCATTGACCGGCCTTTTTTATTCGAGCCCAAGGGCTGTCCGCACCTGCGTAAAACGGGCCGCCCGTTTCCGCGTAGAGGGTCCCGCATGTCATTTGAAGAATTGCTTCGCAATCTCAACCCGCAGATCGTCGGCAGCCTGAAGCGGGCCATCGAGTTGGGCAAATGGCCCAATGGTGTCGCGATTACCGCTGAGCAGCGCCGGCTGTGTGCCGAGGCCGTGGCCAACTGGGAGCGCGCCCATCTGCCGGCGGAGGCCCATGTAGGTCATGTGCCGCCGAAAGAGACGCCCTGCGGCGACCGGGAGGAAGAGGAGCAGGAGCTCAACTGGGTCTAGTCCGGAAAGCTATGGCCCGCTCGTCCCCGCAGGATAGCCTCGCCCCGAGCCATAGCCGTAAAGAAGCCGGTTTGCTGATTCTCCCCGGCTGGTTACACTGCTTCCGTTACCCCGATAACGGAAGCGGCAAAAATGCATAATAAAGCCCGTCTGTCTGTAATCCTCCTGCTGGCCCTGGGCACGAGTGCCGCAATTTGGCGCTATGTCCCCTTTCCTGCCTCCTCTCCCGGCCAGTCGCCCCCTGTTCAGCAGCAGGAAGTTGCCGCCGAAAGGCCGGATACTCCCGACGGAGACGATCTGCGCGCCTTGCTGTCTGATCCCCGCGTGGAGAAGTATCTGCAGCGCGAGGAGGACAAGGGGGCACTCGAGGCCTATTTCAATGGCGATGGCGGCGACCATACCAACGAAGAAATATGGCAACTGATCGAGGCTGTCGAGCGCGAGGGACGGGTGATGGCCTACGAGGGCCTGGCGTTGAAACTCGCCTGGCTGGAGCGCAATAGTGCCAGTAAGGCTGAATTCGATGCCGCGGCGCGGGAATTGATGGAAAAATACCGCCGGGAAGCGGAGTCCAGCGCGCGGGAGTACGATCCCTACGAAGATGTACCCGGCTTTGCCGAATACAAGCGGGCGGAGCAACGTATCATCGAGCGGGTGAAGGCGATGGACAGTTTCCCCGATGGCGCGAGTCGCCAGGAGTACCTGCGGCAGCAACTGCAGGCGGCGCGGGAAAAAGCCTATTCGAATAGCGGGAATTGAACAGCGAAGGCAATGACCAATGGGGTGTCGAGGCTTTCCCATTGGTCATTGTTATCTGTTCATCCAGGTTTCGGAGTTGGATATATCAGCCGGCTCCTGGAACTGAACCCCGAAGCATGAGTTGTTAACTGTTTATTGAATCAGAGCAGTCCCCCCACCAGATCGTAGAACCAGTTGTGGTTGTTTTCGAAATCCGATACCTCGTCGGTTTCGTAGGCGCGCATCATGCCGCCGCCCTGGTGGTTGACGATATTGTCGAGGAAGTCCCGCAACACCAGGCCGTGCTCTGCGATTTCGCCGTACTCGAGGTCGAGAATCGTCGTGCAGTGGCTCTCGTTGAAGTTCCGGTACATGGGAAAATAGTAGCCCCAGTTACTCGTCTGTTCGAGCAGCGGGATCAGGTTCTGGTGCGTATCCTGTTGCCACTTCTGCCGCAGTTTATCCAGGCGGGATTCCGGGTCGGGGTCGCTGTGGATATCCTCGTGGAAACGCTCATAGGAGTAGGACGAGAAATTACCATCGGCGAGGAAGTGGGTGATACCCAGCCGGTCCCCGGGAAACTTGTCCGACAGCGCCGCGTAGAGTGAAGCCAGTTGGTTGTCGTCAAAGCCGGGGGTGATACTGGAGAGCATGTTGATCGGGTTCACCGCCTCCGGATCATTGCCGGGGGTAAAGCTGGTCCAGGAATTCAATACTTCCCGGTGCAGCGGCAGCGAGGGATAAGCTACCGGGTCGTCGCTGTCCAGCGGGGCATGGTACAGCGGGCCGGAATCGTCGATCAGGTAACCGTGATTCACATCCATATCCGCGCGCAGTTTGGAGTAATTCAGCAGGGCGCCGATACTGCCGGCACTGCATCCCGCCGTGAGCATCTGCTCGGGTTTCTGCAGATTGTTTTTGATCCAGGATATTACCGACTGAACATTGCGCAGGCCGTTGTGGTGCCAGACCAGGTCCGGGTTTTCCCCAGTGGGGTCCTCGTAGATCTGGGTCTTGTCGCCCACGTAGATATCGCCTGTACAGTAGGGGACATAGACCAGGTTCCACTCGCCGGTCTTGAACTGGTTGTAGGGATGGTGGGTGTAAATCAGCGGGGATACCGCCGCCGTGGCCAGGTTGGCGGAGTTTTCGAAGTCTAGCAGGTTGATGTTCTGAACATAGTTGTCGGGAATCCCATTGGGGTTGCGGGCCCCGCGAATACCGGTTTGCCCCGTGCAACTGGCGTAATCCCAGCAGGCGCCACCGCCCTCAAAATAAATAGCGGTATTGCTGGTATCCGGCACGCGACTGACAAAAAACTTGTAGGGTGAACCGTTGCCGCACATGGCCCCGCTACTGATGGGGACATCGACTTTCTGCCAGTTGTCGTAATCGGCGGGGTCGAAGTCGTCGTCGAAGGCCGGGTCGTCCGGGGTCAGCGGATACATGCCGCTGGCCTGGTCGGCGGAGACCTTGTTGTCCGGTTGTGCCGGCGAGACAAGATTGCCCAGGGTTTCCCAGAAACCGTAATCGCCCGGTTCTGCGTAGAGGTTAGCGCTGAATAGTGCCGAGCTGGCGACGAGGGCCAGCAATGAATGGCGGAGGGTTTTTATCATTATTGATCCCCTTGAATGGAACGGAGTTTCTCTCTGGACTGCGTCGCCAGGCATGCGACGGGCCGTACCGCAGGGGACAACGATACAGACTCATTCCCTATCTCGACCGACAAAGCCTGGACACACTTCCAGATCGCTTTTTCGGTAAAACGCCCTGAGCCTAGTGAAGAAACCCGGAGTGGTCCAGAGGATTTCCCGGCAAAACCAATCGGTCATCATAGACGTACCAGTCGAGACGGTCGCCAGTAAAACTGCGTCACGAAATCAGGGAGGAAAAGCCGTCCCGCCTCTATCGGTTCTCGGTTGAGGAAATATTGAAAGCGAGAGGGTGGGGAAGCTATCCCCACAGAGTCTCTGCCGAAGTGCCCGCTCAAGGCCGCCTTGTAAACTCCCGCTCCAGGAAGCGTACCCCGCTGACATCGCCGGACTCGTCGACCAGGAAGTGCGCCACACTCCCCCCGCCGTTCACTTCGATACGAAAGGCATTGTCCCCGGCGTCGTAAATTTCGGCGGACGAGTGCGCCACACCCAGGCGCACTTCCAGTCCTTCCTCGCCCAGGCGCCACTCCATAGTGCCGAGTTCGTTGTTTTCATAGATGCCGGCATAGGCTTCCAGCGGATGGTTCGGGAGGGATGCGCGCTGTTTGCGCTCCCGTAAATGTTTCGCGTAGCGCTCTCGATAGGCCGCCAGTCGCTGCTTCATGTCTTTCAGCCTGTGGGCAAAGCGTTTCGTTACCTCATCTCGATCCAGCAACCATTCGTAGATATAGTTCGCCATCAAGTCCACTGCGGGCGTGGTGGCATTGGCGAGCACCACCACACCGATATCGCGCTCCGGCATAAAGGACATGTGCGTGCGGTATCCGGAGAAGGCGCCGAAGCGGTGCAGCAGAGGCTCACCCTCATAGTCGCCGATATCCCAGCCGTATCCCCAGCCGGTGCGATGGTAGTCGCCGAATTGCCGGTCCTGTCTGGAGTGCCGCTGTTGCGTTAGCAGCAGCGGCGCTTCGGGCAGGAAGCGTTCACCTTCCATGTTTCCACCGGCGATATGCGCGGCTACAAAGCGTGCCAGGCTGGAGGCAGTGGAGAAATGGCCGCCCGCGGCGTGCAGGTTCGCATCTGCCTTGAGTAGCGGGATACGGCTGATCGTTGCTGTGGCTAGGTTGTGCGGCAGTGCTATGCGCTCCTCCGCCAGCTCCGAAACTTGTGCTGTGGTCTGCGCCATGCCCAGTGGCGCCAGCACTTCCGCTTCCACTGCCCGCTTCCAGCCGTGTACCCCTTCTCGGCCGAGTACCAGGCCGAGGAGGTTGTAGCCCAGGTTGTTGTAGTCAAAGGTTTTGCCGTTTTCAGAGGGCTGGTAATCCTTGAGCAGTGCCACCAGCTTGGCGCGGGTAAAGTCCCCGCTGTAGGCTGTGCGAAGCACTATCGGCCAGCGATCTTCCATGCCGTGGCGCATGGCCAGTAACTCATCCAGAGTGACTCCCTGTGCATCCCAGGTAGCGCCTTCGAGTTCTGGCAGGTAGTCCACGAGTGGTGCATCCAGGTCGAGTTCGCCGCGGGCGGCCCGGAGGGCAACGGCCGAGGCTGTCAGGGCCTTGGTGCTGGAGGCGATGTAGAAGTATGTATCGTTGTTCACCGTTCGGCCGGTGTTTGCATCTGCAATACCAAAGCTGCGCTGGTGTACTATTCGGTCGCCCCGAATCACCGCGATACCCATGCCCGGTACCGCGCGCAGTGCCACCAGGCGCTCACCGAAATCCGTGACTTCTGCCCGCCAGTCCGCGGCCTGGGCAGACAGCCCCACTGCCCAGGTCAGTGCAAAGCCAATTACTCTCTCAAGTATCATCCCGAAAACTCCGTTGTCGACATTATCCGGAGCCAGTCTAGGGGCATCGCTGGTCATTTTTCTTGTACAAATGAAACCCGGGAAGCCAAGTCCCGGATTGCTCCGGGGCTTACTCCCGCCAGGGTGCGCAGATCGCGGCAGAAGTGGGAGTGGTCGGTGTAGCCGCAGGCGTGGGCAACTTCGCACAGATTGTGGCTGGAACCGGTCAGGGCGGCGATCGCACGGCGAAAACGTGCGAGTTTGCGGTATTGGGCCACGGAGACACCGTTGTGGCGTCGGAAGGCGCGCGACAGCGATACGGCGTGGACGCCGGCCAGCTCGGCGAGCCGCTGTACGCAGAGGGATTCCTCCGCGGCGTCGTCCAACTGCTCTTTGATCGGGCGCAACCAGGCGGGGGCCGCGTCCCGGCCAGGTTCTTCCGTCCTCGTCAGTTCGGCAAGCAGGTCGATCACCGCCTCCTCGATGGAGGTGGTGGGCGCACCGGAGGTCGATTGCAGCCGCGCGAGCAAGGCTACCATCTGCCGGAGTCCGGGACCATTGTGCATCCAGCGCCAGTTATCGTGCCCGTCGATGCCGGATTCATGCCAGAGCCGGTTGTCGGCGTCGAACTTGATCTGTAACAGTCGGGCTCCCTCCGGCCCCACCCAATCGGTGTGGGACACCTCCGCCGGTTTGATAACCAGGCTGAATGGCGCGGCGGTTTCCTCGCGCCGCCGAACCTGTTCGCGCAAACTGCCGGCGATCAGGAAGCTGATGCCGTGATGGCTGTGGCTGTGTCGTCTTTGCCGGTAACCCGCTGCGTAGTGAACCAGTCGCACCGACAAGCCGTTGCCCGGTGTTTCGTGCAGGACCTGAAACTTTGCCGGCTTGTCCCGGGAATGAGCGTTAGTAGTAGACAGGGGGCAGCCTCTTTCGGATCATCTGTGGTCGGAACCCTACGTTTTACTAGACGCAGTTGCGTATAGGTCCAGATGCACTTCGGTCAGGCTTGAACAGACCTGCCTCTCGTGCTGCAGCCCCGGCTTTTAAATATCACGCAGTAATTAGTTGCGTGGCCGTTGGTGAATAGAAACTCGGACACAAAAAAGGGCGAAACCGGAGCGGCCCGCCCTGTTGATATCGGATGAGTTGGGTTTTGCTGGGCCCACCCTAAGCCACCGGCTGTTTCGCCCTTCGTCAGCTCAGCATCGGCTTCAGGAAGCGTCCGGTGTGGGAGGCCTCGACCTCAACTACTTCCTCCGGCGCGCCGGTGGCAATGATCTCGCCGCCGCCGGAACCGCCTTCCGGTCCCAGGTCGACGATCCAGTCGGCGGTCTTGATCACATCCAGGTTGTGTTCGATCACGACGATGGTGTTGCCGTGGTCGCGCAGCCGGTGCAGTACGTCCAGCAGCAACTGGATATCCGCGAAGTGCAGGCCGGTAGTGGGTTCGTCGAGGATGTACAGCGTCTGGCCGGTATCGCGTTTGGACAGCTCGCGGGACAGCTTGACCCGTTGCGCTTCGCCGCCGGACAGGGTGGTCGCCGCCTGGCCCAGCTTGATATAGGACAGGCCCACATCCATCAGTGTCTGCAGCTTCTTGGCGATGGAGGGGACCGGGTCGAAGAATTCCCGCGCTTCCTCGATGGTCATCTCCAGTACTTCCTGGATGTTTTTGCCCTTGTAGCGCACCTCGAGGGTCTCGCGGTTGTAGCGCCGGCCCTTGCAGGTGTCGCAGGGCACGTAGATATCCGGCAGGAAGTGCATTTCCACCTTGATCACGCCGTCGCCCTGGCAGGCCTCGCAGCGGCCGCCCTTGACGTTGAAGCTGAAACGCCCGGGCTTGTAGCCCCGCGAACGGGCCTCCTGGGTGCCGGCAAAGAGTTCGCGGATGGGAGTGAAGATGCCGGTGTAGGTGGCCGGATTCGAGCGCGGTGTGCGGCCGATGGGGCTCTGGTCGATATCCACGCACTTGTCGAAGTGATCCAGGCCTTCCACCGCCCCGTAGGGCGCGGCCTTGAGGGTGCTGGCCTTGTTCAGCGCCGTGGCCGCCAGTGGGTAGAGGGTGGCGTTGATCAGTGTCGACTTGCCGGAGCCGGAGACACCGGTGACGCAGGTGAGCAGGCCCACCGGAATCTCCAGGTCGACGGCCTTGAGGTTATTGCCACTGGCGCCCTCGATGCGCAGCCAGTAGTCCGGGTCGGGCAGGTAGCGTTCCTCCGGTACGGCGATTTCCTTTACGCCTGCCAGGTACTGGCCGGTGAGTGAGCGCTCGCAGGCGGCGATCTTCTCCGCCGGCCCGGCCGCCACCACCTCGCCGCCGTGGACGCCGGCACCGGGGCCGATATCGACGATGAAGTCGGCGCTGCGGATGGCCTCTTCGTCGTGCTCCACCACGATCACGGTATTGCCCAGGTCGCGCAGGTGCGTCAGCGTGCCCAGCAGTCGCTCGTTGTCCCGCTGGTGCAGGCCGATGGAGGGTTCGTCGAGAATGTACATCACGCCCACAAGCCCGGCGCCGATCTGGCTGGCCAGTCGGATGCGCTGGGCCTCGCCGCCGGACAGGGTCTCGGCGCTGCGGTTCAGGCTCAGGTAATTCAGGCCCACATCCACCAGGAAGCGGAAGCGGTCGCGCAGCTCCTTGAGGATCTTGTCGGCGATCTCCTTCTGCGCACCGTCGAAACGGACCTGGTGGGCAAAGTAATCAAAGGCATCGCCCACCGGCAGCTCGGTAACCTGTGACAGGGTGCGGTCGTCGATGAAGACGTTGCGCGCCTCGCGGCGCAGGCGGGTACCCTCGCATTCCGGGCAGCTCTGGGTGCTCAGGTATTTGGCCAGCTCGTCGCGCACCGATTGGGACTCGGTGTCGCGGTAGCGGCGCTGGAAGTTGGGGATGATGCCCTCGAAGGTATGGCGGCGCACGGTGACATCGCCGCGGGCGTTGACGTAGCTGAAGTCGATTACCTCGTCGCCGCTGCCGTGCAGTATCAACTGTCTGTGCGCCTTGCGCAGTTTCTTCCACGGCTTGTCCAGGTCGAAACCGTAGTGCTCGGCCAGGGAGTCGAGCATATGGAAGTAGTAGATATTGCGGCGGTCCCAGCCGCGGATGGCGCCCTCGGAAAGGCTGCTCTCCGGGTCGAGGATCATCTTGTCCTCGTCGAAAAATTGCTTTACGCCCAGGCCGTCGCAGCTGGGGCAGGCGCCGGCGGGGTTGTTGAACGAGAACAGGCGCGGCTCCAGTTCGTCCAGGGAGTAGTCGCATACCGGGCAGGCGTGGCGGGCGGAGAATAGGTGGTCTTCTTTTTCGCCCTCCATATAGCTGATGGAGGCGATGCCGTCGGTCAGCGCCAGCGCGGTTTCAAAGGATTCCGACAGGCGCAGCGCCAGATCCTCGCGCACCCTGAAGCGATCCACCACTACCTCGACGGTGTGTTTCTTGCGCTTGTCCAGTTTGGGGGTGTCGTCCAGGTCGCAGACCACGCCGTCGATACGTGCGCGCACGAAACCGTCGCGGCGCAGCTGTTCGAACACGTGCAGGTGCTCGCCCTTGCGGTCGCGCACGATCGGCGCCAGGAGCATGATCTTGCTGCCCTCGGGCAGCGCCAGCACCTGGTCTACCATCTGGCTCACCGTCTGTGCCTGCAGCGCCTCGTGGTGATCCGGGCAGCGGGGCTCGCCCACACGGGCGAACAGCAGGCGCAGGTAGTCGTAGATCTCGGTGATGGTACCCACGGTGGAGCGGGGGTTGTGGGAGGTGGACTTCTGCTCGATGGAGATCGCCGGCGACAGGCCCTCCACCGTGTCCACGTCCGGCTTTTCCATCATCGACAGGAACTGCCGCGCGTAGGTGGACAGCGACTCCACATAGCGGCGCTGCCCCTCCGCGTACAGGGTGTCGAAGGCGAGCGAGGACTTGCCGGAACCGGACAGGCCGGTGATCACGATCAGCTTGTCGCGGGGAATATCCAGATCGATATTCTTCAGGTTGTGGGTGCGCGCACCCCTTACATAAATCGTATCCACGCTCTACCTTCTTTTGACTCAAGTTTCGGGGTTCAGTTCAGGGAGCTGGAGCGGGGTGCGCCTTTCTGGGACACGCCGTGAATACGTCCCTGTAGGCTTGTCTGCGAGGTGTCCCGGCCGCTCCAGGTATTCACGGCGCCTTCGGCCCCTCTCGCAGACAGTCCCAGAAAGGCGCCCCCCCGCTCCAGCTTGTGCCCCCCGCAGACACCATGAACTCCGAAACTTGAGTTTTGAGATGCCAGTCGGGAGGCCGGGAGCGGTTGCGCCGCCGGAAAAGCAGCCAAGTATAATCCCGTCGTCAACTGTGCCAAAATTGCCCGCCAGAAAATGTCAGCAACCGATCGACACCTATGATCCCCGTCATCCTCTGCGGCGGCACCGGCTCGCGCCTGTGGCCGCTGTCCCGCGAAGCCTATCCGAAACAGTTCCTGTCCCTGGCCGGTAGCGACACCATGCTGCAGGCCACGGCGCTGCGCCTGGACGGCCTGCCGGGCCTGCGGCCCCCGATTCTGGTCTGCAACGAGGAGCACCGTTTCGCCGCCGCCGAGCAGTTGCAGGAGATAGACCGCGCCGCCCAGTCGATACTGCTGGAGCCCTGTGCCCGCAATACGGCACCGGCCATCGCGCTGGCGGCGCTGGCCGCGCTCGAGGGCGGTGACGACCCGCTATTGCTGGTGTTGCCGGCGGACCACGCGGTCGCCGATACCGAGGCCTTCCGCGCGGCGGTGGCGCCCGCCGCGGGGCTGGCGGAGCAGGGCAACCTGGTGACCTTTGGCATAGTGCCCAGCTGCGCCGAGACCGGCTACGGTTATATCCGCCGCGGTGAGGGGATCGGCGATGGCGCCTGGAAAGTGGCGGAATTTGTCGAGAAGCCGGATCTGGCCACCGCTGAAAAATATCTCGCCAGCGGCGACTACGCCTGGAACAGCGGCATGTTCCTGTTCCGGGCCTCGCGCTATATCGAGGAGCTGGCACAACACCGGCCGGAGATACTCGAGGCCTGCCGCGCGGCCTTCGCCGGCGCTGCGCGGGACCTGGACTTCACCCGTATCGACGGAGAGGCCTTCGCTGCCTGCCCCGAGGATTCGGTAGACTACGCCGTGATGGAAAAGACCGAGTCCGCCATCGTTGTGCCCATGGATGCCGGCTGGAGCGATGTGGGCTCCTGGTCCGCGCTCTGGGAGCTGGCGGACAAGGACGACGACGGCAACCTGCTGCTGGGCGACGTGCTGACCGAGGACAGCGAAGGCTGTCTGGTGCGCGCGGACAGCCGCCTGGTGGGGCTGCTGGGGGTGCGCGACCTGGTGGTGGTGGACACTGACGACGCGGTACTGGTCGCCGAGAAGCACCGTGTGCAGGACGTCAAAAAGCTGGTGACACAGCTCAAGCGCAGCGAGCGCAGTGAGGCGCAGAATCACCGCAAGGTCTACCGCCCCTGGGGCTACTACGACTCGGTGGACGGCGGGCCGCGCTTCCAGGTCAAGCGCATCGTGGTCAAGCCGGGCTGCAAGCTGTCCCTGCAAATGCACCACCACCGCGCCGAGCACTGGATCGTGGTGCGCGGCACTGCCAAAGTGACCCGCGGTGACGAGGAGCTGCTGCTGACCGAAAACCAGTCCACCTATATCCCGCTCGGCGTCACCCACCGCCTGGAAAACCCCGGCACCATCCAACTGGAGCTGATCGAGGTGCAGTCCGGCAGCTACCTGGGCGAAGACGATATCGTCCGCTTCGACGACACATATGGGCGCGCGTAGGGGCGAACCTTGTGTTCGCCCTTTCGACTTGGGCGCTTCGTCCCGACTGGTGTCACTAAGCTGACTCCGTGGCGGCCCTGCTGCCGGGGAAAGGTTTCGGGATATGCCGTGAATCCATCCCTGGAGGCTTGTCTGCGAGGTGTCCCGGCCGCTCCAGGTATTCACGGCGCCTTCGGCCCTACAGCCAGAGGTTTTGCCTGTTACAATGCGCGCCCAGTTTTGGCTGTCCCGGGCATTCCATGAACTCCACCGAACGCCGCGCCCTCTCGGGCCTGGCCTCCCTGTACGTCTTCCGCATGCTGGGCCTGTTTATGGTGTTGCCGGTGCTGTCGGTCTACGGCGCCGACTACCGCGGCAGCACCCCGGCGCTGCTGGGCCTGGCGCTGGGTGCCTACGGCCTGAGCCAGGCGCTGTTGCAGATACCGCTGGGGATGCTGTCGGATCGCATCGGGCGCAAACCGGTGATTTTCATGGGACTGGCGGTATTCGCGCTGGGTAGCGTGGTCGCCGCCATGACGGAGTCGGTCTACGGCCTGATCGCCGGGCGCCTGCTGCAGGGCTGTGGCGCCATTGCCGCGGCCACCATGGCGCTGATGGCGGACCTGACCCGCGACGAGAAGCGCGGCCTGGCGATGGCCGCGATCGGCGCCGCCATCGGGATCGCCTTTATGCTGGCGATGATCCTGGGGCCGGCGCTGGCCGGGCTCGGTGGCCTGGCGGCGATTTTCTGGGTCACTGCGGCGCTGGCGCTGCTGGGCGCGCTGCTGGTCTGGCGGCTGGTGCCCACCCCGCGGGCGAACCCGCGAGCCGGCCTGCAGCGCGGCGACTTCCGCCGGTTGTTGCAAAGCGGTACCACCTGGCGGCTGGTGGGCGGGGTGTTTTTCTCCCACCTGCTGCTGACCGCACTGTTTGTCCCCCTGCCGCTGGAAATCGTGGCCAGGCTCGACTTGCCCAGCGCCGACCACTGGAAGCTCTACGGCCCGTTGATGGTGGGCGCCTTCCTGCTGATGCTGCCGCTGATGCGCGCGGTGGAGCGCGGCGGTCGGGTGTCGCAGGCGCTGCTGCTGGGTATGCTCGGCCTGGGGGGCGGTAGCGCCGCGCTCCTGATGCCCTGGGGGGGCGGCACTGCGCTGGTGGCGCTGCTGGCGGTATTCTTTATCATCTTCAATCTGCTGGAAGCGTTGCTGCCGGCCCAGCTGACGCGCACGGCGCCGGCGCAGTCCCGCGGTGCGGCGTCCGGCCTCTATGCGACCCTGCAGTTCCTGGGGGCCTTCTTCGGCGGCAGCCTCGGCGGTTACCTGTTCGGTCTCGGCGGCGCCCCGGCAGTGGCGCTGCTGGGCCTGGCGGTATCGGTACTATGGCTGCTGCTGTGGCTGCTGACGCTCGGGCGCACCCGGGGCTAGCGCTTACCAACCGGCGGCGGCTCTTGTATGCTGCTGGATAAATATCCACAATTGACGCATTCAAATTAGCGGAAGTATTTTCCGAACCTGAACGAGAGGAGAGGCCCATGGCCACTAGGGGTATCAACAAAGTCATTCTGATCGGCAATCTGGGCGTGGACCCGGAGACCCGCTTTACACCCAGCGGCGTGGCGGTGGCCAACGTGAGCCTGGCCACTTCCGACAGCTGGCGTGACAAGCAGACCGGCCAGCAGCAGGAGCGCACCGAGTGGCACCGGGTGGTTTTCTTCAACCGCCTGGCGGAGATCGTCGGCGAGTACCTGCGCAAGGGCAGCAAGGTTTATGTCGAGGGCCGCTTGCAGACCCGCAAGTGGCAGGACCAGAACGGCCAGGACCGCTACACCACCGAGATCGTCGCCAACGAAATGCAGATGCTCGACAGCCGCGGCGGTGGGGACCAGGGCGGCTTCGGCGGCGGCCAGGGCGCCGGCTTCCAACAGGGGGGGCAGCCGCAGGGCGGCGGTTTCCAGCAGGGCGGCCAGCAGCAGGATCCCTACGCCCAGGGCCGCACGGCCCCCTCGCCGATGGCGCCCTCCAACCAGCCCGGCGGCGGCCAGGCGCCGGGCCAGCCGAACCAGGCTCCGGCCGGCGGCTTCGACAACAGCTTCGACGACGACATCCCCTTCTAGGTCGGGCCGGGTTCGAGCGTGCCTGAGCTTCATACCGGGTATATCCCCGATACCGTCGCCGTGATCGGCGCCGGCAACCGCATCGACAGCGCGCTGCAGAAACGCCTGCAGCGTGTCGGCTTTCGCGTGCAGTTGCTGGCGCCGGAGCAGCTCGACGAGCTGCGCCCCGGCGCCATCGCCATCAACGCCTCCGCCTGCGCCGGCAACGACGGCATGTCGAAGGCGCTGAAGGTGTGCCGCGAGTTGGCGTTGGCGCAGAAGGACTGCAGCCATTTGGTACACCTGTCGTCCTACCGGGTGTTCGCCGGCGGCGAGCGCAAGCGCTACGACGAGGAGGACGAGCCGGCGCCGGTGACGGAGTCGGGGCTGCAGTGGCTCGCCTGCGAGCAGGCGCTGTTGGATTGCAAGAACCTCACCCTGCTGCGCTTCGGCTGGATGGTGGATCGCAGCGACGACGCGCTGCTGGGCAGAATCCTGCGCGGCCTGGTGGCACACAGGCCGATCGCCCTGGACGACCGCAGCGGCGGCAGCCCGGTAACCGTGGCGGACCTGGTCCGGGTGGCGGTGGCGGTGGCACAGCAACTGGCCAGTGGTGCGTCCGGCACCGGCATCTACCACTACGGCTCGTCGGACAGTTGCACCGCGCTGGAATTCGCCCGGGAAGTGGTGGAGCGGGCGCAGTCATTCTACGACGAGGATTTTGCCCCGGAACTGTCGGCGCTGCCGGAGGCGGAAACGGAAAATACCGGCAGCGCCGTGCTCGCCTGCAGCAAATTGCGCGATGTCTTCGGAATCCAGCAGCGCAGCTGGCGGCAGGGCCTCACGCGGCAGGTAGAGCTCTGGCTGGAGGCGGTTGAGAAGGGAAGCGACCGGGCATAACTGCCAGCCGCGAGGGTGATCTGTAAGGGCAAACACAAGGTTTGCCCTTACGCATCGATGGCGGCGGCCGACGGCTTAGACCTTGTCGAACACCAGGCACGCATTGGTACCGCCAAAGCCGAAGCTGTTGGACATGGCGCGCTCAATGCCGGTGTTGCGCACTTCCGTCACCAGATCCATTCCCGCTGCCTCTTCATCCTTGTTGTCCACATTGGCGGAGGCGGCGATAAAGTCGTTCTGCATCATCAGCAGGCAGTAGATGGCTTCCTGTACGCCGGCGGCGCCCAGGGAGTGGCCGGTCAGGGACTTGGTGGAGGCGAAAGCCGGCACCTTGTCGCCGAAGACGGCGCGCATTGCCTTGAGTTCGGCCACGTCGCCCACCGGTGTGGAGGTGCCGTGGGTGTTGATATAACCCACGTCGCCTTCCAGCCCCTGGCCGTCGAGGCCGGCCAGCGCCTGCTTCATGCAGCGCTCGGCGCCCTCGCCGCTGGGGGCGACCATATCGTAGCCGTCGGAGGTGGCGCCGTAACCGGTCAGCTCGGCGTAGATTCTGGCGCCGCGAGCCTTTGCGTGTTCCATTTCCTCCAGTACCAGGCAGCCGCCGCCGCCGGCGATCACGAAGCCGTCGCGGTCGGCGTCGTAGGGGCGCGAGGCCTTGTCCGGGGCGTCGTTGTACTTGGTGGACAGGGCGCCCATGGCGTCGAACAGGTGGGTCAGGCTCCAGGCCAGTTCCTCGCCGCCGCCGGCGAAAACGATGTCCTGTTTGCCCATCAGGATCTGCTCGGCACCGTTGCCGATACAGTGGGCGCTGGTGGCGCAGGCGGAGGAGATGCTGTAGTTGATGCCCTTGATCCTGAACGGCGTGGCCAGGCAGGCGGAGACGGTGCTGCCCATCACCTGCGGCACGCGGAAGGCGCCCACGCGGCGCACGCCCTTTTCCTTCAGTACCTGTGCGGCGTCGATGATCTCGCGGGTGGAGGTGCCGCCGGAACCCATGACGATGCCGGTGCGCGGGTTGGAGACATCGCTCTCCTCCAGGCCGGACATCTCGATCGCCTGCTGCATGGCGATATACGCGTAGGCCGCGGAGTCGCCCATAAAGCGCAGTTGCTTGCGGTCGATATGCTCCTTGAAGTCGATATCCACCTCGCCGCCGACCTGGCTGCGCAGGCCCAGTTCCTTGTATTCCTCCTGGAAACGGATGCCGCTGCGACCCTCTCTGAGGGAGGCAGTGACACTGTTGACATCGGTACCGATACAGGAGGTGATACCCATTCCGGTGACAGCGACCCGTCGCATAGTGATCTCCAACTGAAAAGCTTTTCGACAGTGTACTTTGTTATTGTTCTGGAGCGTCAGAAGTTGTCGGTGCGGGCGAACAGACCCACGCGCAGATCCCTGGCACTGTATATTTCGCGGCCGTCTACGGAAACCGTGCCGTCGCCGATGCCCATTACCAGCCTGCGCTCGACCAGCCGGCTCATCTGGATATGGTAGGTGACCTTTTTGTTGGTCGGTAGAATCTGGCCGGTAAACTTCACTTCGCCGCAGCCGAGGGCGCGGCCGCGGCCGGGGTTGCCCTTCCAGGCCAGGAAGTAACCGAGCAGCTGCCACATGGCGTCGAGGCCCAGGCAGCCGGGCATCACCGGGTCGCCGGGAAAGTGGCAGTCGAAGAACCACAGGTCGGGGTGAATATCGAGCTCGGCGATCAGTTCGCCCTTGCCATAGGCACCGCCTTCCTTGGATACATGAGTGATGCGGTCGAGCATCAGCATATCGGGTGCGGGCAGCTGCGCGTTGCCGGGGCCGAACATCTCGCCGCGCGAGCAGGCCAGCAGTTCTTCTTTGTCGTAGCTGCTTTTTTGAACGAAGTTACTCATCTTATTCCCATTTTTTTGGGTGTTCGCGCCACAGGGACTGGGCGTTTTTGCAAGAGCGGGCATTCTAAAGACTGAGGATAGCTTGTCCAGTCGGTCACTGTCCTTTTTGTGACCCGCAGTTGTTACTTTAGTCCCAACTGTGCCACGACCACCCGTCGCAGTGGAAGAGCCGGTTGGCACACGGGTTGCTGGTCCCTGTTTGCCCCTGCCCGGCGCGGCTTGCCGGCTGTTTTTGCGTGTAAGTGATAGCTGTAACCGATTTGTGATAAGTTGCCGCGTTAACCGCGGATACCGCGGTCCGGGTGCGATACCGTTTCCGGCCTAGCGCGGGGAGCGCTGCATTCAAACAAGATGAATTGGGGAAAAAATGCTTAGAAAATGTCTTTTCCCGGTTGCCGGTTATGGCACCCGGTTCCTGCCTGCCACCAAGGCCATGCCCAAAGAGATGCTGCCGCTGGTCAACAAGCCGCTGGTACAGTATGGCGTCGAGGAATCCATCGAGGCCGGCCTGGGCGAGATCGGTTTCGTGACCGGCCGCGGCAAGCGCGCCATCGAGGATCATTTCGATACCAATTTCGAGCTGGAGCACCAGATTTCCGGAACCGGTAAGGAAAAGTACCTGGACAGTGTGCGCAAGGTCATCGACGAGGCGAACTTCTCCTACACCCGGCAGGGGGAAATGCGCGGCCTGGGCGATGCCATCCTGCAGGGGCAGCGCCTGGTGGGCGACGAGCCCTTCGGCGTAGTGCTGGCGGATGACCTGTGCCTGAACGACGGCCTGGGCGTGCTGGGGCAGATGGTGCAGTTGTACAAACAGTTCCGCTGCAGCATCGTTGCGGTGGAGGAAGTGCCGCGGGAGCATATCCACAAGTTCGGGGTTATCGCCGGCAACGAGATCAAGCCGGGACTGCACCAGGTGACCGATATGGTGGAGAAGCCGGCCGCCGAGGACGCACCCAGCAATCTGGCGATCATCGGTCGCTATATCCTCACTCCGGACATTTTCGACCTGATCCGCGAAACCCCACCGGGCAAGAACGGCGAGGTGCAGATCACCGATGCCCTGCTGACCCAGGCCCAGCGCGGTTGTGTGCTGGCATACAACTTCAAGGGGCGCCGTTTCGACTGCGGTTCCGTCGACGGCTTTATCGAGGCCACCAATTTTGTCTACGAGAATGTCTACCTGCCGAAGCAGGCCGAACTGGAGAAGAAGTAAGTGACCGAGCTGACCTGTTTCAAGGCCTACGACCTGCGCGGCCGCGTGCCCGATGAGTTGAACACCGATGTCGCCTACCGGGTGGGGCGCGCCTTTGCGCAGTTTCTGGGAGCCCGGCGCGTGGTCGTGGGTCACGATATCCGCCTGACCAGCGGCGAGCTGACCGATGCCCTGGCCGAGGGGCTGCGCGATGCCGGTGCGGATGTATTCCATATCGGCGAGTGCGGCACCGAAGAGGTCTACTTTGCCACCTTCCATGGTCACTTCTCGGGAGAAAAGGCCGACGGCGGTATCTGCGTGACCGCCAGCCACAACCCGATGGATTACAACGGCATGAAGTTCGTGCGCTCCGGCAGCCGCCCGATCAGTGGCGATACCGGGCTCAGGGATATCAGGCGCCTGGCGGAGGACAACGACTTCGCCCCGGTTGAAAAGCGCGGCAAACTGCGGGACTACGCGCACCGCGAAGATTTCGTCAAACACCTGCTGGGCTATGTCGACACCGACAAACTGAAACCGCTGAAACTGGTGGTCAACGCCGGCAACGGCGGCGCCGGTGCCGTGGTGGATGCGCTGGCCCCGCAGCTGCCGTTCGAGTTTGTGCGCGTACACCACGAGGCGGACGGGAGCTTCCCCAATGGCATTCCCAATCCCATCCTGACGGAAAATCGCGAGTCCACTTCGAGGGCAGTAAAGGAAAGCGGTGCCGATTTCGGTATCGCCTGGGATGGCGATTTCGATCGCTGCTTCTTCTTCGATGAAAACGGTGATTTTATCGAGGGTTACTATGTGGTGGGGCTGCTGGCCGAGGCCTTCCTGCTCAAGCAGCCGGGCAGCAAGGTCGTGCACGATCCGCGCCTGGTGTGGAACACCCAGGATATCGTTCGCGCCAACGGCGGCGAGCCGATCGAGAGCAAGACCGGCCACGCGTTTATCAAGGAGCGCATGCGCAAGGAAAACGCCATCTACGGTGGCGAGATGAGTGCGCACCACTATTTCCGCGATTTCGCCTACTGCGACAGCGGTATGATTCCCTGG
This sequence comes from Microbulbifer halophilus, assembly GCF_026183675.1. Classification (GTDB taxonomy): domain Bacteria; phylum Pseudomonadota; class Gammaproteobacteria; order Pseudomonadales; family Cellvibrionaceae; genus Microbulbifer; species Microbulbifer halophilus. The sequence continues at coordinate 33,245 of NZ_JAPIVK010000023.1, forward strand.
CTGCTGGTGGCGGAGCTGGTCAGCCGCAGCGGCAAGCCCCTGTCGCAACTGGTGAGCGAACGCATGGCCGCCTTCCCCTGTTCCGGCGAGATCAATTCCAAGGTGGAAGATCCGGCGGCGCTGCTGAAAAAAGCCGGGAAACGGTATGGGGCGGATGCAGAGAGCATCGAACACGTGGACGGTCTCAGCGTCGCCTTCGCGGACTGGCGCTTCAACCTGCGTATGTCCAACACCGAACCGGTGGTGCGTTTGAATGTCGAGTCCCGTGGGGACGAGGCGCTGATGCAGGAAAAGACCGGGGAATTATTGAAGCTGATTCGCGGCTGACGCCGCGCCCAGGGTATACCCGGTGCAGGGAAAGAATCCCGTGCTGGGGCCTGACACTTGCCTCTCTAACATAGCTCCCCTCTCCCATCGGGAGAGGGGTTGGGGGAGAGGGCGGTTACCGAAGCCCCTAAACCGTCCGCTCCACCGCAAAACTCGCCAGCTGTTGCAGTGCCGTTTTCTGATCACTGTCGGGCAGCAGGGCCAGCTGGTCCCTGGCGTTGTCCACCGCCGCCCGCGCCCGCTCCATGGTGTACTCCAGCGCTCCGCATTCCTCAATGGCCGTGACAATCTCTGTGAGCCTGTCGGCGCTGCGCTGCTCGATCGCCTCGCGCACCAGTGCCGCCTGGGTCCCGGAACCATTGGCCATGGTGTAAATCAGCGGCAGGGTGGGCTTGCCCTCGGCCAGGTCGTCGCCGACATTCTTGCCCAGCTCCTCGGCATTGCCGCGGTAGTCCAGGGCGTCGTCCACCAGTTGGAAGGCCAGTCCCAGGTGGCGGCCGTAGAGTTTGAGGGCGTTGCGCTGCCCGTCGGTACAGCCCGCCAGTACCGCCGCCGTCTCGCAGGCGGCCTCGAACAGGGCGCCGGTCTTCTTGTGGATCACCCTGAAGTAATTGTCCTCGCTCACTGCCGGGTCGCCGGCGTTGACCAGTTGCTGCACCTCGCCCTCGGCGATGGTGTTGGTGGTCTCGGACAGGATCGACATGATGTCCATATCCCGCAGGGCCACCATCATCTGGAAGGCGCGGGAGTAGAGGAAGTCTCCCACGAGCACCGCCGGCGCATTGCCCCACCTGGCGTTGGCGGTGATACGGCCGCGGCGCATGTCGGACGTGTCCACCACATCGTCGTGTAGCAGCGTGGCGGTGTGGATGAACTCGATGATCGCCGCCAGGTCGATATGATCGCGGCCGCAATAGCCCGCGGCGCGGGTACACAGCAGTACCAGCAGCGGCCGCAGGCGCTTGCCGCCCGCCTCGACCAGGTAGTGGCCGATATTCTCGACCAGGGGAACGTCCGAGTGCAGTTGGTCGATGATCCGCTGGTTGACTGCGGCGAAGTCGTCGGCCGCGACCCGGTGGAAAGGCAGCATTCGAGGGTTCCTTATACTACTTGCTGGGCGCCGCTCCGGCGATGTCGTCCGGGCGGCGAGGGTGTCATTGAGCGCTAAACAGTGCGCTATTGTATCAATCTCGCGAATTGATTAGAATCTGCGCCCCGCTTTGGCCGGCTCCCACGTGTGGGGATTGGTCGGGGGCGGATAGTTTTAACTACACGGCGCAAGCTCCCGAAATGCGGAGCAGTGACTGACCGGTACGCCGGCGTCCTCCCGCTGCTTCGTGTCGTCCATCCCGGAGCATAGAGAATATGTACGCTGTAATTGAGAGCGGTGGCAAGCAGCACCGCGTGGAAGAGGGCGAAGTACTTCGCCTGGAGAAGCTGGAAGTCGCCACCGGCGAATCCATCGATTTTGACAAGGTGCTGATGGTTGTCGACGGCGACAAGATTGACATCGGTGCCCCGGTCGTAGACGGCGCTAAAGTGACTGCCGAAGTGGTGAACCACGCGCGCGGCGATAAGGTGAAGATCATCAAATTCCGCCGCCGCAAGCACTCCATGACCCGTCAGGGCCACCGTCAGTGGTACACCGAAGTTAAAATCACTGGCATCAAGGCATAAGTAGAGGAGTAACGACTCATGGCACACAAGAAAGCTGGCGGTAGTACGCGCAATGGGCGCGATTCCGAGAGTAAACGCCTGGGCGTGAAGCGCTTTGGCGGCCAGTCTGCAGTGGCAGGCAACATCATCGTGCGTCAACGCGGCACCAAGTTCCACGCCGGCGTCAACGTTGGCATGGGCAAGGACCACACCCTGTTCGCCACCGCGGACGGCGTTGTGAAGTTCGAAGTGAAGGGCCCCCAGAGTCGCAAGTATGTTTCCATCGAAACTGCCTGAGCGGTTCTGAAGGTCAGTCCGAAAGCCCCGCCCAGTGCGGGGTTTTTTTGTATCGGGGCCCGGGAAAAGTGCACCGCTCAACCGGTTCGATAATTATCATTGTGGAGCGCAGCCCGCGATCCCCCGGGCCCAGCAGCCATCTGCAACCCGAAACCAAACTGGAATCACCATGAAATTCGTAGACGAAGCCCCCATCCACGTCCGGGCCGGCAAGGGCGGCAACGGCTGCCTGAGCTTCCGCCGGGAGAAGTTTGTCGAGAAGGGCGGCCCCGACGGCGGCGACGGCGGCGACGGCGGCTCCGTCTACCTGCAGGCCGACGAGTCCCTGAACACCCTGGTGGACTACCGCTACCAGCCCCGCTACCGCGCCGAGAGCGGTGAGCAGGGGCGCGGCCGCAACTGCACCGGTGCCAAGGGCGAGGACCTGGTGCTGAAAGTGCCGGTGGGCACCACCGCAATCGATGTGGATACCGGCGAGACCCTCGGCGATATGACTGAGGCCGGCCAGCGCCTGTTGGTGGCTCAGGGTGGCTGGCACGGCCTCGGCAATACCCGCTTCAAGTCCAGCACCAACCGCGCGCCGCGCCAGACCACCAACGGCACCGAGGGCGAGGAGCGCAGTCTCAAACTGGAGCTCAAGGTGCTGGCAGACGTGGGCATGCTGGGCCTGCCCAATGCCGGCAAGTCCACCTTTATCCGCGCCGTGTCCGCCGCCAGGCCCAAGGTCGCCAACTACCCGTTTACCACCCTGGTGCCGAACCTGGGGGTGGTGCAGGTGCAGAAACACCGCAGCTTCGTGATCGCCGATATTCCCGGTCTGATCGAGGGTGCCGCCGAGGGCGCGGGCCTGGGTATCCGCTTCCTCAAGCACCTGACCCGCTGCCGCGTGCTGTTGCACCTGGTGGACCTGGCGCCCTTCGACGGCACCGAGGCGGTGGAGAACGCCCGCGCCATCGAGCGCGAACTGGCGGACTTCAGTCCCACCCTGGCCGGGCGCGAGCGCTGGCTGGTGCTGAACAAGACCGACCTGGTGCCGGCGGAAGAGCTGGAGGAACGATGCAGCGCCGTCGTCGAGGCGCTGGACTGGCAGGGGCCGGTGTTCCGCGTCGCCGCCATCCGCGGCCAGGGCACCGATGTGCTCGCCGGGCGCCTGATGGACTATCTCGAAGAGCGCCGGGGGGAAGAGGCCGCGAACCCGGAACTGGCCGAGGCGGAGCTGGAGGATCAGCGGCGGATGCAGCGCGAGGCGCGCGAGCGCATCCAGGAACTGCGCGATGTCCAGCGCGGCAAAAAGCGGGCCGCGCACGATGACGATGATGACGACTGGGACGACGATGACTACGACGTCGAGGTAGAATACCGCCACTGATTCATCATGCTCCCCTCTCCGCTTGCGGGGGAGGGGCTGGGGGAAGGGGAAAATGGACTCCGCATCGTCTCGCCAGCAGCTTGCCACCGCCAGACGCTGGGTCATCAAAATCGGCAGCGCCCTGCTGACCGACAACGGGCGCGGGGTCAACCGCGCCGCGATTTTCAACTGGGTGGAGCAGATCGCCGCGCTGCGCGATCGGGGTGTCGAGGTGATCCTGGTCTCCTCCGGCGCCGTCGCCGCCGGTATGGACCGCCTCGGCTGGCGCCGTCGCCCGGAATCCGTACACCAGTTGCAGGCCGCCGCCGCCATAGGCCAGAGTCACCTGGTGCAGGTCTACGAGCACGCCTTCGGCCAGTTCGATTGCCGCACCGCGCAGATCCTGCTCGATCACGACGACCTCTCCAACCGCACTCGCTACCTGAACGCCCGCAGCACCCTGCGCACGCTGCTGTCCCTCGGCGCCCTGCCGATCGTCAACGAAAACGACACCGTGGTCACCGACGAGATCCGCTTCGGTGACAACGACACCCTGGCGGCACTGGTGGCGAACCTGGTGGAGGCGGACGCACTGCTGATCCTCACCGATGCCGACGGCCTCTTCACCCGGGATCCCCGCGACAATCCCGACGCAGAGCTGGTGGGCGAGGCCTCGGCCATCGACCCGTCGCTGATGGCCATGGCCGGCGGCTCCCGCAGCGGCCTCGGCCGCGGCGGCATGAGTACCAAGGTGCGCGCGGCGCAACTGGCGGCCCGCTCCGGTGCCTGCACGGCGATCGCCGGCGGTGCGCGGGAGGACGTTATCGAGCGCATCTGCGCCGGCGAGCCGCTGGGCACGCTGCTGCTGCCGGAGGCGGACCCGCTGACCGCGCGCAAGCGCTGGCTGGCGGGCCAGTTACAGCTGCGCGGTCGCCTGACACTGGACGCCGGCGCCGAGCGGGCGCTGCGGGAACAGGGCAAGAGCTTGCTGGCGGTCGGTGTGACAGCGGTCGACGGTCGCTTCCGTCGCGGCGACCTGGTGTCCTGCTGCAATGCCGAAGGCGGGGAGATCGCCCGCGGCCTGGCCAATTACGACTGTGGCGAGACCGCGAGAATTCTCGGCTGCTCCTCCGAGCGTTTTGCAGAGCTGCTGGGCTACCGCGACGACGACGAGCTGATTCACCGCGACAACCTGATTCTGCTTTAGGGGCTGGGCGTCTCCTGGCGAATACGATGGCGATACGGAGGGGAATATGAGCCTGGATTTTTTCAGGGGGGAATGGCGAAGGCTGTTGGTGGACACCCTGGTGGTGTTGATCGGTGTGCTGGCGGCGCTGGTGCTGAACAATGTCCGCGAGGACATCATGGCGAAGCAGGCCGCGCGGGGCGCCACGGCGCGTCTGGTGCAGGAGGTGGCGGATAACGCAGAAGCGCTGCGCGATACCCGCGAGGTGACGCAGCGGCGGTTATTGGCTCTGCGTGAACTGCGCGAAGAGCTGCCGGCCGATAAGAGTCTGAGAGAGCTGGTGGATCGCTTCCACGGCTACTGGGTGGTCGAGTTGAATGCGTCGTCCTGGGAGTACCTGTCCCGCAGTGCCCTGGCGGATTCGGTAGACCCGGATCTGCTGCAGCAGGCCTTCGCGCTGTACAAGGTCAACAGGCGCTTCGACCAGTTGAACGGCCAGATTCAGAATTTTGTCTACTCGGAAACCTTTGTCTCGCCGGACGCAGCGGCAACCGCATTGAACATTTCCGAGGCGATCATGACGCAGCAACTGCGATGGTCGAGGGAATTGTTGCCGCAGTACGAAGAGTTTCTCGACCACTACGCCGAAGAGGGGCCCGGGGGGCAGAAAAAGGTCGCCCTGAAATAACTCTTGGCGCGGGCGTTTTGTAGAGGGAGAGTCACCGGTTGCAGCCCGCACCAAATATTGGCGCTGGAAAACCCTGCCTGCCGTCGGTTGTGGGTTAGCCTCTTGTCTCATCGGCCAGGGACTGTGCGAGGGATGTGCAATGGATGAAATACAGCAGACAGAGCGGCAGATTACCGAGCTGATCGGGAAGCTGAATGCGCTGCGCAAAAAGCACTGCGGCAAGGCGGTGCACAACTATCTCTTCAGTACCCTGGATGGCGAGGTCCCGATGCTGGACCTGTTCGCCGACCACAAGCGGCTTCTGCTGATCCACAACATGGGCCGGGGCTGTCGCTACTGCACCCTGTGGGCCGATGGTTTCAATGGCCTGCTGCCGCACCTCGAATCGGCGATGTCCGTGGTGCTGGTGTCGAAAGATGCCCCGGATGTGCAGCGCCAGTTTGCCAACAGCCGCGGCTGGCGCTTCCGTCTCGCCTCCCACGGCGGCGGCGACTATATCCGTGAGCAGTCCGTGGTACCGGGGGAGGGCAATACGCCCGGTGCGGTGGTCTACGAGCGCGAAGGGGATACCATTTTCCGCAAGAACGGCTGCGTTTTCGGGCCCGGGGATATTTACTGCGCCATGTGGAGTCTGCTGGGGCTGGCGGGGCTCGGGGAGGAGGACTGGACACCGCAGTTCAGCTATGGGCAGAGCCCGCAGAAACTCGGCGACGGTGACGCCGGCCCGGCCGATTGAACGCGGGGATATTGTCGATGACGGATTCCGCCGTACAACAGGAGCGGTTGCGCATGCTCCTGAGCCGGATAGTGACGATCCCGGATCCGGCCTGGGAAGCGGCGCGCCCTCTTTTTGTGTCGCGCCCGTTCGGCGCGGCGGCACATCTCGTGGAGGCGGGTGTGTCGACGGAGACCCTGTTTTTCCTGACCGAAGGCCTGGTCCGTTTCTATTACCTGGATGCGCAGGGGCGCGAATACAACAAGAGCTTTGCTGGCGAGGGGCTGGTGGTGACCAGCGTCTCCTCCCTGGTAACCGGAACGCCGTCGCCATTTTTCATCCAGGCGCTGTTGCCTGTGCGGTCGCTGGCGATGGGATACCGGGATTATCTCGGACTGGCGGAGTCTTTTCCCGCGTGGCGGCAGTTGCAGTTGCGCCTGCTGGAGCAACTGGTGATCAAGAAGGAGCGCCGCGAGGCGGACTTCCTGCGCTTGCCCGCCGCGGAGCGCTACCGGCAGTTCCTGCGCGAGCATGCCGCCATCGCCGACGCCATTCCCAACTACCATATCGCCTCCTACCTCGGCATTACCGAAGTGGCCCTGTCGCGTATTCGCAGGCGTCTGAAATTAACCGGGGTTAATGACCCGGTAGTGGGCTGAGCCGAAGCTGCATCTCTTTATCAGCAGGGAGATGCGCGAATGAATCTGAGAGGCAATACCATCCTGGTCACCGGCGGCAGCGAGGGGGTCGGTTTCGCGCTGGCCCGCGCGCTGGTGGACCATAACCGGGTGATCGTCTGCGGGCGCAGTGAAGAGAAACTGCGCCGGGCCCAATCGGAGGTGCCGGAGCTGCATACCCGGGTCTGCGATATTACCGATGCTAACCAGCGGGGAGAGCTGCTCTCCGCCATCGAGCACGACTTTCCGGAGCTCAATATCCTGATCAACAACGCCGGCGGCGGACATCCGGTCGATCCACTGGATCCCGCCGCTGCAGAAATCGCACTGCACGCCGATATGGCCCTGAATTTTACCGCACCGGCCGAGCTGGCCACCCGGCTGTTGCCGCGACTGCGCGCCCGGCCCCGCGCGGCGATCGTCAACATCACCACCGGCCTGGTGTACCTGCCCAAGGCGGAGCTGGCATTTTACTGTGCGGCCAAGGCGGCGCTGCACTCCTACAGCCGCAGCCTGCGCTGGGCGCTGCGAGGAGCGTCGGTCGAGGTGTACGAGGTGTTGCTGCCGCTGGTGGATACCAATTTCCACCGCGGCAGGCTGCCGCAGAATATCCCCGCGATCAGCGCCGAGCGGGCGGCGCGGCTGGCCCTGAAGGGCATGCTGCGCGGCGCGCCGGAACTGCGCCCCGGGAAATCGGCGCTGGCGCGCTGGCTGGATTTCCTGGCACCCCGCCGCGGCCTGGCGGCGGTGAATGGCTGAGGGGCGGGCACAAAAAAGCCCCGCATCTGGCGGGGCTTTCGCAGGCGTCTTTTGAGTTGTCGACGCTCAGGCAGCCAGTGCCTTGACCTGTGAGTTCAGGCGGCTCTTGTGACGGGCGGCCTTATTCTTGTGAATAATGCCCTTGTCCGCCATACGGTCGATGACCGGAACGGCTGCTGCGTAGGCTGTCTTGGCTTTTTCCGCGTCACCTGCATCGATGGCCGCAACTACCTTCTTGATGTAGGTACGCACCATGGAGCGCAGGCTGGCGTTGTGGATACGGCGCTTGTCGTTCTGGCGCGCGCGCTTCTTCGCTTGAGGTGTGTTGGCCACCGGTTGCTCCTGTAGGAATCTCAGTAAATCTGTAACTAACGGGCCGGGGCCCGATCGGGACGCGACATTATCGCCACGATTGGTTGTTTGTCAACCGCGGGGAGCGTCCGGCCCCGGCTCGGCTTACGGGTCGCGGGACCGCCTGTCGCCGGAAGTTGCCCCTCTCCCTCCGGGAGAGGGTTGGGGAGAGGGGAGTTGTGTAGCCCGCATTGGGGAGGGATATTCCACCGGAAGAATCAGTGCAGCGGCAGCTCCAGGGTGAAAATGACCCCGCTGCCATCCTCCCGGTTGGCGGCGCTCAGCCGCCCCCGGTGGAAATCGGCGATCAAGCGGGCGATATGCAGCCCCAGGCCCAGGTGGCCGGCCTTGCCGCCGTCGTCCCGTACCGACACCAGTGAGTCAAAAAGCTTGTGGACATAGCCTTCCGGCAGTGGCGGTCCGTCGTTCTCGACCGATATCCGGTAGCGCTTACCCTCCGAAGCCACTGCCAGCCGTATCTCGCTGCCGGCCGGCGCAAAGCTGCAGGCGTTGTCCACCAGCTTGTCCAGCAGTTGCGCCAGCAGTTCCGGCGCGCCGTGGAGCGGCAGTTCGCCGCCGGGCTTGTCCAGCGCGAAGTGGTGCTGCGGCTGGGCGTCGCCATAGCTCTGTACCAGTACCTGCAGCAGGTCCGCCAGATCGAAATCTTCCTTTTCCGCCCGCTGGATGCTGGCCTCCAGGTGGCTGGCGGCAGACAGGCTGTTGAGGATGCCGGACAATCGCGCGGCGCCGTCCGTGGCCCGCGCCAGGTAGCGGTCATTCTGCTCGTTCAGGTCACCGGCGCCGGGGGTGTCCAGAGCACCCGCGGCGAGATTGTCCAGAGAGGAGCGCACTACTGCCAGCGGTGTGCGCAGCTCGTGGGACAGCTTGCCGGCGAGGGTGCGCAGGTACTGGTGGTACTGGTCCAGCTCCATCAGCAGGCTGGCGAAGGCGCGGTTCAGGGCGCCCAGCTCGTCGTTGCTGCGCGAGCGGGGAAAGCCGCCGCGCAGCTTGCCGCTGGCATCCACCGCGTTGCGCGCGGCGCGGTGCAGGCGGCGGATGCGCCAGGACAGCCAGCTGGCATAGCCGAGCAACAGCAGCAGGGCCACGCCGGCGGCGGCGCAACTGGTCAGCCACAGGCGGTGGGCGGCGGATTGGGTCAGGGATTGCAGGGCCTCGCCGGACTGCAGTGCGATGACGCGGCCCAGCAGTGGACGCTCGACGATTTCGTCGGCGCGGGTGATCACCGGTACGCTGACGGCGCCCACGCGGCGCGCCAGCGGGGTGCGGAACCACTGTTCAACGGGGGCGCGGTCGGCGACCGGCATCTCCGGCAGCCCCCGCTCCGGCATCGGTGGCAGCGCCTGCCGTTCCAGCAGCCGGCGGTAGATCCAGTTGCGCAGCCAGGGCTCCTCCCCGGACTCCGCGGCCGGCTCGACGTCTATACGGCCGCTGCTGGCGATGGGGAAGCCCTCCTTGTCCACGACGGCCAGGCGCAGGTGCGGTCGCGCGAAGTGGTCCAGTTCCGCCTGCAGTGCCTCCAGCGGCTGCACCAGTTTGCCCGGTTGGCCGTCCAGGGGCAGGGTGCCGGCGCTGCGGGCCGGCTCTCCGCCATCGCTGAAGTGCCGGTCGAGCACTGTCAGCGAGAGTTCGCCGCCGGTCAGGCTGTAGGGCAGCGCCAGTTCCAACTGGTAGCCGTCCGGCGAGGTGGTCCAGCGGCCGCGCAGGCGCAGCTCGCGTTGGTAGTCGCCGCTGCGGGCGTTGTACCAGTGGGCGCGGGCGGCGCCCTGGCTGGCTACCGGCAGGGTGTAGTGCCGATTGCCGGTGTAGAGCTCGACGGTGTCGCCGCTGGCCAGCAGGCCGGTGCGCGGATCCCGGTAGGCGGGCGTGTCATCGGCCACGGTCAGCAACAGGTAGACCCGCTGCCCGCGGCGGCCCAGTGTGACCTGCCCCAACTGTTGGCCGCTGTCGTCCGCGAGCGGTCGCGGTTTCAGCTCCCAGCTGCGCCATTCGTCGCCGTAGCCGTCCAGCATCGGCGCCCGGGGCAGGGGGTTGAGATACAGCTGGGCGCCGTCGGGGCGGCCGAGTCGCTCGGGATCCGGGGCTATCAGTTCCGGCGCGCTGGCCAGCCGCGCGGCCACGGCGCTGGCAGTGGCCTCCAGGGCCTGCATCTGCCCCTGCGCCAGGGCCCCGTCCACCTGCCGCAGGTACTGGCAGCCGGCCCAGGGCAGGGCCAGGGCGACGAGGCTGACGAGGAGGAGTTGGCGGCGGAGGTTCATGGGGAATTTCGGGACCCGGGTCCCGTCCGAATTAAACCTGCCACCGGTACCCCATCCCGTAGGCCGTGCCTATCGCATTGAACTCCCCGTCCAGCGCCTGGAACTTGCGCCGGATGCGCTTTACGTGGGAGGTGATGGTGTTGTCGTCCAGTACCACGCGAGCCGCCTCCATGAGCTGGCTGCGGGATTTCACGTGGCCGGGGCGTTTTGCCAGGGCGTGCACTATCCAGAACTCGGTCACCGTCAGGTCGACGTGTAGGTTGCGCCAGTGGCAGTGCAGGCGGGAGATATCCAGTTCCAGGTCGCCCTGGGTCAGGGTTTCCGATTCCGCGCTCTGGTCCCTGAGCACGCTGACGCGGCGCAGCAACGCGTTGATGCGCGCCTGCATGTGCGGCAGGGAAATATCCTTGGTCAGGTAGTCGTCGGCGCCCAGGCGCAGGCCGGAGATGATGTCCAGTTCCGAGTCGCGGGCGGTCAGGAACAGGATCGGCAGGCTCGGGGCCATGGCGCGCAGCTCTCGGCACAGTTCGAAACCGCCCTCCACCTCGGCGCCCAGGCCCACGTCGATCACCGCCAGGTCCGGCAGCCGCTGCTGGAAAGCCTCCAGGGCCTCGGGGCGGGCGCTGTACAGGTTGACCGTGTAGCCGCTGCGGCGCAGGGCGTCGCGGTAGTTTTCGGCGATGGCGACTTCGTCTTCGACGATGGCGATGGTGGCTGACATGGCGCAATCCGAATGATTTTTATACGAGTGTCCCGGCGCTGAATCATGCCTCAATTGGGCGGATAAAACCAAAAAAAGCGGGCATTGGCAGGGCCCGCCAAGTACATCAAGTACAACAGGGTTGGCACAGGAGGGTATTGGGTGGTGGGATTTGCAGTCCTATGCGGTGAATTCCGGGGCCCCGAAGGGCGGGCCTGTGGCCCGCAAGCGGAGCTGGAGCTCCGCGCTCCCGACGGGGTCCCGGCTAGAAAGTACCGGCCACGGATTCGGACAGGTTGAAGTGGATGTCCACCCGGCGCTCCATGGCGTAGGCGTCCACATCGCCGCGGGGGGCGTTGGACTGGCTGGCGCCCAGGGCGCGGCGGCTGATGCGGGAGGCGTCGACGCCGTGGGTCTCCAGGGCGCGCTGCACGCTCAGGGCGCGCTGGTCGGACAGCACATTGTTGTAGCCGTCGCTGCCGCGGGGATCGGCACGGCCCTCGAGCTGGATCTGCAGTTGCGGGTGGCGGTTGAGGAAGTCGGCCAGCGCGGCCACCTGGCGCAGTTGGCCCTCCTGCAACTGGTCGTCGCCGGTGGTGAACAGCAGCTGGAATTGCAGTGAATCGGCGGCCAGTTCGTTGGCGTCGTTGGCGGACAGGCGCGCGTCGTCCAGTTGGCGGGCCAGGTTGCTGAGTTCGGTGCGGCTGTCGGTCAGTTGTGATGCCAGCATATCTGCCTCTTCTGCTTCTTCAATCTGCTCGCCCAGCCAGGCTCCGCCGAGGGCACCGGCGATGAATCCGACCGGGCCACCCACTGCGGCACCCGCTACAGCGGCGCCGGTGAATACAGTGGCCTGCTTGGCCGGAGTCAGTTTCGATCCGCGAAACTCGTTTTGTTCGTCGGCCTGAGCGCCGCTTGCGATCAGGGAGCCCAGAGTTACAGCCATCAGTACTTTTTTCACAGTCCTTCTCCTTGCGGTTTTGTCTCTCGGTTCGGGCCTGTTCCGTTTCGGCGTTTCCGGCCCGGTCGAGAGTCATTTAACAACCGCAAGGGGGCACTGGCGTGGCGCCAGTGGGGCAGATTGCAGCGCAATTGTGGCGAAATATGGCAACTGCGCCGCAGTGCTCACTCGATTACCGGTGGCGCCGGCGGTAGCGGCGGTCGCGCGGGGCATCTATCCGCACCCGCACGCGTTGCGGGCGGGGGCCGAGCGCTACCGCGGCGTACAGCAGGATTGCCAGTGCCAGTGCGATAATCAGTGCGTTGATGGTCATCCGTCATCTCCTTACGCCGTCAGTCCTTTGCGGCGCGCCACTTGCTCACTTTGAGTATAGTTTCCGGCACCCGTGCCGGTAGGTCGATTGCTGCCGTGGGGGCGGCGAAGTGCGATAGACTTGCCAGCCATTCAACTGCGAATCACCGTTTGGGAGTCACCGTTTTGCCGCCATCGCCCGCCAGTCAGGAAACCCCCCGGGAAAAATCCGGTGCCGCCGGTCTGCTGCGCGGCAGCTCTGTGGTCGGCGGCGCCACCATGCTCTCCCGGGTCATGGGGCTGGCCCGGGATATGGTTTTAGCCCGTTTTGCCGGTGCCGGCGATGCCGCCGACGCCTTTTTTGTGGCCTTCAAGATTCCCAATTTTTTCCGCCGCCTGTTCGCCGAGGGCGCCTTCGCCCAGGCGTTCGTGCCGGTGCTGGCGGAGTATCGGCAGGAGGGCGGTATCGCCGCCGCGCGGGCGCTGAACGATCGCGTCGCCGGGGCCCTGGGCGGCACCCTGCTGCTGGTGACCCTGCTGGGCGTGCTCTGCGCACCGCTGGTGGCGGGAATTTTTGCATTCGGCTGGTGGTGGGATGGCAGCGAGCGGGAGAAGTTCGATCTGGCGACGGAGATGCTGCGGATCACTTTCCCCTACCTGATGCTGATTTCCCTCACCGGTTTTGCCGGCGCGATGCTGAACAGTTTCGATCGCTTTGCGGTACCGGCGCTGACACCGGTGCTGCTGAACCTGATGCTGATCGCGGCGGCGACCACCGCCACCGGCTGGTTCGAGCCGCCGATCATGGGGCTGGCCTGGGGCGTCCTGGCCGCCGGTGTGGTGCAGTTGCTGTTCCAGATCCCCTTCCTGATGCGCCGGGGGTTGTTGCCGCGGCCGCGCTGGGACTGGAACTACCCGGGGGTGCGCAAGATTCTGCGGTTGATGGCGCCGGCCATTTTTGGCGTCTCGGTCACCCAGATCAGCCTGGTGCTGGATACGGTGCTGGCCTCTTTCCTGCCCAGCGGCAGCGTGTCCTGGCTGTATTTCTCCGACCGGCTGACCGAGTTGCCGCTGGGGGTGTTCGGCGTGGCGGTGGGCACGGTGATCCTGCCGAACCTGTCGCGCCAGCACGCCGGCGGCGATCCGCGCCGCTTCCGCCACACGCTGGACTGGGCGCTGCGCAGTGTCACGCTGATATCCCTGCCGGCGGCGGTGGCGCTGCTGGTGCTGGCGGAGCCGCTGCTGACCACGCTGTTCCAGTACGGCCGCATGGAGCCGCGGGATATGGAAATGGCGGCCTGGTCGCTGCGCGCCTACTCCCTGGGGCTGCTGGCCTTCATGCTGATCAAGGTGCTGGCGCCGGGCTATTTCGCCCGCCAGGACACCTATACGCCGGTGCGTTTCGGCCTGATCGCCATCGGTGCCAAGATGGTGTTGAGCCTGGCCTTCGTGATTCCGCTGCACCACTACTTCCGGCTCGGCCATATGGGCCTGGCGCTGGCCACCGCCTGCCAGGCGGCCATCAATGCCTGGCTGCTGTATCGCGGCCTGCGCCGCGACGATGTCTACAAACCCGAGGCGGGCTGGGGCGCCTACCTGCTGCGACTGCTGGCGGCGAATGCGACCATGGTGGCGCTGCTGTTCGGGGCCCTGTACCTGTGGCCGGAGTGGAGCGACTGGTCCTGGTGGCAGCGCGCCTGGCGTATGGGGGCGATGGTGGCCGGTGGCGGCGGCGCCTACGGCCTGGTGTTGCTGGCCTCGGGCCTGCGGCCACGCCATTTCCGTGCGACTTCGTGAACCGGGGATTGAGTCGTAAGCTAGATCGGGGCGGTCCTGCTGCCGGGGGCTGTTTGCGGGACACGCCGTAAATACATCCCTGGCAGTTTTTTGCTCCTGCAAAAACTGCACTTCCGCCATCCGTGGCGGTCGTAGTTTGTCGGCGAGGTCCCTCTCGCCGACAGTCCCGCAAACAGCCCCCGGCAGCAGGACCTTCGCGTCGGACTTTGTTGATCTTTCCGAGCACTGACCACTACCCTCGAATCCGCTATACTGCGCCGCTCGATTTTGTGAGGATGGGAAGACCGCATTGGCCCCTGAACGCGAACTGATCCGCGGGTTGCACAACCTGCGTCCCCGCCACCGCGACTGCGTGGCCACCATCGGCTCGTTCGACGGTGTCCATCTCGGGCACCGGGCGATCATTGCACAGCTGAAGCAGCGGGCCGACGAGCACGGGGTGCCGTCGGTAGCGATCATCTTCGAGCCCCAGCCCCACGAGTTCTTTTCCGGCGAAAGGGCACCGGCGCGGCTGATGCGTTTCAAGGAGAAGGTGCTGTCGCTGTTCGAGGCCGGCGTGGATCGGGTACTGTGCCTGCAGTTCAACGAGAGGCTGCGCGGCCTGAGCGCCGAGGCGTTTATCCGCACGGTGCTGGTGGACGGCCTGGATATCCGCCATCTGGTGGTGGGGGACGACTTCCGTTTCGGCTGCGATCGCAGTGGCGGATACCGCCTGCTGCAGAGGGTCGGTGCCGATACCGGCTTTACCGTCGAGGATACGGCCACGGTGGAGATTCGCGGCGAGCGGGTCAGCAGCACGCGCATCCGCGCCGCGCTGGAGGCGGGCGATTTCGAGCTGGCGGAGGCGCTGCTGGGCAAACCCTACCGCATTACCGGCCGGGTGGCGCCGGGCCGCGCGCTGGGTCGCCAGCTGGGTGCGCCCACGGCCAATGTGCGCCTGCACCGCTACCGCTCGCCGCTGGTGGGCGTCTATACCGTGCGCACCCGCGCCACCGATGGCAGCGATATGGCGCCCGGACGCCAGGTGGTCGACGGCGTTGCCAATGTGGGTTTCCGTCCCACGGTGGAAGGCGAGGGCGCGCAACCGCTGCTGGAGGTGAATCTGTTCGATTTCAGTGGCGATCTCTACGGCCGCGAGCTGGCGGTGGAGTTCTGTCACAAGTTGCGCGACGAAGAGAAGTTCGATTCGCTGGAAATCCTGAAAGCGCGGATCGCGCAGGATATCGAGGACGCCAAGGCCTGGTTCGCGCAGAACCCGTAGTGTCGGGCCGACACCGACCCGGAACTTTTACAGACGTTTGATGCAAGCAGACATTCAATGACCGATTACAAAGCGACGCTCAACCTGCCCCATACCGATTTCCCCATGCGCGGCAACCTGCCGCAGCGGGAACCCAAGATGCTGCAGCAGTGGCAGCGGGGCAGGCTCTACGAAAAGATCCGCGCGGCCCGCGCCGGGCGCGAGCAGTTTATCCTGCACGACGGCCCGCCCTACGCCAACGGCGATATCCATATCGGTCACTCGGTCAACAAGATCCTCAAGGACATCATCGTCAAGTCGAAGACCCTGAGCGGTTTCGACGCGCCCTACGTGCCCGGCTGGGACTGCCACGGCCTGCCCATCGAGCACCGGGTGGAGAAGAAAATCGGCAAGGCCGGCGCCAAGGTGGACCACGGGACCTTCCGCCAGAAGTGTCGCGAGTACGCCGCGAAACAGGTGGAAGGGCAGAAGAAAGACTTTATCCGCCAGGGCATCTTCGGCGAGTGGGACAATCCCTACCGCACCATGGACTTCCAGTTCGAGGGCGACATAGTGCGCGCCCTGGGCCGCATCGTGCAAAACGGCCACCTGGCGCGCGGATTCAAGCCGGTCTACTGGAGCGTGGTGGGCGGCTCGGCGCTGGCCGAGGCGGAAGTGGAATATCGGGACAAGACCTCGTTTTCCATCGATGTACGCTACCCGGTCACCGAGGAGACGGCGCTGGCAATCGCCGACGCCGCCGGCGGCCACGCCGGTGACGGCCCGCTGTCGGTGGTGATCTGGACCACCACACCCTGGACACTGCCGTCCTCCCAGGCGGTTTCCGTCAACGGGGAGCTGGAATACGTGGTGGTGCAGACGGGCGACAGCCGCATCCTGGTGGCGGAAGACCTGAAAGACACGGTACTGGAGCGCGCGGGACTCGAAGGAGAAGTGGTGGGCCGTATCCGCGGTGCGGCGCTAGAGCACCTGAAGATCCGCCATCCCTTCTACGACAAGGAACTGCCGATCGTACTCGGCGACCATGTCACCACCGACGCGGGTACCGGCTGCGTCCACACGGCGCCGGACCACGGCCCGGACGACTTCCTGGTGGGCCAGCGCTACGGTATCGAGACGCTCAATTACCTCGACGACAACGGCGTCTTCCGCGACAGCGTGCCGCTGTTCGCCGGCGAGCACGTCTACAAGGTGGACGACAGGATTGTCGAGGTGCTGGAAGAGAAGGGCGTACTGCTGCACAAGGACAAGCTGGAACACAGCTATCCCCACTGCTGGCGCACCAAGACGCCGCTGATCTACCGCGCCACGCCGCAGTGGTTTATCAGCATGCAGCAGAACGACCTGCTGGATCACGCGCAGAAGGCCGCGGATAAAGTGCGGTGGATCCCCGGCTGGGGCAAGGCGCGTATCGACGCCATGCTGGATGCCAGCCCGGACTGGTGTATCTCCCGCCAGCGCACCTGGGGCGTGCCCATCGCGCTGTTCGTGCACAAGGAAACCCACGAGATCCACCCGGATACCCCGGAACTGATGGAGAAAGTGGCGGAAAAAATCGATGCCGAGGGCATGGATGTCTGGTTCGACCTGGACCCGCGCGAACTGCTGGGCAGCGATGCCGATCACTACCAGAAGGTCACCGACACCCTGGATGTCTGGTTCGATTCCGGCGTCACCCACTTCGCCGTGCTGGAGCGCCGCGAGGACTTGCGCTCGCCGGCGGACCTGTACCTGGAAGGCTCCGACCAGCACCGCGGCTGGTTCCAGTCCTCGCTGAAGACCTCCATCGCCATCAACGAGCGCGCGCCCTATAGACAGGTGCTGACCCACGGTTTCACCGTGGATGCTCAGGGGCGCAAGATGTCCAAATCCATCGGCAACACCGTCGCGCCCCAGGACGTCATCAACAAGCTGGGAGCCGACGTGTTGCGTTTGTGGGTGGCGGCTACCGACTTCAGCGGCGAAATGGCCGTCTCCGACGAAATCCTCAAGCGCACCGCGGATTCCTACCGCCGCCTGCGCAATACCGCGCGCTTCTTCCTCTCCAACCTGGCCGGTTTCGATCCCGCCAGAGATCTGCTGCCGGAGAGCGAACTGTTGGCGCTGGACCGCTGGGCGCTGGACAGGGCGTCGCGGCTGCAGGACGAAATCATCGAAGCTTACGACAACTACCAGTTCCACCAGATCTACCAGAAGCTGCACAACTTCTGCGTGGTGGAAATGGGCGGTTTCTACCTGGATATCATCAAGGACCGCCAGTACACCACCAAGGGTGACAGCGTCCCGCGCCGCTCGGCACAGACGGCGCTCTACCATATCGTGCAGGCGTTCGCGCGCTGGATCGCGCCCATCCTCAGCTTTACCGCCGAGGAGGTCTGGCAGCAGCTTCCCGGAGAGAAAGCCGAGAGCGTCTTCCTGGCCGAGTGGTACGCGCTGCCGAAGCTGCCCGCCGGCACCGACAAGGGTGCGGATTACTGGGCGGCCATCGCCGATGTGAAAACCGCCGTGAACAAGGTGCTGGAGGAACAGCGCGGCGCCGGCAATATCGGCGGCTCCCTGCAGGCGGCGGTCACCCTCTACGCGGACGACGACCTGCGCGAGAAACTGTCGGAGCTGCAGGACGAGCTGCGTTTCGTGCTGATCTGCTCCTCCACCTCGGTGCAGCGCCTCAGCGACGCCGCCGGCGCCCACGCCACCGAGCTCGAGGGCCTGAAAGTGGACGTGCGCAAGGTGGATCACCCCAAGTGCGCGCGCTGCTGGCACTACCGCGAAGATGTGGGTGCCGATCCCGAACACCCGGAGATTTGTTCCCGCTGCGTGGAGAATATTTCCGGTGCAGGCGAGGAGCGGCACTATGCGTAATAATGGTGGGCTCAGTCGCGGATTGAAATTGTTCGCCCACCCCTGGCGCTGGTACCTGCTGGCGCTGGTGATGATCGGCCTGGATATCGCCACCAAGGTGTGGGCGGTGGAACAGTTCCGCTACGGGCCGCCGCTGCAGATTATTCCCGGGCTGTTGCAGTTCACCTATGCAGAGAACTACGGTGCCGCCTTCAGCTTTCTCGCCGATGCCGGCGGCTGGCAGCGCTGGTTCTTCGGCGCCGTGGCGCTGGGCTTCAGTGTCATGATCAGCATCTGGCTGTGGCGCCTGCCGGCGAACAGGCGCTGGGAGCCGCTGGCGTTGGCGCTGATCCTGAGCGGTGCGCTGGGCAACCTCTGGGACCGCATGGTGCTCGGCTATGTGCGGGATTTTATTTCCGTCTACTACGGAAGCTGGAGCTTTCCGGTTTTCAATGTGGCGGATATGGCGATCAGCGTCGGCGCCGCCATGCTGGTAATTGAACTGCTGTTCTTTTCCGACAGGGACAGCGCCGGGGACAAGTCGCCCCGGGAAAAAGACGCGGAAGTTTAGAGAATATGGCCAACAATGTGATCGGCGAACACAGCCGCGTAACCCTGCATTTCAGCCTGCAACTGGACGACGGCACCGAGGTGGATTCCACTTTCGAGGGCGATCCGGCCACGTTCAGTGTCGGCGACGGCAGCTTGCTGCCCGGTTTCGAAAAGGCGCTGTTCGGGCTCGCGGCCGGCGACGAGGCAGAGATCGAGATTCAGCCCGAGGCCGGCTTCGGCCAGCGCAACCCGGAAAATATCCAGAAGGTGCGCCGCGACCACTTCTCCCCGGATATCGAGCTGGAGCCGGGTCTGGTAGTCTCGTTCGACAACGGCGGCGGCGAGTTGCCGGGCGTGGTGCGCGACATCGGCGAGGATGAGGTCACCGTCGACTTCAACCACCCGCTGGCCGGCCAGACATTGAATTTCCGCGTAAAGATTATCTCCGTTGACTCCATCCAGTAGGTGCCGGGACCGCGGAGCCTCTTATTGGCGCTGAAGGCTCCAGCTCCGCTTCAAAGAGAGCAGTGAACTGACTATGCAAATCCGACTCGCCAACCCCCGCGGCTTCTGCGCCGGCGTCGACCGCGCGATCGATATCGTCAATCGTGCCCTGGACGTGTTCGGTGCACCCATCTACGTGCGCCACGAAGTGGTACACAACAAGTTCGTGGTCGACAGCCTGCGCGAGCGCGGTGCCGTGTTCGTGGACGAACTCAGCGAGGTGCCGGACGACGTGATCGTCATCTTCAGCGCCCACGGCGTCTCCAGGGCGGTACAGCGGGAGGCCGCCGACCGCAGCCTGCAGGTCTTCGATGCCACCTGCCCGCTGGTGACCAAAGTGCATATGGAAGTGAGCAAGTTCAGCACCGACGGCAGCGAGTGCATCCTGATCGGCCACCAGGGACACCCGGAGGTGGAAGGCACCATGGGCCAGTACGACACCGCCAACGGCGGCGCCATCTATCTGGTCGAGAACGAACAGGATGTGGCCGACCTGCAGGTGAAAAACGAGAAGGACCTGACCTTCGTGACCCAGACCACCCTCTCGATGGACGACACCGCCAGGGTCATCGACGCCCTGCGCGCCCGCTTCCCCCATATCCGCGGCCCGCGCAAGGACGATATCTGCTACGCGACCCAGAACCGCCAGGATGCGGTCAAGCAGCTGGCTCTGGAGTGCGACATGGTCCTGGTGGTGGGTAGCCCCAACAGCTCCAACTCCAACCGCCTGCGCGAACTGGCCGAACGCTGCGGCGCCGCCGCCAGGCTGATCGACGGCGCCGACGATATCGATCCCGCCTGGCTGGCAGGCAGCCGCACCATCGGCATCACCGCCGGCGCCTCCGCGCCCGAGGTGCTGGTGCGCGAGGTGATCGAGCGGCTGCAGGGGCTGGGAGCCGAGTTGCCGCAGGAGATGGTGGGGCGGGAAGAGAATATCAGTTTTTCCCTGCCCAGGGAGTTGCGCTGACTCCCGCTTCCCGGGGGCGCGGCGCTCCGCCTGTCGCTCACGCCGCGCCACTCGTCGCCTGCCCCCCTGAACCCTGCCTCCCGTCACTTACATCCCCGCCGCAGATTGATATAAGTGTGCCAGCTCGAATCCCATAAGGATAAGTAATGAATACCTCCATCCGGTCTGGTGGCTTCACGCTCGTGGAGTTGATGGTTGTGGTGGCGATAACGGCCATCGTCGCCTCCATCGCCGTGCCGTCGTTCAATACCATGATCAAGAACAACCGGCTGACGGCCGCGGTGAACGATCTTTCCGGGGCGTTGAACTATGCCCGCTCCGAAGCGGTCCGCCGCGGGCGCGCGGTACAGGTGGACGCCCTTTCCGGCGACCTATCCAACGGCCTGCGAGTCTGGTTCGACGCCGATGGCGACGGCAACTTTGACGATGACGATTCCGAAGAGCTGCGTCTGGTGCGCCTGTCTTCTTCCGCCGATTTCGATGTCGAGGGCGATGTGGACGGCTCGACGAAAACCGATATCAGCCTGAGCTACAGCGCGCGCGGGTCCGTCGGCGGCGGTGGCAACCAGTTCAAGCTGACACTCTGTGACGACCGCAACGGCGATTACGGCAAGGAACTCAGCCTGCTCGCTACGGGTGTCCTGCGGCTCACTTCCAGTGTCACCTGCAGTTAGGGGAGGATTCCATGAAGAAGCAGTCGGGCGCGACAATGATCGAGGTGCTGGTCACCATCCTGATCCTGGCGGTGGGGCTGTTGGGGCTCTCCTCCACCCAGATGATGAGCCTGAAGAACGGCAACAATTCCCATCACCGCTACCTGGCGGCGCTGGCGTCGCAGGAGATGGCCGAGCGCATGCGGGCCAACCCGGACGGCGTTTCCCTGGGGAGCTACGACGATAAGGAAGTGGATGGCTCTGAAGCCGCCCAGGACTGCAGCACCGGCTGTACATCGCGTCAGCTCGCCGCCATGGATCTGTATGACTGGGGTCAGGTGATTGAAACCAACCTCCCATCGGGTAACGGAAAAATCGTACGCAACGGCGATATCGTCACCTTTACCGTGAGCTGGGAGGAACAGCATACCGGCGAGGACCGCGCTACCACCGACGGTGGCCTGGACGATTCGAGCTTCGAATTGGTGGTGGAACTATGAACATGACTTCTCTCTCCCGGCAGCGCGGCCTGTCCCTGATCGAATTGATGATCGCCATTCTGCTCAGCTCCATGCTGCTGTTGGGGGTGTTGCAGATTTTCGACAGCAACCGCGACACCATCCGTATGCAGACCGCTTTTGCGCGGGTGCAGGAGAGCGGCCGCTTTGCCACGGATCTGCTGACTCGGGAAATCCGCATGGCGGATTATTGGGGCTGTGCGCCGGATCCGGGCAGTATCAAGAATCATCTGGATACCAGTGACACAGATTACGATGCCAGCTATCTGGGTAACCTGGGCAATAACGGCGTTCTGGGAACGGACAACGCTAGCGGTGAAACCGTCGGCACCAAGGCGGTGGCCGAGGGCTCCGATATCCTATACCTGCGTGGCTCCGAGAACGCTTGTGGAGGCACGGGGCGAATGGTGCCCAGCACGAATGCGGCCTCGCTGATGGCCACCCAGAACTGCGGTGTCGAGGAGGGGCAGACGGTGCTATTGGCCAATTGCCAGAGCGGTGAGCTGATGACCATTACCCAGGTCCAGGGCGGCAACGGTGGCAACTCCGATAAGCGAACACTGGTACACAACACCGGTAACAACAGCGCGGATGGCTGGATAAATAACGACACTAAAGAGCTGCAGCGGGAATACGGCGCCGACGCTCGGCTGCTGGTGCCCTACCAGCGTATCTATTTCGTCGCCGACAGCGCGGCGGGCGACTCCTCCCTGTTTGTCAGCGAGAACGGCGGTGATGCCCAGGAGCTGATCCCCGGAATCGAGGACATGCAGCTGCTCTACGGCCGCGATACGGACGATGACGAGACGGTGGATACCTGGACCAGCGCGGCCGGCCTCACCGAGGCGGATATGGCTCTGGCACAGGCGATCAAGGTGCAGCTTGTGGCGGCCAACGAAGCCAATGTCAACGCCGACGATATGACCGTCACTGACCTGGATGACGACGATACCACCTACACCGACGGCAGGCTGAGAAAGGTCTACCTGAGTACTGTCAAGGTGCGCAATCGGGGGAACATGTAATGCGGCAGATGCGAGGACAGAAAGGCGCGGTACTGGTGGTCAGCCTGATCGTGTTGCTGGTGCTGACCCTGATCGGTGTTTCCGGGGCGCGCACCGTGCTGCTGGAAGAAAAGATGACCTTCGCCTCCCGGGATGCCAAGACGGCACTGGAAGTGGCCGAGTCACTGGTAAAGCGGGGCGAGAAGTATGTCGATGGCGTCAACAC
This sequence comes from Microbulbifer halophilus, assembly GCF_026183675.1. GTDB lineage: Bacteria > Pseudomonadota > Gammaproteobacteria > Pseudomonadales > Cellvibrionaceae > Microbulbifer > Microbulbifer halophilus. The sequence goes on from NZ_JAPIVK010000023.1 coordinate 55,800, forward strand.
CACCGGCGATTTCGACACGAAAAACTGGTTGCACAATGAAGGAGAAGGTCCCGTGGGGCTCATGAACGCGGACACCTGGGGTGACAGCAACTCCTCGGAGTTCGAGGTGTCGATGGAGGGGCCGGACGGTAACAAGATGAAAGGCCGCATGTATATCGAGCTGGCGGGCAATGCCGACAAGGAGGATCCCGCCAACGATATCACCGTCGGCGGCTACGGCCAGTCCACAGGCGGTGGTGAGATCAAGGTTTTCCGCATCGTTGCGCAGGGGATCGGTATTTCCGGCACCACCAAGCGCATCATTGTCAGCCACTACGGCAAGCGTTTCTAGGGATTTCCCATGAACAGAGCAATAATCAGAAAGAATACTCTCCGGGCACTGCTGTACGGTGTTTTCGGCTTTTCCACTACCTTTGCCACCTGTATCAGCGCCGAGCCGATTACCCTTTCCAACGCCCCGTTGCAGGCCTCCGGCAAAGCGCAGCCCAACCTGATGATCCTACTGGACTCCTCCGGCTCCATGGATGATCGTCTCGATAGCGGCGAGAGACGCCTGGACGTGGCCAAGGCCGCTGCGACCGATGTGGTACGGGGCCTCGGCGATATCCGGGTCGGTCTGGCCAGGTTCGACTATGAACACGGGGCGGAAATCCTCAAAGGGCTCACCAGCATTTCCGAAAGTGGTGCACGCAGCGACCTGATCACGAAAATCGGCGGCATTCGTGCAGAGGACTGGACGCCGCTGGCGGAGTCCATGGCCGATATCGGGCGTTACTTTGTCGAGGGCTATGACGACAGGTTCGTAACCATTCACCCGGGTACCGAGGACGAAGAGAGTGTTCTGGCCCGCGAGGTGCTCGCCAATCAGCCCCAGTACTCCTCCGTCCCCAAGCCGACCGCGGCGGACCCGGCGATCCAGTACTACTGCCAGAAAAACTTCATCCTGACTCTGACGGACGGTTTGCCGACTTATGACCAGAATGTCAGCGATTATCTGGAGGATTACGATGGGGATTGCAGTGGCGATAATAGTGGAAACTGCAGCTCCTACGACAAAAAACACTCGGGCTATACTTATGAATCCCGGCGAAACAGGCCTTCGGATTATCTGGACGATGTCGCCGATGCGCTCTACGACATCGACTGGCGCCCGGACCTGACGGATCCCAATGACCCGGATCACAAGAACAATATTACCAGCTACTTTATCGGCTTTGCGGATTCCGATCTGGCCAACAACCAGTTGCTGAAAGATGCGGGCAGCCAGGGCGGCGGCAGCTACAAGTACGCGTCCAACTCCGCGGAACTGGTGACTTCCTTCAACGAGGCGATCGACGCTATTTCCAACTCGATCGGTACCCAGTCTTCGGTTTCGTTCAACTCCACCTCATTGGATACCGGTTCGGTAATCTACTCGGCCAAGTTCGATACCTCGGATTTCAGCGGGCGCCTCTATGCGCGCTATATGGATCCGGAGACGGGCCGCATTTCCAGCACTGCGTGGGAGGCGGCGGAAAAGCTGGCCGATGAATCGTCCAGCAGCCGCGAAATCATCACCTACTTGGACGGTAGTGGGGTGCCCTTTACCGAAAGCGAGCTGGACGAGATCAGCGGAGCCCCCTCCTACACCATTACCGTGCGGGCGCGGGGGGAAGTAGGAGAAGAAAACATCAGCCTGAACGTCGGCGGTACCGCAATCGGTAGCTGGACACTGTCGAAGGGCTATCGAGAATTCACGGCCACCACGAACAATACGTCGGGGAAAATCCAGGTAGAATTTACCAATGACGTGGGTGAGCGCGATGTTCAGGTTGACTACATCCAGATTGATGGCACTACCCTGCAGGCTGAGGAACAGAGTGAAAATACCGGAGTTTGGGGTAATGGTGGCTGTGGAACTGGCGGTAGCAGCGAGTGGCTGCACTGCAATGGCTATATCGAGTTCTGTTCCATTGCCGGTTGCGAGTTGGCCGATGTGACCCCACAGCGGGCGGACCTGAGAGTGGACGACCACACAGGCACTGTCGACGATCAGTGGGATGATCGTCTGGACTATATTCGCGGCGATACCAGCAAGGACAGTCTGGACGGTTTCCGACCCAGGGGCGAGTTCACCAGTGGCAGTGCGGCCGGCAGCGAGATTCTGCTGGGCGATATCGTCCACTCCACCCCCATCTACGTGGGCGAGCCGGAGCTCAACTGGCCGGCGGAATTCGGCGGTAACAATCACAGTGACTCCTACGCCCAGTTCAAGATCGATGAGGAAGATCGAACGCCGATGGTCTATGTGGGGGCCAACGACGGCATGTTGCACGGTTTCAATGCGGATACCGGCGAGGAAACCTTTGCCTATATTCCCTCCATGGTATTGAGCGACGAGCGCTACCAGGGGCTGCATGCATTTACCAGTACTACCTACCCGCACAACTATTACGTGGATCTCACGCCCGCGGTGTCCGATGTGTATATCGATCCCGATGGCGGTAACTCGGAATCGTGGCGCACGGTGCTGGTGGGCGGCCTGCGCGGCGGTGGCAAGGGCTATTTCGCACTGGATGTGACCGATCCGGCGAACCTTGAGGAAGACAAGGCCGATGATGTCGTGCTGTGGGAATTTGACGGCGGTGACGACACCGGCCGCGCCAACCTGGGGTACGGCTATTCCGAGGCGCAGGTCGCCAAGCTCAATAACGGCAAATGGGCGGTTATCTTCGGCAATGGCTACAACAGCGACAACGGCGTTGCGGGCCTGTTTATCGTCTATCTCGAAGATGGTGCAGACGGGGAATGGAGCGCCGACGACTGGGAGTTTATTTCCACCGGTTCGGGGTCTGAGAATGACCGCAAGAACGGTCTCTCCTCGCCGCGGTTGATCGACCTCAATGGCGATCGCGTTGTCGACCGGGTCTACGCCGGCGACCTGATGGGCGATATGTGGGCCTTTGACCTGTCTGGCGATAGCGAAAACGACTGGGGCGTGGCTGACAACAAACCCTTGTTCAAGGCCTCCGGTGCAACGTCGGAGCCCAGCCAGGCGATCATGGCGGCGCCACTGGTGGCCCGCAACACCGCGGTCAGTAATGGAAGCGACCCCAACGTGCTGGTGATGTTCGGTACCGGCCAGTACCTGAATACCGGCGACCTCACCGACGATGATGCGGGGGCCTTCTACGCGGTGTGGGACAATGGAACGACGAATGTGACTGAATCCGACCTGGCGGAGCGGACCCTGACCGATGACGGTGTCGGACGCAAGATCCAGTCCGGCGATGATATCGACTGGAGCGAGCACCACGGCTGGAAAATGACCCTGGATAGCGGCTCCGGGAGCTACGCCGGCGAAAGGGTGATCACCGCGCCGACCCTGCGCCGCAATACGCTGTTTTTCAGCACCGTGTATCCGAATCCACAACCCTGTGCTTCCAGCGGCAAGGGGTACCTGATGGGGTTCGATTTCCGCACCGGCAAGGCCGGTGAGGATGCCGTCGCGGATATCAATAACGACGGCGAAATCAACTCGGACGACGAAGGGTATGTAGGCAAGGAGTTCGGCGATGACTGCACCGGCGACAATTGCGACGGCGACGATGACAGCAACAGCGATGACGATCCCGGCATGCCCGGACAATCCGGCTTTATCGGCGATGTGCGCTGTACGCCCGGCAGCAACGGCGATGTGATCTGCGACGATATTGACGTGGGCGATGAAGAGCGGGAGGGCCGCCTGTCCTGGGAGGAGTTTGCGCCCCGGTGATCGCCCGGCTGCCGGAAAAAACGGTAATTTAGTAAAGGGCCGGGCGGAAAACCGCTTTCCTCCCGGCCCGTCAAACATACGGTGAATAAAGAATGAAAAAGCAGTTCGGCTTTACCCTGATCGAATTGATGATCGTGGTTGTAATTGTGGGAATTCTGGCCGCTATCGCCTGGCCCTCCTACCAGAACCAGGTTCGCTCCTCGAACAGGGCCGATGCTCAGGGCGCCTTGCTGGGGCTGGCGCAGGCGATGGAGCGGCATTTTACCCAGAACGGCTCCTATGAAGAGGCCGCCACCGGGGGAAGCGATACCGGCGCGCCGGACATATTCCCGACGGAATCCCCATTGGATGGCAGCAATAAAACCTATGATTTACGAATCACTGCCGCTGATGAAACTTCCTATACCCTGGAGGCGCAACCCAAAGGCAGCCAGGCCGACGACGGTGACCTGCAACTGGGCTCCAGTGGCGAAAAAGCCTGGGATCGCGATAACGACGGTACCTTTGACGACCCCGGTGATATGTGTTGGAACACAGCTTGTAACTGAGTTAGCCGGCGGCACAGTTCAACTTGTTGCCGCTGCCATCTTCCACGATGCCGTCGCCGTCTCCATCCCTGCCAAAATAGGGGCGGCCGGTGGCATTGAGTACGATGATCCAGCCGTAGTCGGGGGCACCGTCCGGCGGACAGTATTTGAAATTGCCCGTTTGCCTCTGTGTGTGGCCATCCGGGCGATACTGCAGATAATCCTGGAGACTGTTCCATTCAAGGGAGGCATCGGCCGGGAGGTCTGAGATTTTCCTTTCTATTGTTTCGTCGCTCTCCCGCTCGTGGTTGCCGTTGCTATCGACGAAAAGAAGTATGTATGCCGACCAGTCGCCGCTGCACTCCTCACCGTCGGTGCTCCCGCACAGGGTATAAATCTTCCCCTCACTGTAGGCCTTGCTGCGGGCGAGGGCGACCAGATCGAACAGCCGTTGGCGTTGTGTTTCGTTGCGGTGACGGTTGAGAAAATCCGCCATGGGCGGGATGGCGACAGCCATTACGACCGCGAGGATGGTAAGGGTGAGCATCAGCTCGACAAGGGTAAAACCCGAAGCTTTCTTCATGGTGCAAACTCCTCTTCCCTGAGTTTGCACCAGCATACCGATGGCTGCGCAAAAACCAATCACGATAGATTACAGTACGATCGTATAGGTTTTGCGGCCGGGGCTCAGTCCTCCAGCCCCAACTTCTTCAACCGATAACGCAATGAGCGAAAGCTGATCCCCAGCTTCTGCGCCGCCGCCGTGCGATTCCAGCGGGTTTCGGTCAGTGTCGTTTCGATCACGCCCTTTTCGATATCCTGGAGAAAATCGTCCAGGGACGGGTAGCTGCCGGGGTCGAACTGGCCCGGGTAGCTTTCGGGCGGTGACGCTTCGGTGACCTGTCGCTGTGGCGTCGGTCGGGGCTGCGGTATATCCCGTTCCAGCAGCAGGTCCTCCACGCGAATCACCTGCTGGTCGCAGAGGGTAAAGGCCCGCTCGAGGATATTTTCCAGCTGGCGCACGTTGCCGGGGAAGGAGTAGTCCTGCAGTGCGCGCAGCGCTTCTTCGGACAGCCGGGGAGCTCCGACCCCGGCGTCGGCGGCGATACGGTCCATGATGATGTTCGCCAGCAGGGGAATGTCCCGGCTGCGTTCCCGTAGCGGCGGCACGGCGATCTCGATGACGTTGATGCGGTAGTAGAGGTCGCTGCGGAAGCGGCCCTCGGCGACTTCCCGCGCGAGATCCCTGTGGGTGGCGCTGAGGATGCGCACATCCACGGGTACTTCCTCGCTGGCGCCGACCGGGCGCACGCATTTTTCCTGGATGGCGCGCAGCAGTTTTACCTGCATGTCGAGGGGCAGGTCGGCCACTTCGTCCAGGAACAGGGTGCCGCCCTGGGCGCTCTGGAAAAGGCCGGGTTTGTCCTTGTGGGCGCCAGTGAAACTGCCTTTTTTGTGGCCGAAGAATTCGCTCTCCATCAGCTCGGCGGGAATGGCACCGCAGTTGATGGGCACGAAAGGTCGGTCGGCACGGGCGCCCTGGCTGTGGATGGAACGCGCGGCCAGTTCCTTGCCGGAGCCGGACTCGCCGCTGATATAGATGGGGGCGTCGCTGCGCGCCACCTTGCCCACTTGGCGGCGCAGCCGCTGCATGTTTTCCGCTTCGCCGAGCAGTAGTTGGTCGGATTCCGGTGGTGCGGGTGTGTCGCCGGGCTTCTGCAGGCGCAGGGCCAGTTGCACCAGGCTTCGCAACTGCTCCAGGTCCACAGGTTTGCTGACGAAATCGAAGGCCCCCATCTTCAGGGCCTTGATCGCGGTGTCCATATTGCCGTGGGCGGTGATGATCGCAATCGGCAGGTCGCCGTCGCGCTCTTCCTGGACATGTCGAACCAGTTCCAGGCCATCGCCGTCAGGCAGGCGCATATCGGTGAGGCAGAAATCGTAGCGGTGTTCCCGCAGCAGCCGGTGGGCCGCGGCGAGATCGGCGGCCGTATGGCAATTGACGTCCATGCGACGCAGGGTGAGTGTCAGCAGTTCGCAGATATCCGGTTCGTCGTCGACGACCAGTGCCAGTGGTTGCATAGTGCCGTATGGTTTTATTGTTGGTGAATTCTCCAGGCGCTCAATTATGGCAGATTCCCGCGATCATTTGGTGCGGAGGGCGCCGGGAATTTTTCTCGGGAAATAGGTGCAGCCTGCTAAAAAAGTTTATCGGCGTGGGCGAACTCGATGCGAAAGCAACTTTTGTTGTCGTCACTGCGACAGTAGTAGAGATTGGCCTGGTTGGCCTCGCAGAGTTCCCGCGCGATGTAGAGGCCCAGGCCGCTGCCGCCCTGGCCGGTGGTGAAAAAGGGGTCGAAAATTTTGTCCCGGTGTTCCGGCAGTACACCGCGGCCGCGGTCCACCACGTCCAGCACGGCGCAGTCGCGTCCGCTGTTGCTATAGACGGTGATATCCACCTCGCGGCGCCCGGTGACGAGATGGGAGTGGTGCAGGGCGTTATTGCACAGGTTGGTGAGTACCTGTGCCAGTTGATCGGGATCGAAACGGGCACTGATCGGTCTCTGGGACAGTTGCAGGCGTATCTGCGCGTCCTTCGGCGCACCGGCGCGGAAGTCGGCGATAAACTGTTCCAGCCAGCGATTCAGGTCGTTGCGTTGCGGCACCGCCGGGCGCCGGCGCGATAGCTGCATCACATTTTCCACTATCTGGTTTACCCGCTGGCTGTGGCGGCAGATGATCGAGGTCAGGTGGCGGTCCTCGTCGCCGAGGCTGTCGGATTCCGACAGCAGTTGCGCGGCGTGGCTGATGGCGCCCAGCGGATTGCGCACTTCGTGAGCGATGGAGCCGGTCAGGTGGCCCAGCGAGGCGAGTTTCAGTTTCTGTGCGGCCTGGGTGAGCTTGCGATTATCCTCCACGAATACCAGCGTGCTGTCGTCGTTTTCGCGCCGCAGCTTGGCGAAGTTGAGCCGCAGTTCGCTGCCGTTGTCTGCGCTGAGCAGGGCACTGCCGCGGTTCCGGTTGCGGCGCCACTCGCGCACGACCCGATGCAGTTCCGCCTGGCGGTCGCCGCCCGGCTGCAGTGGCTCCCCCAGCAACTGGCGTGCGGCGCGGTTGATCAGCTCCGGTTTGTTGGCGGCGTCCATCACCAGCACGCCGGTGCGCATGCGCTCGATGATCTGCTGTGCCAACCGCTGCAGGTGGGCGGCCTGGCGGCTCTGCTGGTCGGCGCGCAGGGTGGCGCTGCGGATGCGCCCCGACAGGTACTGCAGCGTGCTCACGGTAGCGAACAGCAGTATACCGAGGCTGCCGGCGGAGACGATGTCCTGGGTGTCGGCGCGCCCGAGGATCAGGCCGTAGAGCTGCTGGCCGATCACCGCGATACTGGCGACAGCGGCGAAGAAGGCTCCCATGCGCCGGTCGAGCAGCATGGAACCGACGGAACAGTTGATCAGCAGCAGATAGCCGAGACCGGAATTGAGGCCGCCGCTGGCCTGGATCAGCAGCAGGAAAGCCAGGATATCGCAGCCGAGAATCAGCCCCACCTGGCCGGTATTGGTGCGATAGGCGACCCGGCGCAGGTGCAGCAGCCAGCCGAAGTTGAGCGCCGCATAGGCGATCACGGTATTGAGATAGAGGGCCGGGGCCGTATTGCCCACGGCGCCCTTGCCGATGTCGGAAGTGAAGATTCCCAGCAGGATCAGCGCTATGGCCACGCGGTAGAAAGCGTAGATCCGCAGCAGTTCGTGGTGGTGCAGGGTGGATCCGCTGGCGCTCGACGCTGCAGTATGCACGGCTGGTTTCCGTTTTGTTGTTCTGTGTGTTGAGCCCCGGGGCTGTGGTCGTACCCCGGCTGATTCCCGAAACCCGAGTTGAAATTCGCCCGCCGCGGTGCGGTGGTCCCCCCGGTCACGGTACAATGGGAGCCTGTCTGGTTCGAGGTCCGAAGATGTCTACTTTGCAGCTAGTGCTGGCACAAATCAATTCTCTGGTGGGGGATGTCCCCGGCAATACCGCCCAGGTGATCGAGGTGACGCGGCGCGCCCACCGGGAGCAGGGCGCCGAGTTGGTGCTCTTCCCCGAGCTCACCCTGTGCGGTTATCCGCCGGAGGATCTGCTGCTGCGCCCCAGTATGCAGAAACGTATCGACAGTGCTCTGACCCAGTTGTGTACGGCGGAGTTGCCCTGTGCGGTACTGATCGGCTATCCGCGGATGGTGGCCGGCAAAGTGTTCAACATGGCCGGGCTGATCGTCGACGGCGAGCTGGTGGCCGAGTACGCCAAACAGAAGCTGCCCAACTACCAGGTTTTCGACGAGATGCGCTATTTCGTGCCCGGCGACCGGCCCTGTGTGGTGGATATCAAGGGCATCCCCACGGCGATCACCATCTGCGAGGATATCTGGCGCCCGGAACCGGCGGCCCAGGCCGCCGCTTTGGGGGCGAAGCTGATGCTGAACATCAACGCCTCGCCCTTCCACCGCGGCAAGGCCCAGGAGCGCCTGGAGCTGCTGGCCAACCAGGCCCGCGCTGCCAATATGCCGATCATCTATGTGAACTGGTTTGGCGGGCAGGATGAACTGGTGTTCGATGGCGGTTCCTTCGCCGTCGACGCCCAGGGCAAGTTGTGTGCGCGGGCGCCGGAATTTGTCGAGCATCTGCTGCCGGTCAGTGTCGAGCAGCGCGGCGACCGGGTCACTGTCGCCGCCGGTCACGTGACGCCGGCGCTGGAGGATCTGGCCTCCGTCTATCAGGCGCTGGTGCTCGGCGTGCGCGACTATGTGAACAAGAACGGTTTCAACGGCGTGGTGATCGGCCTGTCCGGCGGTATCGACTCGGGCCTGACTCTGGCCATCGCCGTGGATGCCCTGGGCAGGGAGCGGGTGGAGGCGGTAATGATGCCTTTCCGCTATACCTCCGACCTGAGCAAGGACGACGCTGCCGACCAGGCGCAGCGGCTGGGTATTCACTACCGGGTGATCAGCATCGAGCCCATCTTTGATGCCTTTATGGGCGCCCTGGCGGAGGAGTTTGCCGGCAGCGAGCGGGACACCACCGAGGAGAACCTGCAGGCCCGCTCCCGCGGCGTGCTGTTGATGGCCATCTCCAACAAGAAGGGCGCCATGGTGCTGACCACCGGCAACAAGAGCGAGCTGGCGGTGGGCTACGCCACCCTCTACGGCGATATGGTGGGTGGCTATAGCGCCCTCAAGGACGTGCCCAAGACGCTGGTGTTCGAGTTGGCCCGCTACCGAAACAGCATCGGAGAGGTGATCCCGGAGACGGTCATCACCCGCCCGCCCAGCGCCGAGCTGGCGCCGGACCAGGTGGACTCCGACAGCCTGCCCGACTACGGCGAACTGGACCGGATACTCAATCTCTACATCGACCGCGACAACAGCGCCGCCGACATCGTCGCCGCCGGTTTCGATCGGGATACGGTGGAGCGGGTGGTGCGGCTGGTGGACCGCAACGAATACAAGCGCCGCCAGGCGGCCATCGGCGTGCGCATCTCCGAGCGCGGCTTCGGCCGCGATCGGCGCTACCCGATTACCAATGGGTGGAAAGCGGGGGACTAAATACGGAATGCGGAACTATGAGCGATGAATGATGATCACGCGATCGGCTTTAGTGCCATAATAACGGTCGTTGGCCGCCAGCAAGCATCGGGGCCCCTACGCTTGGTCCGCGGGCAGTAGAGGGGAAATCGGCACCATTCTTTGCCCGCGTGTTCATCATTCCTCGTTCATATTCCATCATTCACATCAGCTCCGGCGGCAGCGGCGCATCCTCGCGGCGGTACTCCGCGTTGTACAGCTCGCGGCTGTCGAAACCGCGCGGATCGGACTTCTCGAACAGGCCCAGGGTGAGGCGATGCAGGATGCTGCGGCCGGCGGCGCCCTCGTAGTAGTCGTAATTGAAGGAGCCATCGCTCTCGAAGGCCGGGTGTTGCGGGTAGTTGGTACGCAGCACGCGCAGCGCATTGGCCTCCAGCTGCGGCATCTCCAACAGGTTGTAGCCCTGCACCATCACCGCCAGTGCGTCCGGCACCGCCGGGGTCTGCTGGAAGTTCTCCACCACGTAGCGGCCGCGGTTGGCAGCGGCCAGGTAGGCGCCGCGCTTGAAGTAGTAGTTGGCCACGTGGATCTCGTAGCGCGCCAGCAGGTTGCGCAGGTGGATCATGCGCTTCTGCGCGTCGGGCGCATAGCGGCTGTCCGGGTAGCGCGCCATCAACTGGGAGAAATAGGCGAAGGACTCCCGCGCCGAGCCCGGGTCGCGGCTGGTCATGTCCGTGGGCAGGAAGCGCTCAAACAGGCCGGTGCCCTCGGTGAAGGACGACAGCCCCTTCATGTAATAGGCGTAATCGACGTTGCGGTGCTGCGGGTGCAGGCGGATAAAGCGGTCCGCGGAGGCGATGGCGGCGTCGTTTTCGTAGTTTCGGTAGTAGGCATAGATCAGCTCCAGTTGCGCCTGTTCGGCGTAGTTGCCGAAGGGGAAGTTGTCCTCCAGCGCCCGCAGGTTCTTGATCGCCATGTCCCACTGGCTGGATTTCAGCTGGCGCTGGGCGGCCTCGTAGAAGGCCTGCTCGGTGCGGCTGCCGCTGGGCAGCCCCTCTTCGGATTCATCGGTGCTGGCGCAGGCCACCAGAATCGCGGACAACAACACCAGAACCGACGTTTTCCACGTCTGCATAGCCCCTCGCTCTATCATTATTTCTCTCTACCTTTTTCTGCTCAGTACCGCACCGGATTGCCGGGTGCGGTAAACTCGCCGCCAGTATAGGAAACTGGCGGCCCGCCATTTAACCACAGTCGTGGAGCTGCCCAAAGTGTTTGAATTTGCTCGATGAATGAACAGCTCGCAGTTGATATAGAAGTCCCGGCCCGGTTTGCCGGCCAGAGATTGGACCAGGCCGCGGCCGAATTGATCCCCGATTATTCCCGCGCGCGCCTGCAGAACTGGATAAAGGGCGGCCAATTGACCGTCGACGGCCGCTCCGCGAAGCCCAAAGACAAGCTGTTCGGCGGTGAGACGCTGAGCCTGCGCGCCCGGCTGGAGGCCCGGGGGGAGTGGCGCGCCCAGCCCATGGCGCTGGATATCGTCTACCGGGACGACAGCCTGCTGGTGATCAACAAGCCTGCGGGACTGGTGGTGCACCCGGCCGCGGGCAATCCCGACGGCACCCTGCTGAACGGCCTGCTGCACCACTGCCCGGCGCAAGAGCTGGTGCCGCGCGCGGGTATCGTCCACCGCCTGGACAAGGACACCAGCGGCCTCATGGTGGTGGCCAGGACCCTCCAGGCCCAGACTCACCTGGTGGACCAGCTCAAGGCGCGCAGCGTCAGCCGCGTCTACGACGCCATCGCCCGGGGCGCGCTGACCGGCGGCGGCACCGTCGACGCCCCTATCGGCCGCCACCGCCAGAACCGCCTGAAGATGGCGGTGCTCGAGCGCGGAGGTAAGGAAGCGGTCACTCACTACCGGGTGCAGGAGCGCTTCCGCGTCCACACGCACCTGCGCTGCCGGCTCGAAACCGGCCGCACCCACCAGATCCGGGTGCATATGGCCCATATCCGCCACCCGCTGGTGGGTGATCCCCTCTACGGCGGCCGCCCGAAACTGCCGCCCGAAGCCGACCGCGCCCTGGCGGAAGCCCTGCAGCAGTTCCCGCGCCAGGCGCTGCACGCGGCGGAATTGTCGCTGATACACCCGGAAAGCGGCGAGACCATGCACTGGTCGGCGCCGATGCCGGAGGATATGCTGCGTCTGGTCGAGCTGCTGCGCGCGGATGGCCGGGAGTGACTCCGGTGTCGGTTGGGGGCGTACAACCTGCCCCCTCTCCCTAACCCTCTCCCGGAGGGAGAGGGGCCGGGGGAGAGGGCATCGAAGGGCCCGGTGGGTTCTTTGGCCCCAATGGGTTAGTGAACGCAACCGACACCAATCACCTGCAGAACGCATTCAAGGAAAGAGCATCGATGTCAAACGACCACTACCTGATCCCCGACTGGCCGGCCCCCGCCAATGTGCGCGCCGCCACCAGCCTGCGCGCCGGAGGCCGCAGCGAGGGCCCCTATGCGTCCTTCAACCTGGGTGACCATGTCGGTGACGACGCGCAGGCGGTGGCCGCCAACCGCCGCCAGTTGCGGGAGGAACTGCAGTTGCCGGCGGAACCCCAGTGGCTGGAGCAGATTCACGCTGACCGGGCCGTCGAGGCCCGCGCCGACGGCCTGGTGCGCACGGCCGACGCGGGTTTTGTGCAGGGGCCGGGCGCCGTCTGCGCGGTGCTTACCGCCGACTGCCTGCCGGTGCTCTTCTGCGACCGCGCCGGCACCCGTGTGGCCGCCGCCCACGCCGGCTGGCGCGGTCTGGCAGGGGGGATTCTGCGCAGCACCGTCGCCGCCCTGGACTGCCCGCCGGAGGAACTGCTGGTGTGGCTGGGCCCGGCCATAGGCCCGCAGGCATTCGAAACCGGGGTCGATGTGCTGGAAGTCTTTTTCGAGCAGGCCCTCAATGACGGCCACACCGAGGCCATCGCCGGGTGCTTTCGCCCGCACATGGAAAAGCCGCTGCACTTCCGCGCCGATATCTACGGCCTGGCCCACGCCGAACTGCGCCAGCTCGGTATCGAGGAAGTCTACGGCGGCGACCGCTGCACCGTCTCGGAACCGGACAGCTTCTTCTCCTTCCGCCGCGACAAAACCACCGGCCGCATGGCCAGCCTCATCTGGCTCGCGTAGGCTGCGCCCTGCGCCCTGCGCCCTGCGCCCTGCGCACCGCCCGGGCCGGCCCCCATTGAAAAGCCCCTCCCCACCCAAATATTAAAGCTGGACCGGATCTCTGAGCCTCCCGGGGCAATATCCGGACTAGACTGATTACCAATGTCGTCGAATTAAACCGAGGGTTCGAGCGTGCGCATAGATCGAATGACCAATCCGTTGCAATCGGCCGTCGCCGATGCGCAGTCCCTGGCTGTGGGGCGGGATCACAACCAGATTTATCCGGAGCACCTGCTGCAGGCGCTGTTGAACCAGAACAACGGCAGCGTGCCGGCGTTTCTGTCCCAGGCGGGCTTCAATCTCAGCGGCCTGCGCAACGACCTGGCCAAAAGGCTCGACAGCCTGCCCACGGTGGGCTCGCCCACCGGCGATGTGGGCATGTCCCAGGAACTGGCGCGCCTGCTCAACCTGGCGGACAAGCAGGCGCAGCAGAATGGTGACACTTTCATTTCCAGCGAAACGGTACTGCTGGCGGCTTTCGATTCCGCCGCCGGCGATATTGCCAGAATACTGAACGCCAATGGCAGCCGCGAAGCCCTGCAGGCGGCGATCGAAAAAGTCCGCGGCGACGAGAAAGTCGACGACCCCAACGCGGAAGAGGCGCGCCAGGCGCTGGACAAATACACCATGGACCTCACCGAGCGGGCGCTGGCGGGCAAGCTGGACCCGGTGATCGGCCGCGACGACGAAATCCGCCGCACCATCCAGGTGCTGCAGCGGCGCACCAAGAACAACCCGGTGCTGATCGGCGAACCCGGCGTGGGCAAGACGGCCATCGTCGAGGGCCTGGCGCAGCGTATCGTCAACGGCGAAGTGCCGGAGGGACTGAAGGACAAGCGGCTGCTGTCGCTGGACCTGGGTGCACTGCTGGCCGGGGCCAAGTTCCGCGGCGATTTCGAGGAGCGGTTGAAGGCCGTGCTGAACGAACTGTCCAAGCAGGAAGGGCGTGTCATCCTGTTCATCGACGAGCTGCACACCATGGTCGGCGCCGGCAAGGCCGAGGGCGCCATGGATGCGGGCAACATGCTGAAGCCGGCACTGGCGCGAGGCGAGTTGCACTGTGTCGGCGCCACCACCCTGGACGAGTACCGCAAATATATCGAGAAGGACGCCGCGCTGGAGCGCCGCTTCCAGAAGGTGCTGGTGGACGAGCCCACCGAGGAAGACACCATCGCCATCCTGCGCGGCCTGAAGGAGCGCTACGAAGTGCACCACGGCGTGGATATCACCGACTCGGCCATCATCGCCGCCACCCGCCTGTCGCAGCGCTATATCACCGACCGCCAGTTGCCGGACAAGGCCATCGACCTGGTCGACGAGGCCGCCAGCCGCATCCGCATGGAAATCGACTCCAAGCCGGAATCCATGGACAAACTCGAGCGGCGCCTGATCCAGCTCAAGATCGAGCGCGAGGCACTGAAAAAAGACAAGGACGACGAGGCCGCACAAAAACGGCTGGAAAAACTCGAGGAGGAAATCCACCAGCTGGAAAAAGAGTACTCCGACCTGGAGGAAGTCTGGAAAGCGGAAAAAGCGAGACTCGCCGGCAGCCACGATATCAAGGAGAAGCTGGAACAGGCCCGGCTGGATATGGAAGCCGCGCGCCGCGCCGGCGACCTGACGCGCATGTCGGAACTGCAGTACGGCGTGATTCCGCAGCTTGAACAGCAGCTCCAGTCCGCCGACACCGCCGATTCCGACAGCGAAGACGAGCCGCAGCTTCTGCGCAATCGCGTCACGGAGGAGGAAGTCGCGGAAGTGGTCTCCCGCTGGACCGGTATCCCGGTATCGAAGATGCTCGAGGGCGAGCGGGAAAAACTGCTGCGCATGGAAGACGCACTGCACAGGCGCGTGATCGGCCAGGACGAGGCGGTGGGCGCCGTCGCCAATGCGGTGCGCCGCTCCCGCGCCGGCCTCGCCGACCCCAACCGGCCCAACGGTTCCTTCCTGTTCCTCGGCCCCACCGGCGTCGGCAAGACCGAGCTGTGCAAGGCGTTGGCGCAATTCCTGTTCGACACCGAGGACGCCATGGTGCGCATCGACATGTCGGAATTCATGGAGAAGCACTCGGTCGCGCGCCTGATCGGCGCACCGCCGGGCTACGTGGGCTACGAAGAGGGCGGCTACCTGACCGAGGCGGTGCGACGCAAACCTTACTCGGTGCTGCTGCTCGACGAGGTGGAAAAAGCGCACCCGGATGTGTTCAACATCCTGCTGCAGGTACTCGAGGATGGCCGCCTGACCGACGGCCAGGGCCGCACGGTGGATTTCCGTAACACCGTGGTGGTGATGACCTCCAACCTGGGCTCCGACCTGATCCAGAAATACGCCGGTACGCGTGACAGCGACGAGCTGGATACGGAGATCCACTACCGGCAGATGAAGAGTGCGGTGATGGAAGTGGTGGGCGATCACTTCCGCCCCGAGTTCATCAACCGCATCGACGAAGTGGTGGTCTTCCACCCGCTGGCGAAATCGGAAGTGCGTTCCATCGCCGAGATCCAGCTCGGCCTGCTGGGCAAGCGGCTGGCGGATCGCGACCTGAAGCTGGATGTGTCCGAGGAGGTGTTGAGCAAACTCGCCGACGTCGGCTTCGACCCGGTCTACGGCGCGCGCCCCCTCAAGCGCGCCATCCAGATGTGGCTGGAAAACCCGCTGGCGCAGGAAGTTCTGGCGGGCAAATTCGCGCCGGGCGATACGGTGCACGTCGAACTGGAGGGTGACAGGACGGTTTTCCACAAGTAGCCGCCCCGGGCGCGGTCCCGCCGGCCATCGCCGACGGGGTCGACTCCCCAGTCGGTCCCACCACCTGCCAGCCGAGACCACTCACCGCACACCGCCCCCGCAAACCGCCAGACTTGCCTATCCTGTCATCAACGCGATCCGGCGCAGCGCCGCCGGGCGGTGGATCTGTGCGCCGCAATAACGGGATTCTCTGTGGTAGCTACGCGAAAAGTCTTCAACGGCCCCATGTTCTGGATGCTGCTGGGTTGCCTGCTGCTGTTCGGCGGTATTTTTGCCTTCAAGATGTTCGGCAAATACATGATGAACAAGGCGCTGGACAATATGGCGCAGCCGCCGGCCACGGTCACCTCCGCCCCTGTGGAGCGGCAGACCTGGCAGCAGGTCCTGGCGGCGGTGGGGTCGATGCGCGCGGTCAACGGCGTGGAGGTCACCAGTCAGGCCCAGGGCGTGGTCAGTGCCATCCATTTCAAATCCGGGCAGCGGGCGGAGACCGGCGAGCTGCTGGTGGAGCTGGCGGCGGATCCGGAAACCGCACAGCTCGAGGTACTGGAAGCGGAGCGGGTGTTGGCCCGGCGCGATCACAAGCGCATCGCCGCGCTGCACGAAAAGGGGGTGACCACCGAAGCGGAACTGGACGACGTGCGCAGCCGACTGGAGCAGGTGTTGGCGCGGCTGGAAGTGCAGCGCGCCACGATAGCCGAGCGGCGAATCGTCGCGCCCTTCGCCGGGCAGCTGGGCATTCGCCTGGTGGACCTGGGGGAGAATGTCAGTCCCGGCGATGCGGTGGTATCGCTGCAGCAACTGGATCCGATCTTTGTGGATTTTTCCCTGCCCGAGCGCTACTTCAGCCGGGTCGGGGAGGGACAGTCGGTGGCGGTCAGCACCGGTGCCTTTCCGCAGTCCGATTTTCCCGGGCGGATTACCGCCATCGATCCGCGCATCGACAGCGCCAGCCGCAATTTCCTCGTACAGGCGACCATGAAAAACCCCGAGCACAAGTTGCACCCCGGCATGTACGCCGATGTCACGGTGAAACTGGCGGCGGATCACCGCGTACTGGTAGTGCCGCGCACGGCGATCCTGTTTGCACCCTACGGCAACTCGGTGTTCGTGCTGGAAAAGAGCGACGACAGCGACACCGGCATGGTGGCGCGCAAGCGGGTGGTCAAAACCGGCGAGGAGCGCGGCGACCTGGTGGAAATCGTCGAGGGCGTCGAAGAGGGCGAGGTGGTCGCCACCAGCGGCTTGTTGAAGTTGCGCAACGACGGCGCGGTGGAAATCGACAACGAAAACCCGCCGCCGGCGCAGGCGGATCCGCAGCCGGAAAATAGCTAACCTCTCCCACCGGGAGAGGAGCTGTAGGATGGGCAAAGCGAAGCGTGCCCACCAGGATCGCGGTAGATGGGCACGTCGCTGCGCTCCTTTGCCCATCCTACGGGAAGGCGCCGCGAGTGTCGTGCGCACGGGAAGCAGGGAGCATCCAGGTGAACTTCACCGAAATCTTTATCCGCAAACCGGTACTGGCTTCCGTGGTGAGCCTGTTCATTTTCCTGCTGGGCCTGCGCGCGGCCAGCGAACTCAATGTGCGCCAGTATCCGGAGCTGGAAAACGCGGTGATTACGGTGAGCACGGTGTATGTCGGCGCCGACGCGGACCTGGTGGAGGGGTTCATCACCACGCCACTGGAACAGGAGATCGCCACCGCCGATGGCATCGACTATATGGTGTCCACCAGCGTGCAGGGGATTTCCACCATCCAGGCCTATGTGCGGCTGGGTTACGATGCCAACGAAGTGCTCACCCAGGTGGTGGCCAAGGTCAACAAGCTGCGCAGCGAGATGCCGGAGGAGTCGGAGGACTCCACCGTGGAGATGGCGGTGGGCGAGACGGTGGCCGCCATGTACCTGTCCTTTTCGTCGGAGCTGCTCGACAACAACCAGATCACCGATTACCTGACCCGGGTGGTGCAGCCCAAGCTTTCCACCATCGCCGGTGTGCAGCGCGCGCGCCTGCTCGGCAACCGCACCTTCGCCATGCGCATCTGGCTGCGACCGGAGGCAATGGCGGGTATGGGGGTGACGCCCGCGGATGTGAACGAAGCGCTGCGCGCCAACAATATGCTGTCAGCGGTGGGCAGTACCAAGGGCACCATGGTGGCAGTGGAAGTGTCCGCGGATACCGATATCGCCACTGCCGACGCCTTCCGCGAGCTGGTGGTGCGCGCCGACGGCGATCGCCTGGTACGTCTCGGCGATATTGCGGAAGTCGAGCTGGGTTCCGAGTCCTACGAAACCTCGGTCACCTTCAACGGTCGCTCCGCCACCTTCATCGCCGTGGAGGTAGCGCCCGATGCAAACTCCCTGGACGTGATCCGCATGGTGCGGGACAAGCTGGAAAACGAGATTTTCCCGCAGTTGCCCCAGGGCATGATGGGCGAGATTCCCTACGACAGCACCGAGTATATCCAGGATTCCATCGACGAGGTGATCAAGACGATTCTCGAGGCGGTGGTGATCGTGATCCTGGTCATTTACCTGTTTCTCGGTTCCCTGCGCAGTGTGGCGATTCCGGCGGTGGCGGTGCCGCTGTCGCTGGTGGGGGCCCTGTTCCTGATGCTGCTGATGGGTTTCACCATCAACCTGCTGACGCTGCTGGCGATGGTATTGGCAATAGGTATTGTCGTCGACGATGCCATCATCGTGCTGGAAAATGTGCACCGGCATATCGAAGAGGGCATGACACCCTTCGACGCCGCCATCGTGGGTGCGCGCGAGCTGGCGTGGCCGGTGGTGGCCATGACCACGACCCTGATCGCCGTCTACCTGCCGATCGGTTTCCTCGGCGGATTGACCGGCACCCTGTTTGTGGAATTTGCGTTTTCCCTCGCCGGTGCCGTCTTCCTCTCCGGTGTGGTGGCGCTGACCCTGTCGCCGATGATGGCCTCGCGGATACTGAAACCGCACAGCGGCGACGGCAACCGCATGGAGCAGTGGCTGGAGCGCCAGTTCGATCGACTGCAGGCGGGGTATCGTGGCCGGCTGACCCGGGCGCTGGACTACCGGCTGGTGATCCTGGTGTTCGGCCTGATCGTGCTCGCCAGTTGCTATTTCCTGTTTGTCACCTCCCCCAGCGAGCTGGAGCCGCAGGAAGATCGCGGCTTTGTACTCACCATCTCCACCGCGGACTCCTACGCCACCATCGACTATGTGGAGCAGTACACCAGCGAGATGAACGGCATCGCCGAGCGGCACGGGGACGCCGTGGAAAACCTGTTCCTGCTCAACGGTGTGGGCGGTTCCGGCGACAGCACCAACAGCGCCATTGCCGGCTTCGTGCTGGACTCCTGGAACAAGCGCGACAAGAACACCGCGGAAATGCAGGAGATCATCAGCGGTGAAGTGGCGGAGATCGCCGGGCTCAAGGTGGCGGTGGTGGTGCCGCCCAGCCTGCCCACCGCCGGCGGTCAACTGCCGGTGGAATTCGTGATCGGCTCCACCGAGCCGATGGAGAACCTGGCGGAATTGGCCAACGAGATCATGGAGCGCGCCACCGCCAGCCGCAAATTCATTTTCGTGGATTCGGATATCAAGATCGACAAGCCCAAGCTGGAAGTCGCCATCAATCGTGACAAGGCCGCCTCGGTGGGAATCACCATGGCGGATATCGGGCGCGAACTGGGCAGCATGATGTCCGGTGCCTATGTAAACCGTTTCTCGCTGGAGAACCGCAGCTACAAGGTGATCCCGCAGGTGGTGCGGCGCGAGCGGCTGACCGGGGAACAGCTGGAAAATTACTATATCCGCGCGCGCAACGGTGACCTGATTCCGCTGTCGACCCTGGTGACGCTGCGGGAGACGGTGGAGCCGCAGCAGTTGAAGCGTTTCCAGCAGTTGAATGCGGTCACCATCTCCGGCGTGCCGCGCCCGGGCATCACCCTGGGCGAGGCGCTGGGCGTCCTCGAGGGCGCCGCCGGCGAAGTACTGCCGCCGGGTTACTCTGTCGACTACGCCGGCCAGTCGCGCCAGTACAAGAGCGAGGGCTCCCAACTGGTGCTGACCTTTTTCTTCGCCCTGATCGTGATCTACCTGGTGCTGGCGGCGCAGTTCGAGTCCTGGCGCGATCCATTGATCATGCTGGTGACGGTGCCCATGAGCGTCTGCGGGGCGATGTTCTTTGTCAGCCTCGGCCTGACCACGCTGAATATCTACACCCAGGTGGGGCTGGTGACGCTGATCGGTGTGATTTCCAAGCACGGTATCCTGATCGTCGAGTTCGCCAACAAGCTACAGGAGGGCGGGAAGGACAAACGCACCGCGATCGAGGAGGCGGCGTCCATCCGCCTGCGGCCGGTGCTGATGACCACCGCCTCCCTGGTGCTGGCAATGGTACCGCTACTGATCGCCGCGGGCCCCGGCGGCGGTGCGCGCTTTGCGATGGGGCTGGTGGTGGCCACGGGTATGACCATCGGCACGCTGTTCACCCTGTTTGTGGTGCCGGCGATGTATCTGTACCTGGGTCGGGATTACGGAAGAGAGGCGAGTTCGGAAGGGAGAGGGGCGCAGGCGGAATAGGCTGTACCCATTCCGCCCCGGCAATCAGCAGTTGTCCCGGATCGTCTGCTTCATCTGCGCAATCCGCTGCTGTCGCTCCTCTTCCGGCAGCACCCGCATCTGGCCGTCGGCACCCACTTCGCGTACGCGGGAATGGTTAGTCAGTTCCTGCAGGTTTTCCCGCGCCATGCGGCAGCGCTGGGCGCGCACGGCCTGTTCGGCCCTGGACAGTGCCTCGTCCTGCTGCGGTTGCTGTTCGGGGTCGGCCGGTTCGTCTTCGGCGGTTTCCTCTTCCCGATTCCCTTCTGCAGCCTGTTTCTCGGCCTTCAGCGCCTCCTGCTCCGCCTGCCACTGCTTGTAGCGCTTGGACTTGGGCTTCCGGACCACTTCCACGTCGTCCTCTTCCTGCTGCTTTGCCTGCGGGGGCTGGGAACCGAAGTGCACCACGCCGTTCTCATCGGTCCATTTGTAGATGCCGTCGGCCTGGGCGGCGAGCGCCAGGGCGGAAATGAAGATCGCGAGGGCGATGCGCATGGGACTTCCTTCAGTGTTCTGCGGTTGTCATGTCTCCCGGCATTGTACCGGTCTGCACAGGCTTTCCCACTACCGCCTTAACACTTTCGCCAGTTGACAGGCCCGGCACAGTTTGCAGAATCGAACGTTCACCCGGCGAGTAGAGAGTGCCGCACACCCCGCGGTTCCCCTTCTGCCCTCCGGCGGGCCAAACGCCCGCCCCGGTGGACCCTGTGCGAAGTTCGGTGACATACAGAACTTTGCTCGGGGCCACTAGCCCGCCGGGTGGGCTCTCCCCACCACGGAGGCCTGCAGGTCCGTCGCGAAATCCCGCCGGGATCGTATCGGGCCGACGCATTGCCGTTGTCGATG
Source organism: Microbulbifer halophilus (assembly GCF_026183675.1). Taxonomy (GTDB): domain Bacteria; phylum Pseudomonadota; class Gammaproteobacteria; order Pseudomonadales; family Cellvibrionaceae; genus Microbulbifer; species Microbulbifer halophilus. The sequence goes on from NZ_JAPIVK010000023.1 coordinate 77,037, forward strand.
AAGTTATCCTAAAAATCGACATGGAAATGTGTAACAGGCTGATATTTGTCACCATTTTCCTTTACAATTGCCGTTTGACCTTTTCGTCATGTGGCGGTTTTTGCCTTTTTGCGTGATGAATATCCTACCCAGACAGGAAATTTGAGGGGGCTTCAGTGGAATTACTCTCCGGCGGCGATATGTTGGTTCGCGCGCTGCAGGATGAAGGGGTGGATCTGATCTTCGGATACCCCGGCGGGGCGGCGTTGCATATCTACGACGCCATCTTTCGGCAGAAGGGCATCAAGCACGTGCTGGTGCGCCACGAGCAGGGCGCGACTCACGCGGCGGACGGCTACGCCCGCTCCACCGGCAAGGCCGGGGTGGTGCTGGTGACTTCCGGTCCGGGAGCCACCAATGCGATCACCGGTATCGCCACCGCCTATATGGATTCCATCCCGCTGGTGGTGATCTCCGGCCAGGTGGCGTCGGACAAAATCGGCGAGGACGCCTTTCAGGAAACCGACATGGTGGGCTGCTCGCGGCCGATCGTGAAACACAGTTTCCTGGTCAAGCGCGCCGAGGATATCCCGGAAACCGTCAAGAAGGCCTTCTATATCGCCAACACCGGCCGCCCGGGCCCGGTGGTGATCGACGTGCCCAAGGATGTCACCAGCCCGGCGGACCGCTTCCCCTACGAGTATCCGCAAAAGCTGCGTATGCGCTCCTATACGCCCGCGGGCAAGGGCCACAGCGGCCAGATCCGCAAGGCGGTGGCGCTGTTGCTGTCCGCGAAACGCCCGGTTATCTACGCCGGTGGCGGTGTGGTGCAGGGCGATGGCGCGGCACTGCTGACGGAGCTGGCCCAGCGGCTCAACTATCCGGTCACCAACACCCTGATGGGGCTGGGCGCCTACCCGGGCAGCGACAGGCGTTTCCTGGGCATGCTGGGCATGCACGGTACCTTCGAGGCCAACACCGCCATGCACCACGCGGATGTGATCCTGGCCGTGGGCGCGCGCTTCGATGACCGGGTCACCAGTACGCCCAGCAAGTTCTGCCCCGGGGCCAAGATCATTCACGTGGATGTGGATCCGGCGTCCATCTCCAAGACCATCGTCGCCGATGTGCCCATCGTCGGCACGGTGCAGTCGGTGTTGGGGGAAATGGTGGAGATGCTGAAGTCCGCCGACGAGCAGCCGGATCAGTCGGCGATCACCGACTGGTGGCGGCAGATCGACGACTGGCGCGAGCGCCACGGCCTCTACACGGCGCCGCGCTATCGCACCGACGGCGACATGATCATGCCGCAGGAGGTGATCGAGGCGGTCTACGACATCACCGGGGGCGACGCCTTCGTGACCTCCGACGTGGGCCAGCACCAGATGTTCGCCGCCCAGTACTACCGGTTCGACAGGCCGCGCCGCTGGATCAATTCCGGTGGCCTGGGAACCATGGGCTTCGGCTTGCCGGCGGCACTGGGGGTGAAGATCGCGCACCCGGACAGCGAAGTGATCTGCGTCACCGGCGAGGGCAGTATCCAGATGTGTATCCAGGAGCTGTCCACATCCACCCAGTACCACCTGCCGGTAAAGATCCTGTGCCTGAACAACCAGGCGCTGGGCATGGTGAAACAGTGGCAGGAGATGCAGTACGAGGGGCGCCTGTCCCACAGCGTCTACGAGGAGTCCCTGCCGGACTTCGTCAAGCTGGCCGAGGCCTACGGCCACGCGGGCGTGAAGATCGAACGCCGCGAGGAGCTTCGCGACAAGCTGCGGGAGGCGTTTGCGATCAAGGACCGCTGCGTGTTCATCGACGTGTACGTGGATCCGTCCGAGCATGTCTACCCGATGCAGGTGATGCCGACGGGCTCCATGCGGGATATGTGGCTGAGCAAGACGGAGCGGACCTAGGGAAGAGTGATGATGCGCAGAATCATTTCAGTATTGATGGAAAACGAACCGGGCGCTCTGTCCCGCGTGGTGGGGCTTTTCTCCCAGCGCGGCTACAACATCGAGAGCCTGACGGTGGCGCCCACCGAAGACGCCACCCTGTCGCGCCTGACGCTGGTCACCATCGGCGACGACCACAAGATCGAGCAGATCACCAAGAACCTGAACAAGCTGATCGATGTGGTCAAATTAGTTGACCTGACCGAGGGCGCGCATATCGAGCGCGAGCTGTTGCTGGTCAAGGTCCGCGCCACCGGTGCACAGCGCGACGAGGTAAAGCGCAGTGTGGATATCTTCCGCGGCCAGATCGTGGATGTCACCAGCAATATGTACACGGTGCAGGTGGCCGGCACCGGCGAGAAACTGGACGCTTTTTTGCAGGCCCTGGGCGAGCACACCATCATGGAGGTGGTTCGCTCCGGCGTGTCGGGTATTGCCCGCGGCGAGAAAGTCCTGAGTGTTTGATACAGACCGAAAATAGGAAGTGAACGATGCAAGTTTTTTACGATAAAGATTGCGACCTGTCCCTGATCCGGCAGAAAACCGTGGCCATCATCGGCTACGGTTCCCAGGGCCACGCCCACGCCAACAACCTGAAGGATTCCGGCGTGAAGAATGTCGTGGTGGGTCTGCGCAAGGGGTCCGGCTCCTGGGCCAAGGCCGAGAAGGCCGGCCTGCGCGTCGCGGAAGTCGAGGACGCGGTCAAGGACGCCGATGTGGTGATGATCCTGGTCCCGGACGAGCACCAGGCGGCCATCTACCGCGAGCAGGTGGCCCCCAACCTGCAGTCCGGCGCGGCGCTGGCGTTTGCGCACGGTTTCAATGTGCACTTCGAACTGATCGAGCCACCCAAAGATGTGGACGTGATCATGATCGCGCCGAAAGGCCCGGGCCACACCGTGCGCTCCACCTACCTGGAAGGCGGCGGCGTGCCGACCCTGGTCGCCGTGTACCAGGATGCCTCCGGCAAGGCCAAGGAACTGGCGCTGTCCTACGCTTCCGCCAATGGCGGCGGTCGCTCCGGCATTATCGAAACCAACTTCCGCGAGGAAACCGAAACCGACCTCTTCGGTGAACAGGCGGTACTCTGCGGCGGCATGACGGCGCTGGTCCAGGCCGGTTTCGAAACCCTGGTGGATGCCGGGTACGCGCCGGAGATGGCCTACTTCGAGTGCCTGCACGAGATGAAGCTGATCGTCGACCTGATGTACGAAGGCGGCATCGCCGATATGCGCTATTCCATTTCCAACACCGCCGAGTACGGCGACTATGTCACCGGCCCGCGCCTCGTCACCGACGAGACCAAGGCCGAGATGCGGCGGGTGCTGAAAGACATCCAGACCGGCAAGTTCGCCAAGGACTTCATGCTCGAGTCCCAGGCCGGCCAGCCGCGCCTGAAGGCCGAGCGCCGCATCTCCGGCGAGCACAAGATTGAAGAGGTGGGGGCCAAGCTGCGTGGCATGATGCCCTGGATCAAGGCCAACAAGATCATCGACAAGACCGAAGGCAACTGAAAACTACTGCGTGTGCGCCTGGCTACCACCACCAGCCAGCCGCTCGCTACGTTTTCAGTGCTTCGTTTGAGCTGGAAAGCGGCGGGGGAAGCCCCGCCGCTTTTTTTATGTGCGCCAGGCATGGCGCGTAGCGCCGTGACTGG
>NZ_JAPIVK010000024.1 GCF_026183675.1 Microbulbifer halophilus
CAGCGCCTGCGCCGCGGCGGAGCCCGGCGACAGCTGGTCCAGCGCGCGCTGCCAGTAATCCCGTGCGGCGCGGTGCTCGCCGCGCTCGAAGGCGGCGATGCCGGCCAGGCCCAGTGCCGTGCCGTTCTCCGGCTGCGCCTGCAGCACCCGATCCACCAGGCCGCTGATTTCGGCGTCCATCTTCGAACCGCGGGCGAAGAACATCGCCTGCGCCAGTTCCGCCCGGACGCCGGCGGCCTCGGGTTCGCGCTCCGCCACATAGCGGTAGGCATCCACGGCGCCCTGCATATCGCCGCTGACCATCAGGCGCTGGGCCAGCGCGTAGCGGCTGGTGAGATCGTCGGGATGATTTTCACTGTGCTTTTTCAGCGCGCGGGTAATCCGCGTTTCGGTAGCCGCATCGGTGACGCCCTGCCGGCTGGCGGCGATATCCCGGTAGAGCGCCAGGTCGTCGTAGTGGCCGGTGCCAAAATAGAGCCCCAGTGCCGCCAGCGGCAGCAGCAGCGCCACGGCCAGCAGCAGTCCGCGACCGCGCCGCGCCGGCGCGGCGGTTTCGCCCGAGGCCTCGGCGGCCAGCAGGTTGCGCGCCATTTCCGCCTCCAGTTCGGCGTACTGGCTATCGTCCAGTGCGCCGCTCTCCCGCGCGGCCTTCAGTTCTGACTGCTGTTCGCGGTAGAGATTCGCCAGCACATCGCGCTTGCTACCGGCGGTCGCGGCGCTGTCGGCGCCGGCACCGCGCAGCGTCGGCCACAGGAGTACGAATACCAGCGTCAGTATCAGCAGGGCCAGCCCCATCCAGAGTTCAGTCATGGTGTTATTTCTCTATATTCTTGTCACTGCCGCCGAGGCCATCCGCGTCACCGCCCAACAGGCGCTCGAGCCTTCGGCGCTCGTCGTCGGTCAATTCCGTGCTCACATCGCTCTGGCTGGCGCCGGTTCCGCTGCGCGATCGCATCACGATCACGATCAGCGCCAGCAGACCAATGGCAGCGAACACCCCGGGCGCCACCCAGAGTGCGAAGGTATTGCGCTGCAGCGGCGGGCGGTAGAGCACGAAATCCCCGTAGCGGGCCACCATATAGTCGGTGATTTCCACATCGGTGAAGCCCTCCTCCAGCAGCCGCCGGATCTCCCGGCGCAGGTCGCCGGCCACCGGTGAGTCGGAGCCGGCCAGGTTCTGGTTCTGGCACTTGGGGCAGCGCATCTCCTCAATCAACACCCGATAGCGCGCCTCCAGCTCCGGCGTGGACAACGCCTCCACCTCCACAGCCGCTCGCGCCGCCAGGGAGAAGCACAGGACACACAGTGCCGCCGCGGCCAGCGCCGGCCAGTGCGACTGTTTCACAGGGTCTCTCACGATCGTTCTTCCGCCGGAAATTTGCGCGATTATAGCAGCGCCAGGGTTCCCGGACACACCCGGGGTTGCGGACCGACGCACCCGATAACTTGTTGAAAGACAAAAAATTTTTCCCGAAGGCGTTGACGGGGCAAATTTTTTCATTAAGATACGCAGCTCCTGACACGGGGTGGTTAGCTCAGTTGGGAGAGCGACGGCCTTACAAGCCGTAGGTCACAGGTTCGACCCCTGTACCACCCACCACTTCTCCTCACCTGCCCAGCGGGTTGCAACAGGGAAGCGAGGAATGCGGACCGGTAGTTCAGCTGGTTAGAATGCCGGCCTGTCACGCCGGAGGTCGCGGGTTCGAGTCCCGTCCGGTCCGCCATATACGAAGAAGGCCCACACGAAAGTGTGGGCCTTTTTTTGTTCTGGACGGGGCCGAAAAATTGCCGGCAGCCTGCGCAAAATATTTTGCGCTCCCGCTATTACATGCCTGAAAAAACGGCCCGGCGCCAATCGCCCCGGGGCCGCCCGCGGTTTACACAGCATCGCTCATTCAAAGCGCATCGAGAAACGCCCGGTGTTCGCTGGAAAACTCGTAGTTATTGAACTCATCCCAGTTGATCGACCAGGTCATCAGGCCACCGAGCCCGGTCCAGCCGGTATCGGTGTGCGGCGTATAGGTAGTACAGCCCTGCAGCTTCACCAGGCAATTGAGCGCCGCGTGCACATCGCCGACAGGCGTAAAGCCACCACCGGCATTTACATTGGCCGGCAGGCCGATCAGCACCTGGTCCTGCCGCAGCGGCGGGAAGTGGTAGTCGGGGTTGCCGCCGACGTTAAAGCCGGTCAGTACCATATCCGCCATGGCGATATGGAAATCCGCCACGCCCATGGTGTGATACTGGTCGTCCAGCCCGATAATCGCGCCGGAGTTGTAGTGCTGCACCTGCAGCCAATCGAGCTCGTCGCGCATTGCATGGATGACGGGGAGATAGGCACCGGCGCGCCGGTCACAGCCGGAACAGGAGCCGCCGTAAAAACTGTAACCCAGCTGAACGAAGAAGGTCTCCGGGGCCATGGTCAGCATGAAGTCATCGCCGTAGTGTGATGTCAGCGCCTGCAGCGCCTCGATCAGGTGGACGATCACCGGCGTGGTCGGGTTGCGGTAATCCACATCGCCGGCGTCCAGTTCCAGCGAGTGCCCCTCGAAATCCACATCCAGGCCGTCGAAACCGTAGCGGTCGATAATTTCCATCATTGAGCTGACAAAATTATCGCGCGCCGCGGCGGACTCCAGCCGCACCTGTCCGTTGGCACCGCCGATACTGATGATCACCTTCTTGCCGGCGGCCTGCTTTGCCCGGATACCGTCGATAAACGCCTGTTCGTCGAACAGCGGATCGAGGGTAAAGCCGATTTCACCCGGTGCCGCACCGGTCGGCTCGGCGAAAGACACATTGATCGCATCGAAGGCATCCGAAACCTCGGCGATCGGGATAACGCCGGCACCGTTGTCGAAGTTGTGCCAGTAGCCGGAAATGATGCGCTCGCCGTTGCCGCCACTGGAACCGCCGCTCGAGGAACTGCCACTGCTGGAGGAACCGGAACTGCTCGACGAACTGGACGAACTTCCGCAACTGCCCGTGTGCGTCCAGGCCTCCTGCCAGTGATCGCCCTCCCCCGGCGCGTAGGCCCAGGCGGAAGTCGACGAGCACCAGCCGGCGATATCGCAGCGATATTCTTCGCCGAGATTCCGCACCAGGTCGCCGACACCGTAGGCCGTTCCCGCCACATACTGCGGGGCGCTGCAGGACCCGCCCCCGGAGGAACCCGAGGAAGAGCTGGACGAACTGCTGGAGGAGGAACTGCTGGAGGACGACGAATTGCTCGAAGACGAGCTGGACGAAGAGCCACTGTCGTCGCAGGCCCCGAGCTCGGCCCACTCCTGCCACTCCCCCGAGTGCGCTTCGGGGTTCGCGCCCCGGTTCCACCAGTTGGCCGAATAGGCGACTGCGCTGTACCGGACTTCTGCGCCGCCGGAGTAGGCTTCGGCACTGCTCCATTCGGGCAGGCCGGCGCAGTCATAGGCAGCGGCTCCACTGCCTCCCAGGGACAGGAATAGCGCGAACAGAATCCCGCTGTAATCGCGGGCTGTTGAGGCTGAGAACATGGTCGAGTCTCCATTATTGTTTTGGCGAACCTGCACCCGCATCAATTTCCGCTGGCACAGAGCCGATGGCACTCTGGTTGTGACCTGTAGGCAGATTGCGGACGCTCACCCGGAACGGCGAATACGGCTCTGTATCGACAACGCTGTCATCTTTGGCCTGCACTGACAGCGCTGTCAACCCGAAGGTGGATCGATGCGCCAATCGAAACGAACTTTGTCTTCCAGTTCACTTCGTCAAGTCAGTCTTCTCGCCAGCACCAGCAACGAGATCCCGCTTCCCAGGACGATCAGCACACCGGGCAAACCGGCGAGATTCGCCAGCATCTTGATGCCATCGGTCCCCAGGTAGGTGGCACTGCACCAGCCGATAACCCCGATGACGGCCGCCCAGAGCAGCTTGATCACAAACGGCGACCCCATCCGTTCGGCCGTTACCGCTTTCATACAGAGGCCACCGATAGCATCGGTATTCGAATCGGTGGCAGTGATAAAGGAAACAAGACAGGCAAACACAAAAAATACACTGAGTGTCGCGCTGCCGGGCAGGTAACTGAATAACTGGTAGGCCATGGCCGCCAGGCCCTCGCTCTGGTAGGCGGCGAACATACTGCCGTCGCCAACGCTGTCAAAATACAGCGTCGCACCGCCGAAGACCGAAAACCACAACACGCTGAACAATGAGGGCAACAACAGGTTGACCAGGATAAATTGCCGCACCGTATAGCCCCGCGCAATTTTGCCAAGGAAGAGGCACGACAAGGGCGCCCAGGCAAACCAGCTGGCATAGAATGCCGTCGTCCACCAGCCGGACCATCGGCTGCCTTCCGGCTCACTCCACAGCAACTGGCGGGGAAAGAAATCGATCAGGAAGTCGAACAGCGACAGGGCACCGATGCGTACAATAAATGCAGTGGGCCCGACAAGCAGCAGGTAGAACAGCAACAGTACGAACACCATCGTATTGATGCGGGCCAGTAACTGTATCCCCTGGCGCAGGCCACTGGCGGCCGACAGTAACGCCACGGCGACAATAAAGCCTGCAATCGCGGCGTAGATGCCGGGGGATTTCGGCAGCGCAAACAGGAATTGAACACCGTCGCCGATCAATAGCAGTCCCGCACTCAATACGGCGGACATTCCGACAACCACTGCAAAGAGCACCAGCCCATCGATCACCTGCGCCACCGGCTCAGCCAGCCCCCGGCCCAGCAGCGGTCGAAAAAGCGATCCCACGGAAAACTCGCAACCCAGGTTGTAGAACGCCAGCGCAAAAGTCAGGCCGGCGACGGTGTAAATGGCGTAAGGAGCCAGTGTCCAGTGTACGAATACCGTGGACATGGAGAATATCATCGCCGCATCGGTGCCCGGCTCCACACCGCTGAAGTCCGGCGGTTCGCGGAAATGCACCACCGGTTCGGCCACCGCCCAGAACAGGATGCCCATGGCGATCACCGTGGTCAGGGACACCGCAAACCAGCGAAACGGGGAATAGATCCTGGCCGCCTGCCCACCGCCGATACGCATCCTCCCCAGCGGCGAACAGTAGATATAGAGACACAGCCCCAGCAGCGCCACGGCCGAGTATAGAAACAGAGCGGAAAAATGATCGATGATGGCGGCGTTGACGGATGTGGTAATGGCGACAAATCGCTGCTCATCCGCCACCGTCAAGGCCAGCACCAGCAGGATTCCGGCCAGGGCCGGCCAGAAAGTGATATGTTTAAGGTTGGCTAATACGCTGCGAAAAGGAATCTGGGTTACTCTCTTTTCTTCGACTGTTCGGCGGCAACCCGCTCCAGTACCTCCAGCTCTCCCTCTTCAACTCTCGACTGCGCACTGGTCCGGCTGCAAATGCTTGTACTATAGAAGCCCTCATCGTCGGGGCCGTAGAGATACAACAGGTAGGTGTCCCCCTCGTCGAACGACCTGCCGCACATACAACAGGCCGTCGTTATCCTTGTGTAGAACTGCTTACCGTGGCTGCCCTTCCAGGAACGGATTTCACTGAAGTGTGTGATTTCACCCGGGTACCCCTCGGATTCCGGGCGCCCGAAGCGAGAGGGGAGCTGCGCCTCCGATATGGATTCCGCCCGGGCCAGGACCACCGCGGCGGCGCTTTCGACGGAGCTCCGTACCTTTTCCTCCAGTGTTCCCTCCGGAAAGGCACAGGAGCAGGCCAGTACTCCATTGGCAAGCGCCATCAACAGCACCGCCATTACCAGTCTCATCATTCCCCATTTCCCCGAATCAAGGTCCGACAGCACTCCTGTGCGCCGATAACCCCCAATACTACGGTGAAAACACCATCTGCCGCCACAACCGAAGGCATTCTTGCAACAACCCCGACGGGGAAGTTTCGCAGCCTCCTTTTGCAGGCCCGCCGAGCCGGGGCCCGGCGTTTCCGGATAGGGAGGTCAAGGGCTAATCGCCCTGCGCCCGGATTTCGAAACCCTCCGCCGACAACTGTTCTTTCAGCTCCGGCCACTGGTCCCGGGGCAGCTCCAGGCCGATGCTGACCCGGTCGCTGTAGTCGGCATTGCCGCAGGCGCCGCCATACCGACCTGCCAGATAGCGCAGGCGGGACTCCCCGGCGAAGTCGCAGCGGATCTCGACCCGCACCAGGGGTACAAAAGGATTCAGCTCGGCAGACTGCAACGCCGCACCCACGGCGCCGCGGTAGGCGCGCATCAGGCCACCGACACCCAGCTTGGTACCGCCGAAATAGCGGCTGACGACGGCGCCGACATTGCCGACTTCCTGTTTCAACAACAGCTCCAGCATCGGCCGGCCGGCACTGCCGCCGGGTTCGCCGTCGTCATCGGATTGCATGGTGTCGGGGTTGGCGGGATTGCCGATGACCAGCGCGGTGCAGTGGTGGCTGGCGTCCGGGTAGCGGGCGCGCATCGCCTCCAGCGCGCGCTGGAAAGTCGCCTTGTCCTGCACCGGCCCCAGCCAGCAGATAAAGCGGCTTTTCTTTTCCTCGATCTCACTGACAACGGGAAATGAGGGAATCCGATAGCTCACCGGCAAACTCGTCCCAGGGTTGTTGTTGCAGTTTCCGATAGAGTGGCTGCAGCTTGGTCTGCCAGATCCGATCGTCCACCACCCCCACATGCTTGCAGCGGATGGTGCCGTCGGCATCGACGAGGAAGGTTTCCGGCGCACCGAAAACCCCCAGGTCCAGTGCCAGCTTGCCCTCTCTATCGGCAATGCTGAACAGATAGGGGTTGTGGAATTTCTCCAGCCATTGCCGCGCCTCGGTGTCGTCGTCCTTCAGGTTGACGCCGACAATGGGCACGCCCGTTTCCGCCAGCTTGTTCAGGTAGGGATGCTCCACGCGGCAGGCGATGCACCAGGTGGCCCAGACATTCAGCAACAGCGGCTTGTCCGGCAGGTCCGCGCGGCTCAACACACCGCCGCCGTCGGCCACGTCCGGCAGGGAAAATTCCGGCACCGGCTTGTTCAGCAGCGCGGACGGCATCTCCTGCGGATCCAGTGACAGGCCCCGCCAGAAAAGCAGCGCCAGCGCAGCGAAGATGATCAGCGGCAAAAACAGTTTCAGTCTGGCCATTGCGAAAACTCCCTAGTGGTTCGTGCGGTAAATTCGGTGACTCTAGCTCACAGCCACAGGTTCCAGGGCAAGGCGAAAAAGCGCAGGACTAGCAGCGCTAATTCAAGCTTTTTCAACGCAGCACTGGGACCTGTGGCGAAGAGATAGTGTTACAGAATTTACCGCATGGACCACTAGTCTCAGACACCCGCCGGAACCGCGTCCGCCCCGGCGCCGCGCGCGGCCCGGGCCCTGCGGTAGCGCTTGTCCGCCACGGCGATACCGCCGCCGATGGCCATCAGCAGTGCACCCAGCCAGATCCAGACCACAAACGCCTTGTACTGCAGGCGCACGGCCCAGTCGCCGTCGGGATTCGACTCGTCCAGCGGCTCGCCCAGGGCCACGTAGATGTCCCTAAACAGGCCGGAGTCGATGGCCGCCTCGGTCATGGTATTGCCGCCGGAGAAATAATTCCGCTTCTGTGGGTACAGTTCGGCCACCGGGCTGCCGTCGCGGCTGACATGGAGCACGCCCTCGGAGGCGCGGAAATTCGGCCCACGGGCGATGCGCACACCGTCGAAGCGGAAATCGTAGCCGGCCACCGAATGGGTGCTGCCCGGAGACATGCGCACGTCTTCGTCCACGCTGTAGACAGTGGTCAGCGCCACACCCAGCACGGATACCGCCAGGCCGATATGGGCCAGGTGCATGCCGTAGTAACTGGCCCGCTGGCGCCCGAGACCGGCGGCGAAGGATTTGGCGTTGCGCGTCCTGGCGACGATATCGGCCACACTGGACGCCACGACCCAGAGCCCCGCGAACAGGCCCAGTGCGGCCCCCCAATGGAATCCGCCCAGCGCAAACGGCAGCGCCAGGGCGCCGATGACGGCAATGGCCAGCGGCAGGCGCCAGGCGCCGAGCAGTTTATCCCAGTGGCTGTCTTTCCAGTTGGCGTGAATACCCAGCCCCAGCAGCAGGGCCAGTGCCGTCATCAGCGGCACGAAGAACAGATTGAAAAACGGCGGGCCCACGCTGAGCTTGCCCCAGTTCAACGCGTCCGCCAGCAGTGGGTAGAGGGTGCCGGTCAGCACCACCGCCATCATCAATATCAACAGGACATTGTTGCCCAGCAGGAAGGTCTCGCGCGAGCGGAAGGAAAAGACACTGCCGGCACTGACCGACGGTGCGCGCAGCGCGAACAGCAACAGCGACAGGCCGATCACCACCGCCAGGAACGCCAGGATGAAACTCCCGCGCAGCGGATCCGTGGCGAAAGCGTGCACCGAAGTCAGTACCCCGGAACGGACCAGGAAGGTACCCAGCAGGCTGAGGCTGAAGGAGAAGATCGCCAGCAGGATGGTCCAGCTCTTGAACAGGCCCCGCTTTTCGGTGACCGCCAGCGAGTGCAACAGCGCCGTGCCCACCAGCCAGGGCATAAAGGAAGCGTTTTCCACCGGATCCCAGAACCACCAGCCACCCCAGCCCAGTTCGTAGTAGGCCCACCAACTGCCCAGCGCGATACCCAGCCCCAGGAAAGACCAGGCCACCGCAGTCCAGGGGCGCGCCCAACGGGCCCAGGCGCTGTCGAGCTGCCCACCCAGCAGCGCCGCAATCGCGAAGGCGAAAGCCACGGAAAATCCCACATACCCCATGTACAACAGCGGCGGGTGAATGATCATACCCGGATCCTGCAACAGCGGATTCAGGTCGTTGCCGTCCATGGGCGGGAACGGCAGGGTTCGGTCGAACGGATTGGAGGTGAGCAGGATAAACAGGAAAAAGCCCACCAGCACCATACCCAGCACCGACAGTACCCTGGCCATAAGCTCGTCCGGCAGTTGCCGGCTGAAAAGCGCCACCGCGGCCGCCCAGCCCGCCTGTATCAGCAGCCACAGCAAAATCGAGCCCTCGTGGCCACCCCAGACGGCGGTGAGCTTGTAGTGCAGCGGCAGGATGCTGTTGGAATTCTGCGCTACATAGTTGACGCTGAAGTCGCTCTGCGCGAAGGCTACTGCCAGGCAGGCGAAGGCGACAGCGGTAAACACCATCACCCCCAACGCCAGCGGCCGCCCGGCGGCCATCCACAGCGGTCGCGCCGTGTAACTGCCGACCATGGGGATCGACGCCAGCGCAATGGACAACAACAGGCCCACGATCAGGGCAAAGTGGCCGAATTCCGGTGTCATATCCCAGCTCCGTCCCCGCAGTTCGCATTGGCGCCCATTGACTCGGCGACTTCCGGCGGCGTGTAGTTTTCATCGTGCTTGGCCAGCACCTGGTCGGCGTGCAGGGTGCCGTCGCGCTGCAGGGTACCGGTGACCACCGCGGCCTCCCCTTCCGCAAACAGGTCCGGCAGTATCCTGTCGAACACCACCTTCACATCCGCCTCGCCGTCGGTGATTGCAAAGCGCACATCCAGGGTGTCGTCGGCGCGCACCACACTGTCCGGTACTACACAGCCGCCGGCGCGAATACGCTGCCCGAAGGGCACATCACCGGCGGCGAAAGCGCTGGGCGCATAGAAATAATTCATATTGTTGCGCATCGCATAGGTGACGAAACCCGCCGCCGCGCTGGACAGCGCGACCAGGACGATCACCAGGATCAGGCGTTGCTTGCGTACTGGGTGCATTGTTTTCGTTGTGCTCCGGATAATTCCATCGGTCACCTCTCCCGGTGGGAGAGGGGGTGTTGTTTTCAAGCTTACGCAGGTTCGGCCACCCGCTTCCTTTTTTCCGCGGACCGGCGGCGCTGCTGAATACGCTGCTGGCGTTTCAGCGCCGCCTGCAACCGGCGCCGGCGCAATACCGGCTGGATCACCAGGCCCGCCAGGGCCAGCAACGTCACGCCGTAGGCGATCCAGACATAGGGACCGTGGCCGTTCATGGCGAGAAAATCGGCGAGGCCGGCAAACTGGAATTCCATCGACTCGCCTCCTATCTGTCCGCCGCCGGCGTCCTATCCGCCAGCGCCTGCTGCGCCCAGTTTGTGCGCCACTCGCGCTGCAACACCAGGTTGCGCGTATGCAGCAGCAGCGCCCAGGCGTAGAAACAGTAAAAACCGATAATCATCGTCAGCAACGGATAAAACATACTCGGATCGATGCTGCTGGATTCGGTCAGTTTGATGGTGGCCGGCTGGTGCAGCGTGAACCACCAATCCACGGATTTGTAGATGATGGGGATATTCACCGTGCCCACCAGGGCCAGGATCGCACAGGCCTTGTCCGCCACCTGCTCGCGGGCAAAGGCGCGGGACAGCGCGATAACGCCAATATACAGGAACAGCAGAATCAGCATGGAAGTGATGCGCGCATCCCAGACCCAGTAGGTCCCCCAGGTGGGCTTGCCCCAGACGGCGCCGGTAAACAGGGAGATGAAGGTCAGCACCGCGCCGATGAGCGCCGCCGCGCGCATCACCAGGTAGGAGAGCTTCATTTTCCAGATCAGGCCGATGGCGCCGCTGATGGCCATGATGTAGTAGCCCGCCAGGGCGAGAAACGCGGCCGGCACGTGGATATAGATGATGCGGTAGCTGTCGCCCTGCTTGGCGTCCTGCGGTGCAAAGCCCAGCCCCCAGAGGGAACCCGCCGATAGCAACAGCCCGCTTGCAATCGCCAGCCACGGCAGCCAGGCGCCGGTTTTCCAGTAAAACCAGCGCGGCGAACCCAAGCGGTGAAACCATTGCCAGGCCAAGGGAAACCTCCGTCAAGAATCGGTGCTGATGCGGATTGCGCCCGCAGCAGCGAGCGGCGCCAGTGCCGCGGCGACCGCCAGCAGCGCGGCGAGCACCGCCAGTTGTACGTTGTAGGCGTAGCCGTCGAGGGCCGCCTGGACTGCGCCGGTGCCGAAGATTAACACGGGCACATACAGCGGCATAACGATCAGCGCCAGCAACAGGCCGGCGCGGCGCAGGGAAACCGTCAGAGCCGCGCCCACGGCGCCGATCAGGCTCAGGCAGGCGGTGCCCAGCAACAGGGAAACAAACAGGCAGAAATAGCCCGCGGCGGGCAGGTTCAGCATCAACCCCAGCAGCGGCGACAGCAGCGCCAACGGCAGGCCGGTCACCAGCCAGTGCACCGCCACCTTGGCCAGCACGGCAAAATACAGCGGCCGGGGCGACAGCGTCAGCTGCTCCAGGGAGCCGTCCTCGAAATCGCTGCGGAACAGGCTCTCCTGGGACAACATGCTCGCCAGCAGCGCCACCACCCAGATCATGCCCGGCGCCATGCGGGCCAGCAGCGCCGGCTCCGGTCCCACCCCCAGCGGCAACAGAGCCAGCACGGTGACAAAAAACAGCAGCGGATTGGCGATATCCGCGCCGCGGCGCAGGGCCAGCAACAGCTCCACCCGCAGCAGTGCGGAGAGCCCCGGGCCGGCGGCGAGACGATCAACTGAAGACACTGTCACCTCCCGCACCGATTTCCCCGGGGATCGCTGCGCAATCCGACAGGTTCAGCCGCTGCAGTTGTGCCAGCGCCAACGGCTGGTGGGAAGTAAAAAGGATACTGCCACCGCGATCGATGTGATCGGCCATGCGCGCTTCCAGGCCGGCGACGCCGGCCACATCCAGCGCCGCCAGCGGCTCGTCGAGAATCCACAGCGGCGCCGCATCCGGCAGGTAGAGACGCGCCAACGCCACGCGGCGGTTCTGGCCCGCGGACAACTGCTGGCAGAGACTGTCTTCAAAGCCGAACAGGTCCACCTGCTCCAGAGCCCACAGGGCATCGTCTTCCGCCGCGCCGTACCAGGACAGGTTCTCCAGCGGCGTCAGGCCGCGGCGCACACCCGCCTGGTGGCCGATATAGAGCAGCGATTCGCGCAGCGCCGGCAGCGCCCGGGGCAGCGGCCTGCCATTCCACAGGATCTCGCCGCCGAAGTCGCCGGCGCTGCCGATCAGGGTCCGCAGCAGCGTCGTCTTGCCGGCGCCGTTGGCGCCGGCGAGCTGCAGGGCGCCGCCGGCGGCCAGCTCGAAAGACAGGCCCGCAAACAGGCGCCGCCCGTCCCGCTCGCAGGACAGGTCGCGCACGGACAGCCGGTGTCGGGATGTCGGGAATTCGGGCATGGCGCGCCGCTGCTGATGAAAAACTGACCGGCATTATACCGGGACTGGCGGGAATTGCATTGGATTCGGCGTGGCGCCGGCGACCGTTCGTCCTCACCGGAAGCGGACCCGCCGCCTTGGCCACCCCACCCGCCTCTGCTATCTTGCCCCCCCCATCGATGCGCGGGGCGCCGGTATTGCCCCGCTCCCGGCGATTCGCCGCATCGATGGGCTTTTCCCGATTTTCCCCGGATACGAAGACAAGGGTCACGCAACAATGACAACCGCCACTGCCGATGCCTCCAGCTGGCTGCAAACCGACTCACCGGCCTATCGCGACGCGCTGGTCCGCTCGGAACCGTTTTCTTTCATGGTCGCCAGGGACATGCTGCCCCGGGACATCATGCCGGCACTGCTGGATGACTTCCCCCGGCTCAGGGGCGCCGGCTACCTGCCCTACGAAGCGGACCAGTGCGGCAACAGTGTCAACGCCCTGATCGATCGACTGGTGGCCCCTGATTTTGCCAATGCCCTGGGGGAAAACCTCGGTATCGACAACATGGGCCAGTACCCCACCTACGTCTCCATTTCCCGCTCGCTGAAAAAGCGCCACGGCAATATCCACACCGACGGCAAATCCAAGATCGCCACCGCGCTGCTCTATCTGAACGGCGACTGGGCCGAGACCGGCAGCGGCTGCCTGCGGTTCCTGAACCGCATCGACGATTACGAAGATACCGTGATACCGGAAATCCCGCCGGTGTACGGCACCCTGGTGGCTTTCAGGCGCGCGGACAACTCCTTTCACGGCCACCTGCCGTTCCAGGGCGAACGCCGGGTGATCCAGGTGGCCTGGCTGGTCAGCGCCGAGGACAAGGCGCGCAAATCCAGGCGCGGCCGCCTGTCCTACAAGCTCAAGAAACTGCAGAACTGGCTGAAGGGCAAAACCGGCGATCGGCCCGGCAGTGCCGCAACGGGCCAGTGATCCCCACCTGAAGCCGGCTCAAATCGCCAGCTTGCGCAATCGGCGCGAGCGACTGGCCACCTGCCCCCAGTCGAGCACCGCGCGCACGCGGCTGCTGCCGGGCTTCACCTGCAGCCTGCGGCAGATGGCCCGCAACAACCGCAGGCCGCGGCCGGAGTAGCTATTGCCGCGTCCCGCATTCCCCTCCGGCAGGCCTGGGCCACTGTCCTCGACGATCACTTCCAGCAGGCCCCTGCCACTGCGATCGCGGCAGCGCAGGGCGATGCGGATCCAGCCCCCGCTCAGGCGTCGCCGGCCACTGTCGAGCTGCCGGTAGTATTCGGCAAAGCCGCGATCCGTCCGCTTGAGAGCGCTGTCCAGACGCAACAGTCCGTGCTCCAGCGCGTTGCGGAACAGCTCCCCGAGCACAATGGCGAGCGAATCCTGGAAGTTGGCGGCGCCCGGCACCTGGGCCAGCACACTGTGCAGCAGCGGCAGCGGATCGGCGTCGCGCAGCTCTTCCGGGCCCAGGGTGAAATTGATCGACCAGTTGCCCAGCCGGCCGATCTCCAGATCCGGCTCGGAGCCCATCTCGGATCCCGTTGTCGACCGCGGCACCACGTCCGCCAGGGCCACCTCCACCAGCGACAGGTCGTCGTGCTGCTCCGCACCGAAATGGTTGACCGCCGCCAGGATATGCTCAAAGCGCCGCCCTTCCACCATGGGTGCAGACACCGCATCCAGCAGGCGCTGCTCACCGAACATCTCGCCCTTCAGGTTGCGCGCTTCGTGAATGCCATCGCTCCACAGGTACAGGTAGTCGCCGGTCTCCAGGGGAAAGTGGATCACCGCCTCGTCCACCTCTGTCTCCGCCAGCACCCCCAGGGGCAGATGCCGGGATTCCAGCATGCGCAGATTGCCGGATCCGCAGCGCAGGCAAGCGCTGGGCATACCGCCGTTGAACAGGCGCCCGTACTGCTTGTGCGGATCCAGTTCCAGCATCACCGCGCAGCAGAACATATTGCCCGGCAGCACCCGGTGCAGCTTGGCGTTGAGTTCGCGCAGGATATGGCAGAGGGAAAAGCCCTTGGGCACCATGGAATAGAAAATGGAAGTCAGCGGCACCGCCCCCACCGCCGCCGCCAGGCCGTGCCCGGTAAAGTCGCCCAGCAGCATCATCAGCTTGCCGCCCGGCGCGTAGGCCGCCGCCAGCACGTCGCCGTTCAGCACCGCGCGCGGCGACAGGTGGTAGCGGATGGCCCGGGTCTGGTCGAGGCAGCTCTCCCGTCCCATATTGCTGAAAATCTGCCGCGCGCTGGCCTGTTCCTGGAGGAGATCCGCATGGTGCTGGCGCATGCGATTGCGCTGCGCCAGCAGCGAGCGGTTGAAATCGCAGAACCGCTGTAGCGCGGCGAGCTTCAACTGCACCAGGTTGGGGTTGTAGGGCCGCACCAGGATATCGTCGCAGCCGGTCTGCAGGCAGGCGGAACCGAGGGTTTCCCGCTCGGATTTCACAAACAGGATCGGGACCGGCTCGGGGCCGGCCCGGGTGCGCAGCAACTGCAGGTCTTCCGGCGTGGCCCGCGGCGCTGCGGCGGGGCCGTAGATCACCAGATCGGGCCGGAATTGCGGGCAGTTGTCCAGGGCACTGTGGCTGTCGGCGAGCACACTGGTTTCGATCGCGCCAATGCCCCGGGCGCAGCCGTCCAGCAATTCCCGCAACCGCACCGCCTCGTCGCGGTCCGCTTCAATGACCAGTATCCGGAAGGCATCTGCGACCATCAGCGCAGCGTGAAGATCTTGTCAAAGTTGGAGACCAGCAGAATCTTCTCCACATGGTCGTTGGCGTTCAGCAATTCCACCCTGCACTGCCCCTCGTCTTCTTCGCCGCCGAGGCAGTGATCGCGCAGCAGCAACAGCATGCCCAGCGCGGCGCTGTCGAGGTGCTGGGTTTCGGAGAGATCGATTCGGTATCGCTTGGGAGCCGGGGAGAGATTCTGGTAGGCGCGCTGGAATTCGCGGTGCATGTTGAAATCAAAATTTCCACACACGCGAATAGTCAGCGCTTCACCTCCTTTCGATAGCTCGGAGCTGACCCTGGCTCCCGACCGTGCTGAGACCACCATTGCGAAATTCCTTTTCCTTTCCCGGGTATCTCCGGCCCGGATATTACACCGGGCTTCAGGCAAACCATAAAAGGTTTGCCCCACCGGGTAAAGGCCGGCCATCCGGGACCACCCAGAACGCAGAAAGGCGCCGCTTGCGGCGCCTTTCCAGCTACAGGTCGAAGTCGTAATCCATCAGCTCGCGGCGCAGCCGCATTTCCTCCAGCTTGTCCTCCACCATCCGGCGGGCATCGCGGGGCGGTTGCGACGTGGCTTGTTTGAGCACCTCTGTGGCTACCTGGGGGATGTCTTCATTTTCGAAATCATTGATGTTGACGTTGCCGCTCATACGAAACTCCAGAATCTCGATCTGCGAGCGCAGAAACACCTTGTTTTTGTTTTGCAATCGCAGATTAGCCAGCTCGACAGATCCCGGTCAAGCGGAAATTTTCCGCCGGAAACAAGATTTTTTTGCGCCGTTGCCCGGGCCGCTGCAGGCGGGAAAAACTTGCTCCCGATACCGGGAAAGTGGCGCCAAAATAACGACAGTTCGTGACGAAATTGCGACAGATTCTCGACAGTCAGATGAAGGGGAGAACGCGTAGCGGAGGGTAACGATCGGGGCCATTCTGTTACCCCCAGTGACATCGGGCCGGAGCAGCCGGGGAGAGGGCCGAGGGGAGCGAGATTTCACTGCCCCATGACAGCGGCGCAGACAGCCGTTAGAATAGCCGCCTTCGCGACCGGCACCCCGCGCCGGTGCGGCTTCCGTCCCCGTCGGTTAACAGGATAAACCACGGACCTCCTAAGTCCGGACTGCAGGTTCGAGTCCTGCCGGGGGCGCCAATTCCCGGAGGCAGTATTGAGCCCGAGTGACCACCGCCCGGTCCGCTGCCGCCCCATAGACGCAGGACTATTCCGGCCCATCAGCAAGCTGATGGGCGCCGGTGCGACCGCAAAGCTCCGCTTTGCAAGCGGTCGCCCCGGCCCTGCCGGGGGCGCCAATTCCTGGAGGCAGCATTGAGCCCGAGTGACCACCGCCCGGTCCGCTGTCGCCCCATAAACGCAGGACTGTTCCGGCCCATCAGCAAGCTGATGGGCGCCGGTGCGACCGCAAAGCTCCGCTTTGCAAATGGCCGCCCCGGCCCTGCCGGGGGGGCCAATTCCTGGAGGCAGCATTGAGCCCGAGTGACCCCCGCCCGGACCGCTGTCGCCCCATAGACGCAGGACTATTCCGACTGCGGCAAGCTGATGGGCACCGGTTTGTCGCCGAACAGATTCAGGCTGCCCATAAAATGCTCGATCGAACTCTGCGCCGCCAGCGCTACGGCCACGCCGCCGACACCGAAGCCGACAATCAGGCTGAACAGCGGCGCCCCCAGGCGGCTGCTGAGCAGGAAGACGATGGTGATGATGCCCACCACGCCGACGGTGCGGGCGACGAAGCGCAGCAAGTGCGCATTCAGGCTCTCACTTTGCACCCGGGACGAGTGGATGTAGCTCTCGGCCAGCGCCTGTGGCACCAGCCATACCAACTAGTGTGGTGTAAGGGTCAGGCCCTGGACCACCCGGCCGGTGATGGTCAGTTGCTGATCGATAAAGTTCGCCAGCGGCGAGGCGAACAGCAGCAACACCGGGACCGCGAAACGCGCCAGCTGGCTTGGAATGCCACCGCGCACCCGCCTGGCCCGCCGATGGACGGCCACCACCAACGCGGCAGTTGCCAGCAGCGTGGCGATCATCATCAGCCACTTCCACACCGCCTGTTTCAGCAGCTGTCGCTTCAGCCAGCCCGGCAGCGACTGCACCAGGTCCGACGACACCAGCCAACCGCCCTTGCTCAGGTACCGTCGCATCTCAGCGTAGTGCTTCAACGGTACATCGTGCCGATACGGCAAATGCTGCACCCGCTGGTAGAACTCCCCCGCGCGCGCCACGGTGTCGGCGGAAAAGATGAACTGTCCCGCCTGCGGGCCTTCCGCCACGCGCTCCAGGGTGATTTCGGTATGGGGAATGGTCCAACTGATCGAGCGGACCGGCTCCGGTTTCTCGGGCACCGGCACCTGCGGCAGAACTTTCGGGCGCTTCCGGTCTGTCTTCCCGTCTGGAACCGCCACTCCCACCGTCAACTGGTCGACAGCCTCAGCGCCGGGAATCTCCTCCTCCGGCGGCAACTCTATGCGCGCGAGCACCTCGTACAGATGGACCAGCGCGTCTGTGCCGGAATCGGCGCGGGATGCGGGGGAACCTCACTGAGGTCGAGCATCCGCAGCAGCACTGCCTCCCGCTGCCGAATCTGCTCGGCCAGCTCCTGCTGGAATCGTGCCAGTACTCGCCACCGAGCATGGCGGCGATACCGTCCGCCCTCTGCATAAACGATTGCAGTGTCGCGCGCGGGCTGGAGAGATCCGCCGGACTGAGCGGATGCTTTTCCTCTGGCGACACATCGGCCACTACCGGCGCCACCAGCAGGCACAGGCAGAACATCCATTTTCCCGGCGTCGAGCTCCACATATCGACCTCTGACACAGACTTCCCGTAGCCAATAAAATAGCTGAAGCTGTATACAGAGGGGCTGTGCTACGGCGGGGAGGATCGCCGGAGAGGAGCTTGGAGCGGGTAATTAAGCCAGTGCGATGTACATCAACAGCACTGCCATCAACCCCACCAGCAGTACACCACCCCAGAAATACCGCACTTCACGTTCTATCTGGCGCTGATTCTTTCTCTTTTTCTTTGCCATAACTTTCGATACCGACTTTCCGACAACGGGTCAATCAGTACAGAAATTAGCACAGGCGGCGCCGGGCGCAAACCGCGCCCGGCCGCGGCTCCTACTCTTCCTTGAAAATGGCGATTTCCGCCGGCTGCACACTGCTGCGGCTGGCCCGGTACATGCCCCTGGTATTGAACGGCATGGCGATATTGCCGGCGGGGTCCAGGGCAATCACGCCGCCGGTGCCACCCGCCGGCAACAGCACCTGGTTAATCACTTCTCCGGCCGCCTCGGCCAGCGTCTCCCCCCTGTACCGCACCCGCGCACAGATATCCGCGGCCACGGTGTAACGGATAAAGTACTCGCCGTGTCCGGTCGCGGAAACGGCGCAGGAATTATTGTCGGCAAAAGTGCCGGAACCGATCACCGGCGAATCGCCGATACGGCCATAGCGCTTGGCTGTCATGCCACCGGTAGAGGTACCGGCGGCAATATTGCCCCGCTTATCGAGCGCTACGGCACCGACGGTACCCATCCTGTACGGTGTCGGCAGCGCCTCTACGGCCGCTTGATGATTCCCTCCCTCGCGGCTCTCCCGCTCCAGCTTCTCCTTAGCCTTCTGCAGCTGTTTCAGGCGGTGCTCCGTATCGAACAGGGCGTTGTCCACCAGCGGCATACCCTGCGATCGGGCAAAGGTTTCGGCGCCCTCCCCCGACAGCATCACGAAGGGGGACTTCTCCATCACCATCCGCGCCAGCGCGATGGGGCTCTCTATCCGGCGCACCCCGGCCACGGCACCGGCCTGGCGGGTCTCGCCGTCCATAATCGAGGCGTCCAGTTCGTGGCGGCCCTCGTAGGTGTAGACGGCCCCCCTGCCGGCATTGAACAGCGGCGAGCTCTCGAGCACCCGGATCGCCGCGATCACCGCATCGGTGCTGGCACCGCCCTTTTCCAGCACCGCATAGCCGGTGTCCAGTGCCTCGCCGAGCTTGCCGCGATAGGCCTTTTCCCGCTCCGGGGTCATTTTGCTCTTCTCGATGGTGCCGGCACCGCCGTGTATGGCGATGGCAATGGGCGCTTCATCGGCCCGCAGCGAGGGGCTGGCGACAACGGCCAGCAGTGCGATCAGGGGTAGCATTTTTTTCATCGGTATTGACTGCCGCTTTGTTGCTTTCTCGATTCGGGATTGAAACACGCTGCCCCTGTTGGGGAAAGGGTCCGGACAAGGGACATCCGTATCACGCAGAGGTGGATCGGTCCGGATATTTCCCATCGCCTACGCCGGCGAAATACGGCTCAACGACGGCAACCTCAAGAGTTTTTCTCCCCCCCCTGCATCCAAACTACGATCCCACCCGGTCATAAACAGCGTTGGCACAACACGGTCCGCCGACGGCGTCTCTTCGGGCCCGGATGCCGACTTCAGGAATCGCAACCCTGCAGGCCCCGCCGCTGGCGGATTTCGCAACCCAGGCAAGATGAGATCGATGAATAACAAATATTTGAAAACTGCCGCGCCGCTGGCGGTGCTGGCAGTGGCTTTCGGGGCGGTACAGATCATGTCCGCCGCCAAACCGGCGCCCGAGAAAAAGGAGGAGGAGCAGCGCCCGGTGTCACTGGTCTACTCCGAGGCCCGGGAAGAGGCGGTCCACCTCGCCGTGCGCACCCAGGGGGAAGTCCGCCCCCATACCGAAATCGACCTCACCCCGGAAGTGTCCGGGCGCATCGTCTCCATCTCGGAAAACTTCGCGGAAGGCGCCGGGTTCGGGCCCGGCGAGGTACTGATCCAGTTGGATGACGCCGACTACAGGCTCGCCCTGGCCCGCGCCGAAGCCGGTGTGGCGCAGGCGGAAGTCCTGCTACTGCAGGCAGAGGCCGCCGCTTCCATCAAGCGCGAACAATGGCTCGCACTCAGCCCGAACAAAGAACCCACGCCGCTGCAGGTCAACCGGCCCCAGGTCGCGGAAGCCGAAGCCAACCTGCGCTCCGCCCGCGCGGAACTGGCCGACGCCAGACAGGATCTGGCGCGCACGCAAATCGAACTGCCGTTCCGCGGCCGCGTCGCCAGCCGCGATGTGGGTGTGGGCCAGTATGTCACCGCCAGCACAACGCTGGGTCGCGTATTTGCCACCGACCGCGTGGAGGTGCGGCTGCCGCTCACGGACGCGCAACTGCAGCAACTCGACCTGCCCATGGGCTTCGTCGCCACCGACAAAAAACCCGGCCCACCGGTAACCCTCTCCACCCGCATCGGCGCACAGCGGCACCGGTGGCAAGGGCAAATTGTGCGCACCCAGGCCGCAGTGGATCGGCAGACCCGGCTGATCTACGCCGTGGCGGAAGTGAACGATCCCTACGGCATCGGCGCCAGCGGCGGCGCGCCACTGGCCGTGGGACTCTTCGTCACCGCCGAGGCGGAAAGCACACGGGAACGCCGCGCGGTAGTGCTGCCGCGGGAAGCGCTGCGCAGCGCCGACAGAGTCTATGTGGTGGATGGAGACAACCGCCTGGACATCCGCACCGTGGACACTCTATCCAGCTCCGAAGACCGGGTCGTGGTCGCCTCCGGAATCGCGGGCGGCGAGCGGGTGGTGACTTCCACCGTGGCCAACGCGGTGGACGGCATGCCGGTGCAACCCATCACCCACCTGGCCAGCAAATAACGGAGCGCTCAGATGAACCAGTTGATTGCATGGTGGGCCCGCAACAGCGTCGCCGCCAACCTCGCCATGGTGGGTATTTTCGTCGCCGGCCTGATCGGTTTTTCCAGCATGGAGCGGGAAATGGATCCGCAGGTGCGCTTCCCGGGGCTGGAGATCCGCGTCGCCTGGCCGGGCGCCGCGCCGCAGGAAGTGGAAGAGCAGATCGTCGCCCGTATCGAGGAGGCGGTCAGCGACCTGGACAATATCGACTGGGTGCGCTCCACCTCGTCCGAGGGGGTGGGGGGAGTCTATATCCTGGCGGAGACCACGGTGGAATTCTCCCGCTTTATGAACGACGTCAAGATCCGCGTCGACGGCATCTCCTCGTTTCCGCGGGACATAGAACCGCCGCAGGTACACCAGTGGGTGAACCGCGAAGAGTTTATCCGCGTGGCCGTGCACGGCGACCTGGGCGAGCGCGAACTGAAGCGGTTGGCGGAACAGTTGCGGCGAGAGGCCGCCACCCTGCCGGCCATCTCTATCGTGGAACTGTTCGGCACCCGCCGGGAGGAGGTTTCCATCGAGGTCAGCGAGCGCGCGCTGCGCCGCTACGGCACGACATTCCAGGACGTGGCCGATGCGATCCGCAACAGCTCCATCAACCAGTCCGCGGGCACCGTGCGCACCGAGGTGGGCGCCTACCAGTTGAAAGTGCGCAACCAGGCGGACAGTGAGCAGGAATTTGCCGATATCACAGTGCGCCAGACCGCAGACGGCGGCACCATCCGCGTGGGCGATGTGGCCACGGTGGTGGACGGCTTCGAGGACAACGAGATCCTCGCCACCCTGAACGGCGAGCCGGCGGTGCTGCTACAGGTGATGACCACCGAGACCATGGATATCGTCACTGCCTCACAATCGATCCGCCAGTGGATCGACGAGCGCCGCGAAACCCTGCCCGCCGGCGCCAAACTCACCCTCTGGACCGACAACGCCGAAACCTTCGAGAGCCGGCTGGATACCATCGGCAGCTCCGCTTTCCAGGGGCTGATCCTGGTGCTGCTGGTACTGGTATTCAGCCTGCGCCCGAAAGTGGCTTTCTGGGTGGCCATCGGTATCGCCACCGCCTACGCCGGCGCCTTTGTGCTGCTGCCGAGCGTCGGTGTGTCCCTGAATATGCTGTCCACCTTCGCCTTCCTGCTGGTGCTGGGGATCGTCGTGGACGATGCGATTGTGGTGGGTGAAAGCATTCACACGCAATCCCACAATGTCGATCAACAACAGGCGGGCGACGGCCTCAAGGCCGCGGTACTGGGCACACAGCTGGTGGCCAAACCGGTGGTCTTCGCGGTGGTCACTACCATCCTCGCCTTTCTGCCGTGGATTTTTATCAGTGGTTCCACCAGCGAGTTCACCCGCCATATCACCTGGGTGGTGATACTGGCGCTGGTGTTCTCCCTGATCGAGTCCCTTTTTATCCTGCCGGCGCACCTCAGTAATCTGAAACCGCGCACCCGGCTCGGCCGCTTCGGACGCCTCCAGAAAGGTATCGCCGACCGCATCGTCCATTTTGCACAGAACCACTACCGCCGTATCGGCCAGTGGGCGGTGGATCGCCGCTACCTGACCGTGAGTATTTTTGTCGCGGTGCTGATGATCGGTTTCGGCCTGTTCGGCAGCGGTTGGGTGAAGAAAAGCTTTAGGCCGGAGATCGAGTCCGACCAGATCGCCGTCAATGTGACCATGCCCGAGGGCGCCCCCTACAGCCGCGCGCTGGAAGTGTTGACCCAGCTACAGGACGCCGAAAAACGTCTGGTGGAGGAGGTCAACCAGCGCACCGATGGCGAGGGTGCATTGATCGAAAACTGGTATACCCGCGCCCGGCGCGACAGTGTCATCGCCATCGTGCAACTGGCGCCGCCGGAAGTCCGCGACATGTCCGCCAAGGAAGCGGCGCTGCGCCTGCGGGAACTGATCGGCGAGGTGCCGGATGCCAAGGAAGTCTCGGTGGAATACTCCTTCAACAACAACGGCCCCGGGTTCGAGTTATCCATCCGCCACCCGGATCTGGACGTACTGCGCGAGGCCACCGCGGAACTGGAGGCCCAACTGCGCAGCTACGAAAGCCTCTACGACGTGCGCAACAACCTGGAGGGCGCCTCCGAGGAAATACGCATCCACCTCAAACCCGGCGCCACCCGGCTCGGCCTGACCCTGGCAGACGTCAACCGCCAGGTGCGCCAGGCCTATTTCGGTGAGGAAGTACAACGCCTGCCCCGCGCCGGCCAGGACGTGAAAGTCATGGTGCGCTACCCACTGGAATCGCGCCGCTCCATCGAGAGCCTGAAAGACTTCCGCGTGCGTACCGCCGACGGCCGCGAAGTGCCCCTGCTGGCGGTGGCCGAGCTGGAGTACGCACCGGGCATCAAGCGCATCCAGCGCTGGAACGGCAACCGCGCCGCGCGGGTGATGGCGGACCTGAAAGACGACGTGCGCGGCGAAATCATGGAGGACCTGAACAAAAACTTCTTCCCCGACTGGGAAAAACGCCACCCCGGTATTGTCCGCGGCGCCGTGGGCCAGGCCGAGGGCGAGAAGCGCTTTGTCCAGGAGGTCCTCGGCCTCTACACCATGGCCTTCTTCGCCATGTACAGCCTGCTGGCGGTGGCCTTCCGCAGCTACTTCCAGCCGATCCTGATCCTGGTTGCCATTCCCTTCGCCTTCGTCGGCGCCATCCTCGGCCACGGGATCATGGGCATGACCATGGCCATCTTCAGCTACTTCGGCATCGCCGCGGCAGCGGGGGTGGTGGTCAACGACAACCTGGTGCTGATGGATCACTGCAACCGGCTGCGGGACAGGGGAATGGAACCTCTGAAAGCAGTCGTGGAAGCCGGCGTGGCCCGCTTCCGCCCCATCCTGCTGACCACAGTGACCACCATTGTCGGGCTGACACCGATGATGATGGAGCGGAGTATCCAGGCGGCGTTTTTGCAGCCGATTGTGGTGGCGCTGGCGTTCGGGGTGTTTGTGGCTTTCTTTGTCACGCTGCTACTGGTGCCGGCGCTCTACGGGATTGGGTTGGATATCGGCGCAGCCGCTGCGCGAGTGAAGCAGCGTCTCAGCGGGCTTTTTGCCGGAAGGCGCAGCACAGCAACCGCGGATTGACCGATAGGGTGCGCCGTGCGCACCGGCCCGGCCCGACATTGCCGCGGTTTCGTCATATTCGGTGCGCACGGCACACCCTACGACAGCAACCTGTGGAAACACCCTGAAAAAATTTGAACCTCCATGCCAGTGTCCGCGACCCAGGGGTGAAGTCATCAATAGAGAGGAATACTCATGACCACCCCTGTGTACAAAAAATCACTCACCGCCCTGATTGCCGTGGGTGCCGCCCTGTCCCTTTCCGCTGTTGCCGGACCGCTTCCCATTCAAGAACTACCAGCGGAGCTGGACAGATGTGGCGGATTTGAGCCCGTGAATGACGAACCCTATTTCTGGGTACAAATGGATGTGGACGTCAGCCAGATATTTTCCTACCACGCAACGGCGGCAGGCTATATGACGGAAGGCAACGCCTTCTGGAGCCATACCTATTTTCCCGCCAGTTTTGTGTCACAAAAGCAGACCCAGTATTGCGACAGTTTTATTGATCCCGCCGGATTCCCCCATCATATCTCTCAAGCGCGCAGCTGCTCCCTGAACCTGTCGACCATGCCTACGGGTGGCGGCGGTCAGAAGGTGGTGGCAACACTCGAGTACTCCGGTTGCTATCTGAAGAGCAGTGTTCGCAAACCCAATAAACTGATAGCAATAGAACACACCACTAAAGAGTAGGACTGCAGTGGCGGACACTGATCGGGTGCAGATACCGCCGCCCCTCCCGGCCCCACTGATTCGGGGGCACTTTCGGTTCTCACGATGGGTTCCAAGCGACGCCGGGAGCGATTAGCTCGCTTCGCTCGCTGGTCTCCGGCGCTGCGCGCCTACGGCTCGACCGGGGGTTCTTATCCTGATCCCCCTCACCGCCACACACAAAAAAGGCCCCATGCTCGCTGACACTTGAGACTGAATAAACTTCGGGGGCACCGCCCGGGAGGGATTAGCTCGCTTCGCTCGCTGGTCTCCGGCGCTGCGCGCCTACGGCTCGAACGGGGGTTCTTATCCTGATCCCCCTCACCGCCACACACAAAAAAGGCCCCATGCTCGCTGACACTTGAGACTGAATAAACTTCGGGGGCACCGCCCGGGAGGGATTAGCTCGCTTCGCTCGCTGGTCTCCGGCGCTGCGCGCCTACGGCTCGAACGGGGGTTCTTATCCTGATCCCCCTCACCGCCACACACAAAAAAGGCCCCATGCTCGCTGACACTTGAGACTGAATAAACTTCGGGGGCACCGCCCGGGAGGGATTAGCTCGCTTCGCTCGCTGGTCTCCGGCGCTGCGCGCCTACGGCTCGAACGGGGGTTCTTATCCTGATCCCCCTCACCGCCACACACAAAAAAGGCCCCATGCTCGCTGACACTTGAGACTGAATAAACTTCGGGGGCACCGCCCGGGAGGGATTAGCTCGCTTCGCTCGCTGGTCTCCGGCGCTGCGCGCCTACGGCTCGAACGGGGGTTCTTATCCTGATCCCCCTCACCGCCACACACAAAAAAGGCCCCATGCTCGCGCATGGGGCCTTTTTTGTGTGTGGCGGTGAGGGAGGGATTCGAACCCTCGATACCTTGCGGTATACGCGCTTTCCAGGCGCGCTCCTTCAGCCACTCGGACACCTCACCGAAATTGTCTGCTAAATCAGGAACATAGCCCCGTTCAGCGAGCGCGCACTTTACAAAAACGGGGGCGCCAGTGCAACCCTAATCTACTCCCAGTGGGTAAAAAACTCCCCGGGGGCCAGTTCCGGGGCCCGGCGGGGTTCCTTTTGCGGGGTGCCCAGGTAGAGGAAGCCGTCGATACGCTCGTTTTCCGCCAGGCCCAGTTCCTTTGCAACCAGCGGGTTGCCGGCCAGGGGGCCGGTGCGCCAGTAGGCGCCAACGCCCTCTGCGAAGGCCGCGGTCAACATGGCCTGGACGGCGGCGGCGGTGGACTGGCGCTGTTCCAGGTGCGGCACCTTGGGGTGGTCCCGCAGGCGGGTGATGGCCACCAGCAGCAGCGGCGCGCGCAGGGGCATCTTGAGGGTCTTGTCCCGCTGGGCGGCGCTCAGGGGTTCGCCGGCGGCCTGTTCGCTGGCGCGCAGGTAGATTTCACCCAGGCGGTCGCGGGCCTCGCCTTCTACCAGCAGGAAGCGCCAGGGGCGCAGGCAGCCGTGATCGGCGGCACGCAGGGCGGCGCGAAAGATGTTCTGCCGCTGCTGTTCGTCGGGCGACGGCTCGGTCAGCAATCCGCTCGATACTCGATTGTGCAGGGCGGTCAGGGCATCCATCGCTTTCTCCTGTAAATCAATGACCTGGCGGATTCTACCCCACGATGCCCGCAGTGACAGCAGGGGCCAAAGAACTTCGCAATATTCCTCCCGGCAGAGTACACTTCTCGTCTGCCGCGTGCGCCAGCTCTCAAAATTGATAAACGCTGCCGCACCACGCCAGTTTGGTTATTTTCTGCTCAACAAAAGACAATTTCCAATGCAGGACCAGCCTGTTGAAACTACCCGGCGGAACACCGATTCCCGCTATCCGTATTACTTCCGTACCCTGATCTGTTTCGCGGCGGCGGGTACGCTGCTCAACGCAATCAACTGGTCCGCCCCCTGGGACCTGGACAAGGTCCTCCCCCTCGGCATGGCCGGCCTGCTGCTGGTCTACACTGCGCTCGCCTACAGCATCAGCAACCGCTGTGCCCCCGAAAGCGCCGCCAATGTGCGCCGCTGCCTGTCGTTTACCGACGCCAGCATGATCGGCGTGGCCATCGCCCTGGCCGACTTCAGCATGCTGCCCTCCCTGTTGTTCGTCACCATGGTGCAGTTCAATGCACTGACCGAAGGCGGCGGGCGGCGCTGGTTCGAACACAATACCGGCCTGCTGCTCGGCGTCAGTGTGGGCTACCTGATTCACAAGCCGACGCTGGTGGTGAATGCGGACCTGACCATCAGCGCCGCCAGCCTGATCGGGGTTTTCACTTACTTCTGCGCCTACGCCTTTTATACCCACAAGCAGATTGTCCACCTCAGGAACGCCAACCGCACGCTCACCGCGGAACAGCATGTGAGCAAGATGCGCACTTACAAACTGTCCAAGTATCTGCCCCAGCGCCTGTGGCGCGCGGTGACCAACGGGCGCGAGGGCGAACTGGCAACCGAACGCAAACTGCTGACGGTGTTTTTCTCCGACATCAAGGATTTCAGCCAATTGACCGAGGAACTGGAGGCCGAGACTTTCACCCAGTTGCTCAACAACTATCTCTCGGAAATGGCCCGCATCGCCGGTCAGTACGGCGGCACCATCGACAAGTTTATCGGCGACGCCGTGATGGTGGTTTTCGGCGATGACGAGAGCAAGGGACCCAAGTCCGACGCCCTGCGCTGTGTGGCCATGGCCCTGGCGATGCGCAAGCGGGTGCGAGAAATGAAACAGGAGTGGTACAACAAGGGAATTGCCCGTCCCCTGCAGGTGCGCATGGGCATCAATACCGGCTACTGCACCGTAGGGATTTTCGGCACTGCCAACCACCAGTCCTACACGGTAATGGGCACCCACGTGAACCTGGCCGCGCGCCTCGAGGGCGCCGCGCAGCCGGGTGAAATCCTGATCAGCCACGAGAGCTGGGCGCTGATAAAGCACTCGGTCATGTGTCGCGACAAGGGGCATGTGACGGTGAAGGGTTTCAGCACCCCGGTGAAGGTCTACCAGGTGACCGACCTGCGCAAGAACCTCGGCGGCCAGCAGAGCTACCTGGAAGACCACGCACCCGGCTTCTCCATGCACATGGACCTGGACAAGATACGCAACTACGACAAGGACAAGGTGCTGAAGTCGCTGGAGAAAGCGAAGGCGACACTGAAAAGCAAGGTGATTATCTAACTCAGGTTCCGGAGTTGAAGGCAACTGCCGATGCCACAAGCCGAAATTGACCCCGAAACTTGCGTATTTGGGAATGGTACACTGCGCAGCGCATTCCCCAGTCAGTACAGATGCCCCAACTTCTCCGGGTTTCGCACCACATAGATCGCCGCAATCTTCCCACCCTCGACTTCCAGCGCAGTCACCTGAATTTCGCCATCGGCCTCCCGCGTGATGAAACCCGGCAGCCCGTTTACGAACCCGGCACGAACCAGCTTCGAGCCACTCTCCCTGAACAGGTTCGCCAGGTTTTCGTGTAACTTCATTACGGCATGAAAACCGGCGACAGGCTCCGCCGCAGCCGGACGCTTGCCCCCGCCATCGGCGTGGAGGCTGATGTCGGCCGCCAGCATCGAGCCCAGCGCTTTCATGTCGCCACTGCGGGAAGCCGCGAAGAAGGCCTCTGCCAATTCGAGCCCGCGCCGCCTGTCCACCTTATAGCGGGGCCTCGCGTCACGGACACGCCTGCGGGCGCGGGCGGCAAGTTGCCGGCTGGCAGCCGGAGTGCGCCGGATGGTGCCGGCCACCTCCCCGAAATCGAGACCGAACACATCGTGCAGCAGGAAAGCCGCCCGCTCCAGGGGAGAGAGACGCTCCAGGGCAAGCATCAGCGGCAGGGTGACATCCTCGCCCTCCTCCTCTTCCTCGAAAACGGGCTCGGGAAGCCAGGGGCCGATATAGGTTTCGCGCCGATGTCGCGCCGATTTGAGCTGATCGAGACAGAGCCGTGTGACAGTGCGGCGCAGGAAGGCTTCCGGCTCGCGCACCCGCTCGCGATCGGCCCCCATCCAGCGGATAAAGGCCTCCTGGACAATATCCTCGGCATCGGCAACGGAGCCCAACATGCGATAGGCGACGCGCACAAGCGCAGGGCGCAGCGGGTCGAAACTCCCCGCTGCATCTGCGAGCCCGTCGCCCGCCATCAGGCCACCGTCTCCGCGGCCTTCACCCTGGCTTCCGCCGGTTCAATCCACAGGCCGAAGCCCACCGCGAGCCGGTTCCAGCCGTTGATGACATTGATCATCAGGGTGAGATTCACCTGTTCTTCCGCGGAGAAATGCGCTTCCAGGGCTTCACGGGCACTTTCTTCCGTATGCCCTTCGGGGAGGCGGGTAAGGGCATCGGTCCAGCCGAGGGCGGCGCGCTCGCGATCCGTATAGCAGGGGGCCTCGCGCCAGGCGGACAGCAGGTAGATGCGCTGTTCCGTCTCCCCTTGCGCACGCGCTTCCGCCGTATGCATATTCAGGCAATTGGCACAGGCGTTGATCTGGGAGGCACGGATCTTCACCAGTTCGATAAGGCTGGGCTCGAGGCTGTCGGCAACGGCGAGCGACGTGCCGGCCCAGCTTTTCATCAGGGACGGGGCAACGGCAAAGGGATCGAGTCTGGCAGTCATGATGGAACTCCTCTGTTGGTTTCTAGTGTGGTGCAAGGGGCTAAATGCTGATATCAGCATTTAACCCCTTGCACCACACTAGACGAGACGGGATCCACCAATGTGACATTCGCACCAGATTTTTTTACTGCCTGGCAAACCGCCCCGGCAGTTGCACCTCCGGGCGCGAACTGCGCAGCGGATTGATATCCAGCCCACCGCGGCGCGTGTAGCGGGCGCAAACCGTCAGCTGCTCGAAATCCGTCAGTTTCTGCAGGTCGCAGAAGATCCGCTCCACGCAGTGCTCGTGGAAGTCCTGGTGTTCGCGGAAAGAGACGATATAGGCGAGCAGCGCCTCGCGCCGGATCGCCGGCCCCCGGTATTCCACGCAGACAGTCGCCCAGTCCGGCTGGCCGGTTACCGGGCAGTTGCTGCGCAGCAGGTTGCTGTAGAGGGTTTCTTCTACCCACTCTCCACTTTCGTCCAGTTTCAGCAGTGCGGCATCCGGCTGGTAGTGGCGAATTTCGATATCCAGTTGGTCCAGGCAGCTTCCCCGCGGTTTCTCCACGGCCAGTGCGGGATCCTCCACGTCGTAAAGCGTTACCGAGACATCGCCGCCGGTCGCGGCGCCCAGGTCGCGGACCAGGATGTCGCGCACCACTTCGCGGGAATCGAAGCGGGACTGGTTGAAGGAATTCAGGTACAGCTTGAAGGATTTGGATTCCACCATCTGCGGCGTAGTAGCCGGGAAGTGGAATCTGGCCACCTCCACCCGGGGCAGGCCTTTGGCATTCAGCCAGGAGAGTTCGAAGCCCCACCACTCGTCCACGCCGAAAAACGGCAGGGCATCGTTTTCGATCTGTAGATGCGCGCGGGAGACGGCACGCTCTATCGGGTGCAGCAGTTGCGGGTTGTAGCTGGACTCGTAGGTGGTTTCCCTGCCCAGGGGGAGGTTTTGCCAGTCTTCGCGATTCATCGGGTCTCCGGAGTTGACGATTCGGGCAACAAATCGACCACTGAGCAGGCCGCAGTATGCCCTCTCCCCCGGCCCCTCTCCCGGCGGGAGAGGGGAGCTCAATCGGAAATATAAAGGGCGAATCCGCCCAAGAGGTCTTCTTAAGCCCCGTAACAGTCCCCTCTCCCTCCGGGAGAGGGTTAGGGAGAGGGCTGCTTGACGGGGCCTTACACCATACTAGTGCCGCAAACGCTTGCCATGACTCATCAGGTGCAGGCCCCAGCCGGACAGCAGTGCGATAAAGACCAGCACGCCGACAAAAGCCCAGACCACATTGATATCGGAGACACCCAGTACACCGTAGCGGAAGGCGTTGACCATATACAGGATCGGGTTCAGCTTCGACAGCCCCTGGAAGAGGGGCGACAGCAGGTCGATCGAGTAAAAGACACCGCCCAGGTAGGTCAGCGGCGTCAGCACGAAGGTCGGGATAATCGAGATGTCATCGAAGCTGTTGGCGAAGATGGCGTTGATGAAACCGGCCAGGGAAAAGAGTACCGCAGTCAGGAACACGATCGCCACAGTCAGGCCGATATGCTGCACCGTGAGCGAGGTAAAGGAGAGTGCGATCAGTGTCACCACAAAACCGACGATCAGCCCGCGCGCCACACTGCCCAGTACGTAACCGGCCATGATGATCCAGTTGGGTGTCGGCGATACCAGCAGTTCCTCCACACTGCGCTGGAACTTGGCGCTGTAGAAAGAAGACACCACATTCGAATAGGAATTGGTGATCACCGCCATCATGATCAGGCCGGGCACCACGAATTCCATATAGGAATAGCCGCCCATCTCGCCGATGCGGCTGCCGATCAGCGAGCCGAAGATCACGAAGTAGAGCGACATGGTGATCACCGGCGGAACCAGTGTCTGCGGCCAGATGCGGGTAAAGCGGCGCACTTCGCGGCGCAGGATGGTGGAGAAGGATGTCCAGATGACGTTGCTGTTCACTGCTCCCCCTCCTCTGCTTCAGACTTGTCCGCCAGCAGGGAGACGAACAGCTCTTCCAGGCGATTGGCGCGGTTGCGCATGCTGGTAACGGTTATGCCCTGTCCGCCCAGGCCGGTAAACAGCTCGGTCAGCGACTGCCCTTTCTCGACGGTCACCTCCAGGCTGTGTTCATCCAGCAGCCGCCCCTGAAAATCGCCCAGATCCGGGCAGGTCTCCAGGGTTTCGGCGGTATCGAGAATAAAGACCTCGCGACTCAGGGTTTTCAGCAGCGACTTGATCGAGGTGTTCTCGACGATATCGCCCTTGTCGATAATGGCGATATTGCGGCACAGGCTCTCCGCCTCTTCCAGGTAGTGCGTGGTCAGGATGATGGTGGTGCCCTGCCGGTTGATCTTCTCGAGGAAAGTCCACATGGAGCGGCGCAGCTCGATATCCACGCCCGCGGTAGGCTCGTCCAGGATCAGCAGTTGTGGCTCGTGAATCAACGCCCGGGCGATCATCAGGCGGCGCTTCATGCCGCCGGACAGCATACGCGCCTGCACGTTGCGCTTGTCCCACAGGCCCAGTTGTTTCAGGTATTTTGTCGTGCGCTCCTCCGCCAGTTTGCGGGGCATGCCATAAAAGCCGCCCTGGGTGCAGACGATATCGTAGACTTTTTCAAACTGGCTGAAATTGAACTCCTGTGGCACCACACCCAGCAGCTGCTTGGCACCGGGAAAATTTTTGTCGATATCGATACCGAAGATGGAAACCCGGCCAGCGGACTTGCGCACCAGCGAGCAGATGATGCCGATGGTGGTGGACTTGCCGGCGCCGTTGGGGCCCAGCAGGGCGAAAAAATCCCCCGGCTGCACATCGAAGCTGATGCCTTTCAGGGCCTGGAAACCATTGTCGTAGGTTTTTTCGAGGTCCTGGATGGAGAGCGCTGCGGTCATGGATGCCTCCTGATACTGAGGGCGCTATTCAACGCGCTCGGGCGGGAGATTTCAACCGGACAAAGAATGGGGGAAGTGTGTCGACGACCCTACGGGAAGTTCGAACCATACACTCCCCTCTCCCACTGGGAGAGGGGCCGGGGGAGAGGGGAGCCGGAGCAGCAACTCAGCTTACGTGCCCCTCCAAGCCGCCCTCTCCCCTAGCCCCTCTCCCGGAGGGAGAGGGGGACTGTGTCGGCGGCCATGTGAGAGGTTCAAACAATAAAAAAGCCGCTCAAATGAGCGGCTTTCTTATTTGGAGCGGGAAACCGGGCTCGAACCGGCGACCTCAACCTTGGCAAGGTTGCGCTCTACCAACTGAGCTATTCCCGCCTGATCTTTCTCGGTGCCAACTTCCAGCTGGTACCGATATTCTGCTTCTTGAGCGCACTCTTTATTTGCGCTCTTCCGGCCGCCAATCGAAGATTGGCGCCGTTCGGCGGCGTGCTTCGCTGCGCGAAGCAAACACTTGCCTCACCCAACTGAGCTATTCCCGCCTGATCTTTCTCGGTGCCAACTTCCAGCTGGTACCGATATTCTGCTTCTTGAGCGCACTCTTTATTTGCGCTCTTCCGGCCGCCAATCGAAGATTGGCGCCGTTCGGCGGCGTGCTTCGCTGCGCGAAGCAAACACTTGCCTCACCCAACTGAGCTATTCCCGCCTTTTCTGTATCGCCCGGCAGCTCGAAAGCTGCCGGGCCATGTTGGCATCCCCAAGGGGAGTCGAACCCCTGTTACCGCCGTGAAAGGGCGGTGTCCTAGGCCTCTAGACGATGGGGACCGAAAACTTGCCTGGCCCCTCGGTTTGAAAGCCGGGGAACCAATGCTGCCACACTGTCGGTGGCATCGCCACCGGCAATTCCGGCGGCACTCTTTACAGCCTGCTCCGGCCTGGCCGGATCACTCTGTAAAGAGCATGAAAACTGGAGCGGGAAACCGGGTTCGAACCGGCGACCTCAACCTTGGCAAGGTTGCGCTCTACCAACTGAGCTATTCCCGCAGTGGCGTCCCCAAGGGGAGTCGAACCCCTGTTACCGCCGTGAAAGGGCGGTGTCCTAGGCCTCTAGACGATGGGGACCCGGACTGACTTCCAATCGCTGCGGCGCTTTGTTTTGCGCTCTGCGTCAGAAGTGGGGCGCATTCTATGTAGCCCCCGGGGGGCTGTCAACACTTCACTGAAAACTTTTTGTGGTTCTTTTTCTTTCTAAGTCAGGCACTTACGAAATCCGGGGCCCGCCGGTGAGCGGTCGCTACTCCGCCGCCCGGGCCTCCAGCTCGCGGAGGAATTCGCGGATACGCCCGGCGTTGGCTCCCAGGTCGCCCCGCCCCACCCTGGAACTGGAACGGACATCCACCCTGGCGCCATCGCCCTCGGACCGCACCCGCACCACCACATCGTCGCGCAGCCGCAACAGTGGCGTCCGGTCCACCGCCTCCAGATGGCCGGCCCCGGGATCCAGGGCCACAATCCGCCAGCTCAGCCCCCGCGCCACTTCCGCCGCCAGTCCGGTGGCGCGCTCCACCGGCATCGCCAGCAGCAGAGGGCGGATGTCGTTGTACATACGGGTGCCGCGCTGCTGTCGGGCCACCGCTTCACCGGCATACTCGGCACTGTTATCGCCCTTTTCCCGCAGGGACAGTGCCGCCCGGTACGGCGGCGGATTATCGAGGTCGGTACTGATATCGCTGATCGGCGGCGCGTCCAGGTTGGCCTGGCCCACGGTCAGCAGCGGCACCGCCACCGGCACCAGGCCCAGTACCGCGGCCCAAAGCGCGGCGCTGCGGGCGCCGGCGTGGCGTTTCACCAGCCCCCAGATAAACACCGCCATGCCCAACAGGGCCATACCGAGCATCGCCAGCCCCGCGACCCGAAACACCTGGAACACCGCCCCGAAAGCTACCAGTTCCAGGCGCAGCGCCAGCGCCGCACAGAAGATAAGCGCCAGCAGCAACCACTGCGCCCGCACCAGCCAGCGGCTCCAGTGCCCGGCCCCGCCTCGCATCATTGTCCTCCCCGATCGCCCTCTTCCGGGTCCAGCTTTACGGAAAGTGAATTAACACAGTAGCGCAATCCCGTTTCCGTGGGGCCGTCGGGGAAAACGTGCCCCAGGTGGCTGCCGCAGTTGGCACAGAGGATCTCGGTACGCCGCATCCCCAGGCTGTCGTCCGGCCGTTCCTCCACCGCGCCCTCGCGCGCCACGGTGTCGAAACTGGGCCAGCCGCAGCCGGCATCGAATTTGGAATCGGACTGGAACAACACTTCCCCGCAGCAGCGGCAGCGGTAACTGCCGTCCTCGAACACATCCCAGTACTCGCCGCTGAACGGACGCTCAGTGCCTGCCTCCCGGCATACGTGGAATTCCTCGGGAGTCAGCCTGTCGCGCCAGTAGTTATCGTCTTGCTCTTTTGACATACTCTTCCTCTTTGATTGAAACGCCACCCCACGCCCGCGGGGGCTGGCCCTGCAGGTTGTGCCCCGGGATTTACACCATGAAGGACATTCTCAAATCGGACAAACTCCACGGCGTCTGCTACGAAATCCGCGGCCCGGTCATGGAACAGGCTGCGCGCATGGAAGAGGAAGGCCACCGGATTCTCAAGCTGAATATCGGCAACCCCGCCCCCTTCGGTTTCGATGCCCCCGACGAAATCATCCAGGATGTCATTCACAACCTGGCCCACGCCCAGGGTTATGTAGAATCCAAGGGCCTGTTCGCCGCGCGCAAGGCCATTATGCAAGAGTGCCAGACACTGGGCATTCCCGAGGTGGATATCGACGATATCTACCTCGGCAACGGCGTCTCCGAGCTGATCGCCATGGCCACCCAGGCGCTGCTGAACACCGGCGACGAAGTGCTGCTGCCGATGCCCAACTACCCCCTGTGGACCGCGGCCACCAACCTCACCGGCGGCAACCCGGTGATGTACCGCTGCGACGAGGGCGCCGGCTGGCTGCCGGATATCGACGATATCAAGGCCAAAATCACCCCGCGAACCCGCGGTATCGTGGTGATCAACCCCAACAACCCCACCGGCGCCGTCTACCCGCGCGCGCTGCTGGAAGAGATTGTGGAAGTGGCGCGCCAGCACGACCTGGTGATCTTCGCCGACGAAATCTACAGCAAGATCCTCTATGACGACGCCGAGTTCACCCCCCTGGCAAAGCTCGCCGAAGACGTGCTCTGCCTGAGCTTCAACGGCCTGTCGAAATCCTACCGGCTGGCCGGCTTCCGCTCCGGCTGGATGACCGTCACCGGCGCCAAGCAACGTGCGAAAGGCTTTATCGAGGGGATGGAAATCCTCTCGTCGATGCGCCTGTGCGGCAATGTACCGGGTATGTTCGCGGTGCAGACGGCGCTGGGCGGCTACCAGAGCATCAACGACCTGGTGCTCCCCGGCGGGCGCCTGCGCCAGCAGCGCGACCTGGCCTACGAAATGCTGAACGATATTCCCGGTGTCAGCTGTGTCAAACCCCAGGGTGCCATCTACCTGTTCCCGAAACTGAACCTCGACCGCCACAGGATCGAGAGCGACGAACGGCTGGTGCTCGACTTTCTGCGCCGGGAAAAAATCCTGCTGGTGCACGGCCGCGGCTTCCACTGGGACTCGCCCGACCACCTCCGCATCGTCTTCCTGCCGCGGGAAGATGACCTCTCCCACGCGATCGGCCGCCTGGGACACTTCCTGGAACGCTACACACAATAAAAAGCAGTACCCATGCTCGACGACCTGCATATTCACGACTTCTACCGCGACGCCGGCAGGACCCTGCTGGCCTTATTCAACCAGTTCCCGGCGCCGGCGACCGTCTACGTCGAGGATATCGCCGGCCCGGACACCCCGGACGAATTCGGCCTGCACTCCCCCCGCCACCTCGCCTGCCTGGGCGCGATGACCTGGCTGAAGCAGTGTGGTTATATCCACTTCACCCAACAGGTACGCCAGGAAGCCGTGGAAGAAGCGGCACTCAGCCACCGCAGTTTTCTGCTGCTGATCACAAGGGACAAATCCGGCGAGAGCAATGCCGAACTGCTGGACGACGCCGTACGCGGCGGCTCGTCACCGCAGTTGCAGGGATTGATGGAGCGGTTGATGCGGGAATTTGCGGCGCTGTAGCGCCTCTCTCCCATCGGGACAAATCCGTCGGGAACGGATTTGGGCAGCTTTAGCTGGCCGAAGGCCGTGCGCCAGGGACGGCGCACGCCAGTGGGGCCGGGGGAGAGGGCAGCCGGAGCGGCCACTTCAACCAAACCGCCCCTACCCCTACCGCGAATACCGCAACGCCACCTGCAACCGCCGCCAGTCATCCCGATCCATACAGTCCCGCGCCAACACCAGCCGCAGCCGCAGCCCGTCCAGATCCCGCCCGTTGATCACCAGCAGCCAGCGCCACAACACCAGTTCTCCGCAAAACTCGAACTCCCGCTCCACCCCGTCATCGCCGCGCCAGAACCAGCGCCGCTCGCGGGTACCGAGCAGCCCGCGCATCGAGCGCAGGCGCCGCCACTCCCACCAGCCGTAGAGCAAAACCAGCCCCACCACCGGCCACAACAACAGCGGCTGCAGCCGACACCACCACAGCAATGCCAGCGCCTGCAGGACAATCAGACAGAGAAGAACGGACAGAAGGCGGGACGGCGCCACGGCACAACCGAGCCGGGCGCTGCGCTCGAGGTATCGGGGATAGCTACTTCTGGAGGCCGGTATTGTCACGAATAATCTGCACGATCCGCTTCAGCTCCGGGTCTTCCGGGTCGGTGCGGCGCAGAAACCAGGCGAACAGATCCTGATCCTGCTCCTCCAGTAGTTTCTGGTAGCGCCGCTGATCCTCCGGCTCCAGTGTCTCGTAGACATTCTCCAGAAACGGTAACAGCACCAGATCCAGCTCCAGCATACCGCGGCGGCTGCCCCAAAAAAGGCGATTGCGATCCATACTCCAAATCCCGGTTGACCGGCGCCGACCGGGATTGCGCCGGCGCCTTCAAATTGCGCGCAGTATAACCGCCGGCCCGGTGCGGTGCACAGCTTGAAAAACTGCCGACAACCCCCAAATCATGCCATTCACGCAACCGGAATCTGGAAGGACCATGGATCAACAGCAGTGGCAGCATTTTCTCACCGCCGAAGGGGCCATCTGGGAAGACAACCGGGCGCACTTCCCCCCCGTTGAATCGGCCACCGACGACGACCTGCAACTGATCGACCTGAGCCCGCTGGGTGCCGTCTCCGCGGCCGGCCCGGACAGCCAGAAGTTCCTGCAGGGCCAGCTCACCTGCGACCTGGTCACCCTGCCCGACGGCAGCGCCACCCCCGGTGCCCACTGCAACCCCAAGGGCCGCGCCATCAGCGCCTTCAGCGCACTCAAACTCTCTACCGAGCAGATATTCCTGCGCCTGCCCCGCGACCTCGTCCCCATCGCCCGGGACGCACTGGCCAAATACGCCGTCTTCTTCAAATCCGAACTGGAAGATATCGGCGACCGGTACCGCTGGCTCGGCCTGCAGGGCAAGGCCGCGACGGAGCGGGCCGCAGAATTACTCGAGCTGGACGGCCTCACCACCGGCCAGGTACAGCAATTCGACTGCAACGGCGAAGCCGCCTTCGCCGAGACGCTGAGCGAACAACAGCTAGCGCTGCTGGTACCGGCGCAATCCGCCGCCGACCTGTGGCAGCGCCTCGCACAGCAGGCCACGCCCGCCGGCTACGACCACTGGCAGCAACGGCAGATCGAAGCCGGCATCCCGCAACTCCACGGCGCCGCCAGCGAACTCTTCATCCCGCAGATGCTCAACCTGCACCTGCTCGGCGGCGTCAGCTTCAAGAAAGGCTGCTACACCGGCCAGGAAGTGGTCGCCCGCATGCAATACCGCGGGGCCGCCAAGCGCCGGCTGTACCGGGCCCGCTGCGCATCCGGCGAACTGCCGGAAACGGGCTCGGATATCGCTGGGGAAAACGGCAAAAGCATCGGCAACTTGGTGAACGCCTGCCGCAGCGAGCACGGCATCGAGCTACTGGCCGTGCTGACCATTACCAAGGTGGCCGCCGGTGAAACCCTGACGCTGGCGGACGGGCGCAAACTGGAGCTACAGGAACTGCCCTACGATGTGGAGGCGGATCCGCTGGCGGATTGACAGACACCGCCAGCTTTTTGAAGATGGGAAGCTCCTTACCCCATAACAATACGTCGGGACACTTGAAATGCGCACAAAAGGACTTGCAGCTCTCTTGACTTGCGTGGCGCTCGCATGCGCCGCCTGCCAAGGCAACAAACCGGACACCAGCGAACCTTCTGTCGAAGCCAGCAGCCCTTCCCGACTGATCCTCCAGGGCAAGGTATCCCTCCCCTTACCCCCTGCCTACGACGAAATCCGGCCGAGCAATACGGTAATCATCGTTACCAATGGAGACTCGAGTATCGGCTACCGGACTATCGACAAAGAAGAGCTGAAGTTTATTGGCTCTGACAAAGAGCCATACGATTTTTTCAGCAGCGCCTTTGACAACCCCAAAAGCCAGGAAGAAACGGCTTTTATCGAAGGACTGGGGGAAGTAGAAAGCATTAAATACAAGGTGAGCAACAAGCTAGACTTCCACCTCCTCCGTCTGCAGGAAAGCGAAAAGGCCTACATAACCTCGCCCGCCCTGGACTTTGCGGTGGAAGTTACCGCAAAGCCGGGACACAAAAACTATCTGGCCGAGATCACAGAAGAAACCCACATAGAATAAAAGGAGTTATTCATGGACCCCATCACGGAAGCGGAAAAGTCAGAGTTCCGAGAGTTACTGGCAGTGATTTTCGGCGACCAGGCACTCCAATGGAACATCAATATCAAGGTCCTGGAGCTTTTCGGGCAGTTGATGCAATCCAGTGAGAGCTGCAGCCGGTATATGGATCTGGTTCCACGGCCCTTCGTAGCC
The DNA here is from genome assembly GCF_026183675.1 of Microbulbifer halophilus. Lineage (GTDB taxonomy): Bacteria > Pseudomonadota > Gammaproteobacteria > Pseudomonadales > Cellvibrionaceae > Microbulbifer > Microbulbifer halophilus. The sequence continues at coordinate 38,826 of NZ_JAPIVK010000024.1, forward strand.
GGCAGCGTCATCCAGTGGGCCAAGAAACAGGCCCGGAGTGCCATTATCCGCCACCTCAAGAATGGCGGAGAACACTATTTGATTTGCCTTCGCGCCGCGGGCCTCGGGCGCAAGACAGAGTTTCATATGGCATCGCAGGGGTTATAAACAGCATCTGTTAGATAGTGACTATTGGTTTAAGGAACCCTCGATAGCTATACGCATGGTACAACTATCGAGGAAAACTTAAACTTGACGTCAGGACTCACTCTTACAACTGCCCCAAAACCTCGCGAAAGCTATTAAGCCCCGCTTCCAGGTTCTCAATAATCTCCTCGGCCAGATCATTCGGTTCCGGCAAGCTGTCGAGGTCCGTCAGGCTCTTGTCCTTCAACCAGAAAACATCCAGGCTCGCCTTGTCGCGGGCGATCAACTCCTCGTAGGTGAAGCTGCGCCAGCGCCCATCGGGCTTTTTCTCTGGGTGCCAGGTGGCTCTGCGCCGGTTGCGGTTCTCGGGCTTGTAGCATTTGATGAAATCCTGCAAGTGCTCAAAGCGCAGCGGCTTTTTCTTCAGAGTGTGGTGAACATTGGTGCGGTAGTCGTAAAACCATACCTTCTTCGTCCACGGTTTGGGGCTGGCTTCGCGGTTATCGAAAAACAGCACATTGGCCTTGACCCCATGGGCATAGAAGATACCCGTGGGCAGGCGCAGGATGGTGTGCAGGTCGGTGGTTTCCAGCAACTTACGGCGAACGGTCTCACCGGCGCCGCCCTCGAACAGCACATTGTCCGGCACCACCACCGCGGCCCTGCCGGTGGTTTTCAGCATCGAGCGGATATGCTGCACGAAGTTGAGCTGCTTGTTTGAAGTGGTCGCCCAGAAGTCCTGACGGTTGTAGGTGAGATCGTCGGTTTCCTGCTCGCCTTCCTCATTGGTAAAGCTCATGGAACTCTTCTTGCCGAACGGCGGGTTGGCCAGCACATAGTCCACCGTATTGGATGGCGGCGCCACCAGGGCATCGTTGGGCGACACCGCGCCTTCGCCGTCGATCTCGCCGATGTTGTGCAGGAACATATTCATCAGGCAAAGGCGGCGAGTATTGGCGACAATCTCGTTGCCGGCAAAAGTGTCGTGCTTGAGAAAGGCTTTCTGCTTCTTGTCCAGCTTGTGGTTTTCCACCAGGAAATCATAGGCCGCCAGGAAGAAACCGCCGGTGCCGCAGGCCGGGTCGACAATGGTCTTGCCCGGCTCCGGGCGCACGCATTCCACCATGGCCCGGATCAGGGCGCGGGGCGTAAAGTACTGCCCGGCACCGGATTTGGTATCCTCGGCATTGCGCTCCAACAACCCCTCGTAGATATCGCCTTTGACATCGGCCCCCATCACCAGCCACTGGGTGCTGTCGATCATCTCGATCAGCCTTGAGAGCTTGGCCGGATCCTGTATCTTGTTCTGGGCCTTGGTGAACACCTGCCCCAGCAGCCCTTTCTTTTTGCCCAGCGCCATCAGCAACTCGACGTAATGCACCTCCAGCTCGGCGCCTTTCTTGTTCTTCAGGGTTGTCCAGGCGTACTTCTTGGGGATACCCACCTGCCGCTTGTAGGGCGGTTTGGCGTACTCATCCGCCATCTTCAGGAAGATCAGGTAGCTGAGCCGCTCCAGATAGTCTCCATAGCCCACACCATCGTCACGCAGGGTGGTACAGAAACTCCAGACTTTGGAAATGATCGGGGCACTTGCGGGGCTCATTGTCTCTCCGGGTTATTCGGCAAAATTCAGTAGGGTTTTCAAGCGTTCCAATGACGTGGTGCGTTTCTCCACACTCATTCTTTGTATGTTTCTCAGCTTCCATTTCACGGCGGGCAGCATCTCCACGCCGGGAAGAGCCAACAGTGACCAGTCGGGCGCGCATTCATAAACACTGCACAGAAAAGCTTTTTCTTCCCTGCGCATTCCATCAAGAATTTTCGAAAGCGCACTCACCGCCGCCTCATGCAACTCATGCAGAGTGACGTTACGGCGGGTCATACCGACGAACTCAGAGTCAAACAGGCTTTTCTGAAGACGCCAATTCGGCGCCAGAAGTTCTTCCATAGGGCGTCCATGGCTGATCAGGTAAATCAGAAATACCTTGCGCAGCGCATCATCAATGCCCTTGCTTTCCAGCAATAACATGACATCAAACCAGTCGCGTGGATGCTGACGATCCAACGCCGCGCAGAGTTTGCCCGCATACAAGTCCTCCATTGCCACCATGTTGATTTCGGCAAAACCAAATTCTTCTTCAACGGCTGGCGTGACAGGAACCACGGCTGGCTCCAATACCGTGCCACGTAGCACTGGCGACAGCTCCACTTTGACAGTAGCGTCACGGCTTGATGCCACAATCCTCAAAGCATCACTTTTTGCTTCGTAGTTGCGCAATACACGGATATCCGGCAATGCACCCTCCAGCGCGTCGGCCACCCGCCCCAGTGCCGCCCCGGTCTCCGCCAAAGCAGTTTCTCGGTCGTCTGCAGGCAGATAAACCAGATCAATATCCACTGACAGTCGAGGAAGATCACGCACAAACAAATTGATCGCAGTCCCGCCTTTCAAGGCAAAACAGTTTTCTCTGGAAACGAAAGGTAGGATTTGCAGCAGCAAGCGCACCTGCTTTCGCCACTCATTATGCCGATCCATGCAACGACTCCGGCACAGTGATCAGATACGTTTTATCCAGCTTGCCGCCTGCTTCCACACTGCGCTTTCCCGCACCCAGGTCGTAGTCCGCCGCATTCAAATGCTTGCGCCACGGATAGTCGTAACGGTCCGCAAAAAAGAAAAACAGCCGCTTCGCCAACACATGGCGGCAGACCCGCAGCAGGGCATCCAGCCGTCGGGGCGACAAGACACTCAATCCCTGCATCAAATTGTCCGCATGCTCAAAACTGATACCATTTGGCACTTGAGCCAGCACCTCCAGCCAGGCCTGTTCAGGCGTTGCTAGCGCTTTGAGCCCATCCCACGGAAAATCAAATGTGCGGAAATGGTTTTCATTCTGCAGCCAGGCGTTGTCCCACAAACGCGCGGTACCATGCCAGACATAATTCTGCGATATCGCCATCCGGGCAAACCAAGCCGGCATTCGTAGTGGTGAATAAAGCTGTTCTCGCTTGTTGAAACTGGCATAGTGCGCGAGACCAGCTCGGGACAAAGCCGCTAATCCACCCACATAAACCGGCTCAGGCAGCTCCCGGTTTAGGGAAGCAACAACATCCCCCAAGTCCCACGGCTCATTTGCCAAGCGAGGATGTGATACCACACCACGAGCCAAGCTCACCAACTTGCCCGACTTCAGCGCATTGTCCAGTGTATGTACCGGCATCCCCTGATCCAGCAACCACTGGCGAGTGGCAAAGCCGACGGGCAAGTAGTCGTGTAGATCTTGGTGGTAGGAAAACATGGATATAGTTTACTAAAGTTTAGCTTTACGGCTAAATGTGCCGTAAAACCAATAATACCTAAACCAAGGAGGGGGCACAAGTTTACTTTCCGTCAAGTTCACGGCGCCTAATGCCGTAAAAATGACCTTAATTAAACCTCGCGTTTGATGACGCCTCCTCCGAGAGCCAGATGAGTTAGCGGCAGCTTTTGGAATTCCTTACTGCTTGCAGGTAAGCCACTGCCTGCCCTTATCGGTTAATCGGTATTTTTGGGTTGGGCTGCGCGGGGAATCGGGCTGGGTCATTTCCAAAAGACCAGATTCAAGCGCCGGTTCCAGATAGGCTCTGCTGAAATTCACCCGGTCTTTCAGGCCTAGGGATTCCATCAATTGAGATCAGCTCATTTCTCCCGAACTGGCCGAAATCAAGGCTTCTACTTGCTGGGTTACTTGTTCGGTGACTTCCCCGGCAAACCCCTCATGTACCGGCAGGCGAATCAGAAACGAGCTGCGCTCATCATCGCTTTCAAAGACCGGCGCGGGAGAGCCATTGGCCCGCATGACGCGCAGAACCTTGAGGATGCCGGTGGAGCGGCCCTCGGTGAGATCCAGCTCCTTCAGAAACTCGCCAATGCGGCGATTGCGGTAGCGGCGGCTGACGGCGCGGCCCGCCTGCAGATCGTCCATGCGGATGGAGCGATCCGGGCCAGGGAAGCTCAGTACCATCAGCTCTTCCGGGGTGATACGCACCTCGATCGGCTCGCGGATTTCATAGGAGCGGTGATATACCGCATTTACCACCGCCTCTTCAATGGCTGCCAGCGGATAGTTCCAGAAACGCTCAGCCTGGGGCCGATCCGGGTGCTTGATGACGGTTTCCTTCAGGTAATTGCGGGCGATGTAATCCACCGCATCGCGGGCAATGCGCCCCAGCGGGCCGCGAAACTCCTTCTCCTCGAAGCGGTCACCGCCCGGGCCATCGGGGAAGTACACTACATCAATCTGAGTGGCCGGGAAGAACTGTTCCGGGTGCTCGTTGAAGAACAGCAGCCCCACGTTCTTGGGGAAGGCCATCTCTGACGGGCCGCCGACCACATTCATGCGCCACCCCAGCGCCTCGGCATCGAGGGTCGCGGCCTCGGCGGTCAGCTCACTGCCGATCTCCTGCAGGAATTCGCGCATCAGGTGAGGCGACAGATCAGTGAGGCTGGCGCCCTGCCGGTAACGGTCATCAAAGGGCACCGTCGCCGCCAGCGACAACAGCTCCCGCTCATCCGCCCCCCCTGGCGCGCACCGTACTGGTGTGCTTGCGCAGGTAAAACGCCCAATCCGCCTTCTTGTAGCCCAAGCGGGTTCTGGCCTTGTAGGACCGAGTTTCACCACCCGGCACCCACAGCACCAGAATTAGTTTGCCCTGTATTTCATAAGCGGCGGTCAGTGGATGATAATACGCGCAATTTAATTTACAGCCTCTTACAACCTCTCGGGGGCCGTCAATTCTCGCTCATACCTTGTCCTCCCGACGGCGACTGACCACCATCCAAAACCACTACACTCTCACCCCCCATCAAGGCGGCGCAAAAGCTCCATCAGTCGCTGGAAGCGCGGATCAGCCTGCAGAGCTGGCTCAGACTCCCGGACAGCTTCAAGACATGAGTTTAAGTCGCTGGGAAGCCATTGCATTTGGTCCTCTACTACCAAGCTAAGAAATCCCAACGCTTCTTGTGGGAATTTATGGCAGAGATCGGCTTCATGAAGCTTATGAATTAGGAAGTCCGGATGGGCAACTGGCTGCAGCCAAGCGTGGAGCTTTCCTAAGGCTTGATCGAATGAGTCCCTTGCCGCGATGCACAGATTCCCTAATCTTTCGGCGATGGCGGGAGAGGCGTTGTCGCGGGTATTGGGCCAGATGGAGTCCAAGTATGGGACAACACGGTTCTCCCAATAGTCGGTACGCTGATCACCTGCGCTTTCCAATGCTCCAGCTAGTGCTTGTGCAGCAACAAGCAATCCATCCTTTGGTAATGCACGAGTGGCGCCCGCTAGATCGGCTATGGTGAAGGTATCGCCACGATTGAGAGCGGCGAACGTCAGTAGTGACGCATATTGCCCGTCGTGTTTACCCAACTTTGTAAAGTGGTGTGCAGTATCAAGGAAGGCAGGCTTTATCGCCTCAAATAAGGGGTGATACAAACGGGGGGACCACAAGAACCCTTCCCATGCCGCACGCGCTTCGATTTCGGAGTTTTCCCAGTTGAAAAGTGGCAACAGGTATTGCTCTGCCCAACCACGATCAACACGGAATAACGCGATGACATGTGTTGCCAGTAAGACACGCCCATGGCGGTATTTGTCAAACTGGGTATCGCAAAGCTCGGTGAATATAGGCTTGATCTGTTCGGAAAGGCCTTGCCCGTCTTCTAGCGCACTCCGATACCACCAGTCCAGCAGCGCCTCGGTCACATGGCCGACAGGATGATTGATAGCACGAGAAACAGGGTCGTCAGAATCTCCTTTCTGATAGTCTAGGGCCAAAATGCGGCGCACGAGAGTAAAAAAGTACCTTTCATGGCCCTCAAAGGTCTTGGCGATGGTCTGCAGCCACCGACTCACGCTGTGGCTAATGGCCTGCATCAGGCTATCGGGCGCATCAACTAGGACTGGGGCTATGTACTGCCACGAGCGACTATGCAGCTCTTCATCTGACCAAGCTTGCAAAGCGTCTCGCCAACGTTCTTGGGGCCAAACATTCTGCTTGGCTAGATAGCACAAAGCGTAGGCAGTAGCCTGGAAGCTTTCGTCACATCTTTTTCGCCAGTCGTCGTGCTTCGACTCGTCTAAAACTGGGTTCTCAATCAAATAGTTCAGCAAGCCGCGTCTGGTGCGAGGTATTGGTACGAAGTCCTGCCAAGGGGCTCTATCGCCTACCCAGGCACTGCCCACCCAGTAGGGAAATTCATCGCGTTGATCTTCGGTCAGCTCCCATTCGGAATACTGGGCAGAGAGCGCATCCAGATTTTTCTTGCCAACCTTAGTCAATGCTGCACCGCCCTTATCCAGCTTTGCGAGGCGGAGCCAAACTTCACGGTCGTTGATTCTGGACAGCTTCAGGGGATCGGCATCTTCCTTGAACATTTCACGCGGAGGCCCTACGAGGATGGCTTGTTCGACTTCCCCAAGCTCCAGATCATCGAGTTTTGGGGCCAGAGCGACCAGTAAGCGCAGAGCTTCCCGTTCGGTTTCCACTGACCACAACCACCAATTTCCATCTTCCAATAGCCAGTCCAGTGCGAGACGAGTCGGGATGACATCGTCTTGGGTCGCAGCAAAGAGTATAAGTCGTCGGAATAGTGGATAGGATATTTGCCGCCAATTTTCGACCGCTATCTGTGCCTGCCGGGGTGATTGGGCCGCTGTAGCCAGCCAGGCATCTCTGGTAAGATTTATTAACACTGTCCAATCGTGGAAGTCCTTATTCTGCGAGTGTTCACTGATTGATGGCTGGTGCATGTAGGATAGGTCGCTTCGATTATCCGCACCACCGAGTTCGTGCATCAGGTCGAGCGCATCCCGCAGTAAAGAAGTAAAGTCTGGCAGCAGCTCTGGCAGTATCTTTATCCAGTTATCATCTTCACGAAGGTCCTGTACCCGGGAGTGGGTATGATCCGTTGGCAGTACTATCTCCCATTCAACCAGGTCTCTAAGGTTCTCAGGCTCGCGGGTTTCATCGTCTTCCTCTGGCCAGCGGAAGGGTTTACGCAAGGAAACTCGTGGTGTAAGCATCTCACGTAGCTGGAGGCGCAAGGTTGGGGTAAACCCTTCATGTTTGAAGCGATGCCGCCAGCGGTAAAGGTCGGAGTTGTATACGCGACTTGATTTTACGTGTCCGGTGACCAGAAGTCGCCACAGTTTTCGCATCATTGGACTAGGGATCGCATTCGGTGCACTTTCGCGAATTCGAGTCAGTTCATCCGTATCGCCTTCGCGCTCGAGTTTTTCCAACTTGTCCAAGCGATTTTCGATTATTGACAACAGTCTGATGCTGAGTTGGACGCCTCGATTGACGAGCCAATGAAGGAGTCGTGGGTCGTTGAGGTGTCGACTTAGCCAGAGAGCCAGACAAGACATCACATTGTCCCATTCGCTCTCTACACGCCCGTCACCAACTAGCGCCATCCAGGGAGAGCGTGTATAAGGCGACGGCCTGTGGATCAAGCTGAAGGCGAGCTTGCCATCCTTGTTGGTTTGGGGAGGCACACCAAATCGACTTAGATCAGTATGGCAATATCGCGCCTCACTCAGGCTTTTTAGCCAATCCAGCGGTGGGACTGGGTCCAAGTCGGCAAAGCGCTTGGCAGGAAGTCCGCTCGGATCACTGAGTGCCCACAGCATACGGCCGACATAGTTGTCCTGCTGCGTGCTTTCCATCGGACGTGCCATCCCGAATTCTACGACGATACGTTCCTTACCCTGGACGCCATCGCGATAGGTCTCCGCCCATGCTCGTAGAGTTTTGTGTAGGTACGAGTGACGGTTGTGGTTACGATAAAGAATTGGCGTGACGTTCTTGGCGCCCCATTCGTTAGCGCACTTCTCCTCCTGTCCCTTGGGATGGTTGCCGAAGGCAAACATTTCAGGTGGTGATTCACCGAGCAGGCGATCGGCCGCGAGAGCATCTGTCATGTACCTCAGTACTGGATCGTTGATGCTATAGCCGACGAAACATACTATGTAATTACGAAAAAGTTCACTGACGAAGCGCGCGGCCCAGCGTTCGGAAAGGTAAGCGAGGCCGAAGTCTCCGCTGGAAATGATCAAGCGATCCAGCTCACTAGGCGTCGGTTCGGTGGAGAGAAGACCATGCAGATACACCAATCCGTCCCAACGATTCTTAGGTACTGGTAGCAGCGGCGCCTGAAAACTATCGACCTGCAGCGACTTGCGACTGATCGCTTCTTCAAATAAGCGGTCGAAGTTAGTGGTTATTAATCGCGTACGACCGTCACGACACTTGCCCAGTGTCAGTAACGCCTCATGAGTCGCTGTTGAATTTGGAGCACCGAGATCAGGTGTTAGGATGTTCGCAAGTTCTAGACGTACTCTCTCACGCCCACCGACGATCTCTGATTCCAGAAGGCCTACTGCAGTGTCGAGCTGCCCAGCCTTGATTGCTGCTTCCTGCACTGCGCTGGGTGTGGGCGCCAAGGACGCATAAAGCTTAGTCACCAGATCATAAAAGCCTGGAAGACGAGCAGGGTAGGAAATGCCAGCGCCGCAGAAGAACACCACGCGCCCTTCTTCGTGCGCCTCTAGCAGTCGCTCGGGAATGTCGGGGCCACCACGGACGAATTGCATTCAACCCACCCTGGGGGCTTCGGTATTGGCCCGGATTTCACCGGCCCACTCCGCTTTCAGCACTTCGTCCAGGTCTTCATGGACGATGGTCTGTTCCTTTTCGCGGCGGATGGTGTCGATCAGTTCGATCAGTTCGCCGTTGAAGACTTTGGCGGCCTGCCCTACCAGTTGGTCGCGGGCCTTGTCCCGGGCGTCGTCGCCGGGGTTGCTGTCCGCCGGCACCCGGGCGATTTCGCAGGCTTTCTGTTCCACTACGTCCGGGTTGATGGCGTTGAGCAGTTCGCCAACGATGAGGGTTAGCGGTGTGCCGCCGGCTCTCTCGCTGATGCGGGCGCGGTCTTTGTCGTCCAGTTGTTTGTCGAGGCGGGCCAGGCGGCCCGCCAGGGAGGAGACACTGTCTTCGTCGCGGGCGGCGCCCATCATCACGCCCATGGCCAGTTCTTTCAGGGAGATGCCGGGTTTGGTGATCAGCGGCTGGCTGGCGGTTTTCACGGATTGGGTGACGCCGATGGCATCGACGATCACATAGTGGGTCTTGGCGCTGTTGGCGGAGGGGGTGACTTTTTTCAGGCCGTCCTTGTCCAGGGTGCGGGTGCCGCGGCCCTTCATCTGCTCGAAGTAGTTCTTGCTTTTTACATCGCGCATGAACAGCAGGCATTCCAGCGGGCGCACGTCGGTGCCGGTGGCGATCATGTCCACAGTGACGGCGATGCGCGGGTCGTAGTCGTTGCGGAACTGGTTGAGCATGGATTTTGGGTCGTCCGCCTTGTCGGTGATCTTTTTGCAGAAGGCGTTGCTCTCACCGAACTCCTCGCGCACCGTGTGGATGATGTCGTCGGCGTGGCTGTCGGTTTTGGCGAAGATCAGGGTTTTGGGCACTTCCTGCCGGCCGGGGAAGATATCCGGCAGTTGATCCCTGAAGGTGCGGATGACGGTGCGAATCTGATCCGGGTTGACGATGTCCCGATCCAGTTGTTTAGCGCTGTAGGCTTCGTCTTCGTCCTGGGTTTCCCAGCGGTGCTTGCGGGTGAGGCGTTCGCGCTTCTGTACCTGTTGGCTGGCTTCGATGACACCGCCGCTTTTGGTCTTCTTGGTTTCGATCAGGTAGACCTCGTTACCCACGTTGACACCATCGGCCACGGCCTTTTCATGGTCGTATTCACTGACCACGTTCTTTTTGAAGAAGCCGTAAGTGCGGTTGTCCGGGGTGGCGGTGAGGCCGATCAGATAGGCGTCGAAGTATTCGATCACCTGTCGCCACAGGTTGTAGATGGAGCGGTGGCATTCGTCGATGATGATGAAATCGAAGAATTCCGGGGGGATCTTTTCGTTGTAGATTACCGGCAGAGGTTCTTTCTTGAGGCCTTTCTTTTCCGCCGGGTTGTCTTCTTCGGTGGCTTCATCCAGTTCTTCGCCCTTGAGCAGCGAGTACATGCGCTGGATGGTGCTGATACACACCTGGCTGTCGCTGGCGACGTAGGACGACTTGAGCCGCTGCACTGTGTACAGCTCCGTGAATTTGCGGTTGTCGTCGTTGGGCACATAGGCCATGAATTCCTGCTCGGCCTGTTCGCCCAGGTTTTTGGTGTCCACCAGGAAGAGGATGCGCGTGGCCTTGGCGTGCTTGAGCAGGCGGTAGGCGGCGGTGATGGCGGTATAGGTTTTGCCGGAGCCGGTGGCCATTTGTACCAGGGCGCGGGGTTTGTCCTCCTTGAAGGAGGCTTCCAGGTTGTTGATGGCCTTGATCTGGCAGTCGCGCAGGCCGTCGGTATTGAGGGATGGCAGGCTTTTCAACCCTTCTCGCAGGGTGCCCTGGTTGTCGTCCAGGCGCTCCTGCCAGCGGGCCAGTTCCTCTGGGCGGGGGAAGTGGAAGATTTCCCGCGAGCGCGGGGCCGGGTCGCGGCCGTTGGTGAAACGGGTGATGGCACCGGTGCTCTGGTAGATGAACGGCAGGGGTTCCTTGTTGTTGATCCACTTGAGCCTGGCGCTGGCGTAGTCTTCGGCCTGCTGTTCCGCGCCGGTGATCTTGTGGCCCCAGTCTTCCGGCTTGGCCTCGATCACCCCCACGGCCTTGCCCTCGACGAACAGCACATAGTCCGCCGGGCCCACGTCGGTCTGGTATTCGCGCACGGCGACACCGGGGCCGGCATGGGGGTTGAGGTTGCCCTTGCTCTGCACCAGCCAACCGGCCTGCCCCAACTGGCGATCTATGTGGTCGCGGGCGCGCTGTTCCGGATTCTGGTTGGGGCTTTCCGTGGCCATGAAACACTATTCTTGTGACGTTTTTCTCAAACAGCCGCTTAGCCTAAGGCAGGGACGCTGGTGGCGCAACAAGGCACTGCGCTACCTGGCAGATTGCGGCAAGAGCCCTTCACACCTCCACCGCCACATGATCCACCGCCGCCGGCAGCGCCCATTCGATGGGCGCTTCGCCGCGCTGCTGCAGCCACTGGTTCACCTGCGAAAACGGCCGGGTCCCGAAGAAGCCGCGGTGGGCCGACAGCGGCGAGGGGTGCGGGGCGCGCAGCACCAGGTGTCTGTTGCGATCGATAAAGGCGCCCTTTTTCTGCGCGTAGCTGCCCCAGAGGATGAAGACCAGCCCCTCGCGCTGTTCCGCCAGTTTGTGAATCGCCGCGTCGGTGAACTGCTCCCAGCCACGGCCCTGGTGGGCGCCGGCCTTGCTGTCTTCCACGGTGAGGGTGGCGTTCAGCAGCAGTACTCCCTGCTCCGCCCAGGACTGCAGGCAGCCGTGTTGGGCGGGCGGGATGCCCAGGTCGGAGTGGAGCTCCTTGTAGATATTCTGTAATGAAGGCGGGATGCGCACGCCGGGCATGACCGAGAAGCAAAGGCCGTGGGCCTGGCCGGCACCGTGGTAGGGGTCCTGGCCGAGGATGACCACTTTCACCTTGTCGAAGGGAGTGGAGTTGAAGGCGTTGAAGATCTGGCCACCGGGGGGATAGATTTTTTTGCCCGCGCTTTTTTCCGAGCGCAGGAACTGGCGCAGTTCGGCCATGTAGGGTTTTTGGAATTCCTCTTCCAGGGCCCGATACCAGGTGGGGTGGATTTTTATGTTGTTTGGGGGTTGCATGAAGGTTCCTTGGTTTATTCGGATGTTTCTCTCCTCGGGGGAAAATCAGAGTGTGGGGCTTCTGCGGTTGCCCTCTCCCCCAGCCCCTCTCCCAGAGAGAGAGGGGCGCTACTTCAGTGCTTTTTTTACTTGTCGGCGCAGTTCCGGTACCACCTGCTCTTCGAACCACGGGCGCTGGCGCAGCCATAGCGTATTGCGCGGGCTCGGGTGCGGCAGCGGGAAGTAGCCGGCCGGCAGTGCGTCGCGGTGGTGGCGTACGTTTTCCGTCAGGCTGCCGTATCGATGCGGCAGGTAATGGCGCTGGGCGTATTGTCCCACCAGCAGGGTCAGTTGCAAATCCGGCAGCTGGTCGAGCAGTCGGCGATGCCAGGTGGCGGCGCATTCGGGGCGCGGCGGCAGGTCGCCGCCCTTGCCTCTTCCCGGATAGCAGAAGCCCATGGGGATGATGGCGATGCGGGACTGGTCGTAGAAGGTGTCTTTGTCCATCCGCAGCCAGTCTCGCAATCGGTCGCCGGAGGGGTCGTTCCAGGGGATGCCGGTTTCGTGCACTCTGGTGCCCGGGGCCTGGCCGACGATCAGCAGGCGCGCGGTTCGGGCGGCGCGGACTACCGGGTTGGGGCCCAGGGGCAGGTACTCCTCGCAGAGGCGGCAGTGGCGGATTTCTTCCAGGAGGGTTGGGAGATAGTCGGTGGTCAAGGTTTACCTCTGCGGCAGCTTATTCTGGCGGGCCTGCGGCCCGCGATGCCGAGCTGGAGCTCGGCGCGCCCAGGTGCAGTAGCAGTGCGCGCCTGTCTTCGGGATCGGCGGCGCGGGCGACGTTGTTGTTGTCGAACACCAGGTAGATACCGCTGTCGTCCACCGCCAGGCCCTCGCCCTTGCCGTATTCGGTTTCCGCGTAGACATACTCGGGCGCCTCTTCGATGGCGCCGTAGTGGACACACCATTCGGCCCGCAGATCTTCCGGCGAGCGGCGGCATACGACGTGGGCGTTGCGCTCCAGGGTAAACAGTGCGCCGTCGTGGAAAGCGAGCCCGGCGATATCCTCGGAGCGGCCGCGGAAATCCAGGCCGTCGACCGGGGGAATCTCGAACAGCGTCGGACCGGTGTCCGCTTTCAGATGCAGCAAACCGCGGGGCTCCCGCTCCAGCGCTATCCAGAAATTCCCGTCCACCTCGACCAACCCTTCGGCCGCGGCGTTGAATTTCTGCAGATAGCCATGTTCGCGCGCGGCCTGCGCCCAGCGTTGCGGTAGCCACTCGGCCGCACCCCGGCGGTCGAGGCGCGCGATACGATGGTGGCGCTCGCTGACCAGGTACACGGATTCGCGATCACAGGTGACACCCTCGAAATCCATGTCCGTATCCGGGCGGGTCATGTCGATCAGGTTCGCGAGCGGGCCACCCGACTCGCCTTGCGGGGCGTCCAGCCCGGCCAGGGCCCGGTGGGAAACCAGCGACGCGCGCCGACCGTCGACTGCAATTTCATAGAGGTTGCCGGCATCCTTGTCGGAGACGGCCAGCAGCCTGCCGTCACAGAAGCTCAGCCCGGACACATCCAGGCCGGCGCTGTTGTCGAGCCTGTGGGCGGAAAGCAGTTTCGCTTCGCTGACGGGATTTGCCGCCAGGGGCGAAGACAGAGCCAGCAGGCCGGCGATCAGGAGGCTGCGGAGCAAGGAAATCCCCTTTTGTGAGTCGTGGTCGGTGCGCGCGGCGCACCCTGCGTCTATCGTGTTCAGTCTCGGAAGTTCTCGAACTGCAGGGGCTGGTCCAGCTCCCGGTTGCGCAGCATGGCGATCACCTTCTGCAGGTCGTCGCGCTTCTTGCCGGTCACCCGTACCTGGTCGCCCTGGATCGACGCCTGCACCTTGAGTTTTTCTTCCTTGACGATCTTAACGATCTTTTTTGACAGTTCCTTTTCGAGCCCGTTTTTCAGGGTGATCTGTACTTTTACCTGCTTGCCGGACTGCTCCTCCTCACCCACGTCCATTGCCAGCGGGTCGATATCGCACTTGATCAGCGCCGAGCGCAGCATATCCACCATCTGGGTGACCTGGATATCCGCCTCGGCGCGCACGGTAAGGTCGAAGCCGCTCATCTCCACTTCCGCATCCACCCCCTTGAAGTCGAAGCGGTTGGCCACGGTGCGGTTGACCTGGTCCACGGCGTTGGTCAGTTGGTGCTTGTCCACTTCGGACACAATGTCGAAAGAAGGCATCGATTTCTCCGTTTTGAATGATATTCGGTGGGCCATGCGCGGATTTGCCCATCCGGTGAAACTACTTCCAGACCTCCGGGACGACCTCCACACTCCGCTCGGCGCTGCCGATCCAGAGATGGCCGTCCTGGACGGTGATATTCAGGTTCATATTGCGCTCGGCCAGCGCCGCGAGCTGCTCGCAGGTCTCGCCCGGCAGGTGGTAGACGCGCAGCTTGTCGAACCGTTCCAGCGCAGCGCCGTGCTTTCGCCACCAGACCGGCGCCGCGCGGCGCCCGTAACTGTACACCAATACCTGATCGGCACGATTGCAGGCCTTGCGCAATCGGTCCTCCGCCGGCAGGCCCACTTCGATCCAGAGGTCGATTTCGCCCGCCGGGTTCCGCAGCCAGAGGTCCGCCTCATCGTCGGTGGACAGGCCGCGGGTAAACTCGAGGTCTTCGGCCGCGTTGTGGGCGAAGGCCAGCAGCCGCACCATCAGGCGCTCGTCGGTCTCCGACGGATGCCGCGCCAGCGTCAGGCGGTAGTCCCCGTAGTGCTGACGGTCCATATCGGCCAGCCGCAGCCGGGCCTTGAAGATTGTTGCTTTAAGCGCCATTTGTGCTCCGCAGTTGCCCGGCCCCGCGCTTTCCGGGAACAGGAGGCTATTCTTGGGTGGTTTAGTAGAGAACGCTTTCTGCACATTCTCTCGGCAAAGGGGTCACCCGGTATGAACTCTGCCCTCGCCCGCGCCTGGCAAAGCGCCGTCTTGTGCCTGCTGGCAGTTGGCCTCAGCGGCTGCGGTATCAACAATATTCCCACCTACGACGAGCGGGTTAAAGCCGCCTGGGCACAGGTGGAGAACCAGTACCAGCGCCGCGCCGACCTGATCCCCAACCTGGTGAAGACGGTCAAGGCCTACGCCGCCCACGAGCGGGAGACGCTGCAGGCGGTCACCGAGGCCCGCGCCAGGGTCAGTTCCATGCAGGTGGACGAGAACCTGCTCAACGACCCGGCCAAGCTGCAGCAGTTCGAGGCCGCCCAGGCCCAGCTCTCCAGCGCCCTGGCGCGCCTGATGGTGGTGGTGGAGCGCTACCCGGACCTGAAGGCGGACCAGAACTTCCTCACCCTGCAATCGCAGCTGGAGGGCACCGAGAACCGCATCGGCGTGGCCCGGCGCGATTATATCCAGGCGGTGGAGCGCTACAACCGCGAGATCCGCACCTTCCCCGGGCGCATCTGGCATATGGTGCTCTACAGCGATATGCCCATCCGCGAGACCTTCCAGGCCACCAGCGAGGATGCGGAGAAGGCGCCGGAAGTCGACTTCCAGTAAACGGTGCTCCACATGCCGATCCGTCTCCGCGCCCCCGGGCCCACCGCCGCCTGCCTCTTCGCCCTCGCCGCACTCCTTTACGCGGCGGGGGCGCTCGCGGATATACAGTTCCCCACCCTGTCCGGCCGGGTGGTGGACAATGCCAAGCTGTTGAGCCCCGACACGGAATACCAACTGACGGAACTCATGCAGCAACACGAAGAGCAGACCGGCAACCAGTTGGTGGTGGTCACCCTGCCGGACCTGCAGGGGCTGACCGTCGAGGAGTACGGCTACCAGCTTGGTCGCCACTGGAAAATCGGACAGGAGGACAGGGACAACGGCGCACTGCTGATCGTCGCGCCCGATGAGCGGCAGGTGCGCATCGAGGTGGGCTACGGCCTCGAGGGCGCACTCACCGATGCCCTTTCCGCCAATATCATTCACACCAAGATTCTGCCCCGTTTCAAGAACGGCGACTTCGACGGCGGTGTGACCGCCGGTGTCGAGTCCATGATCGCGGCGATCGGGGACGAGTATGTGGCCGAACCCACGGAATCCGGCGGCGATCGCCGCCTGGCGCTGCTGGTGGGGCTGTTTCTGCTGCTGGTGATGCTGCAGCTGTTCGGCAGCTCGGTACTGGCGACGCCGGCCAGCGGCCGCTACCGCCGCGGGCGCTATGGCGGCTATTATGGTGGTGGCGGTTTCGGGGGCGGCTTTGGCGGCGGGGGCCCGGGTGGCGGCTTCGGCGGCGGGGGTGGCGGATTTGGTGGAGGCGGCGCCTCCGGGGGATGGTGAATGTTAACCAGTGAATACCGGCGCAAGGTCGTCGAAACCATCAGGGAGGTGGAATCCCGCACCGACGCGGAAGTGGTCACGGTACTGGCGCGGGAGGCGGACAACTACCTGTATATTTCCACCCTCTGGGCGGCCTTCCTGGCCCTGCTGCTGGCGCCGCTGATGCAGTTCCTGCCCTGGTGGCTCGAGTACCAGCAGGCCTTTACCCTGCAGTGGATCCTGTTTATCGCCCTGTCGGTGCTGTTCCGCTGGCGGCCACTGACCATGCGGCTGGTGCCGAGGAAAGTGAAGTACTGGCGCGCCGCCAACCTGGCGCGGCGGGCATTTCTCGAGCAGGAGCTGCACAGCACCCGCGGGCGCCTGGGACTGTTGATTTTTGTGTCCCGGGCGGAACACTATGTGGAGATTCTCGCCGATCGCGGCCTGGCGGCGCAGGTCACCGACGAGAACTGGCAGGAAATCGTCGAGCATTTCATCCGCGAAATCAAACGCGGCAAAACCGGCGAAGCCTTCGTACACTGTATTGAACAGTGCGGCGAGCTGCTCGAGGAGGCGGCGCCCGTCAGCGAAATCAAAAACGAACTGCCCAATCACCTGATCATCCTGGAATAAAGAAGCAGGCGAACCACATGAAATCCGGAAAACCCGCCCTGATCACCGCGGTGACACTGCTGCTGATCGCGGTCACCTATATCGCCTACGGCGCGCTGAATCGCAGCGCAACCGCAGATGGAGAACAGCCCGGCGCCGCCAGTCTCTTTGGCGGTAACGAAACCAGCCTGGAAAAACGCGTGCAGTCGCTGGAGAAATCCCTGCGCGACGCCAACCGCATGCAGTCACAATTGCTGGAGCTGGTGGAGGATCTCGGCAAAAAGCTGGAACAGGTGGCGCCGGCGGACGCATCGGTGGAAGATCGCACCGCGGCAATCCGGCAAAGCCAGCACCGGGAGACGCACTCGGGCGATGAGCAGCTGTCCCGCGGGGAGCGCTACCGGAAATACCGCCGTATGCAACTACAGCGACTGATAGACGCGGGCCTCAATCCGGACCGGGCGGAATACATCCTGGAGAGACAGGAACGTTTCCAGTACGAGCATATGCAGATCACCCACGAATACCGCCACCTGAAAGACAAATCCTCCCCGGAGGCGCAGAAACTCAAGGAAAAACTCAGTAACTACAGCCACCCGCGCAAGATGTTCGAACACGAACTGAACGAGCAGGAATTCGAACGCTATCTGGAGGTCAACGGCGGCCAGCCGGAGATGCAGATAGACCGGGTACTCGACAACACGCCGGCCCGGAATGCCGGCCTGCAGCCCGGCGATAAAATCATTTCCTACAACGGCGAACGTATCTTCCACTCGGGGGATCTGCGCTCGCAAATCTACAAGGTGGCGCCGGGCGAAACCGTCGAGGTGGAAGTGCAACGTGCCGGGAGTTCGGCGAAGGAAGTGATTTATGTACCCAGTGGACCGCTGGGTATTCAGGGCTGACAAGGGAGCCGGCCCCGCTCATTAGCGCCTGCACAACAGGCTCCTGCGGCGATGGCAGCGGACAGCCGCCAGTTCGCAGTACCCAGGCGCTCAACACCGCCATTGCTGCTCTGTGCCGCCGCCTTCTGCTCTCCCGGAAACTCAGTGACAGCTATTCCGCGGCACACTCCGGGCACCTATACGGGAACATCGGCTGATCAAGCCCATTCATACCTGCCGAAAGTGCTCGCGACACTCGACTGCCGATCCAAATCGTTGCTCCCGCAATCAAAATAACAAAATATGTTCGATTAAAAATGCCGCCGACTGACATGGACAACAACGGTCTATTATAGCGCCAAGCATATGGATTCATTGCCCTACATGGCGTAGCTTCCAAAGTTCACAACTGTTTTGTTAACAGGAACACAAATAATAAGGATACTCTCCATGAGCACATTGGAATGTCGCCTGATCAATGCGTCAATCGCCTGCTACGCCATCAAGGATGGAAAAATCGATCCCGACAACCCCAACCTGCAAGCGCTGGAACCGAAACCCGGTACCCAGCCCACCGTATTCGTCAACGGACCGGAACAGATCAATGCCGGATTTGTCGCGGAGACGGTAGACGACTGGGTTGTACTGGCACTCCGCGGCACCCTGCCACCTTTCCAGGGCAACTTCTGGGCCTGGGTGGAAGACTGGCTACAGGATTTCGAAGCCGGCCCCACCGATTGGAATGTCAACGGCAAATTTTTCGGTCGCGTGGAAACCGGCTTTGCCGATGCCGTACACAGTGTCTGGGACCAGGTAGAAAACGCCATCTCGAAGATAGATCTGGAGACCAGACAGGGCATTCTCATCACCGGTCACTCCAAGGGTGCGGCGATGACCTTCCTCGCTGCCTCGCTATTGAAAACCGCCTATCCACATATCCTGGTCGAAAACTGCTGCTTCGCCGCACCCCTGACTTGCGACGAAACCTTTCGCAATAACTACAACGCTCTGGGGCTGCGGACGTTCAGCGTGCGATACCAGAATGAATACGACCTGGTTCCCTTTCTTCCCTGGTGGCCCGCTCTCGCCCAATTGGCTCGCGCGCAGCGGCGCGACCAGAAGACAGCATCACCCCTGCTTACCACGGAGAGCTGGCCCGAGGCGGGCGACAATATCTATCAGCCTGTGGGAATTCTCCGCTACCTGGGACCCGATTGTGTCGTCGAGTACGGTGATCGCGGAGAGCGGGACGCCTGGGATGCCATCAAATACGCCCTGGAGCACTTTGAGTTCCGGAAAATCGTTGACGCTCACTCCGCCACCGGACGCTACAACAGCTGTGTCTGCCGGAGCTGACTTTCCGGACGGGAGGAGCTCAGCCCCTGCAACGACCGCCTAGTGTGCCGTGCGGGAAGTTCGCGAACAAAGGCGCACAGCCAAAGCGCTCAGATCAAGGCGAGAAAGCGCTGGAATAGCAGGGCTATTTCAAGCTTTCTCAACGCAGAGCTGGGCGCTTTGGCGCAGCGAACTATTTGCGAACTTCCCGTACAGCACACTANGGCTATTTCAAGCTTTCTCAACGCAGAGCTGGGCGCTTTGGCGCAGCGAACTATTTGCGAACTTCCCGTACAGCACACTAGACCACGGGCCGCCAGCCCCATTGATCCGACAGCTTCCACACACGGCCCTGTGACCCGCGTAATAACGGCCGCTCTTCCGGATAGCTCCGGAACAACAATCGTACCGGGCAGGCAACAGGGCAACCCAGCGGCAGAGGTATACGACACCGGCAACATTTAGTGAAACAAGCTGTGCCTTTTGGAGAGCGTCTTTCCCTTGTTTCCAGTAGCCCGATCTTCCAAGCACTGGATAGCAGCATACTTTCGGAGATTGCACGCAGGGCTGTCTGCCGGACACATCCGCCGGGAGAATTCCTTTACCGGAAAGGTGAAGAGGCCGACTCGGTTCTGCTGGTGATCAATGGCCTGGTACGCCTGTCGCTTGCTTCCCCTGAAGGACGGGAGTTCTCCGTGCGCCTGGCAACCCGCGGCGATTCACTGGGCGAAACCGCACTTGCCAACGCCATTTCCCGGGATACCGACTGCCTCGCCCTCACCCACTCAAGAGTGCTGAAAATACGCAGGAACATGCTGTCCAAAGCCGACATCGGCGCGATATCCTCCGACCTGAACAGGTTGCTGGGCCAGCGCCTTTCCAGTCTTCTGGCAATAGTCGAGGAAATTGCCCTGCATAACCTGGAAGGCCGACTCGCGAGGCTATTCTGCCGCCTGGATCAGCAGCAATACCTGTCCCTGCACCAGCTCCACCAGGGATTGCTTGCCAACATGGCCAATGCCAGCCGCCCCAAAGTCAACCAGCAGTTGAAAAAGCTTCACAACCTGGGAGCCATCAAACTGGCCTCCGGCCAGGTCATCTCCATTAACCGGGCCCTCCTCACAAAACTTTTCACAATAAAAGGAGAGAAAGTTTCGCGACATAACGAAACTGGCCGCTGAACCCCATAGCTCCACACGAAATTCGATATTGCCTTCACCTCTCCCATCACAGGCTGTTCCACAGGGAACAGCCTGTCCTTCCCAGACGATTTTATTCTTCCTCGACAACCCGAATAAAAAGGACAGGGAAGCTATGGCTATGAAAATGAACATAGTGATTGCAGACGGACATGAAGTATTCCGGCAGGGTCTTCAATCCCTGATAAAGTCCCTGGACACGATAGACAGGCTTTTCCTGGCAGGAGATGGACAGGAGACCTGGGACATTATCAAACGGGAAAAACCGGACCTCGCCATACTGGAGGTAAACATACGGGGAATCGGCGGCATTGATATTGCCCGAAAAATCGACCTTTACGGCTACCCGACCCAGGTGATCATTCTTACCTCATGTGAAGCCCCGCTCGTTGCAATGACAGCCCGGGAAGCGGGTGCCAGTGGCTACGTATTAAAGCACAGCCCCTTTGATAGCCTACTGAGAGCACTGCAGACTGTCCAGGACGGAGGCACATTCACAGATCCGAAAATTCGCACAAAAATAAGTAAGTTTCACCGACAGGGTGGAATATTTTCACCGCTTTCCCCACGGGAGACCGAGGTCGCCCGCCTGATTTCCACCGGAAACAGCAGCAAGCAGATCGCCCGCCTGCTGAATGTCAGCCCGAGAACCGTAGATACCTATCGGGATCGGCTGATGAAAAAGATCTCAGCCAACAACCTTTCCGAAGTCGTGCGCTTTACAATCATGGCTGGCCTTATCGAATGAAGCACCCGTCTTCACTGTAGGCTCGTCTACGGACATCTCCATCCGTATTTGCACTGATACCAGTGCTCCCACCACGTGACCTACTCTTGGATTCGGCGCGGGATCAAAACTCTCCCGCCCGTAACAGAGATGTAACTACCAATACTCAATCCGAATGAGGACACCGAAAATGGTCATGACAATCAGCTATGCCAGAGATGGCAAAACAACAGTTTCCAACCAGGCTCAACCGGCTGCGGCCACGTCAGGCGGAACCCCGTACTCGCTGACCGCTGTCAACAACAGCGCACAGCCCTGGGTAATTTATGTCTACCAGAAGATGCCAAACCAGTCGAATGACCTCTTCTCTCTCGCATGGTTTGCCAGCCCCTACCAGATCAGGGTCGGAGACCAGATCAGGTTCCAGTGGGAGGTCGACTACAACTTCGTCTGGAGCGATACGGGAACATTGATCCCGGGCGTGAACTTTTTTGCCTCCGGCTCAAAGGATGCCAGTCCGGACGGTGCAAACAGCACAAATTTCAGTACTGATCCGGGCCCCGGACTTTCCGATCCGGTCCAGGCTTCTCCCAAGGGATCCCTGATAATCAACGACGCAAGCGATGTCCCCAACAACCGGTATTCCGTCGGCATAGGAATGTCCGGTGCCGGTACCTACGTCGTCCAGGCCGGAACCAACTTGAAACACCAGTTTACCCCCACCCCCAGTTACTGGATTGCCGCCGGCATTGACCAGAAGGTGGGAACCGTCCTGGATATTCAGACGATCACCCAGACTTCAGAAGTGAAGTACGACCCCAATGTGTACGACAAAACGGCCACACTGGGTTCTGACAACAACTGGACCATCTCATAACCCGGAAACCGGCGGGATCGTCTTCCGATCCCGCTCCGGTTGAATACTTCTGGAGAATCATTCCATGCCACATCAAATCAAAATCGGTAAAATCAGTGATTCCAACCCGCCTCTTTGGTTGGACACTTCAACTTTGGGAAGCAGTGCCACCCTATACGAGATATCGACCAGTCAACCTGCGGGCGAGAACTGGCTCTATGTAAACCAATTCTGCTCATTACTTTCGATATACTGGTTACAGAACGATCCCCCCTCACCTTTCGGTCTCGGCAACATCAGTGACAAAAAAAAGTTGGAAATGGCGGAAGTACTAATCGGATTTGCGGGTCTGGATGACCAGGCAAATTACGCCGCCAATTCACTCAGCGGCAAGCGGGAATTGAAAGAGAAGGTTGTCAGCGGGGTAGAGAACGGCATCTTCGCTACTGGAACGCAGATCTGGGCCGGAAATGACGTTCACGTTGTCGCTATCCGGGTGAAAGATAATCGGACCTTTCAACTGTATGACTCTTTCAGTGGCGAAGTCGAAACGTATGGGCGTCAGCAATTTTCAACGCTTATGAATGCTCTTCAATGCAACGCATTCGTTGTAGCCGGGAGCAAATAGAAGATACCCACCCGAAAAGCCATGACTCAAGGATCTCAAGATCCGGGGCCTGATTCCGGGAGCCGGCGTTTCACGTCACCGACATCCCCCCGGGCTCCGGAACTTGAATAAATGACATTACGGAGGTCACGCCATGTTTGTCACAACCCCAATTGGCTCAATATGCCCGTTTGCGGGCCAGGTCAATCCGGTATCCGGAGCGCAGAACGACCTTTGGAGTAACAGCGACTGTACAGGTTTCACACCTGGCAGTGCGTCCGTATCCGATAAATCGCCACTCATATATCCGGAAAACCAGGGATGGATGCTCTGCGACGGCCGCTGGCTTCCGGTAGAGGGTTATCCGGAACTCTATGCGGTTATCGGCACCCTGTATGGAGAAAAGACGGAAAGCCAGGTTGCCATGTTCCGCATTCCCGACTACCGCGGGCTGTTTTTGCGTGGTTACGATGCCGGAGCCGGCCTGGACCCCGATGCGAAAAACCGGAATGCCCCGGATGGTTTTGGCACAGTTGCCAATGTTGTCGGCTCTCTACAATGCGACACCCTCCAGGACCATACACACAGCTACGACATAACCCAACCATCGGGCGTTTCAGCTCAGGGGCAGGCAGCCGGAACCAATATCACATCCAAGGAAACGGCCTCTCCCACCAAGCCGGCGAGATCGAGCTCGGAAACACGGCCCAAGAATATTGCCGTCAACTTCATCATCAAATACCGGTAATTCCCGGAATCTTTGAGGATTAGAAACGTCAAGGAGAAACATCATGCAAGTTTACGCTGTACTTTACACGGAGGATGGACATTTCATGCTCGCACGGAAGCTTTCGAAGGGCTATTTCTTTTATGACCCCGCCAAGAGCCAGGGAGCTATTGTTCCCGACGGACAATCGTTGAACGGCGGCGATAACTACGCACTCCCGGGTGGTAAACGCAACAAAGGCGAATCAATCACCGGGGGCGCGGCACGTGAGTTTTATGAGGAAACCGGAGTAAAGATCAGTAACCAGTCGGTGTCGGTATTGGAACACCAGTTCAGCCTTCAATTTGGAGCGGGCTATTTCCTGGCCTCGAATGATCAAATCAAAACGATCCACACAAAAATCCAGAAAACCAATCTCGTCGCGGCCACCAATGCCTCTGTCGATATCGAGCACGGCAGTATCTCCCAGTACTCCCAGATTCACCAACGCTACCCCGACGCCCCTGCGGACAATGAACTGGAAGCCGTTTATATCTGGAGCGTTTTCGATAAAGCCAACTGGGAAGAGATCGAAAAGTGGCGGGGAAGCCCGACACTTGGCTGGTATTACGACATCCTGCTGTATTTGCGGGACCAGGTCCTCAGCCGGGCGGTATGAGTGTCCCGTTTTGTTTCCCGATCGGGGGATCACAGATGTATCTGCGGGAAGGGTCCATGGCCACGAGCGATATTCGGATTGTTCCGATAGTCCGATCGCTGCCATGGACCGCCCCTGCAGGGTACAGTAAAAGGGATTATTCCGCAGCGGTCTCCGGGCGCATATGCGGGAACAGCAGCACATCGCGGATCGACGGTGAATCGGTCAGCAGCATCACCAGCCGGTCGATGCCGATCCCCTCCCCCGCCGTCGGCGGCAGACCGTATTCCAGTGCGCGGATATAGTCGGCATCGTAGTGCATGGCCTCGTCGTCGCCGGCATCTTTCTCCGCCACCTGGGCCTTGAAGCGCTCCGCCTGGTCCTCGGCATCGTTCAGCTCCGAGAAGCCGTTGGCGAGTTCGCGGCCACCGACGAAGAACTCGAAGCGCTCGGTCACGAACGGGTTGTCGTCGTCGCGGCGCGCCAGCGGCGATACCTCGGTGGGGTATTCGGTGATGAAGGTCGGCTGGTCCAGGCGGTGCTCGACGGTTTTCTCGAAAATCTCGATCTGCACCTTGCCCAGGCCCCAGGAATCCTTCAGCGGAATTTCCAGGCTCTCGGCCACCTTGCGGGCACTATCCAGGTTGTCGATATCGCCGTGGCTCAAGTTCGGGTTGTAGCGCAGAATCGAATCGAAAACCGTCAGGCGCTCGAACGGCCGGGCAAAATCATAACTGTTGCCCTGGTATTCCACCGTGGTGTTGCCCAGCACTTCCTCGCAGATGCCGCGCAGCATGGCCTCGGTCAGGTTCATCAGGTCGTTGTAATCCGCGTAACCCTGGTAAAACTCGAGCATGGTGAATTCGGGGTTGTGGCGTGTGCTCAGCCCCTCGTTGCGGAAGTTCCGGTTGATTTCGTAGACGCGCTCGAAGCCCCCCACCACCAGGCGCTTCAGATACAGCTCCGGTGCCACGCGCAGGTACATATCGATATCCAGCGCGTTGTGGTGGGTGATGAACGGCCGCGCGGTGGCGCCGCCGGGAATCACCTGCAGCATCGGCGTCTCCACTTCCATGAAGTGGTTGTCGTTCAGGAAGCGGCGGATGTAATCGATCACGCGCGAGCGGGTACGGAATACATCGCGGGATTCCGGCGTTGCGATCAGGTCCACATAGCGCTGGCGATAGCGCATTTCCTGGTCCGCAATACCGTGGAATTTTTCCGGCAGCGGGCGCAGCGCCTTGGTCAGCAGCGTGTACTCCTCGCAGGTGACGTAGAGATCGCCCTTGCCGGATTTCTGCAGGGTACCGCGCACGCCGACGATATCGCCGATATCCCAGGCCCCGAAGCGCTCTTTCATGTCCTTCTGCGCCGGCTTGCCGGCGTACAACTGGATGCGGCCGGACACATCCTGGATCACCATGAAGGGCCCACGCTTGGCCAGGATACGGCCGGCCACGCTGGCGACCTTACCCAGCTCTTCCAGTTCTTCCTTGCTCTTGTCACCGAACTCACGCTGCAGATCCTCCGCCAGGTTTTCGCGGCGGAAAGCGTTCGGAAAAGCATTGCCCTTCTCGCGCAACGCGGACAGCTTGGCGCGGCGCTCGGCAATGAGTTTATTTTCGTCTTGCTGGGATCGGGTGTCTGTCATGTCGATTATTTGCGTGTCGTTGAGGTGGGGTGCGCCGTGCGCACCGTTGTGGTCAGGCGGTGCGCACGGCGCACCCTACGGGAGAATTTACAGGCCCGCTTTCAGGCTCGCCTCGATAAACTGGTCCAGGTCCCCGTCCAGCACTGTCTGGCAGTTGCTGGTCTGCACGCCGGTACGCAGGTCCTTGATACGCTGGTCGTCGAGCACGTAGGAACGGATCTGGCTGCCCCAGCCGATATCCGACTTGTTTTCTTCCATCGCCTGCCTGTCGGCATTGCGCTTCTGCATCTCCTGCTCGTACAGTCTGGCACGCAGTATCTTCCAGGCCTTGTCGCGGTTCTGGTGCTGGGAACGCTCGCTCTGGCAGGCGACGACAATGCCGGACTCGAGATGGGTCAGGCGAACCGCGGAGTCGGTCTTGTTCACGTGCTGGCCGCCGGCGCCGGAGGCTCGGTAGGTATCCTCGCGCACCTGGGACTTGTCCACCTCGATCTCGATATTGTCGTCGATTTCCGGCGACACGAAGACGGAGGTGAAAGAGGTATGGCGGCGGTTGCCGGAATCGAACGGCGACTTGCGCACCAGGCGGTGCACGCCGGTCTCGGTGCGCAGCCAACCGAAGGCGTGGTCGCCCTGAAAGTGGATAGTGGCGCTCTTGATACCGGCCACATCGCCGGCGGAGGCCTCTTCCAGCGTGGTCTTGAAACCGTGGGCCTCGCCCCAGCGCAGGTACATGCGCAACAGCATCTCCGCCCAGTCCTGGGCCTCGGTTCCGCCGGAACCGGACTGGATATCCAGGTAGGCGTTGTTGGCGTCGTTGGGGCCGGAGAACATGCGGCGGAATTCGAGTACGCCCAGTTGCTTCTGCAGGCCCTCGATCTCGCCGGAGACCTCGGCGACCGAGTCCTCGTCCCCCTCTTCCGCGGCCATCTCCAGGAGCTCGCGGCAGTCGGAGATACCGCTGTCGAGACTTTCGATAGTTGAAACTACCGTCTCCAGGGAGGAGCGCTCGCGGCCCAGTTCCTGGGCGCGGTCCGGGTTGTCCCAGACGCTGGGTTCGGCCAGTTCCAGCTCGACCTCGGTCAGGCGTTCTTTCTTGGTAGCGTAGTCAAAGATACCCCCTAAGAACGTCGGTGCGCTCTTCGAGGTCTTGCAATTGGTTGAGGAGGGGATTGATTTCCATGAACTCTCGGATTCCGGGGAATTTTAAAGCGGCGCGCATTCTACCGCAGGGGGGCGGTTTTCATCCAGTGGAGCGGGAGAGGCCCTCTCCCTGTGCAACCGGAACATCCTTTACAGTTTAAACCGGGGACATCGTTTACATATCTGGCACCTCAAATCGCCCGCTTCCGTGTTGAGGGTGGCCTCCCTGACCGCCCTCTCCCCCGGCCCCTCTCCCGGAGGGAGAGGGGCGCTTGATCGGAAACATTTAGAACGAACCAACCCACCGGGCTCCATCACAACTCATACCAGCCCCCTCTCCCTCCGGGAGAGGGTTAGGGAGAGGGGAGGCTATCGCTCAGGTGCCGAGCCAATTCATCAGCAGGCCGGCGGCGATGACCTGTGGCAGGGTCAGCAGCGGCAGTGCCAGGGCCAGTTTCCAGGAGCCGGTGGTGTCCCTGATGGACATCAGCTCGGTGTAGTCGGTGGAGACACCGGCCATCAGGAAGGAGAAAGCGTTGCCGGGGGCGGCGGCGCGGCTGAAGATGTCCGCGGCCAGCGGTGTGGCGCCCTCGGAGCAGACTTCCAGGATGGTGGCGGCGATCAGTGTCGCGCCCAGGCCCAGCGCCGTGGGGCCGAACCACTGCTGGAAGATCGCCGGGTCGACAAAGGCGCGCACCAGCACCGCCAGCACGATGCCCACCAGCAGCCAGCGCACCACCATCTGCGAGCCGCGGATGCCCTCCCACAACAGGCCGCCGATACTGGTGGGGGTCAGCTCGGCACGCTGCCACAGCTCGGCCACCTCACCGCGCCAGTCGTAATCCTGCGGCAACTCGACCTGATTCGGGTTGGCCGGCAGCCTGCCGCGATCCACCAGTCGGTCCGCCAGGTAGCCGGACAACAGCGCGATCACCGCCGAGCAGAGAATGAATGTCAGCGTCCACCAGAAACCGATCAGCGCCACCAGGATCACCGTCAGCGACAGGGAGTTCCAGGGGCTGGCGATCAGGAAGGCCATCACCTGGCCCAGGCTGGCGCCGCGCTTGTAGAGCTGCATGCCCACCATCAGGATGCCGTGGGAGCAGAGATCGAAGAACAGGCCCGCCAGGGTGGCGCGGACCAGCCCGCGTTTGCTGCCGCCGCGGCCGAGGGCCGAGATCACCAGTTCCTGCGGAATCCGACCCAGCAGGCCCACGAACAGCGCGCCGGCCGCCACGCCCCACCACATGGTGTGGGCCAGCTCCACAGTGCCGGCAGACATCTCCTGCAGCCACGCCGGCATGGCCGCCGCATCCACCGCCCAGTAGATCCCGTAGAGGACCGCCACGATCGACAGGCTGCCCCAGAGCAGCCAGTCGATACGGCCGTGGGGCTCGTCGGCGCAGCAGGCGGAGGTGTGGGATTCCACCGGTTGCGCCTCCTGCGGCGGCTGGGGGCCGCAACACCTGTCAGTCATGTTCCCCTCCCGCCAGTCTGTCCAGGATCGCGCACTCCGGTGATTCGTCGCCGGCACAGCGCTGTGCCAGGTCCCTCAGCGTGGTGCGCATCTCGCGCAGGTTGCGCAGTTGCGTCTCGACATGCTCCAGCTTGCCCAGTACCAGCAGCTTGGCATCGTGGCTGCGGCGCGACGGATTCTGGTGCAATTCCAGCAGGTCGCGCACCTCCTCGACGGAGAAACCCACCGAACGGGCGCGCTGGATAAAGCGCAGCGTCTCCAGGTCGCGCTCGCTGTAATCCCGGTAGCCGTTCGCCGAACGACCCGGTTGCAGCAGATGGATGGACTCGTAATAGCGCAGCGCCTTGACCGTCAGGCCCGACTGCTGCGCCGCCCGGGAAATATTCATACAGGCTCCCGCTGTTGAGCTTCTGAACACGGTGCAGGAGGTTAAAGATTACCGCAAGGGTAAGGTCAAGCGGGCGGGTCGGGCGCCCTGGAGAGCGGGGCGGGCTATGCCGTACCCCGCGGTCACGCCCGTGTCGGCAATTCGAAAGGGCGGCTCCGCTAACGGGTCTGGGCCCCGCTGGCGGAGTCGGAGCAACTCTTGTGCTGGTACTCCACCTGATCCGCTGGATCGAAACCCAGCTCCAGCGCGGCGTCCAGGGAATCCTGGCCAATCAGGTGTAGCAGAACCTCGCCGGTGGGGCCCCCACAGACGCTGGGGTACATACGGTCGGTGCGCACGCCGCAGCGGGACTCCTGCACCTGCACACCGCTGTCGGTCAGCTTGCGGGCGCTCTCGTCCCGGCCGATACCGCCGCCCTCGCACTGCTTGCTGCCCCTGGACTCCAGCACCCAGATCAACTCTTCCGCGCGCACTGCGGGTTCCTCCTCCTCTGTGGCGGGTGCCTGCGATTCGGCGGTAGATGACTCTTCAGTGACCTTTTCGCGGTCGGCGCGCTGGCCACAGCCGGCCAACACCAGGGTGACGGCCAGCAGGCAAAAAAAACAGGGTTTCATCGACAAACTTCCTCTGTAAAGAATCCGGAACCAGCGGTGCGGTCACCCGAATGCGAGCCAGCCACCGACACCCAGCATCAGGGTACCGGCGATACGATTGACCAGGCGCACATTCTCACCGCGCCGCAGCAACCCACTCAGTGTACGCCCGCCGCTGGCATAGATCAGCATACACAGCGTCTCCAACAGAAGAATGATAGCAATCAGCACCGAAAGCTGGGGCAGCAGCGGCCGCTGGTCGTCGACAAACGGCGGCAGCAGCGCAATAAAGAAGGCCCAGCCTTTGGGATTGGCCACCGCGGTGACGAACCCCTGCAGCATCAGCGCGCGCCGCTTGGGCGGGGGCGCGGCGCCGTCGCGCTCTTGCGGCGCCAGCATCGCCATGCCCCCGCGGGCCCGCCACATCTGGATCCCCAGCCAGGCCAGGTAGGCGCCGCCGCAGTACTTGAACACCTGAAAAGCAGCCGGGTATTTCAGCAGCAGTGCCGCTATCCCGACCACCGCCGACACCGCAACCACTGCGACACCCAGCAGTTCACCGATCATCATCCACGCGGTGCGCCGCACCCCGATCGACATGCCCAGCGTCAGCGCCAGGGCCATACACATACCCGGGGTAAGCGACACGAAAAAGAAAGTCGACACAAACAGCGCCAGTGCGGAAAAATCCATACAACCTCGTTCAGTGGTGGCTGCCGGCGTGAGTACCGTAGCGGCTCAGCAACATACCCGCCAACATCAGGCCGCAGCCCAGCAGTTCGCGGCCGCTGAATACCTCGTTGAGGATCAACCAGCCGGCCACCAGCGCGAATACCGATTCCATCGCCATGATGACGGTGGCGTGGGAGGTGGCGGCGTGGCGCAGACCCAGCAATTGAAAGGTAAAGGCGATCGCGGTAGAAAAAATCATCATATAGGCGATGGGCCAGGCGGAGGCGATGGCGCCCTCCAGCGTCGCCTCTTCGATCAAGAGGGAGGCCACCGCAGACAACAGGCCGCAGCAGAGAAACTGGATCGCCGCCAGGCGCAGTGCGTGGTAGCGCTTTACCAGTCGGTCTGCACTCAGCACCTGGACGGCGAAAGCGAAGGCGCCGGCGAATACCAGCAGGTCGCCGATCATCTGCGATTCCTCGGAGAAATCGCCCAGGCAGTAGAGGCCGGCCAGCGCGATGCCGATGCCGCCCCAGGTCCATCGGTTGGTGGCGAGTCCCAGGGACAGGCCGATCACGGACACCAGCAACATCTCCATACCGGAGATAAAACCGGCGCGCCCGGCGCTGGTGTAAACCAGGCCCCACTGTTGCAGCGCCGCGCCCAGGAACAACCAGAACCCCAGGAGCGCGCCGCCGCCAAAACAGTCGCGCCAGCGGCTTTTTACCGCCGCGCCGGCCTCCGGCGTGGCCACATCGCGCCGCGACGACAGCCAGTAGACCAGCGGTACCAGGATCAGGCCGCCCAGCAGGAAACGCCAGGCGTTGAACGCCAGCGGCGGCATATGTTCCATGGCCATTTTTTGCGGCACGAAGGCCAGGCCCCAGAAAAGCGCGGCCAGTAACAGCAGGAGTTCGGCTCTCGCCTGTTGTGCTTTCATTCAATCTCTTCCGGAAACTCGATTTGGGGAGCGCATCTCCCCCTCTGGATTCCGGCCTTCGCCGGAATGACGAACGATAGTGGTGACGGCCGGCTCAGATGGCTTCCAGGTGGCTGACCATCAACTGCAGGGATTCCCGGCCGCGAAATTCGTTGATATCCAGTTTGTAGGCCAGCCGGATTTTTTCCGTCTGTTGCGGCCAGGTGTCGGTGTCGATATTGAACGCGATTGCGTCCAGCGCCAGTTGCGGATCCCGCTCCGGTGCCACCACCATTTTCAGGTGGCGTTCGCCGACGATGCGCTGTTGCAGCAACAGGAACTCGCCGTCGAATTGCGGTTCCGGGAATGCCTGCCCCCAGGGGGCGCAGGCGCGCAGTGCGGCCGCGGTCTGCATGGAGAAATCCGCGGGCTCCAGCTCGCCGTCGGACTCGATGATCGCCTGCAGTTGCGATTCGTCCAGACGGCTGCGCACCGCCATCTCGAAAGCATCGACAAAGGCCGGAAAGTCTTCCTGCCGCAGGCTGAGTCCCGCCGCCATGGCGTGGCCGCCGAACTTGGCAATCAGGTCCGGGTGGCTGGCCGCGACATCGCTGAGGGCGTCGCGAATATGCAAACCGGGAATCGAGCGCGCCGAGCCCTTGATCAAGCCGTTATCGCCTTCCGCGAAGGCGATAACGGGCCGGTGGAACTTTTCCTTGATGCGGCTGGCGAGAATACCCACCACTCCCTGGTGCCAGTTTTCGTCGTAGAGACACAGGCTCCAGGGAATCTCGCCGTCCAGTTGCACTTTTTCAAGCAGGGCCAGCGCCTCGCGCTGCATGCCCTGTTCTATCGCCTTGCGGTCGCGATTGAGGCCGTCCAGTTCCGCGGCCAGTTCGCGGGCCTCGGCGGGATCCCGGGTCAGCAGGCAGCGAATGCCGGTGCCGATATCGTCCAGCCGCCCGGCGGCGTTGATGCGCGGGCCGAGCATGAAGCCGATATCGGTGGTGGACAGCTTGCGCTGGTTGCGCCCGGCCACTTCCAGCAACGCGGCGATGCCGGGCCGGCAGTGACCGGCGCGGATGCGCGCGATGCCCTGGTGCACGAGGATGCGGTTGTTGTGGTCCAGTGGCACCAGGTCGGCGACGGTGCCCAGGGCTACCAGGTCCAGGTAATCGGCCATATTGGGCGCGGCGATACCGCTGTCTGCGAACCAGCCGCCCCGGTCCAGTGCGGTGCGCAGGCGGCTGAGCAGATAGAAGATCACGCCCACGCCGGCCAGGTTTTTGCTGGGGAAGTCGCAGTCGGGCTGATTGGGATTGACGATGGCGTCCGCCTCCGGCAATTCGGCCCCGGGTAGATGGTGGTCGGTAACGATCACCGTCATGCCGGCGGCTTTGGCGGCGGCGACGCCGTCGATACTGCTGATACCGTTATCGACGGTGATCAGCAGATCCGGCGCGGACTCTTTCGCCACCTCGACGATTTCCGGTGTCAGGCCGTAGCCAAAGTCGAAGCGGTTGGGCACCAGGAATTCCACCCCGGGCGCGCCCATGGCCCCCAGCGCCAGCACCGCCAGGCTGCTGCTGGTGGCGCCGTCGGCGTCGAAGTCGCCGACGATCAGGATTTTCCGCTGTTCGCGCACCGCCTCCGCCAGCAGCTCCACGGCCGTTTCCAGGCCGCGCATGGCCGCGGGCGCATGCAGGCTGGCGAGGCGGTGGTCGAGCGCCGCCTCGCTGGTGACCCCGCGGCCAAGCAGTACCCGCTGCAGGATTTTGGGTGTGTCGGAAGCAAAACGGCCAGTGGAGAGATCCACTGGCCGTCGCTGAATTGTTTTATGCATCTTTCGTGTTCTTTTTTCGATTGGCCGCATCAGTTCACTCGTAAGCGAATTCTGGGGCTTCGCATCTGGGTTCGGTATTCTTTTCGAGTCCCGAGTCCCGACAATCCTACCCCAGCGCCTCCGCCATAAACCGCTGCACCCCGGCCAGGTCGTTGGGCAGTACCTTCATCCGCTCCTCGCGCTGGAAGAGGTCCTGCATATGCGCCGGCAGGGGAATTTCCCGGGTGGGCAGCGCTCGGGCCACCGCGTCGGGGAATTTTGCCGGATGGGCGGTGGAGAGGCAAACCATCGGCTGTTCCGTCGATTTGCGTACTTTTCTCGCGGCCTCGACGCCGATGGCGGTGTGCGGATCCAGCAGGTATTCGGACTCCTCGAATACCCGGCGGATTGTCTCGACGGTGCGCTGGTCGTCGACGCGATACGAGTAGAAGACCTCCCGCGCCTTCGCCAGCACCCTGTCGTCCAGCTGCATGGGCGCACTGCGGTCCGCCAGCAGTTCGGCCACGGCGGCGCCGTCGCGGTCGTAGAGGTCGAACAGCAGTCGCTCGAAGTTGCTGGACACCATGATGTCCATGCTCGGCGACAGGCTGTGCACCAGTGGTCTGGGGGAGTGGTCGTTGTCGCTGATGCAACGGTGCAGGATATCGTTGGCGTTGGTGGCGATCACCAGTTGGTCGATGGGCAGGCCCATCTGCCGCGCCAGGTAGCCGGCGAAGATATCGCCGAAGTTGCCGGTGGGCACGGAGAAGTTGACCATTTTGTCCGGCGCGCCCAGGTTCACGGCCGCGTAAAAGTAGTAGACGATCTGGGCCATGATGCGCGCCCAGTTGATGGAGTTGACCGCGACCAGGCGGCGGCCGTCGGGCAGGAACGACTGGTCGGCGAAGCTGGCCTTGACCATGTTCTGGCAGTCGTCGAAGCTCCCGTCGAGGGCGATATTGAACACATTGTCCGACAGCACCCCGGTCATCTGCCGGCGCTGTACCTCCGATACCCGGTTGTGCGGGTGCAGGATGAAAATATCGATATTGTCGCAGTGGCGGCAGCCCTCGATGGCGGCGGAGCCGGTATCGCCGGAGGTGGCCCCCATCACCACCACGCGCTCGCCGCGTTTTTTCAGCAGGTGGTCGAACAGCTGGCCGAGAAACTGCAGGGCGAAATCCTTGAAGGCCAGGGTCGGGCCATGGAACAGCTCCAGGATCCACTCGTTGGTATCCGTCTGCACCAGCGGCGCCACGGCGCTGTGGCGGAAATGCCGGTAGGAACGCTCGAGAATATCGCGCAGCTCGTCGTCACTCAGGTCGTCGCCGACAAACGGCTGGATGATGCGGAAGGCCAGCTCGCGGTAATCGAGCCCGGCCATTGCACGGATTTCCTCCGCGGAGAATTCGGGCAGGGATTCCGGCACATAGAGACCGCCGTCCGTGGCGAGGCCGGTGAGGACGGTGTCGGTAAAGGAAAGGGACGGCGCGCGGCCGCGGGTGCTGATAAATCTCACGGTGTTATTTCCCGGCACTGACATGACAAGTCCCCTCTCCCGCCGGGAGAGGGAAGCCAAGTTTTCGGATTCAGGGGTCCGAAATTACCCAAGTGGCTCTACGCGGATACGCACTACGTCGCCTTCGACCGTATCCAGCGCCTCGATCTCGGCTACCGCGTCGCGCAGGCGGCCCTCCTTGGCGCGGCTGGTGAGGATCACCACCGGCACCAGGGCCTCACCGTCGGCGGGTTCGTGCTGGATCAGGGCCTCGATGCTGATGCCCTGGTCGCTGCAGATCCGGGCCACCTGGGACATGACGCCGGGCTTGTCGTGGGCGGAGATGCGCAGGTAGTAGCTGGTGACCACCTCGTCCATCGGCAGCACGTCGCCGCCGTTCTGGCCGCCCTCGGCCACGCCGGAGACGGGAACCCGCTGGTCCGGCGCCGATTCCAGGGTGCGGGCCACATCGACGATATCGGCGATCACCGCCGAGGCAGTGGCCTCGTCGCCGGCACCGGCGCCGTAGTAGAGCGTGGGACCCACGGCGTCGCCGTTGACCAGTATCGCGTTCATCACGCCATTGACGTTGGCGATCAGGCGGCTCTCCGGAATCAGCGTCGGGTGTACCCGCAGTTCCACGCCCTGCTCGGTGCGACGGCCGATGCCCAGGTGCTTGATGCGGTAGCCTAGCTCGTCCGCGTAGCGGATATCCTCGCTGGTGATGCCGCTGATGCCCTCGGTGTAGACTCTGTCGAATGCCAGCGGGATCGCAAATGACAGCGACGCCATGATCACCAGTTTGTGGGCCGCATCTATGCCCTCCACGTCGAAGGTGGGATCCGCCTCGGCGTAACCCAGCTCCTGAGCCTGGCCCAGGGCCCCGTCAAAGGTGCGGCCCTTCTCGCGCATTTCCGTGAGGATATAGTTGCCGGTGCCGTTGATGATGCCGGCCAGCCACTCGATGCGGTTGCCCACCAGGCCCTCGCGCAGGGACTTGATGATCGGGATACCGCCGGCCACCGCGGCCTCGTAGGCGATGGTCACACCTTTTTTGGCGGCGGCGGCGAAGAGTTCATTGCCGTGCTCGGCGATCAGGGCCTTGTTGGCGGTGACGATATGCTTGCCGTTGCGGATGGCCGTCAGCACCAGCTCCCGGGCCACGGTGGTGCCGCCAATCAGCTCCACCAGAATATCCACGTCGGGATTGGCGGCCACATCGAAGATTTCGCGGGAGATATTCAGCGCGCTGGTATCGCAGGCCGGATTGTCCCGGCGCGCGCCGATCTGCACGATTTCCACCGGGCGGCCACAGCGCGCGGCAATCTCTTCACCGTTGCGCGCCATCACATTGACCGTACCACTGCCCACGGTGCCCAGACCGCAGATACCGATACGCGCCGGCCGCCGAGGGCCCTGCAATTGTTGTTGGGATTCCAGTTCGGTGGTGTCTTCGACAGGTGCGCTCACAACTTCCCTCCGCGCAAGCGGCCCGCGCCATCTACCGGCCGGGACCGGGAACGACCGGACACCCCGGCGCGGGGACGCGAACCAGGCAACAGCGCAATAAATGGCAATAAAAACGACAAAAGGACGATAACCTTACTGAGGAGGAAGGGAAACTGTCAATAAAATTGCAGAACAGTAGTGACGGCGACCAGTGGTCAGTGGCTGGAGGGGGCCGCCACCGACCACTGCTCACTCTCCACTCAGATACCCAGAGCCTCGGTCATGCGATCCGGCGGCAGGTAGCCCGGCACCACGCTGCCATCCTGCATCACGATGGTGGGCGTGCCGCGCACGTCGATCGCCTCGCTGCCCAGCTTGTACTGGCTGGCCACCGGGTTCTGCTTGCAGACATCCAGCGGCACGTTTTCGCGGTTCTTGAGTGCAGTCAGAGTCTTGTTGGGGTCGTCCGCGCACCAGGCAGTGGCGACCTTGCGATAGCTGAGGGAGTTCAGGCCCGCGCGGGGGAAGGCCAGGTAGCGCACCTCAATGCCGCGGCTGTTCAGCTCGGGCACGTCCTGGTGCAGCTTGCGGCAGTAGCCGCAGTCGACATCGGTAAAGACGTAGATATGCGCCTTGGTCTCACCCTCGGGGGAGAAGACGATCATATCGTCGATACTCTGCGCCTCCATGATTTTGGCGCGCTGCCCCGTGCGGCGCTGCTCGGACAGGTTCGCCATGCCGCCGCCGGCCTTGACCCGGTAGAGGTCGCCGAAGATGAAGTGACCTCCGTCCCCGGAGACAAACAGCGTATTCGCGCCGCCGTCCACGTCCACTTCGTACAGGCCACTGATCGGGCTCTCGCGTACTTCCCCGTAGTTGGCCTTGGGATTGCCGGCCTCGAGGCGCGCCTTGATTGTTTTGGCCACTTCCGCGTCGACTTCCGCCTGGGCGGCCGGACCCAGCAGGGCGAAGAGTGCGCCGACCAGCATCAGCGACTTGTTGAAAAGGGTCATTCCCGATAGCTCCTTTGGTTTCTTGGCTTCGACCTGAATCCGTGGCTTCAGGGCGTCAAGAGCTTGCGCTCTGCATCCGCCGTGAAGTCACGGATTCAGGTCCGACTCATTCGTCGGATTCCGGTTCCGCGGTGCAGCCAGTATGGCATTTATTGGCGACATATGGCTCTTGTGGCGCGTTTTACCATATCCCGCCTGCCGGAACCATGAATCGGGTCTAAGCGGGGCGATGATGCCCCCATTTCCCCGCCCCGGACATAAAAAAAGCCGGGACATTGCTGCCCCGGCTTTTCAGACGCGTTTAGAGACAACTCAGTTGAGCTTCTCTTTAATGCGCGCCGCTTTACCAGTCAGGTTGCGCAGGTAGTACAGCTTGGCCTGGCGCACGTCGCCGCGGCGCTTGACCTGAATGCTGTCGACCAGCGGGCTGTGGGTCTGGAAGGTACGCTCAACGCCGACACCGTGGGAAACCTTGCGCACGGTGAAGGAGGAGTTCAGGCCGCGGTTGCGCTTGCCGATCACAACACCTTCGAAAGCCTGCAGACGCTCGCGGTTGCCTTCCTTTACCTTGACCTGAACGACGATGGTGTCGCCCGGGGCAAAGGCCGGAACTTCACTCTTCAGTTGTTCCTGCTCCAGCTGCTGGATGATTTTATTGCTCATTTGGAATACTCCCAAATAGATTATGTAGCTTCTCAGCTAGGTGGCCGGATTACTCACGCCTCCCGGCGAATCCGGCGTTTTTCACAGACAGTGGCCGGCAATCAGTGAGCCATTGCTCACTGGTCCCCGGTCACTGCCCTCCGCTGCCGCCGGATTTCCTCCAGCAACAGCTTCTGTTCACCGTCCAGCTCCAGCCCTTCCAACAGGTCCGGGCGGCGCTGCTCGGTGCGCGCCAGCGCCTGCTTGAGGCGCCAGCGGCGAATCTTTTCATGGTTGCCGGAGAGCAGCACCTCCGGCACCGACCTGCCGCGGTATTCTTCCGGGCGGGTGTAGTGGGGGCAGTCCAGCAGCCCGCTGGCGAAGGAGTCCTCCACCGCCGACTGATCGTGCCCCAGTGCGCCGGGTATCAGCCGCGTAACGGCGTCCACCAGCACCATGGCGGCGAGTTCGCCACCACTGAGGACATAGTCACCGATGGACCACTCCCCGTCGATCAGCGTCTCGACGATACGCTCGTCGATCCCTTCGTAGCGCCCGGCCAGCAGCACCAGGTTGCCCGCTGCGGACAGCTCCTCGACGCCATCCTGGTCCAGTTGCCGCCCCTGGGGCGACAGGTAGATACTCTGCGCGCCGGCGCCACCCTCTTCCGCCCAGGCGCGCGCGGCGGTGAGCGCCTGATACAGTGGCTCCGCCAGCATTACCATGCCGGGGCCGCCGCCGTAGGGGCGGTCGTCCACGGTGCGGTGGCGGTCGCTGGTGAAATCGCGGGGATTCCAGCAGCGCACCTCCAGCAATCCGTCCCTGACCGCGCGGCCGCTGATACCGTATTCGGTCAGCGCGGCGAACATCTCCGGAAAGATGCTGACCAGGGCGATACGCTTGGCGGGCACCGCTTCTAACCCCGTCAAAACGCCGGATCCCAGACGACGGTGACGACACCGGCATCCAGGTCGATACGGGTAACAAATTCATCCGGCAGGTACGGAATCAGGCGCTCGCGATCGTCCTCGCCGCCGCGGACCACCAGCACATCGTTGGCGCCGGTTTCCATCAGCCGCTGGACGCGCCCGAAATCGTACTCGCGACCGTCGAAGTGGCTGATCACGTGCAGCCCTTCCAGTTGGTGCCAGTAGAATTCACCCTCTTCCAGCCGCGGCATGTCGCTGCGACGGATGGCGATATCGCGCTGGCAGTAACGCGCCGCGTCGTTGCGGTTGTCCACCCCCTCGATATGGGCGATCAGCCCCTTGCCGTGGCGACGCCCGCGATCGATCTTCAGCGGCTCCCAGCCGCCCTGCCCCTGCAGCCACCAGCGGTCGAACCGCAGGATATTGTCCATCGGCTGGGTATGGGAGTACACCTTCACCCAGCCGCGGACACCGTAGACAGCGGTAACGCGCCCGACAGTGACCAATTCGGCGGCTGCGCCGCTGTTCCGGTCTATTGGCGTCACAGGGGCACCCGCGCTCCGGTTCAGATCAGGCAGAGTCTTTCAGCAGCTTGCTGACGCGATCGGATACCTGGGCGCCCTGGCCAACCCAGTACTCGATGCGCTCGCGGTCGATGCGCAGACGCTCTTCCTGACCGCGTGCAACCGGGTTGAAGAAACCCACACGCTCGATGAAACGACCGTCGCGGAATTTGCGGCTGTCGGCGACTGTCAGGTGATAGAACGGGCGCTTTTTCGCACCGCTGCGAGCCAGACGAATGGTTACCATGTAGCTTTCCTGTAGTTTCAACACACTTCCGACCGCCGGTAGGCAGCCGAATAGAAATCAATAGCCGACACCTGCCGGCTGAAAGGCGGCGTATTCTAATGGACGCGCCGGGGTTTGTATAGCGCCGGGAGCGCGGAGCTCCAGCTCCGCTTGCGGGCCGCGGGCCCGGCAACCGGTTGCGGGGTTGACCACCGGCACTCCCGACTTACTTCTTGCGGAATCCCGGGGGCAGACCGCCGGGCATGCCGCCCATGCCATCGGCACCGCCCCCCATGCCCGGCATGCCACCCATACCGCGCATCATCTTGTTCATGCCGCCGCCCTTGAACTTCTTCATCATCTTGCCCATCTGCTTGTGCTGCTTGAGCAGGCGGTTCAGGTCCTGCACCTGGGTGCCGGAGCCGGTGGTGATGCGGCGCTTGCGGGAGCCGTTGAGAATATCCGGGTTGCGGCGCTCGGCCGGGGTCATGGAGCTGATGATGGCGTCCATCCGCTTGAACTCCGTACCCATATCGGCCTTCTGGGCCATCTGCGCCATATTGCCCATGCCGGGCATTTTCTCCATCAGGGAGCCCAGGCCACCCATGCTCTGCATCTGCTGCAGCTGGTCGCGCAGGTCCTCCAGGTCGAAGCCCTTGCCCTTCTTTACCTTTTTGACCAGCTTTTCAGCCTTGGTCTTGTCGATTTTCTGCTCGGCCTCCTCGATCAGCGACATGATGTCGCCCATACCGAGAATGCGCGAGGCGATGCGGTCCGGGTGGAAGGTCTCCAGGGCGTCGGTCTTCTCGCCGACACCGATAAACTTGATCGGTTTGCCGGTCACATGGCGCACGGACAGGGCCGCACCGCCGCGGGCGTCGCCGTCCGCCTTGGTCAGGATGACGCCGGTCAGCGGCAGCGCGTCGTTGAAGGCACTGGCCGTGTTGACCGCATCCTGGCCGATCATGGCGTCGATCACGAACAGGGTTTCCGCCGGCTCCAGGGCGCCGTGCAGCTCGCTGATCTCGCCCATGAGCTGCTCGTCGATATGCAGGCGGCCGGCGGTGTCCACGATCAGCACGTCGGCAAACTGCTTGCGCGCCGCGTCCATTGCGCCCCTGGCGATATCCAGCGGCTTCTGGTCGCCGCTGGACGGGTGGAAGATGGCCCCCACCTCGCCGGCCAGGGTTTCCAGCTGGTCGATGGCCGCCGGGCGGTAGATATCCGCACTGACCACCATCACCTTCTTCTTTTCCCGCTCCTGCAGGTATTTGGCCAGCTTGGCCACACTGGTGGTCTTGCCCGCGCCCTGCAGGCCCGCCATCAGGATCACCGCCGGCGGTTGCACGGCCAGGTCCAGCGGTTCGGCGGCCTCGCCCATCACCTTGACCAGCTCGGCTTCCACTATCTTGACGAACTGCTGCCCGGGATTCAGGGCCTTGCTGACCTTCTGCCCCACCGCCGCGGTGCGCACCTGTTTGATAAAGGCCTTCACCACCGGCAGGGCAACATCCGCCTCCAGCAGCGCCTTGCGCACTTCGCGCAGCGTATCGCGGATATTGTCTTCCGTCAGGCGCGCTTTACCGGTGACCTGCTTTAAGGCAGACGACAATCGGTCGCTGAGGTTGTCGAACATGGATACGTCCCGATTTTGCTGTGACTGGCCATCCGGCGACACTCTCGTCCTCGTCGGATAGCGGAAATTCGCGGGCGCCGGCCGGGCGCCCCGTCCAA
The DNA here is from genome assembly GCF_026183675.1 of Microbulbifer halophilus. Taxonomy (GTDB): domain Bacteria; phylum Pseudomonadota; class Gammaproteobacteria; order Pseudomonadales; family Cellvibrionaceae; genus Microbulbifer; species Microbulbifer halophilus. The sequence goes on from NZ_JAPIVK010000024.1 coordinate 79,261, forward strand.
GGCGCGGCAGTATAGCTCAGGAGGGGGAGCGCAGAAACACTGTGCGCAAACCGGCCTTCCGGGAAGCGGTCTGGAATCATCCTCAAAGCCACGGCACCCCGCTCGGCACAGCGACCGGTCGACAGGAGATATCAAACGGCCCCCTGGCGAATGACTTTCCTGTATCGGCGCGCTGTGACACACTGCCGCCCTGATCTGAACGGAGAGACGGATTTATCCATGGCGACGATCGCCCACTGGACGGCAATTGCACTCTACCTGGCCACCACTATTGTGGCCGCGCACAGCTTTATCCGACAGCGCCAGCCCGGCAGGCCGCTGCTGCTGGGACTGCTCGCCGGAGCCCTGGTCGCCCACGGCCTGTCCCTCGCCTACACCCTGGTGACCGCCGGCGGCTACCGCTTCGACCTGCTGGCGATGCTGTCCCTGATCAGTTGGACCGTCAACCTGCTGATCCTGATCCTCGCCGCCCGGCACCCGCTGCAACTGCTGATCCTGATTCTCGCCCCCGTCGGCGCCCTGACGGAACTGGCCGCCGTGCACGACTGGGGCGGCGTGGCGCCGCGCCAGCAGTTGTCTGCCAGCATCGCGGTGCACGCACTGCTGTCCATCGTCGCCTATTCGCTCCTGACCCTGGCCACCCTGCAGGCCATCTACCTCTACTACCAGAACCAGCAGCTGCACAACCACAAACCCGGTGGCATCAGCCGCTTCCTGCCACCGCTACAGACAATGGAATCCCTGCTGTTCGGACTGGTGGCCTTCGGCCAGCTGCTGCTGACCGCGGCCCTGATCACCGGCTTCCTGTTCGTGGACAACATCTTCGCCCAGCACCTGGTGCACAAGACGGTACTGTCACTGCTGGCGTGGCTGCTCTACAGCATCCTGCTGTGGGGTCACTGGAAAAAGGGCTGGCGCGGCAATACCGCGGTGCGCTGGACCCTCGCCGCCTTCGCCGCGCTGATGCTGGCCTACTTCGGTAGCAAACTGGTACTCGAGGTGATACTCCAGCGAGGTTAGCGTGGCTGTTCGTACTAACTCAAGCTTCGGAGTTCGTGGTGCCTGCAGGCGCACCCCGCTCCAGCTCCCTGAACTGAACCCCGAAACTTGA
>NZ_JAPIVK010000025.1 GCF_026183675.1 Microbulbifer halophilus
ATTCGATATGCCGCATGATGCCTATTTGAATGCCGGGTTAATAACCGGGGAATCCTGCTCCGCCGCCGCAACGAAAAGGGGCATCAGGGCGAGGCAGAGGAGGGCGGGAATTCTGTATTTCATGGTGATGGCGGGCAACTCTGCAGGAAATAGAAGCACAAGTTTCGGAGTTCGTGGTGCCTCCAGATCCCTGAACTAAACCCCGAAACTTGATTAAAAAAGGGTGCCACCCGTTCCGGATGGCACCCACAGCGCAAATGAAAAGTTCAAAAAGTGGCTCTTACACCCAGGGCCATGCGCCGACCGGAGAACTCGTACATGGTCGGGAAGTCCGGGTGTACGGTGTAGCCCGTGGTTTCCTCGTCGGTCACATTGATACCTTCCAGGGTCATTTTTATATTGTCCGTAATCCGGTAGCCGAGGGACATATCCACCTGGCCGTAGGCATCGCGATACACGGGATACATGTCCCGTTCGATGCGCTCCACATACTTGTCCTTGTAGTTGTAGGAGACGCGGGCATCGAAGATGTCGTTCTCATAGAAGACGGTGAAGTTATAGGTCTTGTCCGCGAGTCCTTCCGGCGGTGTGGGAATATCCAGGTCGGATTCCCCGGTCAGGGAGTTGTCCAGCATGGTGTAGTTGGCGTTGATACCGAAACCGTCCAGCGCTGCGTAGAGCGCACCGAGGGGATACTGGGCGATCAGCTCCAGGCCGGACACATCGTAGTCGCCCTCGCCGTTTATTTTCTGGTAGATATCGAAGTCGTAGACGCCGTCGACGGTGCCGTTGGCGTTGTACTTGGTCACGTCCTCGACCACGCCGGTCAGGGATTCGCGCACCACGCCCTCGATTGTCTTCTCGAAATAGGAGGCCGCCAACAGGCCGCCGTTTTCCGGGTACCACTCGAGGCCCATCTCCCACTGTTCGGCGTAGGTGGGCTCCAGGTCCGGGTTGCCGTCGTAGTACTTGAACTCGTTGACACTGACGGTGCGCTTGTAGGCGATATCGGTCAGTGCCGGGCGCATCATGGTTTCCGAGGCCGCTGCGCGGAACTGCAGGTTATCGGCCAGCCCGGCTGTCAGGTTGAAGCTCGGCAGCAGCTCTTTGTAGCTGCCTTTCTTGGACACGGGCGAAGATGTATAGCCTGTGGACCCGTCCTCGTTCTGTACCTGGTGGTAGCCGAACGAAAGCACTGAAGTGTCCACGTTGCGCACGCCCACATTCAGGTCTACCGGTACCTGCCCCAGCTCGAACTCGAAGTCCGCCATGGCGTAGAGGCTCAGCACCTCTTCATCGACGCGATAGTACTGGTCGTCGGCAAAGGCCACGTCGAAACCATCGTATCGGAAGGTGTCGCGGGCGTAGCCGTTGGAAACCTGGGACCACCGGGGGGCGTTGGAGGATTCCGACAGGTAGCGGCCACCCGGTACCAGTTGCGAGACGGGTGTCAGTTCGCTGTCGGCCAGGGTGCGCTCGCCGGCCCAGGAGCTGTCGTCGGCGGTGGGGCCGGTGACGGTATTGGTGCCGCGATTGCGCTCCTTGGACTTGTCGGTGTAGCGCATACCGAACTGCACCTGTGCCAGCGAGGGCATGAAGTCCAGTTGCAGCGGCTTGATGACATCCAGCTGCGCCGCGTACTTGTCATCCTGGATATCTTCCAGGTTCACCTCGTAGGATTCGAACAGGTAGGAATCCGGCGAGTTGTACATGTCGATGGTGTCGGGGCTGTCGCTGGGAATGGTCTCGCCACCGGTGTTGGTGTAGCGGGTGCGCGAGGGCGCATAGGCCACGTGTTTCAGGTTGCTGCTGTCGATCAGCTTTTCCGCACCGGAGTAACCCACCAGGCCGTCGATCAGCCAGTCGCCCGGGGTCCATTCCATGTCCAGGCTGTACTGGGTGTAATCGGTTTCGTAGACGTGTTCCTTGCTCAGGAATTCGTGCTGGGTGGCCGCGTAGGAGGCGTCGGTCAGTACCGTGACACCGTACCGGGACAGGGTGGTGTCGTCGTATTCGTGAATCTCTTCCAGTGCGCTGATGCTGGAGGCCGAGTAGGCGGCCGCGTCGTATTCGTCCTCGGTGTTGTCGTAGCTGCCCAGCATTGCGTCGAAGGTCAGGCTCAGCTCGTCGCTCGGCTGGTACTGCAGGGCTGCGGTGGCACCCCACTTTTCCTGGCTGTTCAGGTAGGCGCGGTCGCCGACCTTGTTCATGAAGACCACGCGGTTGGTCTGGTCGGTATCGAAACGGTCGTCGATGGCGATTCCCGCATCCCGCTCCAGTACAGCCTCGGTCTGCTCCGCCTGCCATTCGGAAGAGCCGGTCTTTTCCAGCCAGCGGCTGGACGGGCGGAAGTCCACGCCGGAATTGGAGTCGGTTCTGTTGGTACGCTCCGAACTGGAAAAAGAAACCAGCGCACCCCAGTCGCCGAAGGTGTCGCTGGCCAGGAAAGAGTACTGGGGATCGGTTTCTTCGGAGATGGAGTTGTAGGCGCCTTCCGTCGATACCACCAACTGGCGCTCGTCGTAGTCGAACGGGCGCGCGGTGTCGATCTCTACGGTCCCGGCAATGCCGCCCTCTTCATCGGCGGCAGTGGGGGATTTCTTGACCGTAACGGTCTGGATGATCTCCGAGGCGAAGATATCGAATTCCACATCCCGACCGCCGCTGCCGGATGCGGTTGCGAGGCCGTTGATGGTGGTGTGGGTGAATTCGCTCGGCAGGCTGCGCACATTGACCTTGGTACCAAGGCCCTTGTTGCGCTCGATGGTGACACCGGGCATGCGCTGCAGGGCTTCCGCCAGGTTCTGCTCGGGGAAGTCCGCGATATCCGTGGCCACGATCGCGTCGGAAAAACCGATGGAGTCGCGCTTTATGTCCACGGCCCTTTCCAGGCTGCGCGCATAGCTGCCGGTAACAACGATTTCCTCGACGAGTTCCTCTTCCGCCACAGGGCTGCCCTGGGCGAAGGCGCCGGTGCTCGCCGCGGCCAGCAATGTGCCGGAGAGAATCTTGCCGATTGCCAGGCCAAGTCTATCTTTGTGGAACTTTGTGATTATCTGCATTCTAAGGTTACCCAATTACTGATCCTCCGGGCCGCCTTCCCTGCGCTTTACCAAGAAGTGGAACTTCCCTTTTTGCTTCCTCTGTCGGCTCCCCGAAATAGCGTGTGGAAGCGGGGCGCGAAGGTACCGATCGTTCATGGCATTTTTATTGCCACCATCGATTCGCGCCGGTTAAGTTTTTATGACCAAAAGGTTTCAGTGGGCGCGGGGGATGGCTCGGGCAGTCGGTTAGCGTTACCATGCGCGCCCTCCCGTCCGCTGTATATCCGATGTAAGGAGTTCCCCCGATGTCGTCCCCGTCCGCCGCTGCTGCCGAGGCGCAGGTAGCTGTCCCTTCTCGTTCCCGCCTGGCGGAATTCGCCCTGGCCCTGGGTGGCTTTGGTATCGGTACTACCGAGTTCGTGATCATGGGCCTGATGAACCGGATCGCGACGGACCTGAATGTCTCCGCTCCGGACGTGGGCTATGCCATCAGCAGCTACGCCCTGGGCGTGGTGGTGGGTGCGCCGATCATCGCCGTGCTGGCGGCGCGCGCGCCGCGGCGGGCACTGCTGATCGGGCTGATGCTGGTGTTTGCAGTGGGCAATATCGCCAGCGCTTTTGCACCGGGGTTCTGGTCTTTCGTCGGGCTGCGTTTCCTCGCTGGCCTGCCACACGGGGCCTATTTCGGCGTGTCCGCGCTGGTGGCCGCGGCGGCGGTGCCGCCCGGTGAGCGGGCGCGTGCCGTGGCGCGGGTGATGCTGGGGCTCACCGGGGCGATCCTGGTTGGCGCGCCGCTGGCCACCTGGGCCGGCAACCTGTTTGGCTGGCAACTGGCGTTCATCGCCGTCGGTGTCATCGCCCTGTTGACGGCGCTGATGGTCTGGCGCTTCGTGCCGGTGCAGCCCTCCGACCCCGATGCCAGTCCGGCGCGGGAGCTGTCGGCATTGGCGAAGCATCGGGTGCTGTTTACGCTGGGCATTGCCAGTATCGGCTTCGGCGGCATGTTCTCCGTATTCAGCTATGTAATGCCGACGCTCACCGAACAGGCGGGTATGGCCGATTCTCTGGGGCCGGTGGTGCTGGCGGTCTTCGGTGTGGGCGCCATCGCCGGGAACCTGCTGGGCGCGCGGGCGGCGGATTGGAATCTGCTGCGCGCGATTCCGCTGGTGCTGGTCTGGTGCGCGCTGGTGCAGGGCGGCTTCTATTTCGCCGCGGATTACGTCTGGCCGGGCATCCTGTTTGTCGGCCTGGTGGGCTCCAGCATGGCGCTGGGGCCGGCACTGCAGACGCGGCTGATGGATGTGGCGGAGGGCGGCCAGACCATGGCGGCGTCCCTGAACCACGCCGCCTTCAACCTGGCCAATGCGCTGGGCGCCTGGCTGGCGGGCGTGGCGGTCAAGGCGGGGTTCGCTTGGTCGGTCACCGGGCCCGTAGGGACGCTGTTGGCCATCGGTGGCCTGCTGGTGTTCTCTGCCGGGCGAGCGGTAGAGAAGCGCGCGGAACCCATGGCGCCGGTGGCCGCCTGAAACGATTCCCCGCCGCGTATTGCCACGCCGGTCAGCCGTGGGCCTGCAGCGGCATTTCCGGCGGCGGGAAATGGGGCATATCGTCGAGGCTGCCGTAGTTGGTGGGCAGGACGTCGGCGAAGCGGAAATCGAGCGTCGCCATAATATGCCTGAACTTTTCGTGCAGGGCCGTTTCGTTTTCGGCACCGATGAAAACGTCGCCGATCTCGTAGCTGTAGCTGTCCTGGGCCCGCAGTTCCGACAGCATCATGCCCTCCTCCACGGCGATGGATAGACGCAGGTCCGGATACCGGCGGTACAGTGCCTCGATCTCGTTGGCCGAGGGCACCCGCGTTACGCGAGTGTCGCCGAAGACCCGGGGCATGAACTTGCCGGCCATGGGGTAGTGTCCCTCGGGGCGGGGAAAGTCGGGGCGCTTGCCCAGAGCGATGTCGATGGCCACCTCGTGGTGGGAGGTGCCGGTGGCAATCTCGAATATCGGGCAGTGGGATTTGGAAATGCGCGGGTTGATTTCCAGCAGCCACAGTTTGTCTTGCGCCTCGTCCCAGAATATCTCCATATTGAAAGGCGAATTGTCCAGGCCGATGTGCTCGAGGATGGTGGCGGCGTTCCGGCACATGCGTTCCTTGATACCCTCCGGCAGGTGGGACGGATACTGGTAGCTGAAAAAGCTCACATTGTTGGAGCTGCGCAGGGAATCGATGATCGCGTAGACGTGCGTCTCTCCACGGTGGACATACCCTTCCAGGGTACACAGGTGCCCGCCGATCAGTGCCTCCGCCACACAGGTGGCGCCGTTGCCGGAATCGGGCAGTGCGGCGGGGTTGCAGCTGTACTGCATGATGTTGTCGAAAGGCTCCGAGAAAACCTGGATGTTGTCGCGGATGGTGGCCATCGCCTCGCGGTACTGCGATTCATTTTCTATCTTGAAGCCCAGATAGGAAGAGAAGGAGACGGCCGGCTTGAGCCAGAAGGGATACTCCATTTTCAGGTCCCCCACCGGGTCGTCGCTGAACGGATCCAGCCCCTGGAATTCCGGCGTGCATTCCGGCAGTGCCTGCCGGCCGGCGACGCGGTTCCAGTACTTGTTTTCACAATAGAGTACGCTCTCCAGTGAGCTCGTGGGGAGGCCGTACTCACGCCGCAGGATCGGCAGCATGGAGGTGGTGGGAAAATCCCAGTGGCCGATGATGGCATCGACCGCCGGCGCCGCGTTCAGGACGGCGCGGGCTTCGGCCATGATCGCATCCATGTCGTAGGTGTCGGGCAGCACCAGGGTGTCGTAGCCCACCAGGCCGTGGAATTCGTATTCGTCGGCGTTTCGGACCGTCCGCAATTCTTGGAGGTTGAACTCATCCAGGCCGATTACGAAAATGTGTTGAGTCATGACTGCACTCCCGCTGATAGTCCGCCCTCTGTCACGCTAAACCACTATCGGTTTCGGCCAGTGTAGTGTGCTCGGTCGCGGGTCGGCGGCTTGCGGCCGGCCCGTTGCTGACTGCGGGCACGGTCGCGAGTCGCCAATGCAAACGCCGCGTGGCCTGATAGATTGCGTAAAACTGTGGATCAAAATCGAGTCACAATATGCCGTTGCTGGAGACCATCGAAACCGCACTCAACACTTTCGCGACCTATGCCTGGGGGACGCCGCTACTGGTACTGTTGGTAGGTGGGGGCCTGGCTCTGCTGATCTATTCCCGCGGCCGACCATATCGCCACCTGGGGCACAGTATCGACCTGTTGCGCGGGGTCTACGATAACGCCGACGATCCGGGGCAGGTGCCGCACCGGCAGGCGCTCTCCACGGCGCTTTCGGGTACTCTGGGGCTGGGCAATATTTCCGGTGTGGCCATTGCCATCAGCACCGGCGGCCCCGGCGCCATTTTCTGGATGTGGGTAACCGCGTTGGTGGGGGTCACCACCAAGTTCTACACCGCGTCGCTGGCGGTCATGTATCGCGGACCGGATTCCAGTGGCGAGATACAGGGCGGCCCCATGTACGTGATTCGCGAGGGCCTGGGCCGACGCTGGATGCCGTTGGCGATTTTTTTCGCGGTCGCCGGGCTCTGCGGCCTGCTGCCGGTGTTCCAGGCCAATCAGACGGTACAGTTGCTGCGTGAGTCCTTTGCCCTGCCCCTGGGCTGGGTGCGCGAGGACGGATCGTTCTGGTTCAACCTGGGCGTGGGGCTGTTGCTGGCAGTGCTCACGCTGGTAGTGATCGTCGGGCGCATTCAGCGTATCGGGCGGCTGGCGGTGCGCATCGTCCCCTCGATGGTGGTTTTCTACCTGGGGTTGACCCTGGTCGTGCTGGGCTATTTCTGGCGCGAGTTGCCGGCGGCCTTCGCGTTGATCTTTACCGACGCCTTCAGTGGCCAGTCGGTGGCCGGCGGCGCTCTGGGGACGGTGATCAGTATCGGTGTCAGCCGCGGGGCCTTCTCCAACGAAGCGGGTATCGGCACAGAGTCTCTCGCTCACGGCGCCGCCAAAACCACCGAGCCGATTCGCGAAGGGGTGGTGGCCATGGTGGGCCCCATTGTCGATACCCTCGTCGTCTGCACCTGCACCGCACTGGTCATCCTGATTACCGGCGCCTGGCAGCACGGCGAGGGCATCGAGGGGGTATCCCTCACTTCCGAAGCCTTCTCCCGGGTGTTTGGCCACTGGGGACCACTGTTTCTGCTGGTTATGGTGGCGCCGCTGGCGTTCAGTACCATCGTCACTTTCTGGTACTACGGTGTGAAGTGCGTCAGCTTTCTTTTCGGCACCGGCGCCCAGCGTTTTTACACACCGGTCTATATCCTGCTGATTATTTTCGGCGCCGTGGCGTCACTCACTATGGTCAACAGCCTGGTGATTGGTATGTACGCCATGATGGCGATACCCACGATGCTATCGACACTGCTGCTGGCGAAACGTGTCAATCGCGCTGCACACGATTACTTTACGGCGCTGGGTCTGGAAAAGAGAGCGGCGAGAAAACCGCGGCATCCGGGGGACTGACCCCAAAGCACTTTCCATGACAACCCGGTTCAACAATTTCCTCTTCCCCTTGGGGGAGAGTAGTTACCAGGCAGGAAACAAAAAATGGAAGTCGTCACCAGAAGATTCTTGCTCCGCGACTTCGAGCCGCGGGATACCCCTGCCTTTGAGGCCTACCACGCGGCCCCCCGCTCTATCGAATTCTACGGCGACGAACAATCGCGGCCGGAGCATGCACGGGAGCTGCTCGAACTTTTCGGTCGCTGGGCCCGGGAGGAGCCGAGGCTCAATTACCAGCTGGCAATCGTGCGGCGCGCTGCCGCGCAGACACTGGTGGGTTGCTGCGGCCTGCGCTGTGCCGGTGCGGGACCCGGGCGGGCGGAGTTGGGCATCGAGCTGGCGTCGGAATACTGGGGGCGCTACCGCTACGCCCTCGAGGTCATGCTGGCACTGGTGGATTTCGGCTTTTCCGAAATGGGGCTGCGGGAAATCTACGGCGGCACAGTGAGTGATAGCGCCCGTATCGCCCGCCTGGCGGACTCCTTCGGCGCGATGGCAGTGGTGCGGGCGGGCCCGTACTGGATGGCGGCGAAGGGCTGGCGGCAGGTGGAGTGGCGGATCGCCCGGGAGCAGTGGTGGCAGCACCGCGCCGCTGAGCCCCACCGGCTCGGCTGAGCCGCCGGGTGGGGTTTCCGCAGCATCAACCCCAAGGGGTATGTCGCGGCACTGGAACTGGAAAACGGCGAGATGCTGACGGAGGGCCCCGCAATCGTGCAGTACCTCGCCGACCTCAAACCGGAAAAGGGGCTGGCACCGCCGCCCGCCAGCTGGCAGCGGGTGCGGCTGCAGGAATGGTTGAACTTTATTACCAGCGAACTCCACGCGGGGCCGCACCGCTTTTCAACAAGTCACTTCCGGACCAGGTGGCGGCCATCTTCAGGGAAAAACTGTGCAAGCGATTCGATACGCTGCAAAAAACCCTGTCCCAGCGTTCACCCGCTGGCGGTCGATGCAACGGCGATAGCGCGTATGGCGCGCAAAGGTACAAGCCGGTAGCCACGGCAGCTCAGCTTCCCACCTGCCAACCGGGAACACGGCAACTCTGGGCCAGCAAGACGGTACCAGATCGAGACCTGCATCCACCCATACGATCGTTATTCCGATAGACAGCGAGAGCCCGGCAGTTTTTGCCAGGATAATCTCCACGAAGCATTCGCCCCCCCCCTCGATGGCTCGATCGCACGAAGTCCGCAAAACACTGTGGCTTTCCGCAAACTTTGCAATCCGTATGGCGTGGATTATTACCCTACGTAAAGTTTTACGGTCACAGCGACTCCGGACTGTGGTAGCTTGGAGTCATTCGGGAAACAAGCTGTCGCGGTGGTGATCCGATCTCCTCCGTGGTGCCGGACGATCTTGGGGACGACAGGTTTTCGCGATCTCTCAAAGCGCGGACCCGAAGCCAAAAATAAGATAAGAATTCCATATTCTGGTCTTGATTCCGGCTCCCCGCTGATCAGCTTACTCCCATCGCAATGCTATCGTGACGGGCGACTCACCGAGTGGCAGAAGCTACGTATGCGACTGAAATTCAACGTCTGCATACGCCCAACGACCAAACCAGTATCGAAGGCGCAGGTTCATGGACGACAACCTGAAAGCTATTTCTCAGCCGGCGCGATCAATCCCTGTCGATGCCCCGGAGGGTGAGTAAGCATGTCTTATGTCACCGAAATCAAGGTCGTTGGGCTTGATACATCAGACTGGCAGAGCGCGCATCCCGGAAGTGGCTGGTGGGTCGTAAGGAACGCTGCTGGTGCTCAAAACTTTAACGCGGGCAATCACGGCAAATACATTTACATTTATTACCGTTGGGAAAACAGCAGTTCGGGGCTGACGGGGCTCCGTATGATTATAGGTGAGCACACGCCCACACCGGAGGGGTGGCAAATAATACCCCAGAATCTAAACGAAGGAACCAAGGGGGAGCCCATATATCTATGCTATCAACGTGCTACAGACGTCTCTGAAATCACCAGCCTTAAAGCTCCCAGAATCACTGACCTTAAAGCCGGCAAAAGTAATGAAACGGTTACAGAAGTAAAGGCCAGCCTCTCTGACTTTCATATGATTGGCCAAGACACAAACCAGGGCGCTGGCGGTAAGATCGTCTATCTAGGATATGCGCTTGGCGACGACGCACCCTCTTACGTCACCGAAGTGGCGGTGGGCGTGATTCCCCCTTATCACAAGCCTACTGAGGGGTTTCCCACCAGAGATGATTGGCATGTCGTACGGGACAACAAAGGCCAGTGGTTCCAAGACTTCAATACGGGCGTCTACACCGGCGTAACGATTTGCATTTATTATCTTTTGGGAACCACCGGCCCGGGCGTGAGCGGGCTTCAGATGATTATAGGCGACGCGCCCACACCGGAGGGGTGGCAAAAAATATCCAAGAATCTGAACGAAGGGACCAAAGGGACGCCCATATATCTATGTTACAAAATTACTCATGATGGCCCTAGAATCACTGACCTTAAAGGCGGTGAAGGTGTCACGGCCGAACAGGCAAAGGCTGGTCTCTCTGGCTTTTGTATAATTGACCAAAACACAAACGAGGGCGCCGGCGGTAAATTCGTTTATCTTGGGTACACGTTGAGTCTTTCCAAAAATAGCGCGACTGGCGATAAGTTGGAGGCTATTGAGTTTCTCCATGGAACAGTTCCTGAGGCATCAATTCCCCAGGGCATCGCTATTGCTCCTGATGGCACCGCGTGGATCGCAGACGGGGCATCCGAAGTCTACCTAAAAAGCACAGGGAATGACCAACCGGAGCACAAATTTCGCGCCGGCCGGCTCTTACAGGTGCCGCCGGGTCAATCCCAAGTCTACCCATATCGATTGGCCGGAGTCCCGCGGGGTCGCAATGATCCGAGGTTGAGAAATGTCGCGCTCGAGATAAATGACGATAACGCGCTCGAAGCGGTTTGGGTTAGCGACTACGGTGCGGGCTATGTTTATCGCCTCGACCCAAAAACTACTACCCTGGATACCGTCGATCTTGGCGAGAAATCCAAACCAATTGGTATCGCCTGGGATCAATGGAGAAAACTTATTTGGGTGGCGGACGAAGCTGGGCAGCTGGTCGCCGTTGACCCCGAAACAAGCGCGGAAGATCAGGAGTTGACACAATCTCGCCCGAATGCACGAATCACCCAGGTGGCCGTTACGGAGGCGGGGATCTGGTTTACGGAAGCTGGAACGGGCAAAGTCTGCGTCTTGCCTATATATACAGGCAACAACAAAGACCAAACTGCTATTGACGAGGTCGTAGAAATTGTTCTCACGCCTGATAATCCCAAAAATAGCTCACCTCTTGGGCTTGCAGTTGACGGCGACCGTTTGTGGATTACGGAATATAAACGGGGAGAGTTGTGGATCATTGATGATGTCACGGATCCCGATCTTATTCGCGAAGATCCTTCTCTGTTGCACCGAGTCACGAGTTTTGGTTCGAAAGGTCATCCGACCGATTTTGTGGTGGACGCAGTTGGATATTTCTGGATCAACCTTTTGAGTGATGAGGGAAAAATCTTTGCGCTTCAGCTCACAAGTGCAGGCCAATTCGTCGATAAATACGATCTTGGAGAGAGTCATCATCCTCTGGGAGGGATCGCTTTCGATGCTAATATGGATCGAATTTGGATTTCTGATGCGTCGCCCAGTAGTCGCGTCTTAGTTCTAACGCCAATCGATCGAATTGAGCCCGCTGCAGAGGACGTGATCACGATTGCCGCAAGTACTGAATCTGGAACGGCTGCTGCAGGTGAACTGTTTTCTGAGTTCGCGGTTGCGGTCATAGAAAACGATCGGCCGGTCGAGCGACACATTACTCTGTTCATCGAGTCATCAGACAAGGCCTTCTTCCAGAATAGCCCGGACGAGGATGATCAGAAATATATCATTGTAAAAACGGACCCAGGAGCGGGTGACGTTGCCGTAAGGACCCTACAAGCGAGGGCCGGTGCAGAAAAAGGCGACCAGTTTACCATCAAGGCCACGACACGGGGCTTCATACCCGCGCAAGCCCAACCTATTTTCACCGGAACTATCGCTGGAATCTCGATTACGGCAAGCAGAAAAACCGGAACGGCTGCTCCAGGTGAGCTGTTTGGAGAATTTACGGTTACAGTTGCGGGAGGCGGAAAGTCTTTAGTAGCGAGAGACGTTACTCTGACTATCGAACCGTCAAACAAGGCTACGTTTGAAGGAAATAAAAGCAGTATTACCGTTAAGACGGGCGCGGATGGAACAGCGGTCGTAAAGGCACTACGGGCGGCAACAGATACTGCCAAAGACGATACCTTTGAAATCAAAGCGACGACGAGAGGCCTGAAGGATCCCGTCCCCGTCTACACCGGCGTTATTGGCGAACGCCATGTCGTTGAGAAAGCCATCACCGGGATTACCACGATAAAGGACGAGACGGAGGTTGCCGTGTTTGGGGCGGACTTCCACAGGCCTCTTCAGGTCAAGCTGGAAGGGCCTGGGGCCCCCGGCGCCAAGGTGGTTTTCAAGATTATAGACGGAAGCGACAAGGCGGTCTTCAAAGAAAACGAGCAAGGTGGTAGCGAACATACCGCGACTGCCGATAAGAACACCGCAATCGCCGGCGCCGTTCTGAAAGCCCGCAATATCCCCGGAAAGGTTGTGGTCGCAGCCTATCCCGCCACTCACGAGTCAATGGTAAAAAAGTTCGCAGAGCGGAGAGTCGTGCCTGTTCCGGATACGATGGTTTCGACAAGCGGGGAAATGGTCATAGCTGCCGGCGAAGAATCCGAACTGTACACCATCAAGGTAACCGGCAATTATCAAGGCCATGGGGTTCCGGTGCCGAACGCGGAGGTTCGGGTGCGTATCGTCAAGGTAAGTCCGGGGGCGACGGGCGTGCATTTCGCAAGAAAGGGCGAGAGCGACGTCAATCGACTGGAGGTTCTCATTCAAACCAACGAGCAGGGAGAGGCCTCAATCGGAGATGGAGCGGAGTGGTATGTTCTAAGCCCAACGCCCGGGCGTGTGAATGTGCATTTTGATATCACTCAGCCCGCCAGCTCGAAGCCGGTGGAGCTGCGGCTTACGCCCACCGTAATGAGAGCTTAGCCCCTCCGTTGAGCCATAGCACCATAAAGGGAGACAGCCCATGACAGACAAGGTGAAGTCCGGCTCTACTGGCGAAGTCCCGATTTCTATCACCTCAGACAGGAAATACCAAGTTGTGGCCCCAGGGGAATGTTTCAGCCCGATTACGCTCACAGTCAGTAAGGATGGAAAGCCTGTTAAGGAAGGAATAGAGGTCACTTTGTCCGTAGTTCCTCAGGGACACGCCTGGTTCAGAGACGGCCAAAGTATCAACAAGGTCAGAACGAACGCAAGCGGTCAGATCGTCATCGAGAGATTGAAAGCTGCGGCAAACCTGCGCCTACACGATAGCTTTGAAGTCATGGCTAAGACGAGTGGTCTCGATACGCCAGTACCCGTATTTAAGGGCGAGGCTCCTCCCATGGCTACCAGTTTTTATGCGATCGATGACAAGGAGGAGGCCGTTGTCGTCGAACAATTGTTTCAGAATAAACTTCGGGTCAAGGTTGAAGGGATTGGTGCGATTGTCGGAAGCGATGTAATTTTCTCTATTGAAGCGGGAAATCGGAGCGCGTTTTTCGTAGAGAGAAAGAACGAAACTAAAAAGGACATATACTATGCGAAGGTTGGCAATGACGGTATCGCCGAGGCTCACCTGCAGGCCCTCGACGTTCCCGGAACGGTAAAAGTGGAAGCCAATGTGCCCAACGGGTTAAATCCTTCAGGGCACCCCATTACCTTCAAGGATCGAGAGGTCAAACCTGCCCCCAAGGTTAGCGGTATTCAGAAGATCGCTGACACGGGGGAGGCTGTTTTCACCGGGCAGGCGTTTGCGAATAAGCTTCAAGTCAAGGTGGAGGGGAGCGGGATTGGCGGTACCAAGGTAAAATTCAAGATTACAGCGGGAAATTACAGTGCGTTTTTTATAGAAAGCAAGGGCGAAACTCACAAGGACGAGTATCTCGTATCGATAGACGATAGCGGTATCGCCGGGGTGCACCTGCAAGCCCTTGCCGTCCCTGGAACGGTGACGGTACAAGCCTGGTCGCTCATTGATCCCTCTCCCGTAAAGACGGTCACCTTTCAGGACCGAGAGGTCAAGCCTGTCCCCACCCTGGATATCAAACTGCCCGCGGGCGCAAGGCCCGATGGCGTCGCCGTTGCTCGCGATGGCACCGCGTGGGTTGCGGGCCGGGTCGGGGATGCCGGGGCGGTTTTTTGCATTGCACCTGGTGAGGACAGCAAGCCCCTCTCCTATACACTGCCTGCCGGCGTCCCTCCGGCTCGCGGACACCAGCATCCATCCCATATCGCGCTCGAGATAAAGCAAGATGGAGGTGTCGCAGCGGTCTGGGTCAGTGATGTCCGCACAGGCTTCGTCTATCGACTGGTGCCCGGAGACGCGGACGGCCACAAGGCCGATAAGATCGATCTCGGCGCAGGCTCCGTATTGCGCGGTATCGCCTGGGACGAAAAGCGCAAACTTGTCTGGGTTGCAGACGAACGTGGGCGCTTGCTCGCGATCGATACGGAGAAAAAAGCGGAAAACAAAGGCCTTGCGGCGTCTCATCCCTCCTCCGGAATTTCCGATGTGGCGGTTGCCGGAGACAGAGTCTGGTTCACCGAGTATGCGGCCGGACAGGTCTGCTTCCTCGACGCAAGCAAAAAGGCCGATGCCGCTGACAGAATCAAGGCGTTCGACTTCAAGATAACCACTAAGGATGAAGTTGGTAACACACTGCCCACGAGCTATCCCTCTGGACTTGCGGTTGCCGGTGATCGTATATGGATCGTCACCGGGTTTGCCGATTCGGCTGAGGGGAGTTTATGGGCTATTGATACAATAGCCAGCGATCCCATAACACCGCTGCAGCATGTCACGGATTTTGGCAAGAACACGC
Source organism: Microbulbifer halophilus (assembly GCF_026183675.1). Classification (GTDB taxonomy): domain Bacteria; phylum Pseudomonadota; class Gammaproteobacteria; order Pseudomonadales; family Cellvibrionaceae; genus Microbulbifer; species Microbulbifer halophilus. The sequence goes on from NZ_JAPIVK010000025.1 coordinate 14,593, forward strand.
AACCAAGCGACATCGCAGTCGACGAGGTCGGGTATCTCTGGGTCACTCTGTCCGGCACGCATAAGTTGGTTCAACTGGCAGATACCGGCCTGTATGTCGACCAATATGATCTCGGTGAACAGGGCGTGCCGACCGCCATTGCCTGTACTCATGGCCTTCAGGATCAAATCTGGATTTGCGATGCGCAGAAAGATAACCCGCGGGTCGTTCGTCTAACACCAATCGATCAAATCCTGCCTGCCTCAGAAGGGAAAGTTCATATTTCGGGGCAGCCGGAGTGGGGATTCGTTGCCCAGGGTCAGCCGCTCCAGGCGTTGACAGTCAAAGTCGCGGACGACCGCGGCAAACCGCTCGAAAGACACGTCATCCTGAATGTCGATCCGGTGGAAACGGCCTCGTTTGGGGGGAAGAACTACACCGTTGTGAAAACGGACAAAGCCACCGGTCAGGCTACCGTAAAGAGTCTTCTGAAAGTGGCGGCCGGCGCGGCCAAGGGGGATAAGTTTACGGTCCACGCCGAGACGCGTGGCACGCCGCGAAACACCAGTGGCAAGCCCCTCGTCTATGAAGGTTTCGTTGGCGAGCCGATTACTGAAGTCCGCCTGGTAAACGACAAGCCGGAAACCGTCGCCCTTGGAACAAATTTTCAGAACCTGGAGGCGCAACTGGTTGGGCCCGGGGGAGCGAACGCCGATGTGATATTCAAAATTGAAAAGGGCGCTAGGAGCGCGGCTTTCACGCAGGCCAAAGGGACGAGCGAATACAGTACCAAGGCCGGTCAGGACGGCATAGCGCGGGCCGGCCTGCATGCTCTCGACCAGGCTGGCGACGTGAGTGTCAGCGTCCGTCCAAAGGTGGTGGGTGACCGCCTGAGCGCAAGATTCGAGCCCCGACACGTCGTGCCCATCCCTGACAAGATCGAGGGAGACAAGACGATGCGTATCCCCGTGGGCGAGCCTTCACAGCTGTACACCATTAAAGTTGTCGCGGGCGGGATTCCTGTACCCAATGTGGTGGTTCAGGTTTTTATTCGCCCCGTAGCTGCGGAGGCAGCGGGTGTGCATTTCAAGCAAAAGGGCAAGCTCGACAACCCCGATCTCAAGGAAGTCCGCATCCGGACCGACGGGAATGGGCAGGCTTCGATCGGAGATGGAGCAGAGTGGTTTATTTTGTGCCCGAATCCGGGGCACGTAAACGTCCGCTTCGAGGTTATCGAGCCCGTCAGCGCGACTCAGGCGAGCTTGGAGTTTAGCGCCAACGTTGAGCGGGAGGCGGTGGTATGACGGCTTCTAAAAGCGGGATTCGATCAAAACGATTCTGAGATAACCGAAGAAAGTGGTTACGCAAGCTGTTGCGTAACTGTTCCCGATGGCGTCTTCCGCCGATGGTGGAGCGCCTGACCCCGCTTCGATGCGTGAACCAGTCCTCCAGGACGGCGAAACCATCGAGGTAAACCATGTGAAGGAGAGAGCTATGACTATGGAAAACAACATAGAGTCCGTTAAAACTACGAACACGCGAACCAGCGGCGTAGCCATTGGACCAGACGGAGTCGCGTGGGTTGCAGGCAGGGATGCAGGGGTGGTGTATTCAATTGCGCCCGGTGCTCCCGACAAACCCGTTCCCTATAAATTGCCTACTGGCGGTGGTCGCGGAGCTGCGCAGCCCGCGCATATCGCTCTCGAGACAAAGGCCGGAGCGGTAACAGCGGTTTGGGTAAGCGATCAAAGCACGGGATTCGTCTATCGACTGGTGCCCGGAGACGCGGACGGCCACAAGGCCGAGAAGATCGATTTTGGTGAGGGCGCCAGATTGCGTGACATCGGCTGGAATGAAAAGGGCACGCATGTATGGGTTGCAGACGAAGACAAAGGGCTTCTTGCAATCGATTCGGCCAAGAAAACGATAGACACGAGTGTTGCAGCGCCTCAAGCTGCCGGCGTGACTCATTTGGCGGTTGCGGATAACGGGGTCTGGTTCACGGCCTATTCGGAAGGCAAGATCTGCTTCCTCGATGGAGGAAAGAAAGCCGCTGACAAAGACAGAATCAAGGAATTTCCCTTCGGCATGTTCATCGTTGACGGGGATAACAAACTGCCCAGCAGTTACCCCACCGGGCTCGCCATTGCCGGTGATCGTGTGTGGGTTGTGGCGGGGTTGAGCGAATGTGGCTTGTGGTATGTGGATAATCGCAAGGATATGTCAAAAGCAAAGCTGAACCCCGCGACCAGCCTTGACAAGGGCTCCGAACCCACCGGCGTCGCGGTCGATGCGGCCGGCTACCTCTGGGTCACTATGCTGGCTGCCCGCAAGGTGCGTCAATTGACCGATACCGGCGTGATTGTTGTTCGGGACTATGATCTCGAAAGCAGTTTGCCCACCGGTATCGCCTACGACGCTCATCAGGATCAGGTCTGGATTTGTGATACGAAGAAAGAGAACCAGAGGGCCCTTCGTCTAACGCCGATCGATCAAATAGAGGTGGCAAAAAACGGGCAGATCGATCTCAAGGGGACTCCGCCTGAGGGATTTGTTGCCCCCAATAAGTCGCTTGCCAGGTTGCAGGTTTCAGTTATGAACCGCGATGATCAAACGGCGCTCGAAAGACATCTTATTCTGACCATCGACCCGCCATCCGTGGCTTCGTTCGGGGGGGAGAACTACGCCGTCGTAAAGAGTGACGATATGTCGGGAAATATTGTCTTGCAGGATGCGCTGAAAGAAAAAATGCCGAAAGTAGCGGCCTCTGCAACAATAGGCACCCTGTTTCAAGTTCGGGCGACAACGCGCGGCCTTCAGAAGCCGGCCGGCATCTATACGGGGCGTGTTGGCGAAGAGATAACCGGCATCAAGCCGCTCCATGATCAGGAGGAAACTGTCGCCTATGGAACAGATTTCAAGAATCTCGAGGCTCAGGTGGAAGGGGCCGGATCTGCTCATGCCGAGGTGGTCTTCAGAATTGACACCGGAGCGGATTGCGCGGCTTTCACGCAAGGCCAGAGTGGGGCGGTCGAATATACCGCTAAGGCCGGCGCTGACGGCATCGCCAGGGCCGGCCTCTACGCCCTCGAAAAAGCTGGAGATGTGACTGTCAGTGTCTATCCAAAGATACTGGGTGCCGGTGCAAAGCAGACGTTCAAAGCACGACATATTGTTCCCCGGCCGGATAGGATCGATGCGGGCCAGAGCATGGGTATCTATGTCGATCAGCCCTCGCAACACTTCCCCCTGACAGTTTATTCCGGTAAGACTCCGGTGCCCAATGTGGTGGTCCAGGTCATTGTTCGTCCCGTCGGTTCGGAGGCGAAAGGTGTGCATTTCGGTGAGAAGGGCGCGCCCGACGATCCCACTATGAAAGAAGTCCAAATCCGGACCGACCGGAATGGGCATGCCGCGATCGGGGCCGGAGCCGAGTACTTCATCATAAGCCCAAACCCGGGGCACGTGGACGTTCGCTTTGAGGTCATCCAGCCCGCCCGTTCGATGAAGGCGGTCTTGGATATTAATGCCAATGTTCAGAGAGAGATGGTGGTCTGATGGCTGCTCCAGATAGCGCAGTTGGTTCGGCCGTGTTGGTTGTTTGTTGAAGCGCTCCGGGGCTGATTTGATAGTTGGCTTGTAGCCCGGTGGAGATTCGATGTCGGGCAGGAATTTATTCCTGTCCGGCATCGAAGCACGATCCGGGATGCAGGGTGGAGAATCAGCCCCGTATTATGCTTTCGCTCCATCCGCGCGGCCAAGATCGGGTTTGTCGCGCGACTGGGCCCTCGAAGGGAACTGACTTATGGACAATAACGTGAAGATTTTTGAACTTCCGGATAGGTATATTCCCGGCGCCATTGCCGTTGAGCATGATTGCCTGTGGTTGTTGAATAGAAGTGCCATATCCTACACGAACACCCGCGGACGGAAAATCCGCCACGGTGAAATTTATCGTGAGCGCGTGCATGGTCGTGGCTATGGGTCAATGCCATTACCTGAAACCCCTGAGGGACGCGAAGAATCGCATCCACAAGCTATTGCGTTGCAGACAAATGACGATAACGCACTCAGCTACGTTTGGGTGAGCGATTATGGTGCGGGCTATGTTTATTGCCTCGATCCCGAAGATCTTGGATCTGCTGAAAAAAATCTGACGTTCGACCTTGGCGAAAAATCCAGGCCGACTGGCATCGCCTGGGATAATTGGAGGAAGTTTATTTGGGTGGCGGATGAGGCTGGACGATTGGTCGCCATTGATACCAACCCGTTAGGAATTCTGGATGAACTAACAGTATCTCGTCCGGGTTCAAAGATCATCCAGGTAGCCGTTGTGGAAGAAGGAGTCTGGTTTACGGAGGCCGGAACGGGAAAAGTCTGTTTCCATTGCATGGACCAAATGGAAGAGATCACAGAATTAGCTCTCACACCTGAGAATCCTGTAAGTAGCTCGCCTTTCGGGCTTGCGACTTGCGACGGCCGTTTGTGGATTACGGAGTATCGACGCAGAGAGTTGTGGGTTATTGATGATATTACCATAGCTACCGTAGCTCCTGAGGAAATGAAGCCGCGCAAAGTTGCGAGTTTTGACAAGGGATATTGGCCAACCGATATCATTGTGGACGCAGCGGGATATCTCTGGGTTAACCTGGATGGTGGTGGGAATACATTTTCTACAGTAGTTCAATTTACAGATACCGGTGATTTCGTCAAAAGGTATGATCTTGGCAGGAACAATCACCCTTTGGGCGGGATCGCCTATGATGTGATTTGGGATAAAATCTGGATTTCCGATGCGGAGCCCAATCATCGCTATTTGGCTCTAACGCCAATCGATCAGATCAAGCCGGCCCGGAACGGCAATGTCCGGATCGCGACAAGCCCTAAAGCTGGAGCAGCTCTTCAAGGTGAACTGTTTCCCGAGTTTACGGTTGCAGTCACGGAGAACGAAAAGCCTGTCGAGAGACACATTACCCTGACCGTTGAGCCATCAGACAAGGCCCTCTTCCGGGATAGCTCTAATCAGAGCTGTCTCACCGTTAAAACGGACGCGACCACGGGTAAAGCTGTCGTAAAGACACTGCAAGTTAAGGCTGGTGCTGCTAAAGGCGAGATTGCAGTCAAGGCCACGACGCGCGGTTTCTCACCCAAGCAAGTCGAAACCATTTTCACCGGTACTATCGGCGAAATCTCGATCACGGCAAGCTCGAAAGCCGGAAAAGCTGTTCCAGGTGAATTGTTTCATGAATTCTCGATCACAGTCACGGGAGATGGAAAGCCTCTTGCGGGAAGAGATGTGACTCTGAGCATCGAACCTTCAAGCAAGGCTTCGTTCGAAGGAAATAAAAGCAGCATCACGGTTCCAACGGGAAAGGACGGAACGGTGATCGTAAATATGCTAAGGGCGGCGATGGATGCCACCGCAGGCGATACCTTTACCATCGAGGCCACGACGATCGGCTTCGAGGAGCCCGTCACCATTTTTACCGGCACGGTTGGCGAAATCTCGATCACGGCAGTCCCGAAAACTGGAAGGGCCGCTCCAGGTGAGTTGTTTGATGCATTTACAGTTATCACCATGGGCGCCGAAAGGCCTGTCGAGAGACAGGTCACTTTGAGCATAGAGCCGTCAGGCAAGGCTTCGTTCGAGGGCAACAAAAACAGTATCACAGTTCAAACGGGCAAGGACGGAAAGGCTGATATAACGACGCTGAGAGCGGCAGCGGATGCCATCAAGGACGATACCATTACAATCACGGCCAGGGCTGGTCACAAGGATCCCGGCCCTGTTTATATTGGTGTTATCGGCGACCGCCATATTGCCAACATTACCGGCATTACTCCGATAAAGGACGAGGAGGAAACAGTCGCCTTTGGAACAGATTTCAAGAACCTCGAGGCCCAGGTGGAAGGGGCCGGATCTGCTCATGCCGAGGTGGTTTTCAGAATTGACGCGGGAGCGGAACACGCGGCTTTCAGGCAGGGCCAGGCCGGCGCGACCGAATATACCACACAGGCCGGTTCCGACGGCATCGCCAGGGCCGGCCTCTACGCCCTCGAAAAAGCTGGAGATGTGACTGTCAGTGTCTATCCAAAGACACTGGGTGCCGCTGCAAAGAAGACGTTCAAAATACGACATATCGTTCCCCTGCCGGACAAGATCCAGGCGAGCGAAGCCATGGGCATCTATGTCGGTCAGCCCTCGCATTACTTCCCCCTGAAAGTTCTTGCCGGTTCCACTCCGGTGCCCAATGTGGTGGTCCAGGTCATTGTTCGTTCCGTAGGATCGGAGGCGCAAGGTGTGCATTTCGGGGAGAAGGGCAAGCCCGACGACCCCACTGTCAAAGAAGTCCGACTCCGGACCGACCGGAATGGGCAGGCCGCGATCGGGGCCGGGGCGGAGTACTTCATTACAAGCCCAAAACCGGGGCACGTGGACATCCGCTTTGCAGTCATCCAGCCCGCCGGCGCGACGAAAGCGGCCTGGGATATTACTGCCAATGTCGAGAGAGAGATGGTGGTTTGATGGTTGCTTCAGCCAGTGCAGTTGGTTCGGCCGCGTTGGTCGTACAAGGCCGCCGCAACGATGCCACAGAGTTTCGGATATTTTTGAAAGAGGGCTGCGACGATGAAGACCGAAGATAGCGGTGCGGTTTTGATGCGGGAGGACCGCGTGGCGGAGACAGGCGCATCCGGCGTACAAACTCCACGGCGCGCAACGGGCGGCAGTGAGAGGGCGCCGGTGGCGGTGAACGGTGAAACGGCGGCGTCGCCGGGGGAGGATCGGGTGCTGGCCGGGGAGGCGGCGGTGGCGCGCCGCGGCGCCGAAGTCGTTGTGCGGCAGCGCTCGACGGTGGCGGTGATCGCCTTCGACGAGCTGTCGCTGGGCGCGGATGCCACGCTGCGGCTGGAACAGCCGGGCGCAGCGTCGCTGACGGTGCTTGTGGTGCGCGGCGGCGTGGCCTCGACGCTGGCTGGGCGGCTGGAAGCGCCGGGCCGGGTGGTTTTGAGCAATCCGCAGGGCGTGGTATTTGCGCCGGGCGCAGAGCTGGTGGTCGCGGGCCTGGTGGCGGCCGCGCACGAGCTGGAGAATGCCTCCAGCCCGATGGCTTCCGACGCCCGGTTGCGCTTTGGCGGCGGTGCCACCTCTGCAATCGTGGAGAACGCGGGCGCGATTCGCACGGCCGAGGCCGGGTTTGTCGCCCTGGTGGGCCCCGAGGTGCGGCAGGGCGGCACGATTGTCGCGCCCCGCGGCCGGGTGGCGCTGGCGGCATGTGCCGGCTGTGCGGTGACGCCGGAGTCGGAGGAGCCGGTCGGTTTTGCGCCCGGAGATGAGCTGGCCGCCCGCGACAGCGGCGCCGGAATGGTCGTGCAGAGGGGCCGCATTGCGGCCGAGGGCGTGGATGAGGCCGGCCGGCCGGTGGCCGGGGGCGGACGCATCGCCATTACGGGGGGCCATGTCGGTCTCGGCGGCACGGTGAGCGTATCCGGCAGCGCGGGCGGGTGCCTCGCGGTGACGTCGTCGGGACTGTTGTCGCTGGGGGAGCGGGTCGAGGCCAGGGGCCTCGCCGGCGCCGGGGGCCAGGTCCACTACCAGGCCGCGCGCGTGGTGGAGACCGCCACTGCGCGGACGGACGCTTCGGGCAGCACGGATGGCGGCGCCGTCTCCCTGGTGGCGCGGGCGGACCTGCTGAGTTCCGGCACCTATAGCGCCGCCGGCGCCTCCGGGGTTGGCGGGCGGATCGATATGACGGCGGCCAATGTGCGGCTGCTGTCGGCGCGGCTTGTCGCGTCCGGGCCGCGCCGGGGCGGCCTGGTGCGCATCGGCGGGGCGTTTCGGGGCGGCAAGGTGGCGGATGTGCGCCGGCCCGAACATGCGGCCTTTGTCGGGCGCTGGGGCGCACTGCCGGACCTCGCCACGGCCGAGAGCAACTTTTTCAATGACGACACGGCGATCGATGTGTCGTCCCTATCCGGTATGGGCGGCACGGCGGTGATCTGGTCGGACGTCGAGACGACCTTTCTCGGCGGGATTGTGGCGGCCGGCAAGACCGGCGGCGGCGCGGTGGAGATCTCCTCCGCCGGCGAGTTGCGTCGGGCGCAGTTGTTGAATGTGAAGGTCGGCAAGGGCCAGTTGTTGCTCGACCCAAAATATCTCACCGTGGGGGCGGAAGCGCAGCACTGGGTGCCGCACTACATCATCGGCCCCGGGGTGGACCCCCTCAAAAGCGAAAAGGATCCCAAGCGTGAGGTCAACCAAAAACTTCAGCAAGCCTCACCGTATTTCGGCGCGTCGGCGGCGCTGAATGCCGCGGGAACGCGGCTCGCCGTGGGCGCGTTCACCGGAGACAAGGGCTCTGTGTACGGTGCCGTCTATCTGTTCAGCTTCAAGACCGTCAACTTCGGTGGCGCCGCGCTTATCGGCACCGTCGGCAAGGGCCACGATATCGATGTGCAGGACCTCAAGGGTGGCGAGCAGTTTGGCAGGTCCGTGGCGCTGAATGCCGCCGGAACGCGGCTCGTCGTCGGCGCCGCGGTCACAGAGCAAAAAACCGGCGCGGTCTATCTGTTCAAATTCAAGGACGGCGACTTCGGTGGCGGTCAAGCCGCCGGCATCATCGGCCACCCCACGGCAGCCAACGCCATCAAGGTGCCGAAACTTCAGCCGGGCAGCTACTTCGGCTGGTCGGTGGCCCTGAATGCCGACGGAACGCGGCTGGCCGTTGGCGCATGGGGCGACAGGGGCGAGGACAACTCAAACGCCAATACCGGTGCGGTCCATCTGTTCCAATTCAAGGACGGGGACTTCGGTGATTGTCAGCACGCCGGCGTTATCGGCAGAGGCTACAAGGAGCGCACGGATACCAGTGTGGATCTCCCACCGGGCGCCAACTTTGGCATATCGTTGGCGCTGAATGGGGATGGAACGCGGATGGCCGTCGGCGCGAGGAGGGCGGGCGCCGTGGGTGCGGTCTACCTGTTCAAGTTTGCGACCCGCGAGCCGGGGCCCGCCAAACTGGCCGCTCGCATCGGCAAAGGCCTCACAGGGCCGGACCTTGTCGCCCTGGGGGAACTGCATGGGGAGTTCGGTACCTCGGTGGCGCTGAATGCCGACGGAACGCTTCTGGCCGTCGGCGCAAAGGGCGATGCCGGCTCGGCGCCAACGCAAAATGCCGGCGCGGTGTACGTGTTCGGCTTTGCGGACCGGGACTTCGGTGGCGGCAAGCTCAAGGGTATCCTCGGCAGAGGCTATCGGCGGGCCGACGATGTCGATATGGCGAAGCTTAAGGAGAATGACTATTTTGGCACGTCTGTGGCGCTGAACGCCTATGGCACACGTATGGTCGTCGGCTATGCGCTCACCGGTTCACCCGGGGTCTACCTGTTCACCGCCGGAGACGAGAATCTCTCCGGGTATTTTCAGTATCACAACCATCAGTCTCAAACCGAAGCGGTGAAGGGGGAGGCCATTGCCGGGGTCCTGGCCGGCGGAACGGCGGTGACCCTGCAGGCGCTGAACGACATCACGGTCGATGCGCCGATCGACCTGGTGGCGGGCGCCTCTGCGGTTGCGGCGTTGACGCTGCAGGCCGGCAGGTCGGTGCATGTGAATGCGGATATTCTCACCCGCGGCGGCAAGGTGACGCTGAGCGCCAACGAGGATATCTCGCAAATTCCCGGTGCGAGCCTCAACCAGGATCCGGGCACGGGGGAGATAACGCTGGCCGCGCACAAGACCATCGATGCGGGATCCGGCGCGGTGGCACTGCGGTTGAACGCGGATCCGCGGTTGGTCAACCATGACATCGGCGATATTACGCTGTCCGGTGCTATCCGGGGCGGCAGCATCCAGGTGATCTCCGATGCCGCGGCGGTGGGCAAAGACAAGAGCGTGGTGCTGGCGCAGGGCGCGTCGCTGGCGGCTGGCGGCAAGGGCGATGCGTTGGTGATATCGGCGCCCGTGTTCGACAACCGGGCGGGGTCGCAGGCGCTGTCCGCCGCGTCCGGGCGGTGGCTGGTGTGGTCGGTCAAACCGGGAAAGGACCCGCTCGCCGGGCTGTCCCCGGACTTCAAGCAGTACTACGCCAAGTACGGCACGACCACCCCGGAGCAGGCGACCGGCAACGGCCTCCTGTACAGCGCGGGGGCGCCAGGGATAACGGTGAACCTCACCGGCGAGGTCAAAAAGCCCTACGACGGCAACGCCGATGCGAAGCTGGATGACGGCAACTATACCGTCGCCGGCTTGATGGCAGGGGAGACGCTGAGCGGCCCGAAGGCGGGGACCTACGACGACAAGAAAGCGGGCACGGGCAAGCTGGTGACGGTGGACGCGCCCGGCAACGAATTTGCCGTCAAGGCGTTGAATGGCCAAGTCAACGTCTACGGCTATCAGTTCCCCCGCCAGTTGAGCGGGAAAGTCGGCACCATTGAAAAGAAGGATCTGCACGTGACGGGTGTGGCGGTTGCAGACAAGGACGAAGACGGCAGCGACACCGCGACGGTGACCAACCCCGGCACTATCGACAAGCGGGATCTCGCCGACCCCAATGACGCCGTGCAACTGGTCACCGCGAAGGTGCAGGGGAAGTTTGCGCAGAAGGGCGAGGGCCACAATATCGAGGTGAGGCTGAGCGGCTACGCCCTCTCGGGGGCCGATGCGGGAAACTACAAAATCGTGGTTCCGGCGGTCACGGCCAGCATCCGGAAGTCGTCGGTGAGGACCCTGACCGTCGCGCTGCTGGGTGCAGTGGGTGAGGTGCACAAGGTCTATGACGGGACCACCGCGGTGACCGCGCCGCCCGCCAAGCTGAACTGCGAACTCAAAGGGTTGGACGCTGCCGACAAGGGCCAGGTTGAAGTTGACTGGTCCCGGGCGACCATGACGTTTGCCGACAAAAATGTCGGGACCTCCAAGCAGGTGACAGTGTCCGGGCTTGACTTGAAGGGCGCAGCAGCCGGCAAGTACAAGCTGCCGGCGGCGCAGGTGAGCGGAAATATCGGCGCTATCGACAAGGCGCCGCTGCCGGTATCGGGCGTGAGTGCCGCGGACAAGGTCTACGACGGGACCGTCAGTGCGGCGCTGAGCGGCGGCACCATCCAGCCGCTGGGCCAGGACAAGGTGACGCTGGAGGCGACCCATGCGGCGGGCACGTTCGCGAGCAAGAACGTGGGCCAGCATATCGCCGTGACGGCCAGCGGCTATAGCATCACTGGGGCGGATGCGGGCAACTACGATCTCAAGCCACCGCAGGGGGTGACCGCGACGATCACGGCCAAGCCACTGCCGGTATCGGGCGTGAGCGCCGCGGACAAGATCTACGACGGGACCGACAGTGCGACGCTGAGCGGCGGCAGCATCCAGCCGCTTGGCCAGGACAAGGTGACGCTGGTGGCGACCCATGCGGCGGGCAAATTCGCGAGCAAGGACGTGGGCCAGCATATCGCGGTAACGGCGAGCGGCTATACGATCAGCGGCGCGGATGCGGGCAACTACGGTCTCAGGCCGCCGCAGGGCTTGACCGCGACCATCGCGGCCAGGCCGCTGACCGCGACCCTGACGGGAGATGTGCGCAAAGTCTACGACGGCACGGTGGCGGCGACGCTCGGCGCCGCCAATATCCAGCTTGCGGGCCTTGTCGCCGGCGAGACGCTGGCGGCGGACACGGGCCGGGCCACGGCGGCCTACGCCGACAAGCGTGTCGGCGTCGGCAAGCCAGTGACGGTGTCCGGGCTCGCTCTCGGCGGCGCGGGTGCCGGCAACTACAGTCTGCCGGCGACACCGGTGAGCGCCAATATCGGCGCTATCGACAAGAAGCAGCTGCACGTAACGGGCGTGGCGGTTGCGGACAAGGACGAAGACGGCAGAAACACCGCGACGGTGACCAACCCCGGGGACATCGACAAGCGGGATCTCGCCGACCCCCACGATGCCGTGCAACTGGTCACCGCGAAGGTGCAGGGGCAGTTTGCGCAGGCGGGCGAGGGCCACAATATCAAGGTGACGCTGAGCGGCTACGCCCTCTCGGGGGCCGATGCGGAAAACTACAAAATCGTGGTTCCGGCGGTCACGGCCAGCATCCGGAAGCCGTCGGTGAAGACCCTGACCGTCACACTGCTGGGTGCGGTAGGTGAGGTGCACAAGGTCTACGATGGGACTGCCGCGGTAACCGCGCCGCCCGCCAAGCTGAACTGCGAACTCAAAGGGTTGGACGCTGCCGACAAGGGCCAGGTTGAAATTGACTGGTCCCGGGCGACCATGACGTTTGCCGACAAAAATGTCGGGACCTCCAAGCAGGTGACGGTGTCCGGGCTTGTGCTGAAAGGGGCGAAGGCCAGCAAGTACAAGCTTCCGGCAACGCCGGTGAGCGGGAATGTCGGCATCATCAAGCCGGCGCCGCTGCCTGTGTCGGGCGTGACGGTCGCGGACAAGGTCTATGATGGGACCGACAGTGCGGCGCTGAGCGGCGGCACCATCCAGCCGCTTGGCCACGACAAGGTGACGCTGGAGGCGACCCATGCGGCGGGCAGGTTCGGGAGCAAGAACGCGGGCACGCACGCGGTGACGGCACACGGGTATACGCTCAGCGGGGCGGATGCGGGGAACTATGCTCTCGCGCAGCCAACGGGGTTGACGGCGACCATCACCAAGAAGGCGCTGGCGGCGGCGCTGACCGGCAAGGTTCACAAGGTTTATGACGGGAACGAGACGGCGCCGGTCAAGACCGGCGACATCCATCTGTCGGGTGTCGTTCACAGCGAGACGGTGACGGTGGCGCTCGACCGGGCGAGCGCGGCGTTTGCCGACAAGCGGGCCGGGACTCCCAAGCAAGTGAAGGTCTCCGGGCTGGCGCTCGCCGGGAAGGACGCCGGCAACTACGAGCTCGCCGCGCCGCAGGTGAGCGCGAATGTGGGCACCATCGACCAGGCGCCCCTTCAGGTATCGGGCGTGAGCGCCGAGGACAAGGTCTATGACGGCGCTCCGGCCGCGACGTTGCACGGCGGCACCGTCCAGCCGTTGGCCGGAGATGCGGTGCAATTGGAGACGGCGGCTGCGAAGGGAACCTTTGCGACCAAGGACGTGGGCCAGCATATCGCCGTAACGGCGAGCGGCTATACGATCAGCGGGGCGGATGCGGGAAACTATTACCTCAAGCCGCCAACCACCGCGGCGAGCATCACGCCGAAGCTGTTGACGGTCACGGTGGAACATGCCTTTCGCCGCGCGCACCAGCCAAACCCGGCATTCCGCTATACGATCAGCGGCTTTGTGCCCGGCGAGGACCAGACGAGCGCGAAGGTCACCGGCATTCAGGTCACGACCGCGGCCGACGCCAATTCTCACCACGGCGAATATCCAATCAAGGCCAGTGGCGGATCGGCGCCGAACTACACCTTCAAATATATCGATGGCGTCCTTACGATTCATCGCTGAATGCTTTGCTTTTGCCGCGAGGGCATATATCGCTAAACCACTGAGAAGGGAGTCCGCTCATGGACGACAACTTGACGGCCATTTCGCTGGCGGCAGGAACAGATGCCGGCGGTATCGCCATCGCTCCCGATGGCACCGTGTGGGTCACAGACAAGCGCGAGCTTCCCGCCGGCACAGCGGGCCAGATATTTTCCATACCGCCCGACGGCGGCAAGTACCAGGCACATCCATTGCCCAAAGTCCCTGACGGGCGCGGAAAGCCGCAGCCGGCATACGTCGCTCTCCAGACAAGCGGGCACTCGGTCGAAGCAGTCTGGGTGAGCGATGTCGGGGCGGGTGTCGTCTATTGGCTCAAGCCGGGAAGCGGCGGCCATGATGAGGTCGGGTTGGTCGATATTGGCAAGGGCTCCAGGCCTCGCGGTCTCGCTTGGGACCAGGGGAGACGGCGTCTATGGGTTGCCGACGAGGCTGGACATCAATTGCTCGCCATCGATCCCGTACACGGCCAACCCGACCCGGCGCTTACAAGGTCTCGCCCCGGTTCGGCGATCGCTCTCGTGGCCGTCTCGCCTCAGGGCGTCTGGTTCACCGAGTTTGCCCCCGGCAAAGTCTCGGTCCTCGACGTCGACTGTTTGACGGCCCTGGATAGGGCGGTCTAGCGGCCTCCCGCTAGACCCAAAGCCGAATCACTCCATTCCCTGCTCTTCAGCGGTTCTCTGTATCAGCTCCTCCAGGCCCTCCGATTGGGAGAGGTCCAGGCATTGCATTATTGCCAGGTTCGCCCCGTGCTTGCTGGCGTATCCTTCCTTTCGATATTCGTCTACAAAGCCATATATCGCTAAACCACTAAGGAGGGAGTCCGCTTATGGACGACGACTTGACGGCCATTTCGCTTGCGGCGGGAACAGATGCCGGCGGCATCGCCATCGCCCCCGATGGCACCGTGTGGGTTGCAGGCAAGATAGTTTCGGGGTGGTTTTTTTTCCATTGCCTCAGGGGAGGACGGCAACTCCCTGTGAAGGGCCCGTCAGTGGTGGCGGCTTTGTCCTCCGGGCCGGGATCTGCGGCTCCCCCGCGCCTGTCACCATCTATACTGCTCCCATTGCCGAGGACGACCGAGTCGACAAGGCGACCCCGTTACGGGTGTCGCGGTTGCGGATCGGGTTCGCCCGACGGCAGCCGTTGCACCTCGGGTGCATGCATAGACACATAGCAGTTGGGTGACCGCAACCACTCTCCTCGCGGGAGAGCGGGCTGTTGTGATTGCGTTTTCTTGGCGATTCGAGGGCGGCGGGATCAAAGGGAATTGTCGGAGGCAACGGAGGCCCCATGTTTCGAAACCGGTCCCGGCACGCGGTATACGTGCGCTCGACGGCGCTGGCCAGCGCCTCGATGCTGGCCATTCCCACCCTCGTTCCCGTGGTCACGCCTGCCTGGGCGCAGCAGACACAGGACAACTGGATAGGCGCGGTATCGAACGTCTGGTTCGACCCACAAAATTGGCAGGACGGGACTGTGCCGGTCGCTGGAAAAAACGTCGATATCGATACGGACGCGCCGAATGGGAATGGGGCGGTGGTCGATGGCGCTCCGGCAATTGTCGGCCAGATTACGGTCGGCCGCACGGGTAGCGGCGCGCTTTCGATTCGCAACGGCGGGGTCGTCGAGAGCCTTGTTGGTTCCTTGAGCGGAAACGTGATTGGTGCAAATCCCGGATCTCGGGGCACGGTGACGGTAACCGGGCCCGGCTCGCTCTGGAGTATGGACGGTGCGCTGACCGTGAACAGCGTCCTCGCAATCGAGGATGGCGGTCGCGTGAGCGCCATTGGAACGACCAGCAGCGGAATGTCCATTAGCGACGGCGGCATTGTCACGGTCACCGGTCTCAATTCCGACTTCGAGACCAATGATATCCTGGAAGTCGGGGTGCAGGGAGCCGGCACCCTCACCATTTCAGCGGGCGGTGTGGTGACCAGCGCGCGAGGTGTTGTCGGCGATGAGGCGAACAGCACCGGCACTGTGACGGTGACCGGACCCGGCGCGCGCTGGAGCATGAACACTGGGCTGGCTGGGGAGGACCCGCCCCCCGGCGCGCTTCTTATCGGTGCGGAAGGCACGGGCAGCGTCACGGTCGCGGACGGCGGCCTGGTCAGCGCCAGCAACGGCATCACCATCGCCCAGGCGGCCGGCGCCACGGGTACGCTCAATATCGGCGCCGCAGCCGGTCAGGCCGCGGCCGCCGCCGGGGACTTGCAGGCGCCCACGGTCGCCTTCGGTGCCGGCACCGGCACCATCAATTTCAACCATACGAGTTCGGACCATATTTTCGCGCCTGCGATTTCCGGCACCGGATCCGTCAACCAGCTGGCCGGCACGACGACGCTGACCGGGAACAACAGCTACAAGGGTGCAACCACCGTCTCAGGCGGCAGACTGTTGATCGACGGCGACCACTCGGGCGCGACCGGCCTCACCAGGGTCCGGAGCGGCGGCACGCTCGGCGGCGAGGGCACCATCGGCGGCGATGTGACGGTCGACGGCGGCGGCAAACTCACCGCGTTCGACAACGACCAGGACGGCATCCACAAGCTCACCCTCAACGGCAATCTCGCCCTGCAGAGCGGCGCGACCCTCGACTACGATTACGGCCAGTCGCCCAATGGCGCTCCGGACGCGCTGATGATGGAGGTGGGCGGCGATGTCGATCTGGGCGGCAGTACCCTCAATGTCGCGAACAATTCGGGCCAGGACCTGGCTCCCGGCGTCTACGGGCTGATCCACTACGACGGCAACCTGAGCGGCCGTTTTGCCAATGCCAACCTGCCGAGCAGCGATTTCTCCGTGCAGACCTCGGTCGCCGGCCGCGTCAACCTGGTGAACGCGGCGGGCTTCCAGCTGAGCTTCTGGGACGGCGGCGGCACCCCGGGCAACGGCCGGATCGAGGGCGGCAGCGGTGTCTGGCAAGCCTCGGGCGACCGGAACTGGACCACGGTCGACGGCGCGCGCAACGGCAGCTTCGCCGACGACAGCTTCGCCATCTTCCTCGGCGCGCCCGGTACGGTGACGGTGGACAACGGCAACGGCCCGGTGAAGGTCGCGGATATGCAGTTCGCGGTCGACGGCTACAGGATCGCGGGCGACGCGCTCACGCTCGGCACCGACCCGGCCACGATCCTGGTGGGCGACAACACCGTCAACGGCGCGGGCTGGACCGCGACCATCGACTCGGTGCTTCGGGGCGATGCCGGGCTGATCAAGGAAGATCTCGGCACGCTGGTGCTCGGCGGTGCCAACAGCTACAGCGGCGGCACCACCATCAATGCCGGCACGCTGAGCGTTTCGAGCGATGCCAATCTGGGCGCGGCGGGCGCGGGCCTCACCATCGATGGCGGCACGTTGCAGACCACCGCCGGGTTCACGTCCGGGCGCGGCGTGACGCTCGGTGCCGGCGGCGGCACATTCAGGACCGACGCCCCTCTGCACCTCACCGGCGTTATCGGGGGTGCGGGCGCGCTCACCAAGACGGGGGCGGGCGCGCTGACCTTGAGTGGCACCAATACCTATCAGGGCGGCACAAGGGTCGACGCCGGCGTGCTGGTGGTCGGCGGAGGCGGCGCCACCGGCAGTATCGAGGGCGACGTCACTGTCAAGAAGGGTGCCGGGCTCGCCTTCGACCGGTCCAACGCCTACCGCTTCGACGGATTGATCGAGGGCGGCGGCAGCGTCCAGCAGGCGGGCACCGGCACGCTCACGTTCACCGCCGACAACACCTATTCGGGCGGCACGTCTATCGAGAGCGGCGGCACGCTGCAGCTCGGCAATGGCGGCACCAGCGGCAGCGCCGGCAGCGGCGATATCGAGAACCACGGCGCACTCGTCTTCAATCGCAGCAACGCGCTGGCGATCCCCGGCACGATTACCGGCGGCGGCCGCGTCGAGCAGGCGGGCAGCGGCACCACCACCCTGACCGGGAACAACAGCTATGGCGGCCCAACCACCGTCTCGGCGGGCACGCTCCTGATCGACGGCGACCAGTCGGGTGCGACCGGTCTCACCCGGGTTCAGAACGGCGGCACGCTCGGCGGCGAGGGCACCATCGGCGGCAACGTGAGGGTCGACGGTGGCGGCACGCTCACCGCGTTCGACAGCGATGGCGACGGCATTCACAAGCTCACCATCAACGGCGATCTCGGCCTGCAGAGCGGCGCCAACCTCGACTACACCTACGGCCAGTCGCCGAGCGGCAACCACGACGCGCTGATGCTGGAGGTGGGTGGCAATGTCGATCTGGGCGGCAGCACCCTCAACGTGGAGAACAATTCGGGCCAGGATTTTGATCCCGGTGTCTATGGGCTGATCCATTACCGGGGCAGCCTGAGCGGCAGCTTCGGCGCCACCAACCTGCCGTCCGGCGATTTCTCCGTACAGACCTCGGTTTCTGGCCGCGTCAACATGGTGAACACCGCCGGCCTCGAGATGAATTTCTGGGACGGGCCCGGGAATCCGAACGACGGCGTCATCCAGGGCGGCGGCGGTGTCTGGCAAGGCTCGGGTGGCAACACCAACTGGACCGATATCGGCGGCAGGGTCAACGGTGCTTTCACCGACGGCAGCTTTGCCATCTTCCAGGGCAGGCCCGGCACGGTGATCGTGGACAACAGCCAGGGCCAGGTCCGCGTCGCGGGCATGCAGTTCGCGGTCGACGGCTACACCATCACCGGCGACGCGATCGCGCTCGGCACCGATCCGGCGACCATCCGGGTCGGCGACGGCACGCCCAACGGGGCCGACGATACGGCGACGATCGAGTCGGTGCTTCGAGGGAGTGCCGGGCTGGTCAAGGCCGACCTCGGCACCCTGGTGCTCACCGGCAACAACACCTATTCCGGCGGCACGACGATCGAGGCCGGCGAGCTGGCGCTGGGCGGCAACAGCGGCAGTATCGAGGGCGATGTCACGGTCGAGGAGAACGGCCGGCTCGTCTTCGACCGGTTCAATGCCTACACCTTTGGCGGTGTGATCAGCGGCGGCGGCCAGGTCGAGCAGAGGGGGTTCGACACGGTCACCCTCACCGCCGACAACACCTATAGCGGCGGCACGACCATCTCCAATGGCAGGTTGCGCGTCGCCGGGACGGCCGGCACCCTCGGCACCGGCGATGTCGGCATCGCCGGCGGCGGTACGCTCGTGTTCGACCGCACCAACACCTACACCTACGGCGGTGAGATCAGCGGCGCCGGCAGGGTCGAGCAGGCGGGCAGCGGCACCACCATCCTCACCGGCGACAGCGACTACAAGGGCGGGACCTGGATTGCGCGGGGCACCCTGCAGCTCGGCGATGGCGGCGGGACCGGCAGCATCACGGGTGACATCGCGACCGGGCAGGCCGGCAGGCTCGCTTTCAACCGTTCCGATGCGTACACCTTCGGGGGCGTGATCAGCGGCGCCGGCCGCGTCGAGCAGGTGGGCAGCGGCACCACCACCCTGACCGGGAACAACCGCTACAGCGGCACGACGACGGTTTCCGACGGCAGGCTGCTGATCGACGGCGACCAGTCGGCTGCCACCGGTCTCACCCGGGTTCGGGACGGCGGCACGCTCGGTGGCGGGGGCACCATCGGCGGCAATGTGCGGGTCGACGGCGGCGGCAGGCTCACCGCGTTTGACAGCGATGACGACGGCGTCCACAAGCTCACCATCAACGGCGATCTCGGCCTGCGGAGCGGCGCCAACCTCGACTACACCTACGGCCAGTCGCCGGGCGGCAACCACGACGCGCTGATGATGGAGGTGGGCGGCAATGTCGATCTGGGCGGCAGCACCCTCCATGTCAGGAACCATTCGGGCCGGGACTTCGATCCCGGCATCTACGGGCTGATCCATTACGGCGGCAGCCTGAGCGGCAGTTTTGCAAATACCAACCTGCCGTCCGGCGATTTCTCCGTGCAGACCTCGGTTCCTGGCCGCGTCAACATGGTGAATACCGCCGGCCTCGAGATGAATTTCTGGGACGGGCCCGGGAATCCGAACGACGGCGTCATCCAGGGCGGCAGCGGTGTCTGGCAAGGCTCGGGCGGCAACACCAACTGGACCGACATCGAGGGTACACCCAACGGTGCCTTCACCGACGGCAGCTTCGCCATCTTCCAGGGCAGGCCCGGCATGGTGACCGTGGACAACAGCCAGGGCCAGGTCGGCGTCGCCGGCATGCAGTTCGCGGTCGATGGCTACACCATCATCGGCGAGGCGATCACCCTGGAGAGCGATTCCGCCACCATCCGGGTCGGCGACGGAACGCCCAACGGGGCCGACGATACGGCGACCATCGGGTCGGTGCTTCGGGGGAGTGCCGGGCTGGTCAAGGCCGATCTCGGCACCCTGGTGCTCACCGGCAACAACACCTATTCCGGCGGCACGACGATCGAGGCCGGCACGCTGAGCGTTTCGGACAATCGCAATCTGGGCGCGGCGGGCACGGAACTCCGCTTCGACGGCGGCATCCTGCGGGTGACCGGGACCGACTATAGGACCACCGACCGGCCGATCGCCTGGGGCACCTTTGGCGGTGGCTTCGACATCGCGGACGCCGCCAACACCTTCACGCTCGATCAGACCCTTGCCGGCAGCGGCCCGCTCGACAAGCTCGGCGGCGGCACGCTGCATCTCACTGGCGACAGCTCGGGCTTCACCGGCGAGACCGAGATCCTGGCCGGCACGCTCGCGGTCGACGGCAGCCTGTGCGGCCCGCTGACGATCCGCGCCGGCGGCACCCTGGCGGGCACCGGCACCGTCTGCGATACGACCAGTTTCTCCGGCGGCACCATCGCGCCCGCCGGCCCCGGGCACATCGGCACCCTCACCATCGACGGCGACTACACCAGCAATGGTGGCAATCTCGCCATCGATGCAGCGCTCGGCGACGATTCCTCGCCGAGCGATCTTCTCCACATCACCGGCGACACCCTCATGGGGTCGGGGGCGACCCGGATCTTCGTGACCAATCTCGGCGGTGACGGCGGCGAGACGTCTGGCGACGGCATCAGGATCGTCCAGGTCGACGGCACCTCGTCGGCCGATCTCTTCGAACTCGGCGCACCGGCGATCGGCGGCGAATACAGCTACGACCTCTTCTTCGAACCGGGCGACGGCGACTGGTTTCTGCGCAGTGTCGGCCTGGCCCCGACGGTGCCGACCTATGAGGCCTATGCGGCGACGCTGCTCGACCTGATGGCGCTGCCGACGCTCAGGCAGCGGGTCGGCAACCGCTATTACGCGTTTGCCGGCGGCGGCGCCGATCTTCCCACGGCCGAAGAGCCGGCGACCGAGTCGATGGGCCATTCCGGCGGGCGCGTCCTGCGGACGCGGATCGAGGCGACTCACGGCCACTTCGAAGGGGCGTCGAGCCTCGGCACCGAATATGACTCGACCCGCACGCTCGTGCAGGTCGGCGCCGACGGCCAACTGGCCGACAAGGCTTCGGGCATCGTCATCGGCGGGCTCACCGCGCACTACGCCCATGCCGAATCCGACATCGAGTCGGAAACCGGCAATGGTACCGCTTCGACCGATACCGTCGGGGTCGGCGCATCGCTGACCTGGTACGGCGACGACGGCCTTTATGCCGACGGTCAGGCGACGCTTGCCTATCTCATGAGCGACCTCAGCGCCACCGGTATCGGCGCGCTCGTCGACGACAATTCGGGTTGGGGCTACGGGCTCGGCATCGAGGCCGGCAAGAGAATCGCCATCGGCGGCAACTGGTCGGTGACGCCGCAGGCGCAGCTCTCCTACACCGGGGTCGATTTCGACGACTTCACCGACCCCTTCGACGCCGACATCGCGCTGGAGAGCGGCGACAGCCTCAACGGCCGGCTCGGTGTCGCCTTCGATACCGCCGGCTACGGTGCCGGGAGCGGCGGCCACGTCTATACGATCGCCAATCTCACCTACGAATTTCTCGATGGCACCGCGGTCGACGTCGACGATACGGTCCTCGACTTCGAGCCGCACGATTTCGGCGGCGAGCTCGGCATCGGCGGCACCTATGAATGGGGTGGCGGCAAATATACCGTCCACGGCGAGGCGCTCGGCCAGACCAGCTTCGAAGGCAGCTATGGCTTCAAGGGCATCGTGGGGTTCTCCATGCGATTCTGACCAGCGGTTGACAGCACTTCTGCCGGGGGAACAGCCTGTGGAAGTGGACCTGGTCGGCGGCTTGCTGGAAACCTCGTAGACCACCCGGGAGATATTCTCTGTTTCGTCGACCCGATTGCGCCGTCTCCCGGCTTACAGCTTGAGCTCAGGAAGGGAGAGCAGAAGGAAAAGTGAAGCGCCCCGGCCGACGAATGGCGGTTGCGGTACCGGGACACTTCTCAAACGGAGACTGACTGATTGCTACTGGTTCAGGTGCAACACGCGCGCGCCGGCCACCGGCAGTTTGATCTCGCCGCCGGCCACCTCGCCGGCAAACAGCTGCGGGGTAATGTCCTCGGCTGGGGCAAACTCTTCCGGCAGTGCGAGTGTCCCCTCGCCGGTGCCCATATTCAGTACCACCAGCAACTGTTCCGTTTGGCCGCGGCGGTAGAAGGCCAGCAGGTCGTTGCCGGTATCCAGCACTTCCTGTTCGGCGGTGGCGATTTCCGCGGATAGCCCCCTGTGCCAGTCGATCAGCGCACGGAACTGGTTCAGTGTGGAGTTCGGATCCTGCTCCTGGACGCTCACCGCTTTCGGGTGGTGCTCCTGCGGTACCGGTAGCCAGGGTTTTACCTCGGAGAAACCGGCGTTGACGGCGCCGCTGTCGAACCAGGGCATGGGCGTGCGGCAGCCGTCGCGGCCCTTGAATTCCGGCCACAGGTTGATGCCGTAGGGGTCCTGCAGGTCTTCGAAAGCGATCTCCGCTTCCTCCAGGCCCAGTTCCTCCCCCTGGTACAGGCAGACGCTGCCGCGCAGGGTCAGTTGCATCAGCACGAACAGCGGCGCGCGGGCCAGGGCCTGTTCCGTACTGAATTCGGCGTTCCAGCGGGTCAGGGAGCGCGGCACGTCGTGGTTGGCGATGGACCAGCAGGGCCAGCCGCGCTCGATCACTTCCCGGTTTTTCTCCAGCGTGTCGCGCAGGAACTGCGCGCTGTGGTCGCTGCCCAGCAGGTCGAAGGAGTAGGCCATGTTGAGGCGGTGTTCGGTGGTGTACTCGGCCATGATCTTGTGGGTGTTGTCGTCGCCGACTTCGCCCATGGTGATGGTGCCCGGATACCGATCCGTCAGCTGGCGCACCCGCTGCAGGAACAGCAGGTTTTCCGGCTGGGATTTGTCGTGGATGTGCCACTGGTATTCGTAGGTGTTGACCGGCGGCAGGCCCTTCTCGTCCAGTTCCAGCGGGCGCGGCGGATTGTCATCCAGCGAGCGGTTGTGGAAGGCGTGGTTGATGGCGTCCAGGCGGAAGCCGTCTACGCCGCGGTCGAGCCAGAATTTCAGGTCTGCCAGCAACTGTTCCTGGACCGCCGGGTTGTGCAGGTTCAGGTCCGGCTGTTCCTTCAGGAAGTTGGTCAGGTAGTACTGGCGGCGGCGGGTGCACCAGCGCCAGGCGCTGCCGCCGAAATTGGACATCCAGTTGTTGGGCGCGCTGCCGTCCGGCTTGGGATCGGCCCAGACATACCAGTCGGCCTTGGGGTTGTCGCGGTTCGCGCGGCTCTCCTCGAACCAGGGATGCCGGTCGGAGGTGTGGCTCAGGATCTGGTCGATGATGACCTTGATACCGCGCGCGTGGGCGGCCTCGATCAGTTCGTCGAAGTCCGCCAGGTTGCCGAAGATCGGGTCCACATCGCGGTAGTCGGACACGTCGTAGCCGAAATCCACCATCGGTGACTTGAAGAACGGCGAGATCCAGATGGCGTCCACACCCAGTGACTGCACATAGTCCAGCTTGCGGGTGATACCGGGCAGGTCGCCGATACCGTCGCCGTTGGCGTCGCAGAAGCTGCGGGGGTAGATCTGGTAGATGACGCTATTGCGCCACCATTCGCTGTTACCGCTCATAACTCAGTCCGTTGGATCGTCGTTTATTAGGATAGGGTCAGTGTCCTGTAAGGTGCTCAATGCGGATATCAGAGCCCCCCAAATTGTTCACAGCAAGGCGCCGCTCGCAGGGAATGGTGGTTCCATTTGCAAGAGCGGTAACGCCGCTGTGGACCCTCTCTACCAGGTGAAGAGGGGGGGGCTCCCTTCGGGCGGGCCGCTAAGCAGCCATCTGCGGCGTTGCACTTGCTTGACATAGAACCACTATGCCTGCACAAGTGCGCCTTGCATCTGGCCGCTTAGCGGCCCGCTGATATCCGCATTGAGCACCTTACAGAACACGAGTATGGCGGCGTTGGGCGGGGGATGCCTCCTCCCCCGAACGGGGGGAGAGATGGAAGCACCTGGCCTGTTTCGGGACATACAAATGACGAGATTTTTCTGACCAATCAGTCATGTATCGGATCCCGGGACCGCGGAGCTCCAGCTCCGCCAGCGGGCCGGGGAGGCCCGCCTGCCAAGGTAGTTCAGTGGCACCCCCGCTTCTAATGCCGCCCTTCCAGTCGATGTGTGCAGGTTCCTTGCAAGCGCAGCTTGCGCCATTGTATAACCATCGATTGAAAAATAGTCAGGAGCTTCTTCGCTCGGGCGTTGATGACGCCACAGGGAATGAAAAACGTTTATATGCAAGGAGGCAACCATGCTCAAAGTGCATGTCTGGCTGCCCGAGGGCAATATGGTGGGGCACGCATCTCTTTCATTTGGTGGTAACTATGTCAGTTTCTGGCCCGAAGACGGTGCGGGAAAGAAAGATCTGAAAATCAAGCGTAGCCATCCCGGGCATTTCATGAAAGCGTTGGATGAAGATATTGAGTCCGAGGGCAATAGGCATCCGGTTACAATAACGATCCAGCGTATAGATTCTGATAAGTTGGAGAATTTCATTCTGGATTTGCAGAGAAAGAATCCACGATATCAATTGGCAAGGTACAATTGCTCGCACGTCGTTGCGGAATGCCTGACAGTGGCGAGTGGGAGAGAGCCAAGTTTTCGTCCATCTGCCCGAGAATATGGAAGAATTGGAGGGACGTTGGGGCGTGGTATCTGGACACCGAGCGAGGTGTTGCGTTATGCCAGGGAGCTTTCCGTGACTGGTCGGGAGATCGCGTGAACGTCTTATACAGTGATCAATATAATATCAACCTTGGGCTGCTTAACTATCTGCATCCCTTTGACGGGGTTAAGTTCCAGAGAATCCATAAAGCTTTGGAAGATAATGAAAAAGTAGATTTCCTGAGTCCTGACGTCCCCGTGGATATGGAGATTGTCGACGGCTTTCTTTCCAGCATAATGAGAAAGAAAGTCAGGGACTCTGTTTTTGTTTTCAGGGCTCTTGAAGTTCCGAAACTCCCGTTTGTCAGCTTTAACTTTTTGGACAGAAAGATACTCACCCCGATGCGCTGGGGCGTCGCCGGAACCATGCTGGGCGCGGAAAAGGCACTGAGCAGCGGGGATATCTACTGGAACCTTTCCGGCGGCTACCACCACGCCATGCAGCAGAATATGGAAGGTTTCTGCATCTACAACGATATCGGCATCTGTCATCAACAGCTGGTAAAGCGCGGCCTTCTGTCTCCCGAAGACAAAATCCTGATCATCGACACCGATGCCCACCATGGCAACGGCAACGCCTACACCTTTATGGACAACGACCGGGTAACGCTGCTGGACGTTTACAATGCCGGTATCTATCCAACGTCTGGCTATACCCGCGACCGCGTCGATATACCCGTCCCTCTTCCCCCGGGCACGGAGGGGGAAACCTACCTGCAGCGATACAATGATGCCTTGGAAAAGCTGGACGGCGATTACCGGCTGGCATTCGTCGTCGCCGGCACCGATGTCCTCACCAGCGACAAGCTGGGCGGTCTCTGCCTGACCACCGAGGATGTGGTCGAGCGGGAAAGGCTGACCGTCCGGGCGCTCAAAAAACGTTCAACTCCAGCTGTCCTCCTCGGCGGAGGTGGCTATTCCAGGGACAGCGCCGGCAGCGTGATAGCCGCAATTTCCGCCTGCTCCGAGCTGCTTCCGTCCCCTCATGCCGCCAGAGAAGCACTGAGCCACTAGCCCGCCCAGCAGAAGAGCCGGCGGGCGTCCCACAGGCCGTAAGGTTTTGATAGCATGACGTCTGATACCTCCGACCGGTGCTGCTGAGATGGCCCCGCGGGGGATACCCGGACCAACCCACCTCGACGCACGCGAACTGCCGGCACTGCGCCAGCCGTTACGCCTGTGGTTGGGCTGTATCCGCGGGATTCGGGGCTGTACGGCCCTATAGCGGATTATTTGCAGAGCGGTCCGATCGATTCGAGTTGTGAGTAAAAAATGAACAAAGCTGAGCAGCAATTCCTCAAAGAGCTGGACGACAAGCTCTGGAAGGCCGCGGACAAGCTGCGCGCCAATCTGGACGCGGCCAACTACAAGCACGTGGCACTGGGCCTGATCTTCCTGAAGTATGTCTCCGACGCCTTCGAAGAGCGGCAGGAACAACTGCTGGAGCTGTTCCAGGCCGATGACGACGACAATATCTACTACCTGCCGCGGGAGGACTACGACAGCGACGAAGACTACCTGCAGGCCCTGCGCGAAGAACTGGAGGTGCTGGATTACTACCGCGAGGCCAATGTGTTCTGGGTGCCGATGGCCGCCCGCTGGAGCACGCTAAAGGAAAAGGCCGTGCTGCCCGCGGGATCGGTGCTGTGGAAAGAGGAGCCTTCGGCGGGAAAAAAGGCGGGCAAGGAGGTCAAGCTGCGCTCCGTATCCTGGTTGGTCGACAACGCGCTGGAGGAGATCGAGAAAGCGAATGCCAAGCTCAAGGGCATCCTCAACCGTATTAGTCATTTCCAGCTGGACGACGACAAGCTGATTGGCCTGATCAACACCTTCTCCGATACCTCCTTCACCAGGCCGGAGCACAACGGCGAGCCGCTGAACCTGCACAGCAAGGATATCCTCGGCCATGTGTACGAATACTTCCTCGGCCAGTTCGCGCTGGCCGAGGGCAAGCAGGGCGGCCAGTACTATACGCCCAAGAGTATCGTCACCCTGATCGTGGAGATGCTGGAACCCTACTCCGGCCGCGTCTACGATCCGGCCATGGGCTCCGGTGGTTTCTTCGTCTCCAGCGATAGGTTTATCGAGGAACACGCCAGGGAGCAGCGCTACAACGCCGCCGAGCAGAAAAAGCATATCTCCGTCTACGGCCAGGAATCCAACCCCACCACCTGGCGCCTGGCGGCGATGAATATGGCCATCCGCGGTATCGACTTCAATTTCGGCAACAAGAATGCCGACAGCTTTCTCGACGACCAGCACCCGGACCTGCGCGCCGACTTCGTCATGGCCAACCCGCCGTTCAATATGAAGGACTGGTGGAGCGAGTCCCTGGCCGGCGACGCCCGCTGGAAATACGGTACGCCGCCGAAGGGCAACGCCAACTTCGCCTGGATGCAGCATATGCTGCACCACCTGGCCCCCGCCGGCAGCATGGCGCTGCTGCTGGCCAACGGCTCCATGAGCTCCAATACCAACAACGAGGGCGAGATCCGCCGGCGCCTGGTGGAGGAGGATCTGGTGGAGTGCATGGTGGCCCTGCCGGGGCAGCTGTTCACCAACACCCAGATCCCCGCCTGTATCTGGTTCCTGACCAAGGACAAGACCAACGGCCTGGTGCTGGACGAGAAAAAGCGCGATCGCCGCGGCCAGTTCCTGTTTATCGACGCCCGCAACCTGGGCTATATGCGCGACCGGGTGCTGCGCGATTTCACCAACGAGGATATCGCCAGCATTGCCGACACCTTCCACGCCTGGCAGCGCGGCGAGGGCTACGAGGACGTGGCCGGCTTCTGCAAATCCGTCGAGCTGGACCAGATCGAGAAGCACGACTTCGTGCTGACCCCGGGGCGCTATGTGGGCGCGCCGGAGCAGGAGGATGACGGGGAACCGTTTGCGGACAAGATGGCGCGGTTGACCGGGCAGCTGAAGGCGCAGTTTGCCGAGAGCGAGCGGCTGGAGGTGGAGATTAAGCGGAATCTTGGGGGGCTGGGGTATGAGCTCTGAGTGGCCTTTACTAACCTTGGAGGATGTGGCCGTTCCGAGAGGCGTTGTTGATGGGCCATTTGGCTCAAATTTGAAAGCTTCTTGCTACGTGGAGTCAGGAATCCCAGTAATAAGGGGCAGCAATTTGACGGTAGGTCCTCATCGTTTCAAATCCGAGGAGTTTGTCTATGTCGGTGAGGAGACCTTTAAAAGGCTAAGTCGTAGCGAATGCCGTCCGAACGACATTATTTTCACGAAGAAGGGAACGCTAGGGCAAACAGGATTAGTGCCTAGTGATAGTCAAATAGAAAAATACCTCATATCTTCAAATCAGATGAGGCTCCGAGTTGATCCCGAGAAGGCATTGCCAGAATACGTTTATTACTGGGTGTCATCCAAATGGGCTATCCAGAAAATTAAGCAGGACTCCGAGTTCACTGGAGTTCCTAAGATAAACCTTGAGTACCTAAAGAAATTTGCAATCCGGATACCACCTTTGTCGCAACAAACTGCGATAGCAAAGATCCTGGGGTACCTGGACAAGAAAATTGAACTCAACTATCAAATTAACCAAACCCTCGAACAGATGGCCCAGGCCGTCTTTAAAAGCTGGTTTGTCGATTTCGAGCCGGTCAAGGCCAAGATGGCGGCGCGCAAGCGCTGGCAGGCCACACAGCCGGGCAATGAGGCCGCGTCGCCGGTCTGCTACGCGGGTGAGCAGGGAGGTCCTGCTGCCGGCGAGGACCTCGAAACCACCATGAACCTCGCTGCCATGCAGGCCATCTCCGGCAAGAATCGGGAGGAGTTGGCCCGTCTCCAGAGCGAGCAGCCCGAGCAGTACGCCGAGCTGCGCGTCACCGCGGAACTGTTTCCGTCCGCTATGCAGGACAGTGAGTTGGGAGAGGTGCCGGAAGGATGGGGGCCGGTTCGGCTAGAGCGATATATAGAGCTTGCATACGGGAAGGCTCTAAAAAAATCTTCGCGTGTTGAAGGTCCGTACCCTGTATATGGTTCTGGAGGTATTACTGGATCTCACAATGACTTTCTGGTGCCGGGGCCTGGTATCGTTGTTGGTAGAAAAGGAACCGTTGGCAGTATTTACTGGGAGACGAAAGACTTCTACCCCATAGACACAACTTACTACGTGTTGGTAAAAAACGGGTGCTCGCTACCTTTTGCATATTATTTGCTACACACGCTTGGGCTTGATGGCATGAATACAGATGCTGCGGTACCAGGGCTGAATAGAAATAACGTTTATCGTTTGGAAGTTCCATGTTACTCCTTGGAGCTTATGGAACGTTTTTCCCTGACGGTAAATTCCATCTCTAAGATGAAATCCGCTTCTAACAATGAAACTCAATCGTTGATTGAGTTGAGAGATACTTTGTTGCCAAAACTCCTCTCCGGCGAACTGACCCTACCCGCCACCGAAACACAGGAACCCGAACTACCAAAGGTCGCCAATGTATAAGATAGATCCAGCCCACAACCGGATAGCGCCGCTGGAACCCTGCCGTTTCGGCGAGCTGGGCTTTGGCGAGCGCCGGCATCTGCAGGAGTGGCTGGAGAACTGCCCGCAGGCGCTGGCGCAGGGCGACGGCGAGGAGCTGTTGGTTATCCAGAAAGAGTTCGACGGCTTCGACGATACCCGCGAGCGGCTGGACCTGCTGGCCATCGACAAGGAGGGCAACCTGGTGATTATTGAGAACAAGCTCGATGACACCGGCCGCGACGTGGTCTGGCAGGCGCTCAAGTACGCCGGCTACTGCGCCAACCTGAGCAAGGCGCAGGTGGTGGATATCTACCAGCGCTACCTGAACCAGAAGGGCCAGCAGAGCGGCCGGCCAGCGGAGAGTGCCGCCGACAAACTGGTGGAATTTCTGGAAGTGGATGGCCTGGAGGCGGCCCAGATCAACCGTATCAAGAGCCAGCGGCTGATCTTCGTGGCCGCCCGCTACCGCAAGGAGGTCACCAACACCGTGCTCTGGTTGAGCCAGTTCGGCATCGCCTGCCAGTGCTTCAAGGTGACGCCCTACCGGGCCGGCAATGAGCTCTTCCTCAATGTGGAGCAGATTATCCCCACGCCGGAGTCCTCGGAATTTATGATCGGCATGGTGGCCAAGGAAACCGAGGAGAAGAATGCCGACAGCGAACAGAAGCACCGCCATACGCTGCGGCTCGCCTTCTGGGAGCGGGCGCTGGAGGCCTTCGGCCGGAGCCGCTGCACCCTGTACAACAATATCAGCCCGGCCAGGGACCACTGGCTCTACGCCGGCTCTGGGGTTTCCTCTGTGCCCTTCTCGCTGATCTTCGGCAAGGGCGAGATCCGCGTGGAGCTGAATATCGGGCGCCGCAACGCCGACGAGAACCGCTATGTCTTCGAGGGGCTGCGCGCCCGGCAGGGGGAGATAGAGGAACGCTTCGGGCAGTCGCTGGAGTGGTTGCCGCTTCCGGATAAAAAGTCCTGCCGCATCCAGTATGCGAAACCGGTGGACGGCTATGACCGGGCCAACTGGCCGGAGATGATAGAGTGGCTGGTCGAGCATATGGCCCGGCTGGAAGACGCCTTGCGCGAGCCGTTGAAGGAAATCAACCAGCAGCTCAAGCGGGAAGTGTTCGAGTCCGGCGAGTTAGTGCATGATTGAGCGACAACGATAAGGACATTGGCAGCTCCATGATGGAAATCGACTCCCTGGAAGATATCGCCGCGCTCAAGGAGAGTGTCGATGTGGAGTGCAAGCTGGCGGCGGGCCGGGATGGCAATGGCAAGTTGCCGAAGGATTTCTGGGAAACCTACAGCGCCTTTGCCAACACCTATGGCGGTGACGTTTTCCTCGGTATCCGCGAGCTTGCCGCCGGCCGCTTCGAACTGGCCGGTATCGACGATCCCGACAAGGTCATCGACGAACTCTGGACCGGACTGAACAATCCGCAGAAAGTCAGCAACTGCGTGCTGCGCGACCGCTGGGTGAGGGTTCTCACCATCGACGGCCACTCGGTCATTCATATCCATATCCCCCAGGCCACCCGCAAGCAGCGGCCCGTATATATCAAGGGCAATCCCCTGGTCGGAACCTATATCCGCCGCAACAGCACCGACCAGCGCCAGGGCGAGGAGTCGGTGCGCAGGATGCTGGCCGAGCAGGTGGAGGATTCCCGGGACGGCGAGATACTGCGGGGCTACGGGCTGGACGACCTGGATATCGACAGCTTCAACCAGTACCGCCAGATGTATATCAACCGCCAGCCCGACCATCCCTGGAACCAGCTGGACGCGCAGGAATTCCTGTACCGCATCGGCGGCTGGCGCCGGGACCGGGAGACGGGGCACTCGGGATTGACCCGCGCGGGCCTGCTGATGTTTGGCCAACTGACGCCAATCAAGGAGGCCTTCCCCAACTATATGCTGGATTACCAGGAGCGGCCCGAGCCCAGGGCGGAGCTGCGCTGGGTGGACCGGCTGACACTGGACGGCTCCTGGTCCGGCAATCTCTTCGACTTCTACCGCCGCGTTATCCGCAAGCTGACCACGGACCTGAAGATTCCCTTCCTGCTCGAGGGGGACCAGCGGCAGGACGACACCTCGGTGCACAAGGCTCTACGTGAAGCGCTGGTCAACACGCTGGTGCACGCGGATTTCTCCGGACGGGCATCGATCCTGGTGGTCAAGCGGCCGGATATGTTCGGCTTTCGCAACCCGGGCCTGATGCGGGTGCCGGTGGATATCGCCGTGGCCGGTGGCAACAGCGACTGCCGCAACCGCCTGCTGCAGGACATGTTCCGCTATATCGGTCTCGGCGAGAACGCCGGCTCCGGCCTGCCCAAGATTTTCCAGGGCTGGGCCGGCCAGCACTGGCGGCGGCCGGTGCTGCGCGAACACGGCTCGCCGAGCGAACAGACGTTGCTGGAACTGCATATGCTGAGCCTGGTGCCGGAAAAGGTGCTGGGCGACCTGGAGGCGATGCTGGGTGATCAGGTCTTCGCCGGACTGACGGATAACGAGCGGCTGGTATTGGCCACCGCGCGGATCGAGATCACGGTGGATCACAGCAGAATGATGTCGATCCTGGATCTCCACCCGCGCGACCTGACGCTGCTGTTCTCCGGCCTGGTGGACAAGGGCCTGCTGGAGCGCGCGGGCTCGGGCCGCGGCACCGTCTACTTCTTGCCGGATGCCCGCGCCCGGGATCTGCTGGCGGAGAGCGACAATGGAGAAGGAGATATCGCCAAAGGTCCGGAGCTGGGGTCCGGACCTTTGGCGGCAGGGTTCGGACATTGGGAGCTTCTGCGGGACATTGCCCGGCCCGTAGCGGCGCGCGGCAAGGCGCCGCGAGAGGAAGTGGAATCGGTAATCAAGGCGCTGTGCGAGCAGCAGTCCCTGCGCCTCGAGGAACTGGAGCAACTGCTGAACCGGTCCGCCGAATCCCTGCGCAAGCACTATCTGCAGCCGCTGGTGAAGTCCAAGCAGCTACAGCTGAAATACCCGACCAAACCGAACCACCCGCAACAGGCCTACCAGCGAGGAGAGTGACAGCCCATGATGACCGAGGAGTCCCTGGAGCGGCAGTGTTTGCAGTGGTTTGCAGACGGCGGTTGGGAAGTGGGGCACGGACCCGATATAGCCCCCGACGGCGACGCCCCGGAGCGGCGTGACTATCGCCAGGTGCTGCTGTCCGCCGATCTGGAGGCGGCCATCCGCCGCATCAATCCGCACCTGCCCGCGAGTGCCGTCGAGCAGGCGCTGGCGGTGGCCGGCAGACCGGAAAGCCCCGATGTGACCACCAGCAATTGGGTGTTTCACCGCCTGCTGCTCGACGGGGTAGTGGTCGAGTACAAGAACCGGGGCATGACGGTCCACGACCGGGCGTTTCTGATGGATTTCGACGATCTCTCGGCCAACCGTTTTCGCGTGATCAACCAGTACACCCTGTCGGGCAGCAAACAGCTCCGCCGCCCGGATGTGGTCTGCTTTATCAACGGCCTGCCCCTGGCAGTGCTGGAGCTCAAGAATCCCAACAGCGAGAACGCCGATATCTGGGATGCGTTCAACCAGATCCAGACCTACAGGGAGGAAATCCCGGACCTGTTTGTCTACAACGCGGCCTCGATTATCAGCGATGGCTACAACGCTAGGGTTGGCTCGCTGACGGCGAACCGCGAGCGCTTTATGCCCTGGCGCACCATTCGCGACGAGGGCGACAAGCCGCTGCTGGACTGGCAGCTGGAAGCCGTGGTGCGGGGCTTTTTCGACCGGGCGCTGTTCCTCGATTACCTGCGCTATTTCATTCTTTTCGAGAGGGATTCCGACCGGCTGACCAAGAAGATTGCCGGCTATCACCAGTTCCATGCGGTGCGCGAGGCGGTAAAGGCAACGGTTACAGCGGCCCGGCAGATGGACGGGCCGGAAGTCCGCGAGAAAAGGGCCACCTACGGCGATGAGGTGGTGCCCGGCAGTAAGAAGGCCGGCGTAGTCTGGCACACCCAGGGCTCTGGCAAGAGCATCTCCATGTGCTGCTACGCGGGCAAGCTGTTGCAACAGCCGGAAATGAACAACCCCACGCTGATTGTGGTGACCGACCGCAACGACCTGGACGGCCAGCTGTATGCCACTTTCAGCAATGCCCGCGAGCTGCTGAAGCAGGAGCCGGTGCAGGTTGGGGATCGGGAGCAACTGCGCCAGCTGCTGGCCGAGCGGGAATCCGGCGGCATTATCTTCACCACGGTGCAGAAGTTCGCGCTGCTGGAAGGTGAGGCCGGCCATCCGGTTCTGAACGGCCGCCACAATATCGTGGTGATCTCCGATGAGGCCCACCGCAGCCAGTACGGCCTGAAGGCGACCCTGAAGAAGGACGGCCGCTACAAGTTCGGCTATGCGAAGCATATGCGCGACGCGCTGCCGAACGCCTCCTTTATCGGTTTTACCGGTACCCCCATCGCCAGCGAGGACAGGGACACCCGCGCGGTGTTCGGCGACTATGTGTCCATCTACGATATCCAGGACGCGGTGGACGACGGCGCTACGGTGCCCATCTACTACGAATCCCGGCTGGCCAAGCTCGACATCAACCGCGAAGCCATCGACGAGCTCTCGCAACAAGTGGAGGAGGTCGTCGAAGACGAGGAGGACATCAGCTCCCGCGAGAGGACCAAGGGTGAGTGGAGCCGGCTGGAAAAGCTGGTGGGTGCCGGGCCGCGCCTGAGGGAGGTGGCTGCGGACCTGGTGCAGCACTTCGAGACCCGCAATGCGTCGATGGATGGCAAGGCCATGATCGTGGCCATGAGCCGGGATATCTGTGCCCATCTCTATAACGAAATCGTGGCGCTGCGACCGGATTGGCATGACTCCGACCCGGAAAAGGGCGCGATCAAGATCGTGATGACCGGCTCCGCCTCCGACAAACCCCTGCTGCAACCGCATATCTACAACAAGCAGACCAAGAAACGGCTGGAAAAGCGTTTCAAGGATAGCAGCGACCCGCTCAAGCTGGTGATTGTGCGCGATATGTGGCTGACCGGCTTCGATGCCCCCTGCTGCCACACCATGTATGTGGACAAACCCATGCGGGGCCACAACCTGATGCAGGCCATCGCGCGGGTGAACCGCGTTTTCAAGGACAAGCCCGGTGGCTTGGTGGTGGATTACATCGGCATCGCGAATGAATTGAAGCAGGCACTGAAAACCTACACCGACGCGAAGGGGAAGGGCGAGCCCACCCACAGTACGGGGGAGGCCTATGCCATCCTGCTGGAGAGACTGGATAGTATTCGTGGCATGTTCGCCAAGGGGCCCCGCGGTGACGGCTTCGACTACAGCGGTTTTGAGGAGGACCCCAACAGCCTGCTGGTTCCCACGGCCAACTACATTCTGGGCCTGGAAGATGGCAAGAAGCGTTTCCTCGATACCTTGCTGGCCATCAACAAGGCCTACTCCCTGTGCAGTACCCTGGACGAGGCCCGCACCCTGCATAAGGAGGTGGCTTTCCTGTCCGCGGTCAAGGCGGCGATCGTCAAGCACACTAGCGTGGACAGAAAGCTCACTCGCGAGGAAAAGAACTCCGCACTCAAGCAGATCCTGGACAATGCGCTGGTCTCGGAAGGCGTCACGGACGTGTTTGCCTTGTGTGGTCTCGACAAGCCCAATATCGGCCTGCTATCCGACGAGTTCCTGGAAGACGTGCGGCAGATACCCTACAGGAACTTTGCGGTAGAACTGCTGGAGAAACTGCTGAAAGATGACATCAAAGCGAAAACCCGCAATAACGTGGTGCAGGAGAAAAAGTACAGCGACCGCCTGCGGGAAACCCTGCGCAAGTACAACAATCGCGGTATCGAGACCGCCCAAGTGATCGAGGAACTGATTGCCATGGCGAAACAGTTCCAGGCCGACCTGGAACGGGATGCTGCTCTTGGTTTGAACCAAGACGAGATAGCCTTCTACGACGCCCTGGCCGATAACCAAAGCGCCGTGCGAGAGTTGGGCGACGACATCCTGAAGAAGATCGCCGTGGAGATCACCGACAAACTGCGCAAATCCACTACTGTGGACTGGCAGGTGCGGGAAAGTGTGCGAGCGAAACTGCGGATTCTGGTTCGCAGGACACTGCGGCGATACAAGTATCCACCGGACGATGCGCCGCAAGCGGTGGAGCTGATTTTGCAACAGGCCGAGAAGTTATCAAATGCGTGGAGCCATTGAGGGCTTTCGGCTTGAAGGCTTCGCACCATGGATCGGGGGGCTTTGGCGGGCCTGAGGCCCGCGTGCGGAGCTGGAGCTCCGCGGTCCCGGTATCCCCTCTCCCCAGCCCCTCTTCCTAGAGGAGAGCGGAGTTTATTGATCCTGCACCGACCGCAACATCTGCTCCGCCAGCGCAATCGCCTCTTGCCGGTCTTTGACGTCCAGCTTCTGGTAGAGGCTGCGGATATGGGTCTTGATGGTGCTGGGGGCCACCTTGAAGTGGCGGGCGATGCGCTCGTTGGAGAGGCCCGAGTGGATGGCGTTCAGCACCTGCCACTCGCGCGGGGTCAGCGGTGAGTGGCGCAGGAAGTCCGGCACGGCGTTGCTGTCGAGTATCTCGCGGATGATGGTTTCGTCGAGCTCGATGCGGATGCCACCGTCCAGTTCCGGTTGCTGCTGGGCCAGGCGGATCAGCGATTCGGCGGTGTTCCGCTCGGCATCGCTGAGGTCGGTTTCCAGCGCTGCCTTCAGGATCACGATCAGCGGCTTGCCGATCTGCAGGAAGCTGGCGCGGAAGTCGCGCTCGGCGGCGATGCTCAGGGCCTCGCGGATGGCGTCCAGGGCACTGTCGCGCTGCTCCCGCAACCACAGGAGGTGCGCTTCCTGCACCAGGTTGCGCAGACAGTCGGTGACCAGGCCGCAGTCGCGGGCCACCTGCAGCAGGCGGGTGAGCAGGCGGTTGGCGTCGGACCAGCGGTGCAGCTCGATCAGGGCGCGGACATGATTGCGGCCGTTGCACTGTTCGAAGTGGTTGGCGGGTCTGTCCGCCACCGGCTGCGACTGTTCCAGCCAGGCGTATATGGCCTCGCGGTCGTCCAGCGCGCGCCAGGCGCGGATGCGCGCGGCGTCGGCGTTGGCGATCCAGTCCAGGTGGTAGCGCTCGCCGGCCATCAGCCGATCGATGCGCGCCAGCCACTCGAGGGATTCCTCCTTCTCGCCGCGGGCCTGGGACACTTTCAGCAGCAGCGTGTATTCCGGCAACAGCCAGCGCTCGCCCACCTTGCGGTTGATTTGCATGCCGCGGCGGGCGGAGGCGGCGGCGCCGTCCAGGTCAACCTGTTCCCACTGCAGCTGGCCGCGCAGGCGGCAGATGAATTCGGAGATGGGCAGGCCCACGAGGTGGTGTTCCTGCACCAGGCGCTGGGCGCGCTCCTGCAGCGCGTCGGCCTTTTTCATCAGCCCCTGGGCGATGGCGATCTCGGTCTGCTGGCAGACGGCCCAGGTGGCGCTGGGGTAGTCCTGTTCCGCCAGCGCCAGGGACTCCACCTCGCGCATATGCTGCTCCGCCGCGGCCAGCTCGCCGAGGCAGAAGCCGGTCTCGCCGGTCACCAGCAGCGCGGCGATGCGGTCGCCGGGCTGGTCGTCGCGCAGCAGCGTCAATGCCTCCTCGGCGTACTCCTTGGCCAGCAGCGTCCGGCCGCGGGCCACGGCGGCCTGGGCGCGGGCGGCGGCGAAGGCGCCCTCGAAGTCGCGCCACTGGGCCGGGTCCTGGCGCTGCAGCCAGCTCTCGGCGGCAGCCAGGTACTTCTCGCACTGGCCGTGTTCGTAGTTCTCCTGCGCCAGCTTGGCGGCGATCAACGCGAAGCGGGCGTTGCGGCGCAGCTTGTCCTCGCCCAGCCAGGTCAGGCTGTCCTTTAGCAGGCGGCTCTGGCCCTCGCGCAGCAGCTGTTCGCCGCGGTCGGCGAGCAGTTGTTCGGCGCGTTCGCTGTCGCCGGCCTCGAGGGCGTGGCGCAGCGCCTCCAGCGGTTGGCCCATTTCCAGCCAGGTGTCGCAGGCGGTGCTGTGCAGTTGCTCCAGCTGTGCCCTGTCGGTGAGCTGGCGCTGCAGGAAGCGCGCGAATACCGGGTGGTAGCGGAACCAGCGGCGGCTGGAATCCTGCGCCTGCAGGAAGAGGCCGCGCCGGGCGGTCTGTTCCAGCAGCTGCTGGCCGTCGCCGAGACCGCTCAGTCTCTCCGCCAGCTGCGCGTTGACGCGGGTCAGGATGGAGGTGCTGGCGAGCAGTTCGCGCAGCTCGGGTTCCAGGCGCTCGAGTACCTCCTCGGCCAGGTAGTCGAGAATATGGCTGTGGCCCTGTTCCAGCTCGGCGAAGTAGTGATCCACCTCGGCGCGGTCGCGCACTGACAGGGCGAACAGTTGCACCGCCGGCGGCCAGCCCTCGCTCAACTGGTGCAACTGGTCCACACGGTCGTTGTCCAGGGAAAAAGGCAGTCGCTGTTTCAGCAGTTGCGCTATCTCGCCGCTGGTGAGCGCCAGCTCGCTGCTGCCCAGTTCCAGCAGGCGGCCGGACACGCGTAGCGAAGCCAGTCCCAGCGGGGGCTGGCTGCGGCTGGTGAGCACCACGCCGATGCCCGCCGGCGCGTGGCGCAGCAGGAAGCGGGTAGCGTCGTGCACGGCGCGGTTGTCGATCTGGTGGTAGTCGTCCAGCACGATGCGCAGCTCGCTCGGCAGGCCGCGCAGTTCCGCCAGCATCTGGCTGATGATCAGCGCCGCGTCCGGGTGCTGCTGGGCGGCCAGCAGGCCGTGTGTCTCGGGCACGCCGTTGCCGGTGGCGCGGTGCACGCTCTCCACCAGGTAGCGGCAAAACTGCGCCGGGTCGTTGTCGCTGGCGTCGAGGGAGAACCAGGCCACGGGATTGTCCTGGGTCAGGGCCCAGGAGGACACCAGGGTGGTCTTGCCGTAGCCGGCCGGCGCCGTGACCAGCAGCAACTGATCGCTGTGGCTGTCGTCCAGCAGTGACAGCAGTCGCGGTCGCGGCAGTGTGTGCTCGGGGCAGTCCGGCAGGCTGTACTTGGAGGTCAGTAACATCGCTGGGTGCGGTTCGTCTTTGGTGGTTGATTTTTGTACAGACGAGATTATGCACCATAAGGGTGGCATGGGGACAGGGGTATGACATCCTCCGCCGTCGGGGCGTAGAAGTTTGCAATATGCGGTCCAACTGGTAGTTTCGTCAGGTTCAGCGGTGCCCATTAACAAGAACGACAGGCGCTTCTTCTGACAAAAAGCATCCTCGAAGCGCCGTACGAGAATAAATACAGGGGCGAGAAATGGCCGATATAGTGATTCTGGCAGCGCCGGGTATGGGGGCGGTGGACGAGCGTTTCGCCGACCCGCTGTTCGCCGTATTGCGCGAGGGGCTGGGGGAGGATGACTGGTCGCGGTTGCACTGCGACACCATCCTCTGCCAGGGCCACCTGCAGACCAATATCGAGCGGGTGTTCGAGGGCATGCAGAAGCGCGATATGGACTTCCTGCGCGCGCGCAAGTTCATGCTCTACGGGCTGGCCGAGAGCGCCGCGCAGATGAATGAACTGCAGCAGCGCGGCGGCAACTACGAAAAGACCCAGCAATCCATCTATTCCACCCTGGAAAAGGCCGCCGCGGCCGCCAGCGAGACGGCGCCGGTGATTCTGCTCAGTCACTCGGTGGGCTGTATCAACCTCTCCAATTATCTGTGGGACGCCCAGCGCCCCAGCGTCAACCACGGCATCTGGCGGGACGGCGGTCCCCGCGGCGTACACAAGGGGTCGGCGCGGGACCTGTTCCTGCGGCTCAAAAGCCTCAGCCACTGGTATACCCTCGGCGCCGGCAACCCGCTCTGGTGCGCGGGCATGCCGCGGGAGCAGATACAGGCGGTCACCTCCGATACCCGCGGCTACAACTTTCGCTGGAAGAACTTCTACCACCCCGACGACCTGTTCGGCTGGCCGCTAAAGCCGCTCTCCCCCTCCTACAACCAGTCGGTCTACCGAGACTACGAGACCCGCCCGCTGACAGACTGGAGCGCGTCCAACTGGGGCCCGCAGCTGGTCTCCCACCACGGCTACTGGAGCGACGCGCTGGTACAGCGGCAACTGCTGGAGGACCTGCGGGAACTGCTGAACAGGAACCGCGGCCGCAGACCGGCAACACCGGCGCGAAACCGTGCGGCTGCCGCGGTATAATCTCCGCCACATTCTCAGCAGTAGTGGGTAGCGAATATGTCCCTGCAATTTCACACCGTGCCGGTCACGCCCTTTCAGCAGAACTGCACCCTGCTCTGGTGTGAAGACAGCCTGCGCGCCGCGGTGGTGGATCCGGGCGGCGATATCGACAAGATTCTCGCTGCCGTGGAAGAGCGCGGCCTGAAACTGGAAAAGATCCTGCTGA
This sequence comes from Microbulbifer halophilus, assembly GCF_026183675.1. Taxonomy (GTDB): domain Bacteria; phylum Pseudomonadota; class Gammaproteobacteria; order Pseudomonadales; family Cellvibrionaceae; genus Microbulbifer; species Microbulbifer halophilus. The sequence continues at coordinate 54,000 of NZ_JAPIVK010000025.1, forward strand.
CCCACGGCCACCTGGACCATGTGGGCGGTACCGCCGAGCTGTCGAAGCAGTTGCAACTGCCGATCGAGGGCCCGCACGAGGACGACGCCTTCTGGATCGAACAGCTGGCGCTGCAGACACAGATGTTCGGCTTCCCGCCGGTGGAGACCTTTACCCTGGACCGCTGGCTGCACCAGGGCGACACCGTCACCGTCGGTGACGAGACACTGGAGGTACACCACTGCCCGGGCCACACCCCCGGTCATGTGATTCTGTTCCACCGCCCCACCAACCTGGCGCTGGTGGGCGATGTGTTGTTCGCCGGCTCCATCGGCCGCACGGATTTTCCCCGGGGCGACCACGATACCCTGATCCGCTCCATTAAAGAAAAGCTGTGGCCGCTGGGCGACGAGGTGCGCTTTGTACCCGGCCACGGCCCCATGTCCACCTTCGGTCACGAGCGGCAGACGAATCCCTTCGTGGCCGACAAGCGCTTCGGCTGACGACGCGATCCCGATAACGACAAGCAGTGAGGCCGCCATGCCATTACTGAAACGCCTGCTGATACTGTTGTCCGCACTGCTGGCCGGCTGCGCCGTGGTCTCCGAGGAGGAGTGCCGCGCCGGGCTCTGGTACGAGCGCGGCGTGGAGGACGGCGCCCGTGGCCGCAACCAGTCGCTGGTGTACGATATCGCCCAGACCTGCCAGCAGGAGTACGGGGTGCGCGTCGACAGCGAGGCCTGGCTGCGCGGCCACGAGGAGGGCGTGGAGCAGTTCTGTACTCCGGAAAATGGCTACCGCTACGGCCGCCGGGGGCGCAGCTACAACGGTGTCTGCACAGGCCCCACCGCGGACCTGTTTGTCGACTACTACAAGCAGGGCCTCGCCGACTACCGGGTGGAGCGGCAATACCGCCGACTGGCGGCGCGGCAGGATCACGTCGAGCGCCAGCTGTACGCGGTGAACGCCGCCCTGGCCGGCGCCGAGGACCCGAACCGCATCGGCAGCCTGCGGATGCGCCGCGCGAGCCTCAACCGCGAACTGCAGAGGCTGGATATGCAGATGTTCCGCATCGGCGGCTTTGGCTTTGGCTTTGGCACCGGTTTCGGTTTTGGCGGTGAATCCGGTTTCGGCACCGGCATCGATTTTCTGTTCTGGCCCGGGTTTTACTGAACCGGGCCGTCCCCTGAGAAGTAACACTATGGCAATCTGGCATACCATTCCCTCCCTGGAAGACATCAACCGGAACTCGGCCGGCTGCATGCCCGGTCATATCGGCCTGCAAATCACCGGGATCGGCGACGATTCCCTCACCGGCACCCTGCCGGTGGATCGCCGCACCCGCCAGCCGTTCGGCATACTGCACGGCGGTGCCAGCGTGGTGCTGGCGGAAACCCTCGGCTCCATCGCCGCCAACCTGGTGGTGGACACGGAAAAATTCTACTGCGTGGGCCAGGAGATCAACGCCAACCACCTGCGCCCGGTAGCGGAGGGCGAGGTCACCGGCGTGGCGAAACCGGTGCATATCGGCCGCAGCAGCCAGGTGTGGGAAATCCGCATCAGCGATCCGAGCGGCAAGCTGAGCTGCATTTCCCGCATCACCATGGCCGTGGTGCCCCACGGCGGCCAATGAATACGGCCGAAGAGCACATCTACGAGGATATTCCCTACCGGCTGGTGCGCTCGCCGCGGCGCAAGCGCCTGGGCCTGGTACTGGCGGCATCCGGCGTGGAGGTGCGGATCCCGCAGCGCTGCGCCGCGCGCCACGGCCATCGCTTCCTGCAGGAGAATATCCGCTGGGTGCGGACGCAACTGCTGCGCGCCAGCGAGCGGGCCGCGGAGATCCCGCGGTATCGCTACGGATTCGGCGAGATGTTTCCTTGGCTTGGACGGAAACTGCCGTTGGAGCGCGCGGCGCAGTCGACCGGCGCCGGCGTGCGCGCGGATCGTATCCATCTCTACAGCCGCTATCGCCAGCCGACGGAAGCGCAATTGCAAACCGCCCTGTACAAACTCTACCAGCGCGAGGCGCTGGCGCTGCTGACGGACAAATCCGCCCTCTACGCCGATCGGCTGGACCTGCAGTTTTCGTCGGTGCGCGTGCGCCGCACCAGGAGCAAGTGGGGTCACTGCACCATTCGCGGCGAACTGCAGTACAACTGGCTGGTCTGCCTGGCGCCGGAGCCGGTGGTGGATTACCTGGTGGCCCACGAGGTCTGCCACCTGCGCCACCACAACCACAGCCGCGCCTTCTGGCAACTGGTGGATTCCGTCTGCCCGCGCTACCGCGAGCTGCGCGGCTGGCTCCGGGACAACGGTCACCGTCTGACTGTGTAGACCCTACTTATTTTTTTGTGACTGACTTGTATGGCCGGCAAACCCCGTTTCTTTTCCCCGAAAAAAAAGCCGCAGAAACCGCTGCCCGCGAAAGCCGGGGCGCAGGTGGAAAAATTCAGCCACGATATGCGTGGCATCGCCCGCGTCGGCGGCAAAACCGTATTTATCGACAATGCGCTGCCCGGTGAATCGGTGGCGTTCAAATACAGCGCGCGGCGCTCGAGGTACGACGAGGGCGCGGCGGTGGAAATCCTGCAGCCGTCCGCGGATCGCTGTCAGCCGCGCTGCCCGCACGTGGACCTGTGTGGCGGCTGCGCGGTGCAGCATCTGCAGCCGGCGGTGCAGGTCGCGGAAAAGCAGAAAATCCTGCTGGATCAGTTGGCGCGCTTCGGCGATCTGCAGGTCCCGGAAATACTGCCGCCGCTGGTGGCCGAGCCGTTCGGCTACCGCCGCAAGGGGCGTATCGGCATCCGGGAGATGAAAAAGGGCGAAGTGAAAAAAGGCAAAGGCGCGCGCGAGCTGGTATTCGGCTTCCGCCGCAAGCGCTCCAACGACCTGACCGATATCGGCGAGTGCCATGTACTGCACCCGGCCATCGCCGATCATATTCCGGCCCTGAAACGGCTGGTGGCGGAAAGCGTCGGCCGCGCGCATTTCTCCCAGCTGGAAGTGGCGGTCGGCGACGACGCTGCGGCCGTGGTGCTGCGCCACCTGAAACCGCTGGCGGACGCGGACCGCGAGCGCTGGCTTTCCTTTGCGGAAGCGACCGGCATCCACCTGTATTTGCAGCCGGGCGACGCGAACACGGCACACCGCATCTGGCCCGCGGTCGGCGAGGAGCGGCTCCACTACGAGCTGCCGGAATTCGACCTGGCGCTGGCCTTCCACCCGCTGGACTTTATCCAGGTGAATTCCGCCATTAACCGGCAGATGGTGAGCCGCGCGGTGGAACTGCTGGACCCGCAGCCGGGCGAGCGGGTGTTGGACCTGTTCTGCGGCCTGGGCAATTTCACCCTGCCGCTGGCGCGCCGCGCCGGCGAGGTGGTGGGGGTGGAAGGCGAGGGCGCTCTGACGCAGCGCGGTATCGACAACGCCGCCCGCAACGGCCTCGACAATGTGCAGTTTCACGCCGCCGACCTGACCCGGGATATCCTGTCCCATTCCTGGGCCGGGGGCGGTTTCGATCGCATCCTGCTGGACCCGCCGCGCAGCGGCGCCCTCGAAGTGGTGCGACAGTCGGCGCGCTTCGGCGCGAAGAAAATCGTCTATGTTTCCTGTAATCCCGCCACCCTGGCGCGGGATGCGGGCGAGCTCGCGGCCCTCGGCTACCGCCCGGTTGGCGCCGGCGTCATGGATATGTTTCCGCACACGTCGCACGTCGAAGCCATGGCGGTATTCGAGCGTACCTGAAATCGGGGCCGGCTAGTGTGCCGTACGGGAAGTTCGCAAACAGTTCGCTGCGCCAAAACGCCCAGCTCTGCGTTGAGAAAGCTTGAAATAACGCTGCTATTCCAGCGCTTTCTCGCCTTGATCTGGGCGTTTTGGCTGTGCTCCTTTGTTCGCGAACTTCCCGCACGGCACACTAGAACGCACCGCCGTTGGTGTGCCCCGGATTCTGGCGTAAACTGCGTTCAAACAGTTGAGAGCCCGAGCCATGCCGATCGAACCCCTGAGCGACGATTTCGAAGACAACTGCGCCCGTTTCCTGCCGGAAAGCGCCGAGCTGGGCTGTGTCTGGGCGCTGGAGGGGGAAGAGGGTTTTGCCCTGTGCGAGTCGGAAAAGTACCCGCAGACAGAGGTGATGCCCTTCTGGTCCCGGCGCGAGTTTGCCGAAATCCACGCCGACGGCGAATGGGCCGACTATGGGGTCGTGGCCGTGGATCTCGAGGAGTTTATGGACGACTGGCTCACCGGCATGCACGAAGATGTGATACTGGTGGGCATCAACTGGAACAGCGAGCTGGAGGGCGTGGAGCTGGAGCCGCTGGACCTGCTCGAGCAACTGGAGCAGGAGCTGCAGTAAATACTGCCTCCCAAAATGAATAACGCCCGCTGTAGGAGCCTGCTTGCAGGCGAATAAACCGGAGTCAGCAAGGGCATTGAGAATCTTCGCTTGCAGGCAAGCTCCTACAGAAACAACATACAAAGAATGGGAGTCTCGGGATGGAACAGTTTCTCGGCCTGCGCACCGTCATCTACGGCGTGCCCGATATCGTCGAGGCCAGGGCCTGGTACACGCAGTTGCTGGAGCAGGAACCCTATTTCGACGAGGAGTTCTACGTCGGTTTCAATGTCGGCGGCTACGAACTGGGTTTGAACCCGGATGCCCGCAGTGTCACCAGCCGCGCCGACGGTGTGGTGGCCTACTGGGGCGTCGACAATATGGCGCAACAGGTGGAGCGCCTGAATGCCATGGGCGCGCGCCAGCACAGCGAGGTCGCCGATGTGGGTGGGGGCATCCTGGTAGCGACTTTCCTGGACCCCTACGGCAATATTTTCGGCCTGATTGAAAATCCCCATTTTCGGGCCGGGTAATCAGGAGCCGTTCCCGTGAGCAAAGCGCCGGCATCGAGGTTTCGCCCTTCAGATCACGCCTTCGCCGCCGAGAGCCTGGCGCAGATAGGGCGCGGCTATGTGGTGCCGGACCGGGTGGCGCTGGTCACAGGCTGTTCCTCCGGCATGGGCCGCGAGCTGGCGCTGGCCCTGCACCGCCGCGGCACCATCGTCATCGCCACCGCGCGGCGCCCGGAGAGCCTGCAGGAGCTGGCCGACCTGGGTATCGCCACCGAGGCGCTGGACGTCAACTCCCAGGTGGATATCAACCGCGTGGTCCACGCCCTCAAGGCCGCCTATGGCCGGCTGGATATCCTGATCAACAATGCCGGCTACGGCCAGATGGGGCCGCTGCTGGAACTGGATACCCGCGCGCTGGAGAACCAGTTTCGCACCAACGTCTTCGCCCCCATGGCCCTGGCCCGCGCCTGCGCACCGCTGATGAAATCCGAGCGCCGCGGCCTGATCTGCAATATCGGCTCCGTTTCCGGCGTCCTGCCTACCCCCTTCTCCGGTGCCTACTGCGCCTCCAAGGCGGCGCTGCATACCCTGTCCGATGTGTTGCGGCTGGAAATGAAACCCTTCGGGATCCGCGTGATGACGGTACAGCCCGGTGCCGTGGCGTCGGAATTCGGCCGCCACGCGGAAGTCTCCCTGCGCGGCCTGCTGGCGCCGGATTCCTGGTACAAACGGCAGGAGGACATTGCGCGCGCGCGGGCGCAGGAATCGCAGCAGAACGCGGCCCTGGCCAGTACCATGGCGCGCCGGCTGGCGAAAGAGCTGCTGCGCAAGCGGCCCCCTTCACTGGTGCGCCTCGGCAACAGGAGCCGCCTGATGCCCTGGATGGCGCGCTGGCTGCCGCGGCGGCTGAAAGACTGGATCCTGGCGCGGCGTTTCCAATTACACCGGGCTTAACGACACATCGCTATAGTGCCGGCGCTGATAGCCTGTGGCGCGTCTACCATCATCTTGTCACTTGATAATATGCTGGCAGTCTAGAATAATCGTCTGCCAATAGGCCGGGGAGGGAGTCCCCCGCAAAAATGGCAGGGTAGCCGGTAGTGGCCAGCCCGGATTCGATCCGGCACCGCGAGCGTGTCGGTTTGATCTCGGATGGATTTTCCGAGGGGATCCGGGCCATCCCAATTAAGGTAGCGACCCCGCACCGATCTTCCTGTCCACACTTTTATTTCGCGATACACCACTGCACTTGGCCCGGACTCCACAAACCGGTTGCCGCGGTGGCGCAATACAATAAATCAACGTTTCTATTCGATATTGCTCTCGGGGGTCATGTGCAGACACAGGGAAGTGGTTTTTGCGGTGCTTTGCTGTCTATTGCGACAGGTGCGAAATACTGGTTGATCGCCGCACTCGCTTTGTCCCTCGCCGCGCCGCTGCAGGCCCAGGTACAGAGAAGTTTCGTTAACCTGGGTTTCGAATCGCCGAATCTCGAACAGGCGGGTTGCCGTGTCTATATCGATCACGCCCTGGTGCCCGGCTGGACGACCGATCACCCCGATTACGGACAGCAAAACGTCGGCGGATGCACTGTGCCGCCGGGGTTTGTCGATGGCCAGCCGGCACCGATCGTTGAGTTGTGGGATACCCCGCGTAGCGGTGTCAACGCGCGCGAGGGGACGCAGTTGGCGGAGCTGAACGCCGAGGAAGAATCGAGCCTGTCGCAGAGTGTGTGCCTGGTCAACGGCGAGCAGTTGCAGTGGGAGTTCAGTCACCGGGGGCGGGAGAGCGTTAGCAACGAGGATGTGATGGAGCTCCTCGTGGGCGGCGATCCGGTGGTGCGGGTGGGGACCACCAGCAACGGTGCAGGCGGGGTTATTGACACCTACTCAGGCAGTGCCACATCGACACCGGGACCGAATGCGGGCGGCTGGCGCGATTACTCGGGAAGCTTTACCTACAACGGCGCCAGCGGACTGGTCGATATCGGCTTCGAGGCCATCTCCACCGGCGGTAACAATATCACCTCCGGCAACTTCCTCGATAGGATCCAGGTGACGCTGGCGCCGAACCTGGAGCTGTCCTCCGGCGCCTTCACCTCCCCCGAAGGGGATAACAGCACCGGCCTGCCGGCACTGGCGGTGACCGGCAATCTGATCGAAGATCTCGATATCACCCTGCAGGTGGTCGGCGGCAGTGCCGATCTCGGCGACGACTTCACCACCCCGGGCGGCGGCAGCAGCTTTACCGTCACCATTCCGGCGGGCAACTACGATGGCACCACTGCCGTTCCCCTGGGGGTGGCGTCGATCGAGGACACCATTGCCGAGGGCGACGAGACGGTGGAATTCGAGATCAGCGCCGGCGCCGGTGGCTACAACCTGTCCTCCACCACCAGCTGTGGCGGGGCGGCGACGACCACCGCCAGTTGGACCATCGAGGACGCCACCACCGGGCTGGTGCTGGACAAACAGCTAATCGCGGCGCCGGACCCGATCGTCGCCGGCAGCCTGCTCGAGTACCGCATCACCGCGACCAACACCGGCGGCGCCCCACTCAGCAATGTGCTGGTCAGCGACGACCTCACCGGCGACAGCCACACCTGCCCGACGGTCGCTGTCGGGGATAGCTGCCAACTGGACGCCTCCTACACCGCCAGCCAGAGCGACGTGGACAACGGCGAGATCGTCAACAGCGCCAGCGCCGAGGCCACAGACCCGGGCGGCGACCCGGTCACCGCGCCCCCGGCCAGTGTCACCACCGAGGTGCCCGCCGCGCCGGCGCTGAGCCTGAACAAGACCGCCGGCCCCCCCAGCGGCAACAGCGCCGGCGACACCATCGACTACACCTTTATCGTCACCAACAGCGGCAATGTCACCATCGATGGAATCGCCATCGACGACTCGCAACTGGATGCGGCGGCGAGCTGCGACGTCACCAGCCTGGCGCCGGACGCAACCGCTACCTGCGGCGGTACCCATACCATCATCCAGACCGAAGTGGATGCCGGTGGCGTGGACAACGCCGCCACTGCCACCGGGACCGATCCCGGCGGCGATCCGGTCGAAGCCAGCGACAGCACCAGTACCCCGCTCAGCGCCGCGGCGTCGCTGAATCTCGACAAGGTCGCGGGAACCCCCAGCGGCCACGGCGCCGGCGATACCATCGATTACACCTTCACCGTCACCAACAGCGGCAATGTCACCCTCGACGGCCTCGCCATCGACGATTCACAGCTTGATGCGGGGGCGAGCTGCGACGTCACCACACTGGCTCCGGCAAGCACGGCCACTTGCAGCGGTACCCATACCATCACCCAGGCCGAAGTGGATGCGGGTCAGGTGGACAATACGGCCACCGTAAACGCCACCGATCCGGGTGGCGATACGGTCAGCGCAGACGACAGCACCAGCACCCCGCTCAACGCCGCGGCGTCGCTGAATCTCGACAAGGTCGCGGGAACCCCCAGCGGCAACAGCGCCGACGACACCATCGATTACACCTTCACCGTCACCAACAGCGGCAATGTCACCCTCGACGGCCTCGCCATCGACGACTCGCAGCTGGATGCGGGGGCGACCTGCGACGCCACCACACTGGCTCCGGACGCCACTACCACTTGCGGCGGCACCCACACCATCACCCAGGCCGAAGTGGATGCCGGTAGCGTGGACAATANCTCGCAGCTGGATGCGGGGGCGACCTGCGACGCCACCACACTGGCTCCGGACGCCACTACCACTTGCGGCGGCACCCACACCATCACCCAGGCCGAAGTGGATGCCGGTAGCGTGGACAATACGGCGACCGCCAACGCCACCGCGCCCGGCGGCGATCCGGTCGATGCCAGCGACAGCACCAGCACGGCACTGACCGCCGCGCCCGCCCTGGAACTGAGCAAAACCGGTAGCGCCGGCGGCAACAGCGCCGGCGATACCGTCGACTACACCTTCGCCGTTACCAATAGCGGCAATGTCACCCTCGACGGCCTCGCCATCGATGATCCGCTACTGGATGCACCAGCGACCTGCGACACCACCACCCTGGCGCCAAATGTCACTGTCACCTGCAGTGGCAGCTACACCATTACCCAGGCCGAAGTGGACGCCGGTGAAGTGAACAATACGGCCACGGCGAGCGCCACCGATCCGGGCGGCAATCCGGTCAGTGCCGAGGACAGCGACAGCGTCGCCCTCGCCGCCGCGCCGTCGCTGAGCCTGGCCAAGGTCGCGGGCGCGCCCAGCGGCCAGGGCGCCGGCGATAGCATCGACTACACCTTTACCGCCACCAACACCGGCAACGTCACCCTCGACGGCCTCGCCATCGACGACCCGCAACTGGATGCGGCCGCGAGCTGCGATGTCACCACCCTGGCGCCGGGGGTGAGCGCCAGCTGTAGCGGCAGCCACACCATCACCCAGGCGGAAGTGGACGCCGGCGAGGTGAACAATACAGCCACCGCGGAGGCCACCGATCCGGGCGGCAATCCGCTCACTGCCGAGGACAGTGTCAGCGTGGCGCTGAACGCCGCTTCCTCGCTGAACCTGGCCAAGGTCGCGGGCGCGCCCAGCGGCAACCGCGCCGGCGACACCATCGCCTACAGCTTTACCGTCACCAATACCGGCAACACCACCGTCGACGGCATCGTCATCGAGGATCCGCAGCTGGATGCGACCGCGAGCTGCGACGCCACCACCCTGGCGCCGGGCGCAAGCGCCAGCTGTAGCGGCAGCCACACCATCACCCAGGAAGAAGTGGACGCCGGCAGCGTGGACAACGCCGCCACCGTCACCGGCAGCGATCCCGGCGGCAATTCCGTCAGCGCCGACGATAGCACCAGTACGGCACTGGTGGCCTCGCCCGCCCTGGACCTGAGCAAGGCCGCCGGCCCGCCCAGCGGCAACAGCGCCGGCGACACCGTGGAGTACACCTTTACCGTCACCAATAGCGGCAATGTCACCATCGATGGTATCGCCATCGACGACCCGCAGCTGGATGTGGCCGCGAACTGCGATACCACCACCCTGGCGCCGGGAGCCAGCGCCAGTTGTAGCGGTAGCCACAGCATCACCCAGGCGGAAGTGGATGCCGGTCGGGTGGAAAACACGGCCACGGCCAACGGCACCGATCCGGGCGGCAATACGGTCAGCGCCACGGACAGTGCCACCGCGACCCTGAGCGCGGCGCCGGCCCTGAGCCTGGAGAAAACGGCGCTCGAGAGCGGCTACGCCGGGGTCGGGGATACCCTCAACTACCGCTACCGGGTGACCAACAGCGGCAATGTCACCGTCGACGAGATCGCCGTCAGCGACGACAAAATCCCGTCGGTGGATTGCCCACAGGGCCCGCTGGCGCCGGGGAAGTCCACCACTTGTAGCGGCAGCTACAGCGCAACCCAGGCGGATCTGGATGCGGGCTCGGTCACCAACCTGGCCAGCGCCACGGGCACACCGGCGGGCGGCACCCTGACGCCGGCGGAGGACAGCGAGACGGTCGATGCGGCGCCCAATGAGATAGACGCCAGCGACGATCGCTACGGCCCGGTCAACGGCGCCAGCGGCGCGGCGGAGCTGGGCAGCGTGTTCGACAACGACAGCCTCAACGGCCAGCCGCTGGACCCGGCGGCGGTCACCGCCACGCCGCTGGACACGCCGCCGCCGGAATTGACTTTCGATGCCACCACTGGCGCGGTCGGCGCGGTGCCGGGCACGCCGGCGGGGGATTACGGATTCCGCTATCGCATCTGCGAAAACGCCAACAGCGCCAACTGCGCCACCGCCGCGGTCTCCGTGACGGTGGTGGCGCCGGATATCGATGCCGCCGATGACGATTTCAGCGCCGCACCCATCAACGGCGCCGACGGCGGCAGCACGCCGCCGGTGACCGCCAACGACACCCTCAACGGCGAGCCCCTGCAGGCGGACGCCATCGAGCTGGAGGCGCTGGAGGTACCCGGTGAGCTGACCCTGAACCCGGACGGCAGCATCGCGGTGGCGCCGGACACCGCGGCCGGCCGCTACCAGCTGCGCTACCGCATCTGCGAAATCGCCAACCCGGACAACTGCGATACCGCCACCGCCGAGGTATTGGTGGAGGCGGCACAGATCGTCGCCGAAGACGACGACTACAGCGCCAGCGCCATCCGCGGCGCCGATGGTGGCCGCACGCCGCCGGTGTTGGGCAACGACAGCCTGAACGGCGCAGCGGCGGATATCGCCGCCGTGGACATCGTCGCGGAGGCGCTGCCGGAGGGCCTGAACCTCAATGGCGACGGCTCCATCTCGGTGGCCGCCGGGACCGCCGGCGGCAGCTACACCCTGGAATACCGCCTCTGCGAGCGCCTGAATCCGGGCAACTGCGATAGCGCCCAGGTGTTGCTGCGGGTGGAGGAAGGCATGCCGCTGCGCCTGCGCAAACAGACCGCCACCCGGCAGGTGCGGGTCGGCGATCTGATCCGCTACCAACTGACGGCGGAAAATATCGGCGAAGGCCCGGTGCGGGACTTCACCCTGGTGGATACGCCGCCGCCGGGCTTCAGCCTGGTGGCGGACTCGCTGCGCCTGAGCGGTGCCGGCGGCGGGGCGTCGCTGGCGGGCGGGAACCCGATCCGCATTCGGGGCGCCAGCCTGGCCGCCGGCGACAGCCTCAGCGTCAGCTATCTGCTGCGCGTGGGCCCCGGCGCCGTGCGCGGCGAATTCGTCAATAGCGCCGTCGCCGAGCGCGGCGGCAATGTCATCAGCAATACCGCGCGGGCCTCGGCGTACCTGGTGGCCGACGCGCTGCTGGAGGAGACCCGTATCTTTGGAACCGTATTCAACGACCGCGACGGCGACGGCTGGCAGGACAGCGACGAGGCCGGCCTGCCCGGCGTGCGCCTGGCCACCATCGAGGGACTGATCGTGGAAACCGACGCCTACGGCCGCTACCACCTGGAGGGCATAGACGTGGCCAACTTCGCCCGCGGCCGCAACTTCACCGTCAAGGTGGACACCGCCTCCCTGCCCGAAGGCAGTGAAGTCACCACGCCCAATCCGCTGATCAAGCGCGTGACCCAGGGGCTGCCGGTGGGCTTCGATTTCGGTGTGGGCGCGCCGGGGCAGCCGCTGCAGCGGTCCGGGGAAACCGTGGAGATGGCCGTGGGCGAGGTGCTGTTCGAAGCGGGCAGCGCGCGTATCGCCTCCCGGCACCGACCGGCGCTCGAGAAGATGGTCGCACAGCTGCGCGAATACCGCGGCGGTGAGCTGGTGATCACCGGCCACGCCGAGGCCGGGGCCCTGGCCATGGCGCGCGCGCAGTCGCTGCGCCAGGCGCTGTTGGCGGAGCTGTCTCCCGAATTGCGCGAGCGGGTGAACGTGGAACTGCGCAGCCGCGTGGATGCGGAGATGCTGGCGCGGCTGGACGGCGGCGTGAAGCTCGGCACCCTGCTTTTCGATACCGACAGTGCCGAGATACGCCCCGACTACCGCGATCTTATCCGCACCCTGGCCGGGCAGATCGAAGCCCGCGGCGGCGGCTGGATCACGATCGTGGGCCACACGGACCGGCGCGCCAGCGCCGAGTACAACCGCCGCCTGGGGCTGAGGCGCGCGCGCGCCGTCTACGACGCCATCGCCGCGGAGATAGCGCCGGAGACCAGAGCGCATTTGCGCGTGGAGGTGGACGACGGCAAGGCGGTCGCCGACCGGGAGGTGCAACCGTGAGTAGTGCAAACTGGAAGCGGCTGCTGCTATCGCTGCCTCTGCTGCCGGCACTGGTGGTCAATGCCGCCGAGGCGCCGCCGGCGGATACGGTGGTCAAGATCATTACCCGCAGCGAGAGCGAGCCGGCGGCGAAGGAAGAGTTGCAGCCCAACCGGCGGGTGGAGATCCGCGCGCCCGAGGCGCAGCCGGGCAAGGCGGTGGCACAGGGGCGTTTTGCCGTGCGCCTGGACGGCGGTGGCGTCATCTGGGCCACCGAGGATCCGGCCCGGGTGGAACCGGACCTCAGCGTCTCGGCCGCGCCGCTGGTGCCCTTTGAGCGGGGGCGCATTCTCGAGCCGGTGCGCTTTCAGGTCTACAGCAACTACACGGCGTTTATCGAACGCCTGGAGGTGAGCGTCTACCGGGCGCAGGACGCGGATCGCCTGTCGCCGCTGGCACGGGTGCGGGTGCCGCTGTCCAATTTCGGCGCCGCCGAATGGCCCGGCGATCTGCCCGAAGATGTGCGGCTGCGCCGGGGCGAGGAGCTCACCTATGTGCTGCGGGCCTACGACGGCCGGGGCAATATGGACGAGACGGTGACCGGCACCCTGCAACTGGCGAGCCCCGCCGCGGTGCGCGACACGGGCATGAACGCGCTGGCCCAGAGCGGCGGCACGGTACGGCTCGAGGACGAATTCGAGGGCGCGGCGGCACCGGCGGCCGCCGATGCCATCTACGGCCGCAACGGCCTGCGCCGCCAGAGCATTCCCCTGCACGGCTCGCGGGTGCGCCTGCACGGCCAGGATCTGCCCGGTGGCTTCAACCTCAGTATCAATGGTCGCGCCATTCCGGTAGGGCGGGAGCGGCGTTTTGTGGCCGAGTACCTGGTGCCGGTGGGGCGCCACGCCTTCGACATCGAGCTGCGCCGCGGCGGCGAAGCCATGCATCGCCAGTTGCAGGTGGATGTCTCCGGGCGCTACCTGTTTCTGGTGGCAATGGCCGACCTGACCCTGTCCGAGAGCCAGGTGAGCGGTGCCGTCGAACCGCTGGGAGAGGGCGAGGGCTACGACGACTACCTCACCGAGGGCCGCCTGGGCTTCTATCTCAAGGGCAAGATCAAGGGCCGCTATCTGGTCACCGCCCAGGCGGACACCCGCGAGCGCGAGGCCGGCGATCTGTTTTCCGGTTTTCTCGAGGCGGACGCGCGGGACATATTCCGGCGCCTGGACCCGGACCAGTACTATCCCGTCTACGGCGACGACTCCACCGTGCACCGGGATATCGACACCCAGGGGCGCCTCTATGTGCGCGTCGACTGGGATCAGAGCCAGGCCCTGTGGGGCAATTTCCAGACCGGTATCCGCGATACCGAGTACGGCCAGTACAACCGCAGCCTCTACGGTGGGGCACTCAACTGGCGCAGCCGCGGCAGCACCGACTGGGGTGAGCCCCACACGCGGCTCACCACCTTCGCCTCGGAGGTGCAGACGGCGCCGGGGCACAGCGAGTTCCTGGGCACCGGCGGCAGCCTCTACTACCTGCGCCACCAGGACCTGCTGCCCGGTTCGGAGCAGGTGGTGGTGGAACTGCGCGATCCCACCAGCGGCCGCGTCGAGGAGCGCCTGGAGCTGGAGCGCGGGGTCGACTATGAAATCGACGAGATGCAGGGGCGCCTGATATTGACCCGCCCGCTGGCCCAGACCAGCCTCGATCGCCTGCCCAGCCTCACCCGCGACCAGCCGCTGAACGGTTACGACAACCTGCTGCTGGTGGATTACGAGTATGTGCCCACGGGTTTCGAGGCCGACAACCTGGCCGCCGGCGTGCGCGGCAAGCAGTGGCTGGGGGAGCACCTGGCCCTGGGGGGCACCTATATCAGCGAGGCGCGCTCCGGCGACGACTACACCCTGCGCGGCGGCGATGTCACCCTGCAGGCGGGCCGTGGCACCTATCTGAAACTGGAACAGTCCGACAGCGGCGCCTCCGCCGCGCCCATCTTTTTCTCCGACGACGGCGGCCTCAGCTTCGACCGGAGCAACCCGCAACTGCCGGGCCGCAGCGGCCGCGCGCGCTCGCTCGAAGCCAGGGCCAACCTGCGGCAGCTGGGCTGGAGCCGCGGCGAGTGGACACTGGGCGGCTGGTGGCGCCATGTGGACGCGGGCTACTCCTCCGCGCGTTTCGACCCGGGCCAGCCGGTGCGCGAGACCGGCGGCGAGTTCTTTGGCGAACTCTCCCCGGAGGTGGATATCAGCGGCCGCTGGAGCGAGCGCCGGCGGGGCGACGAGGCCGTGGAGCAGGCGCAGTTGCGCAGCGACTGGGCGCTCTCGGACCGCCACCAGTTCAGCGGCGAAATGCGCCGCGTCACCGAGACCGAAGCCGGCGACAGCGCCGTGGGCACCCTGGCCGCCCTGGGCTATACGCTGAGTTTCGGCAGCGTGCTGCAGGATATCTATACCGTGGGCCAGTTCACGCTGGACGACGACGGCGGTGCCTACGCCGACAACGACGCGCTCACCCTGGGCAGCCGCTTCGCGTTTGGCGACCGCTACCGGGTCGGCGGCGAGTCCACCTGGGGCGACCGCGGCGATGCCTCCACCGTGAGCGCCGAAGTGCGCCGCAACCGGCAGCACACCCTGTACGGCTCCTATACCTACGCCACGGATATCAGCGACCGCCCGCCACTGTCCTCCACCAACCAGCCCGGCGGCCTCACCCTGGGGCAGCGCTGGCGGCCCTCGAACCAGGTGCGGGTGTTCAACGAGAGCCAGTGGCTCAAGGAGGGCCCGGAGGTGGGCCTGGCCCATACCTACGGTGTGGACTTCTACCCGAGCGGCGGCTGGCGTTTCGGCTTTACCCGCCAGGAGGCCAGCCTGGACAGCGAGGGCGGCGAGGTAAAACGCAACGCGATCAGTTTGCACGGCGGGCTCAGCGCCGCGCGCACCGACTGGACCAGCAAGCTGGAGCACAGAGAGGACAGCGGCGCCGAGCGCCGGCGCCAGTGGGTGATCGGCAACCGCCTGCAGCACAAGCTGAACGAATCCTGGCGGCTGTCGGCGCGCTTCAACTACGCCGATACCCGCGACCGCATCGACACCGAGGCCGGCGCGCGCTTCGGCGAAGCCAATTTCGGCTTTGCCTGGCGGCCCTGGGACAGCGGCCGCTACACACTGCTGGGCCGCTACACCTGGCTCTACGACCGCTCCAGCCTGGGGCAGGAGGCGGTCTTTTCGGAGTTCGACCAGCGCAGCCGCATTCTCTCCCTGGAGGGGATCTGGCGCGCGGCGCCGGCCTGGGAGTTCGGCGGCAAGCTGGCGCGCCGGCACGGCGAGGTGCGCGAGCAGCGGGGCGAGGGCGCCTGGTTCGACAGCACCACCAGCCTCGCCGCCCTGCAGGGGCGCTGGTATCCCCTGGAACGCTGGAGCTGGCTGGCCGAGTACCGCTGGCTGGACGTGCGCCGCTCGGGGCTGCGCCGCGGCTGGCTCACCAGTGTGGATTACGATATCAGCGAGCACTTCCGCATGGGGCTGGGCTACAACTTCACCGACTTCAGCGACGACCTGAGCCGCCACGACTACCAGCACCGCGGCTGGTTTCTCAACCTGGTTGCGAGTTACTAACGCGGCTGACGCCGCGGCCGGTTGCTCAGGGTGTCCAGTTCCCCATAGGTAGGGCGCGCGGCGCCCACCGGCTCGAATATTGCACCAGGGGCGCGGCCACCTGTAGCTGGAGACAGGTTATACACAAGCGAATTGTCGAGCGGCCGGGTTGAAGTATCCGGGCTAAGATATCCGCGTTAGAAGTGCATACTCCAGCCCAGCGATGCCACCTCCACATCGTAATCCCCGCGCAGTTCCTCGCTGCCCAGGTCGCCAAGGCTCTCCCACTCGGCGCGAATGCTCCAACGGTTGCGGTGTTGGTAACTGATGCCGGCGCCGTAGCCCCAGTGGAAGCCGTTGTCGCTGGCGCCGATACGGCCGTTGATTTCCACCAGCTGCTCTTCCCGGTTGCCCTCTTCATCCTCGAATTCAAACAGTATTTCGCCGGACCGGCGCTCGGACAGTTCCGACCACCAGAGGCCGCCGCCCACCTTGCCGAAGACACTGAAACCGGCGGCGATGGGCCAGTGGCCGACGACATAGGCATTGGCGAGGCGGGTGCGGATTTTGTCCCTGAACTGCAGGTACTGGTTTTGGTCCGCGTCCAGGCGGAAACCGAGTTTCGAATCCGCCAGCTGCTGGTAGCCGGCCTCCACCGCCAGGTGGGGCGTCCAGCGCCAGCCGCCGTAGAGTTTCCAGCCATCGCCGCCCTCGCTGCAGCCCTGGCCGCTGGCGTGCCAGTTGTCCGAGCTGAGACCCCGCACGAAACCTTCCGCGTCGCTGCAGAAGCCCTGCTGGTCGATCTCGGTGAGACTGACGCCGGCATACCGGTGGGAGTAGAAATCCGCCTGCGCATTGGCGCAAAGCGCGAGAAGGGGTACCGCTAGCAGAAAAGTTTGCCTGGGCATGGCGTCACCTGCTGGGTTGCTGGTTGTTATTGTCTGTTGGTCCGGGTGGGCACGGGCCCGCCGCAACATGCTTGCTCAAGTTTCGGCGATTGAGGTGGCACAAGCCGATGCGGGGTGCGCCCTTCTGGGACTGTCTGCGAGAGGGGCCGAAGGCGCCGTGAATACCTGGCACGGCCGGGACACCTCGCAGAGAAGCCTACAGGGACGTATTCACGGCGGGGGCGCCTAGCCGTGTCCCAGAAAGGCGCACCCCGCTCCAGCTCCCTGAACTGAACCCCGAAACTTGAGTTATTAGATATCGAGTTCTGCCCGCAGCGCTGCCATCTTCTTCGCATTTTCCGACTTCGACAGCGGCTCGCCGGGGTTGTCCTCCAGCTTCAGCTGTTCCGGTGCGGGCAGTTTTTCCCCTTCCAGCACCCGCGTGCAGATCTTGCGGTAGCGTTCGGCAAACACCGGGTAGGCCACCGACTCGGGGTTGTTGGCCAGGAAAAACCAGTTGGATTCGCGCCCGGCGTGGTAGACCGCCGGGTGGCTCCAGGCGAAGCCGGCCTTTGGGCTGGGGGCGTTGCAGGCCTCGCGGTAGGCGGCGCGGGCGTCCGGCAGGCCCTTGTCGCCGGCAGCGCACAGTGTGAGCATCTTGTGCACCGTGGGCAGGTATTCGCTCTGGCGAATCGCGCGCTTGGCGCCGGCGACGATTTCCGCCGGGGAAAAGGCCTCCAGGGATTCCAGCCACAGGCGCTTGGCGTGGTTCAGCGTCTCTGTGTCGGGGAAGGCCGCGTTGAACTGGTTGTGGTAGCTGAGCTTGAGCAGGCCGAAAGCCTCGTTGAGCGCGCGTTTCTTTTCGTTCAGCGCCTCGCTGCCTTCACCGCTACCAGTCCGTGTCCGTGACGATGTCGAGGACCGAGCGGTCCCTGGTGCGCTGCGTGTCGGTGTTGGAGTATTGCGACTTGCCATTGGATCGTCCTATTGCCAGCTTGTTGCGCTCCGCCCACTGGTAGCGCGCATGACGCACGAAAACGGCGTCCCAGCTTTTGCGCGCGGCGTTCTGGCCGCGCCAGTAGATGATGAATTCGGGTACCAGCGAGAGCGCGAAGTCGCGGTCTATTTCACACTGGTTTATCAGGTGACTCAAGCAGTCGGCGCCCGGCTGCCAGTGGCGCGAGATGGGCTTGGCCACCGGGTTCTTCTCGATCCCCTGGCAGTAGTAGGCCCACTCCTCGCGCGCGTAGTCGATAAACAGCTCCCCCCAGCGGGCGCTGTGGCCGCCGCGCTCGAGCCACTTGTAGATGAACTCGGGCAGCAGTTCGGCGGCGAAATTGGGGTTGATCGCCAGGCGCCGGAGCTGTTCCCAGGTGTTCTCGCTGGGCTGCCAGTCGCGGGTCATGGCGGTGGGCCGGCGTTTCTCGATAAACGGCGTTTCCTGTTTCTCCCAGTCCTCCATGACCCAGTCGTTGAACTCCAGGTCCCAGGAGATGGACTGCTTGCCGCTGGATCGGTGGTAGTCCAGGAAGCGTTGCAGGCCGCGCTGCACGAAGGTACTGGGTACGCCCTCGTCCGCCAGCTTGCTCAGGGTGTCCCCGCCCGGGCGCCAGTCGGGCGGCAGCGGCTGCTTGCGCTGGGCGGTGGCGCGGTAGGCCTCCCAGCGGCTCTTGACCTGTTTCAGAAACAGCGAGCCGAAGGAGTGGCGAGACTCGCCGCGCTCGCGCCAGTAGGTGACGAACTCCGGCAGCTGCTCGCGCACGAAATGTTCCGGCACGCCCAGTTGGGCGATTCGCGCCATGGTCTCGGCGTCCGGCTGCCAGCCGGGGGAAATACTGTTGGCGCTGCGTGTCGGTGGCGCGGGTGCCTGCGGGGCGGGCTGGGCACCCGGCTCCGGGCGGGTGTGCTCGCCCGGCAGAGCGAACTTGAGTATCGAGCTGCTGCCGTAGGGCGCCGCCCCCAGCAGCAGCGCGCCCTGGTTGCGCAGGCTGGTGGACACCCGCTGGATATCCGCCGGCTCCCAGAAGGGCAGCAGTTGCTGCAACTGCTCGCCCTCGACCGTGTACCAGTCGCGCCCCGGATGGGGTTCCACCGGCAGGAACGGCATCAGGTCCCCCAGCGCGGTCAGCAGGACCGATTCCTCCAGGCCCAGGGTGGCGGCCAGAGTGGGGGAAATGCACAGGGGTCTTTCCGGGAGCAGGGGGTGTTTCATGGCGGGGATGATAACACTGTTGGGGGCTGGGGAATGGGTGGCGATCCCCCTGGGCGCGCCGAGCGCCAGCTCGGCCCCGGGCCGCAGCGCCGGCCTTGAGAGATACGGCACCGCCGATTAAAGTGGATAGCCAGTCT
Source organism: Microbulbifer halophilus (assembly GCF_026183675.1). Taxonomy (GTDB): domain Bacteria; phylum Pseudomonadota; class Gammaproteobacteria; order Pseudomonadales; family Cellvibrionaceae; genus Microbulbifer; species Microbulbifer halophilus. The sequence goes on from NZ_JAPIVK010000025.1 coordinate 73,341, forward strand.
ATATCGGAAGGCCGCCAGAATAACCGCCGCGAGCCAGTGGAACGGGCGCCATGGCAAAAATCATCCCCACCCTCAGCACCATCCGCAGAATGACCGGCGGTGAGCGCCGCCTCGGCCGGCGCCTGGAAAGCCTGCTGGAGGACGATTACACCGTCTGGTACGACATTCCCCTCGGCCGCCAGCGCCGCTATCCCGATTTCATCGTCTTGCATCCCGGCCGCGGCCTGCTCTTCCTGGAGGTCAAGGACTGGAAGCTGGATACCATCAAGGGCATCAATCCGGACAGCGTCGAGCTGGAAATCGCCAGCGGGCGCAAAACCGTGAGCAATCCGCTGGAGCAGGCCCGCCAGTACGCCCATGCGGCGGTCGACCAGCTCAAGCGCGACCCGCAATTGGTCCACGGTGACGGCCGCTACCGGGGGCGCCTGACATTTCCCTACGGCTACGGTGTGGTCTTTACCAATATCACCCGCAGGCAGTGGAATGAGGCCGTTCCCGAAGTGGAGCAGGAACTGCTGCTGCCGGCCCACCGCCTGTTGTGCAAAGACGAGATGACCGCGACCGCCGATCCGGAGGCCTTCCAGGGTCGCCTGTGGGGCATGTTCGAGTACCGCTTCGGCGACCAGCTCAGCCTGCCGCAGATCGACCGCATCCGCTGGCAACTCTTCCCGGAAGTCCGCATCAATCACCGGCAAACAGATCTGTTCGGCGGCGGCGATGAAGCGGCAGGGGGTGAGGAGGTTTCGCCGACCGCCGATACCGTCCCCGGAATCGTGCGCGTCATGGACCTGCACCAGGAACAGCTGGCCAAGAGCATGGGAGACGGCCACCGGGTGATCCACGGCGTGGCCGGCTCCGGCAAGACGCTGATTCTCGGCTATCGCTGTGTGCATCTGGCCGGGGCGGTCAGCAAACCGATTCTGGTGCTCTGCTTCAATATCACCCTGGCCGCGCGGCTGCGCAGTTTCATCGCCGCAAAGGGGATTGCCGACAAGGTACAGATCCACCACTTTCACGAGTGGTGTGGCCGGCAATTGAAAACCTACAACGTGGATCTGCTCACCGGTCCCGAACCGGCTTACGAGCGCCAGGTCGAGAGCGTGATCCGCGCGGTGGATATGGGCCGGATTCCCCGCGCCCAGTACGGTGCCCTGATGATCGACGAGGGCCACGATTTCGAGCGGGACTGGCTCAGGCTGGTAGTACAGATGATCGACCCGGACAGCAACTCCCTGCTGCTGCTCTACGACGACGCCCAGCCCATCTACCACAAGCGCTCGCTCAAATTTCCGCTGTCCAGCGCGGGTATCCAGGCCCGCGGCCGCACCACCATCCTCAAGCTCAACTACCGCAATACCCGGGAAATCCTCACCTTTGCCTGCGAGTTTGCCGGAGATTTCCTGCGCGAGCGGGATGCGGACGGAGACGAGGACCATGTCCCGCTGATTGCGCCCGAAGTGGCCGGTGCCAGTGGCCCGGCACCGGTTTTCCGTCAATTCCGGTCCGGTACCGGGGAAGCGCAGTTTATCGCCCGCTGTATCGCAAAGTGGCGGCAACAGGGACAGGCCCTCAACAGCATCGCGGTGGTCTATGCCTTCAACAACCAGGGCCGCCGATATCGGAGCGCACTCGAGGACGCGGGTATCCCCTGCTCCTGCCTGCAAAGTGGTACCGAAAAAAGAGCCTATGATGCCGATGCCGCAGAAGTAATATTGCTCAGCCGCCAGAGCAGTAAGGGGCTGGAGTTCGATACCGTCATACTCTGTGGCCTCGGTGCCTTGAAAGACAATGAGGAAAGCCTGCCCCGGGAAGCCCGCCTGCTCTACGTGGGCATGACCCGGGCCCGCAGGCAGTTGCTGGTCACGGGGGCCGGGGAAAACTGGTTTACGGCCCGGCTGGGGAAGATGGCCCTGTGAAGCGCCAGTCGACGAACCCCGTCGGCGTGCGTTCGCTAAGCTGAATGGTGGCGCTGAAAAGAGAGTCTGCTCCGTGCAACCCTTCCTCGAAAACTGGCACCAGGCGGCGGTGACGACGCTGGGGCTATTCTGGACGGCCTTCTGGGCCTTTGCGCTCGGCTACCTGATCAGCAGCATGATCCAGGTGTTCGTGACTCGCGAGCGGATGCGCCAGAGCATGGGGGAAGCGGGTGCGAAGAGCGTGGGACTCGCCACTATCTTCGGTTTTATTTCCAGTTCCTGTTCCTTCGCTGCACTCGCCACCACCCGCGCGCTCTTCGCCAAGGGCGCCGGGCTGGTGCCGGCGCTGGCGTTCCTGTTGGCGTCCACCAACCTGGTGGTGGAGCTGGGCATCGTCATCGGGGTATTTCTCGGCTGGCAGTTTGTGGTGGGCGAATACGCCGGCGGTGTGCTGCTGATCCTGCTGATGTGGCTGCTGGTCCGGGCCAGTTATCCGAAAAAGTTGGTGGAGCACGCGCGGGAACGGGCCCGCGAGGCGGAGGGAAGCGGAGACTCCGACGGTGTCCCGGACTGGAAACGGCTGATGCGCTCGGCAGAGGGCTGGCGCCGCGTGGCCGAGCGCTTTGTGATGGAATGGAAGATGGTGTGGAAGGACGTCACCATCGGTTTTACCGTCGCCGGCATCATTGCCGCCTTCGTTCCCAGAGTATTCTTCCAGACACTGTTTATCGGTTCCGGGGAGGCGGAGCCGGCCTTCTGGCAACTGTTGATGCAGAGCCTGGTGGGCCCGATCGCCGCCTTTTTCACCTTTATCGGCTCCATGGGCAATATCCCGCTTGCGGCGGTACTGTTCGATAATGGTGTCGCTTTCGCCGGCGTCATGGCATTTATCTTCAGCGACCTGGTGGTGCTGCCGGTGCTGCGCATCCAGGCGCAGTACTACGGCTGGAAAATGGCGCTGTACATTCTCTGTGTCTTTCTGTGCATTCTCGTCGCCAGCGCGCTGCTGCTGCACTATGGTTTTGCCCTGTTCGACCTGTTGCCGGAAGGCGCCAGCGGCAGGAGCGTGACCGAGCGGGAATTTTTCAGGGTCGATTACACCCTGTTCCTGAACCTGGCATTTCTCGCCCTGAGTATTTTCCTGTTCGCCTGGCGGGTAAAAAGCGAGGGTTTGCCGGCGCTGAACACGGACTCGCTGAGCGAAAGAATCCTGCTGGGCCTGGCGGGAGTGGCGCTGGCCTGGCTGGTGATCGGAGCGCTGCTGCCGGTGTAAAGCGGGCTTGCCTTGCCCCGACGGCAGGCTTTTAGCATCTCCGCCGTCGACTGGATTGCCGGAGGCAAAAATGACCGATAAACCCCAATCGCCGACGCAGACCTTTCGCCTCCAAGGCGCGAGCTGTGCCGGCTGTGTCAGGAAAATCGAGAACGCCCTGAAAGAGGTGCCCGGTGTGGACGAGGCGCGGGTCAACCTGGGTGACAGGACCCTGGCGGTGCACGGCGATGCAGATGCCGACGCCTGTGTGACCGCAGTGGAGCGGGCCGGCTACGGCGCCGAGCCGGTGCGCTCCAGCCAACGCGAGTTGCGCGAACAGCAGCGCGCGGAGGAGCAACGGCACTACCGCCAGCTGTTGTGGCGCTCGGCCCTGGCGCTGGGCCTGGGCATCCCGCTGATGGCCTGGGGGCTTGTGACCGGCGAGATGGGGGTGAACAGCCCCGGCCAGCAACTGGCTTGGGGGGCGGTGGGCCTGCTGACGCTGGCGGTGCTGGTGTTTTGCGGCGGCCACTTTTTCAGTGGCGCCCAACGCGCCTTCCGCCACCACAACGCCAATATGGATACCCTGATCGCGCTGGGCACCGGCACCGCCTGGGCCTTTTCCATGCTGGTGGTGCTGGCGCCGCAACTGTTGCCGGAGGCGGCGCGGCATGTCTACTTCGAGGCCAGCGCCATGATCATCGGCCTGATCAACCTGGGTCAGGCGCTGGAAGTGCGCGCTCGCGGCCGTACCAGTGCGGCGGTGGAAAAACTGCTGCAGCTGCAGGACCCGACCGCGCGGGTGGTGCGCGATGGCGGCGAAACCGATATCCCGCTGGAGCAGGTGCAGGTGGGCGACCGGCTGCGCGTGCGCCCGGGGGAGAAAATCCCGGTGGACGGCCGCGTACTCGAGGGCGGCAGCCTGGTGGATGAATCCATGCTCACCGGCGAGCCGCTGCCGGTCAAAAAAGGCGAGGGCGACGGCCTCACCGCCGGCACCCTGAACAAGAACGGTAGCCTGCTGTTCGAGGCGGAAAAGGTCGGCGCCGACACGCGCCTTGCGCAGATTGTCGAGATGGTCAAGAACGCGCAGAGTTCGCGCGTGCCCATCGCCAGGCTCGCCGATACCATCTCGGCCATTTTTGTACCCACGGTGATGATCATCGCCGTGCTCGCCGCCCTGGCCTGGTTCAACTGGGGGCCGGATCCGCGCGCGGTGCATATGCTGGTGGTGGTCACTTCGGTGCTGATCATCGCCTGCCCCTGTGCCCTGGGCCTGGCCACGCCCATGTCGGTCATGGTGGGCGTGGGCAAGGGCGCCGAGCGCGGGGTGCTGGTGCGCAACGGCAGGGCGCTGCAGCAGGCCAGCGACCTGGACGTGTTGCTGGTGGACAAGACCGGTACCCTGACCGAGGGATCGCCCAAGCTGACCGATCTCGAAAGCGACGGCGACGGGGATCAACTGTTGGCGCTGCTGGCGAGCCTGGAGCAGGGATCCGAGCACCCGCTGGCGGAGGCGGTGGTCGCCGCGGCGCGGGAGAAAAACCTTGATCTTTCGTCGCTCGAGCATTTCGAGGCAATCACCGCCCATGGCGTCAGCGGCACCGCGAACGGCAAGAAAATCCTGCTGGGCAATCGCAAGCTGATGCAGCGTGAAGATATCGATCCGGGCCAATGGCGGCAGCGCGCGGAAAAACTGGCGGAGCAGGGGCGCACGGCCATGTACGCGGCGGTGGACGGAAAAATGGCCGGCGTTATCGCGGTGGCGGACCCGCTGCGCGACGATGCCAAAAGCGCGATCGCGCGGCTGAAAAAACTGGGCCTGCGCATCGAGATGCTCACCGGCGACACCCGCTCCACTGCCGAGGCCGTGGCGCGGCAGTTGGGCATCGACGCGGTGCACGCGGACCTGCAGCCGGAGGACAAGGAGAAAATTGTCGGCGAGTTGCAGAAAAATGGCGAGCGGGTCGGTATGGCCGGCGACGGTATCAACGACGCACCGGCACTGGCGCGCGCGGATGTGGGCTTCGCAATCGGTGCGGGCACCGATGTGGCCATAGAGACCGCCGACGTGACCCTGATGCGCTCGTCGCTGCAGGGCGTCGCCGACGCGGTGGCGCTGTCGCGGGCGACGCTGCGCAATATCAAGCAGAATCTGTTCGGCGCTTTTATCTACAACAGCCTGGGTATCCCGATCGCCGCGGGCGTTCTGTATCCGCTCACCGGTGCGCTGTTGAGTCCGATCATAGCCGGCGGTGCCATGGCGCTGTCGTCGTTGACGGTGGTGAGCAACGCCAACCGGCTGCGCTTTTTCAAACCGGCCCCGGTGAAATAAGGAGGTGCAGTGATGTCGATGCTATTGACCAATCTGGTGGGGCTGTTGCTGATTGCCGCGATCGCCTGGTGGTTCTGGCTGCAGCCCCGGCGCCATCGCGCCGAGGCCGTCAGCGGTGCGGAAGAACTGCAGATTCTGGTGAAAGACGGTGTCTACGAACCGGATCGCATCCGCCTGCCGGCGGGAAAACCGGCCACGCTGCACTTTCGCCGAGAGGACCCGACACCCTGTGCCGAGTGGGTGCTGTTTCCGGATCTGGAAGTCAGCGCCGAGCTGGCGGTGCACCGGGATACCGCGGTGGAAATCCCCGCGGCAGAGCCGGGGGAGTATCCGTTTACCTGCCAGATGCAGATGTATCGCGGTACGCTCGTGGTCGAGTAAATCACTGCGTAATATCGAGCTCCACCAGAATGTAGGGTGTGCTGTGCGCACCTGCGGCGGTGGCTGTATCGGTGCGCACGGCGCACCCTTGTATCTGTCCTTGGGCTCTGGCTA
>NZ_JAPIVK010000026.1 GCF_026183675.1 Microbulbifer halophilus
CGCGGCGCGCATGGGAGACAGCACGGCGCACGGTGGGAAGATTGTTGTGGGGTGCCCGACCGTTCTTATTGGGGGCTAAAGTTTGAAATTTGCCACCCTTTCTATATTCGCTGTTTTTATTCTTACGGCAAATACAGGCTTCGCAATGTCACTTATAAAGACGAAAGAGGTTGACGCCATCCTATTCTCCGAGATGTCAGGCGTTATCACGTATAACGGCAAACCTGCAGAGGGCGTAGTATTAAACCTCTCCGTAAGATGGAATGAAGATGAGAGCATCAAGAAAACTTTTAAAACCGGTAAGAATGGTTACTTTCAAATACCACAAATTGAAAGAAAAATAACGACACACCCATTGGTACAATTATCCATAAGCCAGATAATAATTGCTCACTACAACGGAGAATCCTATAAATTATGGATCAGAGGAAAGCTTGATGCCAAAGAGCATTCAGAAACAGATGGCAAACCGGAGAACTTTCGCTGCGAACTAACCGATCCATTAATTAGAGTCGAAGTCAATAATGGACAACTAGGAACACCCTGCAAATGGGAAAAATCTAAGTAAGGAGCTGAAACATGGAAAGATTGTGGTCGAGCGCCCGGCTACTCTAATAGGGAGATAAAATTGAACAAGTTATTCTTACTCATAACTCTATTATCAATAGCTATTTCTGGAAACTCTATGTCTATTTTTTCAGCAAAAGAAACAATACTTTTCTCTCCAGTTGACGGTATTATCACATACAAAAACGAACCTGCAGGAAAAGCGATAGTTCACAGGCAGGTTAAGTACAATGACGAGGTCTATGAAGATAGTGCGGAGACAACGGATGATGGCCACTTTTCTTTCGAACCCATAGCAAAGAAAGAACGATATATCGTTCGGAACTCATTTGTGGCACATCAAAAAATATTCGTTGAGTATGACGGAAATCAGTTTTTAATATGGGAAACAGCCAAACGAGAAGAGGAAAAAAACTCAGAACTTGAAGGGAAGAATCTCTCCTTCAAATGTGAGCTAACAGATGAAAATCGATTTGTTCATCTAATGCTTAACTCCATTGAAACAAAATGCACCTGGAGCGGATAAAGGAACTAAAAGAATGAGTTTAATTTCAAACAAGGATGCTGCAAGCCTGGCAAGTGTTGTATACGAAATTGAGAACACATCCTTTGAAAAAAGGACTATCGATCGATTTAAGACTAAATGGGATTTTTCAAACCATGGCGATGTAGTAAATGGTTCATCAGGGACTCTATGGGTTATCAAAAAGGAAACGGGATTTGGAGTAATCGCCCAAGGCAAGGGTGAATTCGAAAACGACCTATTGATATTATTAAGAGGTACCTCTAATGCTTTTGACTGGGCCACTGATGGAACGGTAGGCTTTTCCCCATCCGAAACAGGAAGGTTTGTTCATACCGGATTCAATAAATGCTTTGGCTCTATGTTACCAGAGTTAAAGGAGCATCTTTCTAAAATCAAAGGTTCCGTGCGGACCATCCATTGTATAGGACATAGTCTGGGAGGAGCTCTAGCCACCTTAACCGTAGAGTGGCTAAAGAAATCCAACTTCGTAAGTGCAAGTAAAATAAAATTGTATACCTTTGGTAGCCCGAGGGTTGGGGCGCACAGCTTTGCGAAGTTGGTGACACAAGATCTATCGCAGGGTAAAGATATATACCGCGTTTACCATAAATCCGATGTGGTTCCTATGGTACCAATGTGGCCTTTCTATCATATTCCGGAGAAGAGTGGAGCCTTTTGCCTTGATAATTATGTAAACCCAGGAGACATGATCTCTTTCGCCGACCACAAGATGGAGAATTACGTTAAAAGTATTAGTAAAATATCCTCCTGGAAAACCATGCCACAACTAGAGCCTGAAGTTTCAGAGTCTGCTATCGAAAGGTGGCTATCATCAGACGGCCCTATAAGTTTCACATTTAACACAATGAATATGATACATAGAGCCATTGCATATGTAATATCAAAAGTTTTAAAGCTGACTGGTATTAGCGTGCAGTTCGGCATTGCGTCTGGGGTTACACTCCTTGACCTTTTGGCTTATGTACTTAAAAAAGGAATCGACTTTTCAAAGAGCTTATCAGGCTGGATATACAAACTTATTGTAAGAATAATGTCTGCACTAGGCATGAAAATAAAGAAAGATATTCAGCTTACAACGCAGTTTATAAGATATATTTTTACAACTCTAAAAAATAAAGTTGACCGCCTGGTCCAAGCTGCACTGCATGGAATTTTTGATCACTAAATTGCAATCACTCTGAGATTGATGGGCAAGTCGCTACGCCCCTTTGCCCATCCTACAAAACTATTGGCAGACATTGGCATCCAGTGGGGTGATGATCACCATCTAGCCGCGCCTTGCGCGGTCGCCCATCATGAGTCCGACACGACTCAACCGTTCTTTTTCTCCTTTTGTAAAGCCTGCTACAGTCAGTGCATAACAATAAATAGCAATTGAAGAGGACAGAATGAAACCCAAGCTGGACGACGCAAAAATACTCTCGCCGCGGCGCAATACCAGCTCCGCGTCGGACATCGAGGCGCTGGCGCGGGAGCAGCTCGAGCATTTCCATATCGCGCCAGACAGCGAGCACGGCCGCCTGCTGCTGGACACAGCCGGGCTGCTGTACCGCGCCCAGGGCAATATCGGCCAGTTGTGGGCGCAGAGTGCGGCGCTGCTGCCGCAGATGGATCGGGCCGATCGTGTCGCCTATTTCAACGCGAAGCGCTTCATAAGTTTCCAGTTGGCGAAGCTGCTGCACAATCTGCAGGACCCGCTGCGCGCCAGTTTTCAGAGCCTGCAGGGGGAGGATTTCAACAGCGCCACCCGCGGCGGCTACCCGCTGTTCGACAATATCCCGGCGATCTTTTCCGCCACGCCGGTGATCGCGCGTACCGCCACCTATATCTACGCCTGCACCGAGTGGATCGACGACGCCTTCCGCGGCCGCGAGTTGAGCCACGATATCTACTCGCGGCTGATGAACCCTACCTCCATCTCGCTGGCCAATGCCATGGTGGCGCTGGAGTGCGGCGCCAATGCCGGCGATTATATGGCCTGGAATTTCAATTCCGGCATGGCGGCCATCGACGCGCTGCTGGCCAACCAGTTGCGCCGCGGCGATATCCTGATCGTGTCGCGCAATGTCTACGGCGGTGTGCACCAGTTGCTCGCGGATTTCTACGCCCGCGGGGATCGCCTGGCGATTGAACTGGTGTGGTTCGACGGCACCGGCGGAGAGGAATTCGAGCAGCTATTGCAACGCACGCGATCGGACGGCGCGCAGGCCCTGGCGGACGGCGCGCAGATCCACGTCTATATCGAGTCTCCCTGCAATCCCCACGGCATTGTGCTGGATGTCCCCGCCATCTGCTCCATTGCCCATGCACAGGGCCTGCGCGTCACCCTTGACTCCACCCTGGCCACCCCCTATCTGCAGCGGCCGCTGCTGCGGGAAGACCCCGCCGAGCGGCCGGACTTTGTGGTGCATTCCTATACCAAGGATATCGGCGGCATCGGCGGCGCCACCGCCGGCGTGGTAATCGGCGAGAACCACCGTATGTTCATTCCCAAGGGCGACAGCGCCGGCGGGCTGGAATGGCACCAGTGTCTGTTCTGGGATGTGTACTACATCAAGGGCGGTTTCCTGGATGCGGACAAGGCCTGGGAGGTACACGCGGGCATGCGCACCCTGGAGATGCGCATGCTGAGCAAGTGCATCAACACCCTGTGCCTGAGCCATTTCTTTGCCAGCCACCCGCAGATCCGTGTCAACAGCCACGCGCTGGCGGAACACGACAACAGCGCCCTGCGGGAAAAGCTGCTGCGTTACGGCCTGCCGGTGCCACTGTTCAGTATCGATATGGAGGCGGCGGAGCTGCCCCTCGAGGCGTTCAAGCGCTTTTTCGATGCACTGGAACCGGCCTTCGGGCAGATGGTAAGCCTGGGGCAGACCAACACCATGGTGCTCTGCCCGGCGCTCACCTCCCACTCGGAGCTGTCGCCGGAGGCGCAGCGGGCAGCGGATATCCACCCCTCCACCATCCGTATTTCCGTGGGAGACGAGAATATGGCGCAGCTGGCGGCGCATGTGTTGTGTTGCACGCAATTGCACCTGGATCCGGCCTGCCCCGGATTCAGCGACGGATTTATGGCCGCCAATGAGATTGATGACATGTTTGCGCGGTTTTACCGGGAAGTCCACGAGAAGGTGGCGGAGGGGTTTCCGCGGGTGGTGGATTATCTTTGATTCCGACTTGGGGGCATCTCCAGGCGCCCTCTCCCCCGGCCCCTCTCCCGGTGGGAGAGGGGAGCTCAGTCGGAGGCATTCGGGTTTGAATTTACCCACCGGGTTTCGCTGAGGCTCGCACCAGTCCCCTCTCCCTCCGGGAGAGGGTTAGGGGGAGGGCTGGTTGGGAGGCTCCATAAGTTGAAGTGGCCACTCCAACCACCCTCTCCCCCGGCCCCTCTCCCGGCGGGAGAGGGGAGCTACGCTTTCAGGATCCGGGCTGACGCTTGTTGCACTATCCTATATCCCGTAATATCAACCGTCTTCTGCCCATAATTTAATCAAACAGGATGTCGACAATTTCCATGCGCCTACTGGCCCTGCTGTTGTGTTGTTTTTCCGGAATGGCGTTTTCGCAGAGCTATGAACAGCTCTACAGCGACTACCGCGGCAGTCTCTACCAGGTCCGGGTAATCGAGAAATCCTCCAATTCCAAGGCCGGGCTGGGTTCCGGCTTTCAGATCTCCGAAGACGGCCTGATCGCCACCAACTATCACGTGGTGGCCGGGGCGGTGAGCGATCCGGAAAAGTACCAGCTGGAGTACCTGTCGGTGGACGGCGACAGGGGCACACTCGAGCTGCTGAATATCGATGTGATCAACGACCTGGCGATACTGCGCCAGGAAACGCCCGGCCCGCAGTTCATGCAGCTGGCCGGGAGCACCCCCAGGAAGGGCGAGACCATCGCCGCCATGGGCAACCCGCTGGACCTGGGCATGACGCTGATTCCCGGTACCTACAACGGCATCGCCAGCGGCAGCTTCTACGACCGCATCCACTTCTCCGGCTCCATCAACCCCGGCATGAGCGGCGGCCCCACGGTGAATACCGACGGCGAGGTGGTGGGTATCAATGTGGCCACCGCCGGCAACCAGGTGAGCTTTCTGGTGCCGGTGGAAAAACTGTCGAAACTGTATCGGCATCTCCGCGAACACGGCAATCACACCGACCTCAAGGCAATGACCCACCGGCAACTGCTGGCCAACCAGAAGGCCATCATCGACACCATCCTCGATGCCGAATGGAAGACCCGCGCCCTGGGCGAGGCCAGGGTGGTGGGCGAAATCGTGCCGTCGATCCAGTGCTGGGGCAACACCCACGACGACGAAGACAGCGCGATCACACGTATCGACAAGGGTTGCACCGGCCAGGATGTGGTCTACCTGGAAGACGATTTCAACACCGGTCGTGTGGAGTACGAGTTCTTCTGGCTCGAGTCGAAGGACCTGCAGCCGTCGCGTTTCTACAGCGCTTACAAGCAGCAGATGAGCAGCTTTTATCCCGGCAATACCGCCGGCGAAGACGACGTCACCAATTTCCGTTGCCGCCAGAAATTCACCTCCCAGGAGCTCGGCGAGGCGCCGCCGGAATCCGACCCGGAACGGGAAGACGCGGAGCCGGTCATCGCCCGTACCAGTTACTGCGTGCGCCGCTACAAGGATTTCCCGGACCTCTACGACATTTTCTACCTGAGCCTGAGCGTGAATGAGAAGGACCGCGCCCTGGTGAGCCACTTTACCCTGTCCGGGTTCACCCGCGAGTCCGCTGCTGCCTTTACCGAGAAGTTCACAAGCGAGATCCAATGGCACTGATTATCGAAGAGCTGAACCGCGCCCAGCGGGTTCAGGCCCGCTATCGTATGGAGGAAGACCGACTCACCCTGGGCCGCGGCTACCACAACGACGTCATTGTCGACGACCCGCACGCGGATCCGGCACACGCCGAGATCCGCCGCGGCGAAGACGGCTGCTATTACCTGCGCGACCTGGACACGGTCAACGGCACGCAGCTGGTCCGCAACAGCCGCGACAAGTCCGTCAGGGCCACCAGTATCGACGAGCGGATGATCGAATCCGGCGACGAAATACAACTGGGCAAGACCCATTTCCGCATGACCGACAGCGATGCCGCCGCGGTGCCGACGGTGCCACTGCACTCGGTGGAAAACCTGTTCGGGCGGCTGTCGCACCCGGTGCCGGCCATCGGCCTGCTACTGGCGGTGGCGGGCAGCTTTGTGCTGGTCAGCTATTTCGGCAGCACCGGCGAGTACCGCTGGGGCACCGCCCTCAACCTGGTGGCCGGCACGTCGGTGGGCCTGCTGCTCTACGCCGCCGCCTGGGCGTTTATCGGCCGCGTGGTGCGCCACGAAATGCATTTCTTCACCCACCTGGCGATCGCCTCGCTGGCGGCGCTGACCTACCTGGGCTGGGAGCGTATCAGCGGCCTGCTGGGCTTCAATTACGCCATGGACCAGGCGATACCGCTGATCAACTTCGCCGTGCTGGCCGTGATCCTGCCGGCGATGCTCTGGTGCGCCTGCTACCTCGCCACAAACATCGGCCCGCGCTGGCGCTGGGGCGTGGCGCTGGCGCTGCCGCTCGCCTTCCTGGGGCTGGAACTGGTTAGCCTGGTGGGCAGCATCCGCGACTTCAACGGCGTACCGCAGATTTCCACCGAACTCAAACACGACAACCTGATGTGGCGCAGGCCGGTGCCGATGGAGGAGTTCCTCGCCGGTTCGCCGGAACTGTTCGATATCCCGATCGAAAAAGAAGAAGGCGAAGGGGATGTCGCCGCAGAGGCAGAAAATGCGCCGGACGAGGAGGACGGCGACGGCCCCCAGAGCCCGGCCACCGACAGCGAGGAGACCGCATCGTGAGCAATCCATTCTGGAGCCCGGCACTGGCCGGGCTCGAGCCCTATGTGCCCGGGGAGCAGCCCCGCGGCCGCAAGCTGATCAAACTGAACACCAACGAGAACCCCTACCCGCCGTCGCCGCGGATCCGGGAAGCGCTGGCCGACCCGGCGCTGGTGCAGGCGCTGCGCCGCTACCCGGATCCGGAATCGGCGGACCTGTGCGCCGCCATCGCCACACAGTACGGCGTGGAGAGCGACCAGGTGTTTGTCGGCAACGGCTCCGACGAGGTGCTGGCCCACAGTTTCTACAGTTTCTTCCGCCACGACGAACCGCTGCTGTTCCCGGATATCACCTACAGCTTCTACCCGGTCTACTGCCAGCTCTACGGCATCGACTACCGCACGCCGGCACTGCGGGACGACTTCAGTATCGCCGTGGAGGACTACGCCGGCCCCGCCGCCGGCGCCATACTGCCGAACCCCAACGCCCCCAGTGGCCGCTGCCTGTCCCTGGACGAGATCGAGAAACTGCTGCAACTGCAGCCCGAGCGGGTGGTGGCCATCGACGAGGCCTACATCGCCTTTTCCGGGGAGCGCGGCGGCGACAGCGCGATTTCCCTGATCGATCGCTACCCCAACCTGCTGGTGATCCAGACCCTGTCCAAGTCCCACGCACTGGCGGGCCTGCGCCTCGGTTTTGCGCTGGGGCAGAAACACCTGATCGAGGGCCTGAACCGCACCAAGAATTCCTTCAACTCCTACCCCATCGACAGCGTCGCCCAGCGCCTGGCCGTCGCCGCCATCGGCGACGGCGGCCACCTGGCCGAAAGCTGCAACAGGGTGGTTGCCACCCGCGAGCGGGTGGCCGCCGCACTGGCGGAACTGGATTTCGAGGTGGTGCCGTCCCGGGCCAATTTCCTGCTCGCCAGCCCCGGAACCATGGATGCGGAAGCGCTCTACCTGGCGCTGCGAGAACGGGATATCCTGGTGCGCCATTTCAACAAACCGCGACTGGCCGGCTACCTGCGTATTTCCATCGGCACCGACGAAGAAATGGACCAGTTGTTGGCCGCCGTGCGGGAGATCCAAACAGCGCAGGGCACTTCACAGACGCGCTGAAGTCAGATTCTATAATGGTTACCGCTGGCCTGGTCGGTGCGCACGGCGCACCCTACGCCACCCGAGAATGTCTCGAGACGCAGCACATCCCCTAAAAGCAAACTCCCCTCTCCCGCGGGACAAATTTGACGGGATCAAATTTGGACGCCGAAGGTGCCCGTAGGGTGGGCGCCAGGGATGGCGCCCATCGTGGGGCCGGGGGAGAGGGGAGCCGATCGAAGCCCAAAAAACCAACAGCAGTACGACCCCATGCGCCATTCCATCACCAGCATACTTGCCGCCGGCATCCTGCTTATCTCCAGCGCCGCCACCGCCAACCCTTGGGAAGAGGTACAGCACCCCTCCTCCCAGGTCTCCGCCAGCATCGGCAGCTACACCAACGGCTGCCTCAGCGGCGCTGAGGAAATGCCGCTGCGCGGCGAGGGCTTCCAGCTGGTGCGCACCGGGCGCGACCGCCACTACGGCCACCCCGCCACCATCAGGTTTCTCAAGGATTTCTCCCGCAACGTGGCGCACCACGACCTGGGCCGGCTGCAGATCGGCGATATGTCCATGGCCCGCGGCGGCCCCTTCTCATCGGGCCACAAAAGCCACCAGATGGGACTGGATGCGGATATCTGGTACTCCCAGGACTGGCGCGCGGCCAAGCGGCCGCTGAGCGAGTGGGAGCGCGACAATATCTCCGCCATCCCGCTGGCGGACGCGCGCGAGCACCGCCTGATCGAGGACAACTGGGATCCGAAGGTGCCAAAGATATTGCGCCTGGCGGCGGAGGACGAACGTGTGGCGCGCATCTTCGTGCACCCCACCATCAAGCGGCGCATGTGCAAAATGGCCGGAAACGACAACGAGTGGCTGCGCAAGATACGCCCCTGGTGGGGACACAACTATCATTTCCATGTGCGCCTCACTTGCCCCGAGGGCGACGACCACTGCAAGCCCCAACACCCGGTGCGCAACCCGCCCTGCGGCGAGGACCTGGACTGGTGGTTCAGCGACGAATTCTACGCACTGCTGAGGGGCGAGGCACCCAAGAGCAAGAAGCCGAAACCCAAAAAGCCGAAGCCGATGCCGGCGCAGTGCAAACAGGTGCTTGCCGCCCCATGACCTATTTATCGGTAGGATGCGCCGTGCGCACCGGACACTGCAGGCGGCGCCCTCTCCCCCGGCCCCTCTCCCGATGGGAGAGGGGAGCTACTCTTTGAACACTTGCACCGTTCATCCCGTTTCCCGGCATGAGCTGAAACAGGGCAGGCACAACACGAACATTCCGACATGAGCATGAACTCCCGAGTCCCGAATCCCGAGTCCCGAGTCCCGATCAACGTCCTGCTGATCTGCGGCGGTGGCGGCAGCGAGCACGACGTCTCCCTGCGTACCGCGGATTTTATCCAGCGCCACCTGGAAGCCGTGGACGATATCTCCCTGGCGCGCGCGGAGATGGACGGCAACGGCCGCCTGACCGCCCCCGACGGCCGCGAGCGCCGCCTGGGGCAGGACCGGATGCTGCGCGACGACAACGGCGCCTGGGAAGTGCACTATGTGGTGCCCTCCATCCACGGCTATCCCGGCGAGACCGGCGACCTGCAGTCGCAACTGGAGCTGTTCGGCATTCCCTACTACGGCTGCGGCCCCGAGGCGAGCAAGCTCTGCTTCAACAAGGTCACCACCAAGCTGTGGCTGAGTGCCCTGGGAATCGACAACAGTCCCTACCAGTTCCTGTGCAGCAACGAACCGGAGGAAATCGCCAAGGCGACCATGGCGCTGCAGCAGTGGGGAGCGGTGTTCGTGAAGGCCTCCAACCAGGGCTCGTCGGTGGGCTGCTACAAGGTAACGGCGAAGGAAGAACTGCAGCGGGCGCTGGCGCGGGCCTTCGAGCTGTCTCCCTACGTGCTGGTGGAGAAATGCCTGAAAGTGCGCGAGCTGGAAGTGGCCGCCTACACCTACGAGGGCGAGCTGATCATCACGCCGCCGGGGGAGGTCTGCGCGCCCTCCGACACCTTCTACAGTTACGAGGAAAAGTACGCCGAGGGCAGCCGCGCCGTCACCCACGTGGAGGCGCAGGGTCTCAGCAACGCGCAGCTCGGCTGGATTCGCGAGGCTTCACGGCGCGCTTTTGTCGGCCTGCAGTTAAAAGACCTGTCGCGTATCGACTTCTTCCTGACCGACGACGGCGGACTCTATCTCAACGAGGTCAATACTTTTCCCGGTATGACGTCCATCTCGATGTTCCCGAAAATGCTGGAGAACGCCGGCCACGACTTTTCCCGTTACCTGACCAGCCTGATTCGAGCGGCTGTGCGCTGATTTTGTAAATCTCCCGCTGCGGCAGCACAATAAACCGCGATCCACGTCTGGCTATCAAGGTTACCCTCCGTTTTTGCACTTCTGAAAAACTGCAGTAATGCAAGCCTGTTGCCGACGGCACCCCGCCCCGGCGCCCGGAAAAGAACAGATCTAACAATGCTGCAACCAGCCCTCCTTCCGCCGCCGGGAAAACTGGCCGCGCAGAAACTCCATCTGGTCGCCGCGAATCCGCTCGCTGTTGATCAGCGCCAGGTACTCCGCCGCATTGGGGCAGAAAGGCAGCGCCAGCAGGTCCATCTCCATGTCCTGCAGCAAGCGGTTGCCCTTGTGCTGGTTGCAGCGCCGACAGGCGGTCACCACGTTTTCCCACACGTCGCGCCCGCCCTTCGAAACCGGGTAGACATGGTCGCGGGTGAGTTCGCGGGTCGGAAACCCCTGGCCGCAATAGAGACAGGTGTGGATGTCGCGGAAAAACAGCGCGCGATTGGTCAGCGGCGGCCGCCGCCGCGGGCGGGCCATCCGCTCGCCACCGCAGGCGATGATCGCCGCCAGGTCCAGCGACGAACGCTCCCCGAAGCGATTGATGCCCCCGTGTACCCGCTGCACCACACCGCCAAGGGACCAGGTCACCAGATCGCGCACATACAGACAGGCCGCCTCCTGCCAGTTCAACCACTCCAGCGGCTGGCCCGCCAGGTTCAGACGCAGGATTCTCGCTTGCATCAGTTCGCCTCCCCACCAATGGATTCTTCCGGCAACCGGGTGCGCTGCCGGAAAGCGCACATACAAAAAAGCCCCGCAGGCGCGCCTGTGGGGCTTTCGTGAAAATTCGGGGGTGAGAGGGGCATCGCCCGCCACTGAACTGGAGGCTGTTGGGAAACGGACGTGTCTGGTATTGACTTACTGAATGCGTCACCCTCCGCCGGCCGACGGGTTTTGTGGCCGTACTGCCCTGATTAAAGCGGATAATTGTTTCAATTTCCAGACAGGAAGAGTAGGAGAGGAGGAATTTTCAGGAGAGGAGGTGGCGCCCGGAATTTTCCGGTTCCCGAATAAAACACCGCCCAGGCAATCCGGCCCGGGCGGTGCGTCTCACAGGATGGTGCCAATGTCCTTTTGGCGAGCGGCGCAATCCCTTTATCCCTTGCCGCTTAAGTGCAGTCCCTTATGCATCCTTGCAACTTCATTATGGCAACTGATTGAAGAAAAGGTAGGGGCAATCGGCTGAATTTATTGTGCGAGATATCTCACAAAGCTGCGATATATCTCACGCCCGGGTGATGGCAGAGACGAGAGGCGACCGATGTGGTAAAACTGGCGCCCGATAAAGGAGAGCGACAACTATAGCCACTTTGTTTACAGGATCAATCGCCACCGTGAATCGCTTGTTGAAATACACGCTAATTTTTTCATTTTCTGTGGTCGCGGCCCTTCCCCTCGTCATCTTCTTCTACCCCGGCGTCAGTATCCCCTGGAAACAACTGACCGGCAGCATCGGTACCGATACCGCTACCGTAGAAAGGCAACTGCACACAGCCGCCGGTTTTCACGTTGAACTCTTCGCCGGGGATCTCCCCAACGCGCGCTGGTTGGCAGTGACCCGCCGCGGCGACCTGCTGGTGTCCCAACCCAAACACGGCCGGGTGAGCCTGCTGACAGCCGACGGGGATGGCGACGGTCGCGCCGATGGCCAGCGGGTACTGATCGACGACCTCACCCGCCCGCACGGACTTTTCCTTTACGAGGACTGGCTGTATATCGCCGAGAGCGACAGCGTCGGCCGCGTCGCGTTCGATCACTCCGACGGCCGCCTGGCCGGCAGCTACCGGAAAATCGTCACCGACCTCGCCGACAGCGGCAACCACTGGACCAAGACCATCGCCATGGGGCCGGACGGCCGGGTCTACCTCACCGCCGGCTCCAGCTGCAATGTCTGCGTCGAGGAGGACCCGAGGCGCGCCGCGATGATGCGCTTCCGCCCCGACGGCAGCAACTTCGAGATCTTCGCCAGCGGCCTGCGCAACGCCGTCGGCTTCGACTGGTCGCCAAAAGACGGCGCCCTCTACGCCACCGACAACGGCCGCGACTGGCTCGGCGACGACTTTCCGCCCTGCGAACTGAACCGCGTGGAAAAGGGCGGCTTCTACGGCTGGCCCTACGCCAACGGCGACCGGGTACCCGATCCGGACTTCGGCGTCGACGCAGGACGGGAAGTGCAACGGAAAATCGCCAATTCGATCCCGCCCGTGCACAATTTCCCGGCTCACAATGCGCCGCTGGGCATCACCTTCCTGCGCAGTCCCACCCAGCCGGCCGACTACCGCGACGCCGCGCTGGTGGCCCTGCACGGCTCCTGGAACCGCAGCGTCAAGGACGGCTACAAGGTGGTGTCCCTGCACTGGGACGAACAGGGCAATATCCGCCGGGAAGATTTCCTGTGGGGCTTCCTCGGCGAGGACAGAAAGGAAGTGCACGGCCGCCCGGTGGCCATCGCCGAGGACGCCGATGGTAATATCTATATTTCCGACGACTATGCCGGGGCCGTCTACCGGGTTGCCGGCGGTGACGGCAGTTCAACGGCGCCCACCGCGGCCGGCGACAAACCGCGTATGCGGGCACCGCGAAAACCCCTCGCCATCGACAGCGGCGCGGCCCGTCGGGGCGAGGAACTCTACCGGCGTCACGGCTGCGCCGAATGCCACGCGGAGCAGATCCCGCTGCGGGAGCTGTCGAAAAAATACAGCCTGCAGACACTGGCGGACTACTTTGACAACCCCACACCGCCGATGCCCGACTACGGCTTCAGCGGCACCCAGAAACGCGCCCTGGCGCACTACCTGATGTCCCTGGAAGCCGGGATATCATCCTCAATTGACCAGTTACCCGCCAGCGGCTAAGGTTGCGCGGCGATTGAGAGAGGCGAGGCAATGGCAGCGAAAAAACAAGCGGCAACCTTTGAACAGGCCCTGGAAGAACTGGAACAGCTGGTGGAACGCCTCGAGGCGGGCGATCTGCCGCTGGAGGAAGCACTGTCGGATTTCGAGCGCGGTGTGAAACTGACCCGCGAATGCCAGCGGAAACTCGCCAACGCCGAGCAGAAGGTCAAGGTGCTGATGGAGGAAAACGGCAATATCCGCGAGCTGCCGTTTGACGAAGATGACGCGGAAGACGCCTGAGTGGCCGAGACAGCCCCCATGTCCCCACAACTGCAGGACTTCCTGCAACAGGCCGCCGGCCGCGTGGAAGCCGCACTGCAGCGGGCCCTCGCCGGCACGGTGCCCGGGGCCGAAACCCTGTCCGCCGCCATGCGCTACGCCGCGCTCGGCCCCGGCAAGCGCCTGCGCCCGGCGCTGGTCTATGCCAGCGCCAGGACACTGCGCGGCGACACCTTCGATCCCGCCGCCTGCGACGCTGCGGCTGCCGCGCTGGAATGCATCCACGCCTACTCCCTGGTGCACGACGACCTGCCGGCAATGGACGACGACGACCTGCGCCGCGGCCGCCCCACCTGCCACATCGAATTCGACCAGGCCAGCGCGATTCTCGCCGGCGACGCCCTTCAGACCCGCGCCTTCGAATTGCTGCTCGCGGGCGACGCCGGCAGCGAGCTGAAACTGCGCCTGCTGACCGAACTGGCCGGCGCCGCCGGCGTCAGCGGCATGGTGGCCGGCCAGGCCATCGACCTGGCGGCCGTGGACCGCAGCCTCGACCTGCCGCAACTGGAGGCCATGCACCGCCTCAAGACCGGCGCCCTGATCCGCGCCAGCGCCCGCATCGGCGCCCTGCTCGGCGGCGCCGACGAAACCCGACTGGGCGCCGTCAGCCGTTACGCAGAGGCCATCGGCCTGGCCTTCCAGGTGCAGGACGACATCCTCGATGTCACCGTCGACACCGCCACCCTGGGCAAGACCCAGGGCGCCGACGCGGCGCGCAACAAGCCCACCTATGTCTCCCTGCTGGGGCTCGACGGCGCGCGGGAAAAGCTGGAGGACCTGCACCGGCGGGCCCTCGAAGCCCTCTCGCAACTGGACCGCGATACCGACCTGCTGCGGCAGTTGGCGGATTATGTAGTGCGGCGCAGCCACTGAGCCCCCCGGGCGCCCCACCGCCCCTCTCCCCCGGCCCCTCTCCCGGCGGGAGAGGGGAGCTCGGTCGGAAGCATCGCGGGTAAATCGGCCTACAGGGCCTCGTCCACCCCCGTGCCAGTACCCTCTCCCACCGGGAGAGGGTTAGGGAGAGGGCGGTCGAACGCGCCCCAACGGGATGCAATCTCCCCGTCACAGGCATACAATCCCTTTTTCTACCGTTCAGTTGCACTTGATACGTTTGATGTTCAACGAGATTCCACGCACACGCCCGCAGACCCCGCTGCTGGACGCCATCGACGAGCCGGCGCAGCTGCGCGCCCTGGATGAGCGCCAGTTGCCGGAGCTGGCCAGTCAGTTGCGCGAATACCTGCTGTACTGCGTCGGCCAGACCGGCGGCCACTTCGGCGCCGGCCTGGGCGTGGTGGAGCTGACGCTGGCCCTGCACTACATCTACAACACCCCGGAAGACCGGCTGGTGTGGGACGTGGGCCACCAGACCTACCCGCACAAGATTCTCACCGGTCGCCGCGAGCAGATGCTGACCATGCGCCAGCAGGGCGGCCTGTCGGGCTTCCCCAAGCGCAGCGAGAGCCCCTACGACACCTTCGGCGTGGGCCACTCCAGCACCTCCATCAGCGCCGCCCTGGGCATGGCGCTGGGCTCGCCGGACGAGCGCAAGGTGGTGGCCGTGATCGGCGACGGCGCCATGACGGCGGGCATGGCCTTCGAGGCCCTGAACCACGCCGCCCATACCGGCAAGGACCTGGTTGTCGTGCTCAATGACAATCGCATGTCCATCGGCCGCAACGTGGGTGGCCTGGCCACCTACTTCGCCAAGATCCTCGCCAGCAAGACCTACCTGTCCATGCGCGAGGGCAGCCGCAAGATACTCTCGGCGATTCCCAAGGCCTGGCAACTGGCGCGGCGCACCGAGGAACACGTCAAGGGCATGATCACCCCCGGCACCCTGTTCGAGGAGCTGGGTTTCAACTACGTGGGCCCCATGGACGGCCACAATGTGCACGACCTGGTGCACACGCTGCGCAACCTGCGCAACCAGCGCGGCCCGCAGCTGGTGCATATCGTCACCACCAAGGGCAAGGGCTTCGGCCCCGCCGAAGAGGACCCGGTGGGCTACCACGCCCTGAACAAGCTGGAGCCCGAACCCAAGGTGCAGGTGGCCATGCCCGCCGAGAAAAAACCGGGGAAGAAAGCGCCCAAATACCAGCAAGTGTTCGGCAGCTGGCTCTGCGACATGGCCGAGCGCGACGAAAAGCTGGTCGGTATCACGCCGGCCATGTGCGAGGGCTCCGGTATGGTGGCGTTCGCCGAACGCTTCCCCGAGCGGTTCCACGACGTGGCCATCGCCGAACAGCACTCGGTGACCCTCGCCGCCGGCCTCGCCTGCGAGGAACAGAAACCGGTGGTGGCCATCTACTCCACCTTCCTGCAACGCGGTTACGACCAGTTGATCCACGATGTAGCCATCCAGAACCTGGACGTGACTTTCGCCATCGACCGCGCCGGCCTGGTGGGCGAGGACGGCCAGACCCACGCCGGTAGCTTCGACCTGACCTACATGCGCTGCCTGCCCAATATGGTCATCGCCGCGCCCAGCGACGAGAACGAGTGCCGCCAACTGCTCTACACCACCTACCGGCACAAGGGCCCATCCGCAGTGCGCTATCCCCGCGGCACGGGCCCGGGCGCCGAAATTGCCACGGAAATGACCGAGCTGCCCATCGGCAGGGGCCGTATCCTGCGCGAGGGCAGCGGGGTGGCGATCCTGAACTTCGGCACACTGCTGGCACCGGCGCTGGAGGCGGCCTCCAGCCTCGGCGCCACTGTCGCCGATATGCGCTGGGTCAAGCCGCTGGATGAGGCGCTGGTCGAGGAGCTGGCGGCGAACCACCAGTTGCTGGTGACACTGGAGGAAAATACCGTTGCCGGCGGCGCCGGCAGCGCGGTAACGGAATACCTGAACAGTGTCGGCACGCCGATGCCAGTACTGCAACTGGGCCTGCCCGACAAAACCATCGAACACGGCAAACACAAGGACCTGCTCGCCGGCGTCGGCCTCGATGCCGCCGGTATCGAAAAACAGATAGCGCGTCGCCAGCAACTGCTGGGCGACAAGCACTACAAGGGCCAGGCCGCCGCATTCTGATGTCCGCTGGCGGGCAAACCGCCGCGTGGAGTTGAACGATTTCCCGAGGGGGGACCATGTCCGTATTTCGCAAACTCCTGATCGCCACCGCGGGGATGGCACTCACCGCCAGTGTCGCGGCAATGGAGAAAAGTGCCTTCGACCAGGCACTCGATGACCTGCCGAAAAACGACCCACCGGCGCGCCTGGCCGCGCTGCAGGATCTGCGCTACCGCTGGCTGATGGAGAGCCACCCGGAGAGCGCCACCTATGAGGGTTACCCGGGTGTCGACACCCGCTGGACCGACACCTCCATGGACGGCATCGAGCGCCGCCGCGAGCAGACCCGCCGCCTGCTGGCAGCCAGCCGCCACCTCGACATCGACAGACTGCCGGAAGCCAGGCAGCTGGATTACCAGTTGCTGTACCAGGACCTGTTATCCGAGGTGAAGGGCTTCCAGTTCCCGGACCTCCTGCTGCCGGTCACGCATATGAGCGGTATCCAGCGCAATGTTCCGGGCGTGCTGAACAGCATGGCCAAGCGCAGCGAGTCCGATTACGACAAAATCCTCGAGCGCCTGGAAAAACTGCCGGAACTGGTGGCACAGACACGGGCGCTGATGGAGCTGGGCCTGGAGAGGAAAATCACCCCGCCGCAGATCACCCTGCGCGACCTGCCGGGCCAAATCCGCGCGCTGATTCCCGACGAGCCCAAGCGGAGCCCGCTGCTGAAAGCCTTCAACGAGATGCCCGACAGCATTTCCGCCGGCACCCGGCGCCGCCTGCAGCAGCGGGCCGACGCGCTCTATCACAAGGAACTGGTGCCCGCCTGGCGCGGCCTGGTGGAGTTTGTCGAGCGCGATTACATTCCCGGCGCCGCCGTGGACACCGCCTTTACCAACAGGCCCGACGGCCTGCGCTGGTATGCCCACAAGGTGCGCGAAAACACCACCACCGACCTGAGCCCGGAAGAGATCCACCGCATCGGCCTGTCCGAGGTGCAACGCATCCGCGCCGAGATGGACAAGGTAATCGACAGGACCGGCTTCGACGGCGACTTCAAGGCATTCACCGAATTCCTGCGCACCGATCCGCAGTTCTACTACCAGGATGAAGAGGAACTGCTGAAAAACTACCGCGATATCGCCAAGCGCATCGACGGCGAGCTGCCGGCGCTGTTCGGCAAGCTGCCGCGCCTGCCCTACGGCGTAAAACCGATCCCGGCCTACGCGGAGAAGTCCCAGACTACCGCCTACTACATGCCCGGCTCCAATGAGGCCGGCCGTGCGGGCGTCTTCTTTGCCAATACCTACAACCTGCCCAGCCGCCCGAAATGGGAAATGGAAGCGCTGACCGTGCACGAGGCCATGCCCGGCCACCACCTGCAGATAGCGCTGGCCCAGGAGCAGGACGACCTGCACCCGCTGCGCCGCACCAAGTTCTACACCGCCTTCGTGGAGGGCTGGGGCCTCTACTCCGAGAGCCTCGGCCACGACCTGGGGCTCTACAAGGATCCCTACAGCAAGTTCGGCGCCCTGAGCTACGACATGTGGCGCGCCGTGCGCCTGGTGGTAGACACCGGCATGCACCAGCTGGGCTGGAGCCGCGAGCAAGCGATCGAGTACTTCGCCAGCAACAGCGCCAAGCCGATCCACGATATCACCGTGGAAATCGACCGCTACCTGGTCTGGCCCGGTCAGGCGCTGGCCTACAAACTGGGGCAGTTGAAGATCAAGGAGCTGCGCGCGAAAGCGGAGGAAGCGCTGGCGGATGATTTCGATATCCGCAGTTTCCACGACCAGCTGTTAAGCGCCGGTGCACTGCCGCTGAATGTACTGGAGGCGCGGATGGACGGCTGGATCGCAGATCGGGGCGGCGAGACAGCCGCGGCGCCGAACGAGCCGGCCCAGGCGGGTGAAGTGACACCCAGTAGCTGAGCCCTCCCCCCCCTTCACCGTAGGGGCGAACCTTGTGTTCGCCCTTTTTGATTGTGGCTCCATTAACCTTTTTGTTGTTAGAGAGTTCGGTGGCGGCGCTGCTACCGGTATGGGTTTGCCAGACACGCTGTAAATACGTCCCTGTACGCTCTAATCGGCATCCATGCCTCATAAGGTCTGGCAAACCCATACCGGTAGCAGCGCCTTCGCATCGACACTAGAGCTCTATTTGACTATCTGGATTGTTCGAAAAGAACACCAAAGCCGATGCAAAGGCCCTGCTGCCGGGAACACCTTGTGGGACTGTCTGCGAGAGGGACCTCGCGGACAAGCCTCCAGGGATGGATTTACGGCGTGTCCCACAAGGTGTTCCCGGCAGCAGGGCCGCCCCTGAACCTGCTTACGCTACTTGGTTTCGGTGCCACAAAAAAAGGGCGAACACCAGGTTCGCCCCCACATTAGTAACGGCAGATCAGTCCCCACACTGTTTGCGCGACCGCGCATGGCTCTGCACTGCGCGGTAGAACTGCCCCAGCGCCCGATCCCCGGCGCGCTGCTCGGCCAGGGTGCGATTGTTGCGCGCCATTTCCCGCTTCAGCTTGCGCCAGTTCCGCAGGCGCCGTTCGTCCAGTTCGCCGGACTCCAGCGCCGCCCGAACGGTACAGCCCGGTTCGCTTTCGTGCCGGCAGTCGGAGAAACGGCAATCCTCTGCGAGACGACCAATGTCGTCGAAGGTTGCCGCCAGGCCCTGGGCCACATTCGCCAGCCCCAGTTCGCGCATGCCCGGACTGTCCAACAGCAGGCCGCCATCCGGCAGCGGGTAGAGTGCACGGTGGCGAGTGGTGTGCCGGCCCTTGCTGTCGTCTTCGCGGATACCGGCCGTGGCTGCCCGCTCCGAATCGGACAGGGTATTCAGCAGCGTCGATTTGCCCACCCCGGAAGATCCCAGCAGCGCCACCGTCTCACCGGCGGCACACCAGTCGCGCAGCGGCGCGACGCTGTCCGCATCCAGCGCATTGACCATCGCCAGCGGCAGATCCCCGTGGTCGCGCAGGGCGTCTGTGTAGACAGACGTATCATCGCACTGGTCCATCCTGGTCAGCACCAGGCAGGCCCGGCAACCGGCCTCCCGCACCAGCGCCAGATAGCGCTCGATACGTGACAGATTGAAGTCGTCATTGCACGACGACACCATCAGCACACTATCGATATTGGCAGCGATCAGCTGCGAGCGCGACGCGCCCGGCGCCATGCGCTGAAAGAGGCTGCTGCGCTCCAGCATGCGCTGCGGCCGGCGCGACTCTCGCGCCAGCAACAGCCAGTCGCCGACCGTGGGGCGCTGTTCGGTCTCCAGCTCCCGGGGCAGTAGCGCCAACGGCAGTGGCTCATCGCCCGACTCGCCGCTGACATCGAGCTGGCTGCGGTGCACCGCCATCACGCGCACCGGCTCGCTGTCGCTCAACTCTTCCAGTGTCAGCTGCTGTTGGAAAAACGGCTTCCAGCCCAGACACTGCAGCGCCGATGGGGCGGGTTTTGCGTCGGATACAGAAGCGCCGCGCCCGAAGCGGGGGCGGCGGGAAATCAGTGATCTACTCAAGGTAGTAACCCTCTATGTCTCGATACACAGGGGTTTCCTCTGGTGGGGAAGCCCGACAATCAGGAAGAATCCTGTGCCGGGCGCAGGTCCGAGCCGAGTGGTTTACTGGCTCCAGGAGGCCCGGCGAAGGCTGGATACAATCATCTGCTGTCCTCCGCTGGTGAATAATCGACCGTAATTTAGCACCGGTGCCAACACCGCACAATGGCCCATAAAAGAAAAGCCGGCATTAAGCCGGCCTTCGATATCCGATCACAGCGGGTGCATCACCTTTCTCGACCCACCGTAACCTGATGCTTTTGAGTATAGCCGCCGGGGAAGGTTCCGTTGGGGAAATCCCCGCTGCGCTTTACTCGGAAATCATAGTGCCCCCGGCAGGTTGCCACGCCGTGACGTTTTTATAAAAGTTTTGTGACAGGCATCCCGCTTTCTCGGCAACCGGCCCCCGTGCGCCATCTACTCCCCCCGGGGTGGGAGGCCCCACCCCAACCACTGCGTTTCAATGGTTGCGGGATGATGTCTCTACCCGACTTTCAACCGCATAAAAATAATCAGGGAGACGCCTCGATGCGATCGATGAAAACCGCAGTTGCGCGCCTGCGCGCGCCGTTTCTGTTGAGCGGCCTGTTCGCCGCCATCCACTTACCGGCGCAAGGCGCCGATACCCCCGACCCCGCGGCGGTCAATATTCCAGGCTCCATTCAGAGCCAGATCGGTTGCCCCGGCGACTGGCAGCCGGAGTGCGCCGTCAGCATGTTGACCTACGACCCCGCAGACGACAAATGGCGCGGCCGCTTTTTCATTCCCGCCGGCGACTGGGAGTACAAGGCGGCCTTGAATGGAAGCTGGAATGAAAACTACGGCCAGAACGCCGTACGCAACGGCGGCAATATCCCGCTCAACCTGGCCACCGGCCGCCAGGTCAAATTCATTTACGACCACGAGAGCCACTGGATCGCCGACGATGTGAACGCCACCATCGCCACCGCCGCCGGCAACTTCCAGAGCCAGCTCGACTGCCCCGGCAATTGGCAGCCGGACTGCCTGGCCAGCTGGATGCAGGATGCCGATGGCGACGGCATCTACACCTTCATCACCGATGGCCTGAGTGCCGGTAGTTACGAGTTCAAGGTGGCCCTCAACGAAAACTGGGACCAAAGCTACGGCAAAGACGGCGACAATCTGCCCTTTACCGTGGCGGCGGATAACGACGAAATCTATTTCGCCTTCGATCCGATCAGCAAGCAGGTCAGCGTCAGTGCCGACGGCATTCCCCGCGGCGATCTCAGCCTAGACAGGGCGCACTGGGTCGATGCCGAGACTTTCGCCTGGAATATTGCCGTCAATCCCGGCGATACCGTCAAGCTGCATTACAGCGCCGACGCCGAGCTGCAGTTGGGGGCAGACGGCGTCAGTGGCGACGGTGAGGTAACGCTTGAGTATCTGGGCGACCAGCTCGGTGGCGAGGCCGGGCAGAAATTCCCGCACCTGTCCGACTTCACCGCGCTACAGCTGCCCACCGGCAGCCCGTCGCTCACCGAGCTGGTTACCAGACAGCTGGCACTGGCGGTCTACGGGGAAGACGGCAAGGTGCGCGATGCCACCGGTGTACAACTGGCCGGCGCCCTCGACGACCGCTTCTACTACGACGGCGAGCTGGGCGCCCGGGTCGGCGAAAATGGTGTGCATTTCAACCTCTGGGCGCCCACCGCGCGCTCGGTCAAATTGCACCTGTTCAGTGACGCGTCCGCAGAGGCCGCGGATCGGGTCGTGTCGATGACCCGCGATGCGGACACCGGCGTCTGGTCCGCCGACGTGGGCACCGACTGGGATCGCAAATTCTACCTGTACGAAGTCGAAGTCTATTCCTACTTCAGCCGCGAGGAGGAAACCAACCTGGTTACCGACCCCTACTCCCTGAGCCTGTCGATCAACAGTGGCAAGAGCCAGATCGTCAACCTCGACGACCGCGACCTGAAACCCCGCGGCTGGGACCGGTTGCGCAAACCGCCGCTGGAGCGCCCGGAAGACATTTCCGTCTACGAGCTGCACGTGCGGGATTTCAGCATCGAGGACGGGACCGTCGACGAAACGGCGCGCGGCACCTTCGCCGCCTTTGCCGATCGCCGCAGCCGCGGTATGCGCCACCTGAAAAGGCTGTCCCGTTCCGGCCTGACCCATGTGCACCTGCTGCCGGCTTTCGACTTTGCCACCGTCAATGAAGACCGCTCGCAACAGGAGCGGACACCGGATCTGTCCGACTTTGCGCCCGACAGCACCGAGCAGCAGGCGGCGGTCAATGCGGTGCGCGATACGGACGGCTTCAACTGGGGCTACGATCCGCTGCACTTCACCGTGCCGGAAGGCAGCTACAGCACGGAACCGGACGGCACCGCCCGCATCCGCGAATTCCGCCAGATGGTGCAGGCGCTGTCCCGCTCCAATCTGCGTGTGATCATGGATGTGGTCTACAACCACACCAGCTCCTTCGGCCAGTACGACAACTCCGTGCTGGATAAAATCGTGCCCGGCTACTACCACCGCCGCAACGGCGAGGGCGCCGTGGAGATGAGCAGCTGCTGCGCCAACACCGCCAGCGAACACGCGATGATGGAAAAGCTGATGCTGGACTCGCTGGAAACCTGGGCCAGCGCCTACAAGGTGGACGGTTTCCGCTTCGACCTGATGGGCCATCACAGCCTGGACAATATCCTCAAGGCCAAAGCCCGGCTGCAGACACTGACGCCGGAGGAAGACGGCGTGGAAGGTGACAGCATCTACCTCTACGGCGAGGGCTGGAATTTCGGCGAAGTGGCCGACGACGCCCGCTTCGTGCAGGCGCGCCAGTGGAATATGGCCGGCTCCGGTGTGGGTACCTTCAACGACCGCATCCGCGACAGCGTGCGCGGCGGCAACCCGTTCGACGGTTACGAGGAGCAGGGTTTTGGCAACGGCCTGTTTACCGATTCCAACGGAAAGTTCGGTGGCGGGGACGAGCGCGCAACACTGCTGACCCTGGCCGACAAGGTACGCATCTCCCTGGCCGGCAACTTGGCCGACTATCCCCTGGAAGACTCCAACGGCAATATGATTACCGGTGCCGAACTGGTCTACAACGGCCAGCCCACCGGCTACACCGCCGACCCGCAGGAGTCGATCAACTATATCGCCGCCCACGACAACGAGACCCTGTTCGACAGTGTGCAGATCAAGGCACCGGCCGATGCGTCGCTGGCGGAGCGGATGCGCATGCACAGCTTCAGCAACTCGCTGGTGCTGTTCGCCCAGGGCATTCCGTTTATTCACGCCGGGCAGGAATTCCTGCGCTCCAAATCCCTGGATCGGGACAGCTACAATTCCGGCGACTGGTTCAATGCGCTGGATTTCAGTTTCAGGACCGGCAACTGGGGCAAAGGCCTGCCGATTGCGGACAAGAACGAGGACAAGTGGCCGCTGATGGCACCGCTGCTGGCCGCCCCGGAACTGGCGCCGGAGCGCAAACACCGCCTCTGGTCCATCGCCCTGTTCCGCGAGCAACTGGCGATCCGCAACAGCTCGCCGCTGTTCCGCCTGCCCGATGCAGAGTCGGTGGAAAAGCACCTGAGTTTCCTCAACACCGGTCCGGAACAGGTGCCCGGTCTGATTGCGATGCAACTGCGGGATACGGAAGGGGATATTGACCCCCGCTACGAGCGTATTCTGGTGCTGTTCAACGGCGACGATGACGCGGTTGAGTTCAGTCACGACAGTTTGCGCGGCAGCCACCTGATGTTGCACCCGAGACAGTGGGTTTCCGCCGACTGGCGTCTACATCAAGCAGACTTCGATCGCCACAGCGGCACCTTCACCCTGCCCGGGCGCAGTACTGTGGTTTTTGTGAAGAAGCGACGCGGTGGATGGAAGCTGCCGTGGCTGTGGGATTAAGCCGCGGCTGACCGTAGGGGCGAACCTTGTGTTCGCCCTTTTTGCTGGCCTCGAACCAGTTATCGTAAGCAAACTCAGTGGCGGCCCTGCTGCCGGGAGCACCTTGTGGGACACGCCGTGAATCCATCCCTGGAGGCTTGTCTGCGAGGTCCCTCTCGCAGACAGTCCCACAAGGTGCTCCCGGCAGCAGGGCCTTCGCATCGGCCTCAGTATTCTTTTTGAACAATCTGGGTAGCCAAATAGAACTCGAATGTCGATGCGAAGGCGCTGATACCGATAGCGGTTTGTCAGACCTTATGAGACAGGGATGTCGATTAGAGCGTACAGGGATGTATTCACCGCGTGTCTGGCAAACCGCTATCGGTAGCAGCGCCGCTACCAAACTTGCTAACGAGGACTACCCCCGGGGCGAAATCAAAAAGGGCGAACACAAGGTTCGCCCCTACAGGTGAATGGCCGGCTTCGGCTATTCCTGGTCTTCATCGTCTTCGAACAGATGCCCGAGCTTGCCCTTCTTGGTGGAGAGGTATTTGACGTTATGCGGGTTGCGGCCGGTCTGGTGTGGCAGGCGCTCCGCGACTTCGATGCCCAAGTCTTCCAGCGCCTTCACCTTTTTCGGGTTGTTGGTCATCAGGCGGATGGATTTTACCTTCAGGTGGTCCAGCATCGCCTGCAGGATGGAGTAGTCGCGCATATCGGCGCCGAAACCGAGCTGTTCGTTGGCTTCCACCGTATCGGCGCCGCAGTCCTGCAGGTGATAGGCGCGGATCTTGTTCAGCAGGCCGATACCGCGGCCCTCCTGGCGCAGGTAGAAAACCGCACCGCGCCCCTCGATGGCAATCCGGTGCAGGGCGTGCTGCAGCTGGGCGCCGCAGTCACAGCGCAGGGAGAAAAGCGCATCGCCGGTCAGGCACTCGGAGTGGATGCGGGCCAGTAGCGGCTCGTCGGTTCCCGCGTCCCCCATGGTCAGCACCAGGTGCTCCTTGCCGGTCTCCACTTCCTCGAAGCCGTGCATTTCAAACATGCCCCAGGGAGTCGGCAGCTTGGAGGATTCCACGTAACGAATGGTCAAGTTGATACCTCTGTGTTCAATTCCGCGCGCGCAGAATCAGCATGCCGCGCTGCTGTTCCATATCCACCCGGCTGAGAAAGCTGTTGCCAAGCAGAGTGGTTTCGGGAAAGTCGTCCGGCAGTACCGTGGCTTCCACATTGTGCACCTTGATACCGCCGATGGTGACGCTGTTCAGATTCAGTTTATAGCCGCGGGCCACACCGCTGGCGGTGGATACCTGGATCGGCTGTGCCCGGTCCAGGTCCAGCCCGAGACTGCGGGCCGTCGGGTAATTGAAGGCAACACTGGTCGCGCCGGTATCCACCATCACCGGTACGCGGCGGCCATTGACCCACACCCGGGTACTGAAATGGCCCTGCTTGTCCGCCACCAATCGCACCTCGGGGCGCTTGGAGCGCGCATAGCTGGCCGCCACCGGTGCATCCAGGGTCAGCTTCTGTTGCCGCCCGTCCACCGCAACGCGCGCGTAATCGGTGGTCGCCTCCAGCAGTTTCACCCCCTCCGGTGACGACTGCCCCGCTTTCAGCAGCCGCTGCTCGCCGTCTATCTCCAGCATGGCGCTGCTGCCGAAGAGGCCCTTCAACTGTACCTGCTGGGCCGCGGCCGCCAGTGGCAGCAGGCACAGCAGTGAGAGCAAAAAATTACGCATTGGAATTCCCTTCCCCACCGATCAACCCATCCAGAATGCGGTCAGCTGCAGTAGCAGCGCCGCGTAACCAGCCGCCATTATATCGTCGAGCATAATTCCAACACCACCGTGCAGGCGGCGGTCCACCCAGCCGATCGGCTGCGGCTTGGCGATATCGAACAGGCGGAAGAGCACAAAACCGTACAGGGCCCAGCCCCAGCCGGCCGGGGCCATGAACATGGTGAGCCAGTAGCCCACCATCTCGTCCCAGACGATACCGCCGTGATCGTGCACACCCAGCTTTTTTGATGCGGCGCCGCACAGATAGCAGCCCACCAGCGCCGCCACGATCACGATTCCCAGGTAGACGGCGGGCGTCAGCCCCTGCATCAGCCACCAGAAGGGTATCGCGGCCAGGGTGCCAAAGGTGCCCGGCGCTTTGGGCGACAGGCCAGAGCCGAAGCCGAAGGCCAGTAGCATGGTGGGGCTGCGCAGCAGCTGCGATGCGGTCGGTTGGTTCATTGTTCGGTCAAAAGTGTTGGAAGCCTGCGGACGGGTGAACCCAGGGTTCGCCCTTCAGACGGGGCCGAACCTCGCCCTGCCCCTCGGTCAGGGTGCCGATACACACGGCCCCCAGTTTCTCTGCCGCCTCGGCGTGCTCCGGCGGCAGGGTAAAACAGAGCTGGTAGTCGTCGCCGCCGGTGGCGGCCAGCTGCAGTGCGCGCTCCCCGGCAAGTGTCTGTGCCAGCGCCGCTACCGGCAACTTTTCCATCTGCACTTCGGCAGTCAGGCCGCTGGCTTTGCAGATATGCCCCAGGTCCGCCAGCAGGCCGTCGGAGATATCCACCGCGGCGCTGGCGATATCGCCCAGTGCAGCGGCCATCGACAACTGTGGCTGCGGTCGGTAGTAGGCCTCTTCCGCCGCACGGCGCTCGGATTCTGTCACCTCGCGTTCGTTCAGCACCACCGGCAGCGCCGCCGCGGCGGCCCCCAGGGGGCCGCTGACATGGATTCCGTGGCCGACACCAGCGCCGTCGCGGCGCAGCGGTTTGTGCGTGCTGCCGATGACTTCAACCGTGATCGACAACGGACCGCGGGTGGTATCCCCGCCGACCAGTGAAATACCGAACGCCTCCGCTGTCTGCAGCAGGCCGTCGGCAAACCTTCGCAGCCAGTCGGGATTGCTGTCCGGCAGGGTCAGGGCGAGGGTGAACCACAGCGGGCGGGCGTTCATCGCCGCCAGGTCGCTCAGGTTGACCCGCAGGGCGCGGGAGGCGATCAGCCCCGGATTGGCATCCGCCGGGAAATGCCGGTCGGCCACCAGGGTGTCCACGCTGGTGGCCAGCAACCCCGGCGGCGGCTGCAGCAGGGCACAGTCGTCACCGATCCCCAGCGCCACGCCCTCGCCCTGCGGGGCGCCGCTGAAATAGTCGCGGATAATCTGAAACTCGCCAGGGCCGGGCATGGAGCGGTTACTGCTGTCTGTCCGCGGCCACTTCGGCGGCGCGCAGGTCTGCGGCGGTCTTGTCCAGGATGCCGTTGATGAACTTGTAGGCGTCGGTGGGACCGAACTTTTTCGCCAGCGCCACGGATTCGTTGATGACCACCTTGTAGGGCACGTCGATGCGGCTTTTCAGCTCGTAGCTGGCCATGCGCAACAGCGCGCGGGAAACCGGGTCCAGTTCCTCCACGCCGCGGTCCAGGTGCGGGATATAGGCGGCTTCCACCTCGTCGAGGTTCTTTGCCACGCCGTGGAAGAGATCGCGGAAGTACTCTACGTCCGTCTTGCTCATATCGTTGTCGGCGTGGAACTCGGCCTCGATCGTATTGAGGCTGGCGCCGGCAATCTGCCACTGGTAGAGCGCCTGCATGGCGTAGTGGCGCGCCTTGCGGCGCGCGGATGCGGTTACGGTCATTCTGTGGTTCCGATCAATTTGGGTTTTCCCCCGGGGCGGTGCCGCGTTCGGCGCCCTCTCCCCCGGCCCCTCTCCCGGGGGGAGAAGGGAGCTATATTTTCGACTTTCGCGGGCGGCCTCGCCCGAGTCTCAA
The DNA here is from genome assembly GCF_026183675.1 of Microbulbifer halophilus. Classification (GTDB taxonomy): domain Bacteria; phylum Pseudomonadota; class Gammaproteobacteria; order Pseudomonadales; family Cellvibrionaceae; genus Microbulbifer; species Microbulbifer halophilus. The sequence continues at coordinate 27,828 of NZ_JAPIVK010000026.1, forward strand.
ATCTTGCCCAGCAGGGAAACCATTTCCAGGGCGGTTTCCGCGGCTTCGCAGCCCTTGTTGCCGGCCTTGGTGCCGGAGCGTTCGATGGCCTGCTCGATGGAGTCCACAGTCAGTACGCCGAAGGTCACCGGCACGCCGCTGTTCAGGGATACCTGGGCCAGGCCCTTGGTGCACTCGCCGGCGACGTAGTCGAAGTGCGGCGTGCCGCCGCGGATCACGGCGCCCAGGGCGATGATGGCATCGAACTTTTTGCTCTCGGCCAGCTTCTGGGCCGCAAGCGGAAACTCGAATGCGCCCGGGGCATAGTAGATGGTGATGTCTTCGTCCTTGATGCCCTTGCGGCGCAGCGTGTCCAGCGCGCCGTTTTTCAGGCTCTCCACCACAAAGCTGTTCCAGCGGCTGACCAGCAGCGCGAACTTGCCTTTGTTGTCGATGAAATCGCCTTCGATTATCTGGATATTGCTCATGATTGTTCCTTGATTATTCGTCGTCGGCGTTCAGGTAGTCTTCCACTTCCAGGTCGAAACCGGAGATGGCGCTGAACTTGAACGGCGCGCTCATCAGGCGCATTTTGCGTACTTTCAGGTCGCGCAGTATCTGCGAGCCGGTGCCCACCTGCTTGTAGACCAGGTCGGAGCTGGGGCGCTGCTGCTTGCCGCTGATCAGCCAGTCGATGCTCTCCTCGATTTCCTCGGTGGTCTCGTTGTGGCAGATCAGCACCACCACGCCCTTGCCCTCCCGGGCCACGCGCTCCATGGCGCGGCGGAAGGTCCAGGGGGTGAACTTTTCGTCGCCGCGGCGGATGGTGAGTACATCGCGCAGGGTATTGCCCACGTGTACGCGAACCAGGGTCGGTTCTTCCGGTGTCGGGTTGCCCAGCACAAAAGCGAAGTGGCGCTCGCGGCGGGCCTTGTCGAGGTAAGTGCGCAATGTGAACTCGCCGAACTCGGTGTGCACCTGGCGCTCGTTGGTGCACTCGACGGTCTTCTCGTTGAGCGCGCGGTAGTTGATCAGATCGGCGATGGTGCCGATCTTCAAGTTGTGCTCTTGGGCGAAGGTTTCCAGATCCGGGCGGCGCGCCATGGTGCCGTCTTCGTTCATGATCTCGACGATCACCGCGGCCTGTTCGAAACCCGCCAGGCGCGACAGGTCCGTGCTGGCCTCGGTGTGGCCGGCGCGGCTGAGGACGCCACCGGGCTGGGCCATGATCGGGAAGATATGGCCGGGCTGCACGATATCGCTGGGTCTGGCGTTGCGGGCCACGGCGGCGCGCACGGTGCGGGCGCGGTCGGCGGCAGAGATGCCGGTGGTGACGCCCTCGGCGGCCTCGATGGAGACGGTGAAGTTGGTGCTGAACTGGGCGCCGTTATCCTGGGACATCAGCGGCAGGTCCAGCTGCTGGCAGCGCTCGCGGCTCATCGGCATGCAGATCAGGCCGCGGGCGTGGGTGGCCATGAAATTGATGTCCTCGGCGCGAATCTGCTCCGCGGCCATCACCAGGTCGCCCTCGTTCTCGCGGTCTTCGTCATCCATCAGGATCACCATCTTGCCCTGGCGGATATCGTCGATCAGTTCTTCTACCGTGTTGAGTTCCATAAATCTCTCTAATGTCGAAATGGGGCCTTGTAAAGGCCTTCGCGGCGCGGCGCCCTCTCCCCCGGCCCCTCTCCCGGGGGGAGAGGGGAGCCAGGTAGAAAGCACCGGAGCCGCTTCGGGCACCGTACAGTCCCCTCTCCCTCCGGGAGAGGGTTAGAGCCTGCCCCGGACTTGATCCGGGGGAGAGGGCGGCCGATCGAGACCCCTCCCCCATGCGTCGTCAGCTAAATCCGTGCCTCGCCAGAAACTCCACCGTCAGGCCATCGCTGTCCGGCTCGGCAGCTTTGTCGCCCAGCAGCAGCCGCTCCAGGTAGCGGGCGATCAGGTCCACCTCCAGGTTGACCCGGGTACCGGCGTTGTAGTCGCCCATCACGGTTTCCCGCAGCGTGTGCGGCACGATGGTCAGTTCGAACTCGGCGCCGTCCACGGCGTTGACCGTGAGGCTGGTGCCGTCGACGGTGATCGAGCCCTTGTGGGCGATGTATTTTGCCAGGTGATCCGGCGCGCGCAGGCGGAAGCGCTCGGCGCGGGCCTCTTTCCTGCGCCAGACGACTTCGCCGATGCCGTCCACATGGCCGCTGACGATATGGCCACCGAGGCGGGTCCGGGGCGTCAGCGCCTTTTCCAGGTTGACACGGTCGCCGGTCTTCCAGCTTTTCACGCTGGTCACGTCCAGGGTTTCGGCGGAGACATCGGCCCAGTAGCCGTCGCCGGGCAGGTCCACCACCGTCAGGCAGACGCCGTTGGTGGCGATGCTGTCGCCCAACTGCACGTCGGACAGATCCAGCTTGCCGCTTTTGACCCGCACACGCAGGTCGCCGCCCTGGGGCTTCAATTCGGTGATTTCGCCGACGGCTTCAATGATTCCGGTAAACATCAGCGGGCACCTCTAGCGCTCAATGTCCGTGGTGGCGGTAATGCGCCAGTCGTGGCCGACCGCGCGCATCTCGGTAATGGTGATCGGCAGCACCGACCCCATACGCTCGATCGGCAGCTCGAACAGCGGCCGGGCGCTGGAGCCCAGCAGCTTGGGCGCCATATAGACGATCAGTTCGTCCAGGTGGCCGCGGTACAGGAATTCGCCGGACAGGGTAGCGCCACTTTCCACCAGTATCTCGTTGCATTCGCGCTGCGCCAGTTCTTTCAGCAGCGCCAGCAGGTCCACGCGGCCGTCGCCGCCCGCCGGCAGTACCAGTACCTCGGCGCCGGTCTCTTCCAGCCGCTCGCGTCGCGCCGGCTCCGCCCGCTCGGTGGTGACCACCAATGTGGGGGCGTCGCCCTGCAGAATAAAGGCTTTCGCCGGGGTGCGCAGCCCGCTGTCGACGATCACCCGCAGCGGCTGTATGACGGCGGCGGCCTCGGCAACCGCCGCTTCCAGCGCCATGTCGCCGGCGCGCACATTCATGTTGGGATTGTCGAAGCGCACCGTGTCCACGCCGGTGACAATGGCGCAACTGCGCGCGCGCAGCCGCTGCACATCGGCGCGGGCGGCGGGGCCGGTGACCCACTTTGACTCCCCGCTGGCCATACCGGTGCGGCCATCCAGGCTCATGGCCGATTTGCTGCGCACCAGCGGCAGCCCCAGGGTCATGCGTTTGATAAAGCCCGGGTTCAGGGCGCGGCACTGTTCCTCCAGCAGCGGGCCCTCCACCTCGATACCGGCATCGCGCAGCTTCTGCAGGCCGGCGCCGGCGACGGACGGATTCGGATCCTGCATACCGTAGACCACCCTCGCCACGCCGGCCTCCACCAGCGCCGTAGCGCAGGGGCCAGTCCTGCCGGTGTGGCTGCAGGGCTCCAGGGTCACGTAGGCGGTGGCGCCGCGGGCGCGCTCACCGGCATCGTTCAGCGCCTCGATCTCGGCGTGGGGCTGCCCGGCGCGGCGGTGCCAGCCCTCGCCGACGACGGCGCCGCCGGCGTCGGCGATCACACAGCCGACACGGGGGTTGGGCATGGTGGTATAGAGGCCGCGTTCCGCCAGCGCAACGGCGCGGGCCATCAGCGCCCGGGGGCTGCTGTCGGGACTGGAACTCATCACTTCTCCGCTCTTCGCTCCCCGGTCTTGCTGGTCAGGCGCTCGATTTCCTCGCTGAACTCGCTCAGGTCCTCGAAGCGGCGGTAGACCGAGGCAAAGCGCACATAGGCCACCTGGTCCAGCTCACGCAATTGCTCCATGACCAGTTCGCCGATACGCATCGCCGGCAGCTCGCGCTCGCCGGAGGCCTGCAGGGCGTGCTTGATCTGCGCCACCGCCGTCTCCACCCGCTCGGTGCTGACCGGGCGTTTCTCCACCGCGCGCTGAATACCCGCGCGCAGCTTTTCCTCGTTGAAGGGTTCGCGCTGGCCGTTCTGCTTGATCACCCGCGGCAACAGCAGTTCGGCGGTTTCGAAAGTGGTGAAGCGCTCGTGGCACTCGAGACACTCGCGCCGGCGGCGCACCTGGTCGCCCTCGGCCACCAGGCGGGAATCGACGACTTTGGTTTCTTCCGCGCTGCAGAAAGGACAGTGCATCTTGAGGCCCTGTGGAAAAATTGGGCGCAGTTTATCACAGTGGCCGGTGGCCAGTGAGTGGTTGGGTTGGTAGATGGTTGTCGGCGGTCAGTGGATGGATGGTGCCGCACCACCGACCAATCGCCCACTACAGGGCCTTGCGCTCGACAATGCGGTTCCAGAGCTTGTGGCGCAGAGCCAGCACACCGCTCTCGGTGGATTCGGGAATCCAGACATTGTCCAGCTCGGCCGGATCCGGGTAGACGATGGGGTTGGCCAGCAACTCCGGATCCACAAACTCGCGCGCCTCCAGGTTGGCGTTGGCGAACTGCACTTGGTTGGTGATGGCGGCAATCACCGAGGGCTTGAGCAGGTAGTTCATGAGCTTGTAGGCGGCATCCCTGTTGGGCGCATTGGCCGGCATGGCCAGCACATCGATCCACAGCGGGAAGCCCTCCCGGGGCATGATATAGCGCACATCAAACGGTTTGCCGGCCTCGCGCGCCATCTGCTGGGCCTGCAGCACGTCCCCGCTCCAACCGTGCACCATGCAGTGCCGGCCGCTGGCCAGGTTTTCCGCGTACTCGCCGGAGTCGAAGTCGGTCACGTGCAGGCGCACCTTGGCCAGCAGGTTGGCCACCATCAACTGGTGGGCCATGCTCATGCTGTCGGGTTCCTTGCCCAGGTATTTGAGCCCCACATCGAAGATCTCCTCCGGCGAGCGCATCAGGGTCACGCCGCAGTGATCCAGCTTGGCCAGGTTGTCGGGATCGAACAGCAGATTCCAGCTGTCCTTGTCCTCCGGCAGGCTGCCGCCGAAGGCCTCGCGCACCGCCTGCACGTTGTAGCCGATCCCGACGGTGCCCCAGAGATAGGGGAAGGCGTATTCGTTGTCCGGGTCGGAGCTCTGCAACCGCTGCATGAACTGCGGATCGTTGCGCGACCAGCCCGGCAGGCGCTCGCGATCCAGCTTGCTCAACAGCCCGGCGCGGATGTAGCCGGGGAGGTTCTCGGAGCTGGGCACGACCAGGTCGAACTTCCGCCCCTCCTCGATCCATACCCGCTCGAGCTCCTCGATATCGTCGAACTCGAAGTAGTGCACTTCGATGCCCGTCTGCGCCTCGAAATCGGCGATGGTGTCCTCGCCGATATAGTCGGACCAGTTGGCGAAATACAGCTCCTCGGCCGCGGCGCCCTGCACGAGGCCGGCTACCAGCAGCAGAGCGCCCAGAGTATTCCCGATGGTGCGCATCGCGCTCTCCTTTCTGTCGCAGTCGCGCTGCGGATTGACTGGCACAACCCCGCAGCGGCAATCCGGCCACTGGAGGCAGCGGTGAGCCCGGTAACCGCTTGGACTCAGACAGGTTTCCGCGCTGGCGCGGAGAGAGCAGCACCACCCTGAGCTGCCCGGCCCGGTCAAAGCCGAACCATTATTCAGTTTTTGGAGGGCGCTTATTAAAGCAGAATCGGGAAGGAGACTCACGAACCTGGAGCAAAATGTTTCACAAAAACGACGGTAGGAACAAAAAAACCCCGGAAGAACCGGGGTTTTTGTGGTGATTTAGTGTTGGGTGGTTCGTGGCGGGCCCGGAGGCTTTCCCGCCACTAGTCACTGATATACCGGGAATTTCGCGCAGATTTCCAGCACTTTTCCCTTCACGTCTTCGATGGTCGCCTCGGCGTCGCCCTTCTCCAGCGCGTCCAGCACATCGCAGATCCAGTGGGTCAGCTGCCGGGTCTCCTCGACACCGAAGCCGCGGGTAGTAATGGCCGGGGTGCCGACGCGCAGGCCGCTGGTGATGAACGGCGAGCGCGGGTCGTTGGGCACGGCGTTCTTGTTAACGGTGATATTGGCGCGGCCCAGGGCCTCGTCCGCGTCCTTGCCGGTGTACTCCTTGCCGATCAGGTCCACCAGCATCAGGTGGTCGTCGGTACCGCCGGAGACGATATTGATACCGCGGTCGAGGAAAGTCTCGGCCATGGCGCGGGCGTTTTCCACCACCTTCTTCTGGTAGGCCTTGTACTCGGGGCCCATGGCCTCCTTGAAGGACACCGCCTTGGCCGCGATCACGTGCATCAGCGGGCCGCCCTGGCCGCCGGGGAATACCGCACTGTTGAGCTTCTTCTCGATCTCCTCGTTGGCCTTCGCCAGGATGATGCCGCCGCGCGGGCCGCGCAGGGTCTTGTGGGTGGTGGAAGTCACCACGTCGGCGTGCTCGATCGGCGAGGGGTATTCGCCGGCGGCCACCAGGCCCGCCACATGGGCCATGTCCACCATCAGGTAGGCGCCCACCTTGTCGGCGATCTCACGAAAACGCGCCCAGTCCATCACGCGCGAGTAGGCGGAAAAGCCGGCCACGATCATCTTCGGCTTGTGCTCCTCGGCCAGGCGCTCGACTTCCTCGTAGTCCACCTCGCCGGTTTCCGGGTTCAGGCCGTACTGCACGGCGCTGTAGATCTTGCCGGAGAAGTTGACCCGCGCGCCGTGGGTCAGGTGGCCGCCGTGGGCCAGGCTCATGCCCAGCACGGTGTCGCCCGGGGCGCACAGCGCCTGGTAGACGGCGGCGTTGGCCTGGGAGCCGGAGTGCGGCTGCACATTGGCGTAGTCGGCGCCGAACAGCTCCTTGGCCCGCTCGATGGCCAGCACTTCCACCTTGTCCACATATTCACAACCGCCGTAGTAGCGCTTGCCCGGGTAGCCTTCCGCGTACTTGTTGGTCAGGCTGGTGCCCTGCGCCTCCATCACCAGCGGGCTGGTGTAGTTCTCGGAAGCGATCAGCTCGATATGTTCTTCCTGACGGCGATCCTCTTCCTGAATGGCGTTCCAGACATCCGAATCGAAAGAGGAGAGCGTGACTGATTGATCAAACATGGGGTTCCCTCGGTAAAGCGGGCTGAATGACTGACAAGGTGAAAGAATAGAAAGGCGCGCATTGTACACCAAGGAGAGGGGCACTGCGCGAACGCTAAAACGCGGCCGGGGCCGCGCTGTCAAACGGTGGAATCGACTCAGAAACGGAAAACGACCGAGCCGGACCAGAAGTTCACATCCTCTTCCACCAAGGTGTATTCCGCTTCCATGGTGGCGTTCTCGGAGACTTTGAAGCCGAAGCCCAGGCCCGCGGAAGCGCCGCTGTCGCTGGCGCTTCCAAAACCATCGAAATCCACTTTTTCATTCAGGTAGCCCAGCCGCCCCTTGAAGTACAGGTCGCCGTGGCTGCGATAAGTACCATAAAGCGCTGCGGTGGAAATCGAGTAATCCTGTTCACCATACCAATAGGTGTCCACCTCGCCATCGACGATGGAACCGGTAAACTCGCCCTCGATCCCCCAACCCGAGGCCCCGCTATAACCGATGCGGAAGCCGCCATTGAACGGGCTGTCGCCTTCGATATCGGTGCTCATCACGCCCGCGACACCGCCGAAGTAGCCGCCTTCAGCGTGAGCAACCCCGGACCAGAGCAGCACCATCGCTGCCAGAGATTTGACCGGAAAACGCATAGATCCCCCTTTTAAAGATTTTTTGTGCAATCAAACGGCGGGGGATTATATACGCGCCAAGACAGGACGGATAGCGGATCGGCGAATAATGACGCCGCAGTACATTTTCTGGCCGGATGGCAGGCGCGGCCGGACGGCCGCGCTCAGGAAGGGGATCAGAAGTTCAACGTCATGGTGCCGGACCAAAAGCCCACGTCTTCCTCGATCATGGTGTATTCCAGTTCCACATTGGTGTTAGGGCCAAAATCGAAGCCCACGCCACCGCCTAGGGAGACACCGGTATCGTCTTCGCTGAAACCGCCGACATCCACATCTTCGTACAGCAGCCCCAGGCGGCCCTTGAAATAGATGTTGCCGTAGCTGCGGTAGGTACCGTAGCCGGCCAGGGTCTGGATATCCACATCCGCATCGCCACTGAACGCGTCGGCCTCGCCGCTGATCAGGGAGTTGGTGTACTCGGCCTCGAAGCCCCAGCCGGAAGGCAGGGTCAAACCACCGCGCAGCCCCAGGTTTACGGGGCTGTCGGCATTGCGCATGTCGATATCCATCAGGCCGATGGTGCCACCCCAGTAGGTATCCTGGGCGCTGGCGCCAGCGGAAAAGGCCAGCGCCAGTGTAGCGGCGCCCTTGGCAAGATTGTGCATAGGGATTCCCCAATATTGTTGTTCGAGCAAAGTTTGCGCGAATTCTAGCCGCCCCCTCTTCCGGGAACAGTTACCCGGATCACAGTAGTGCGTGCTAATCGCCGCAGGGCAACATCCGACTCCGATGATTGCAGATTGGTTCCGCAGGCCACCGATCGGCATCACCGGGCAATCGGGCAGGCACACACAAGTTCGGCTCGACGACAGCGGCGTGCAACAGATCTTTCGGGCCCCTCCCGCTGAAATAAAACTGTCACCGCGTTTTCATTCCCCGCCGCTATTTTGATCCCCAGCCTGCGCCGACTCTGTGCGGTCGGCAGCAATCGACCATAATCATCACAAAGGGGGCCCCAATGCGAACTGCCATTCCACTTCTCGCCGCACTATTCATCTCCGCCTGCAGCCATATTGAAACCGCACAGCAGGTCACCGTCAGCGGCACCGTGATCGAGGAGGCCGGCAAATACTATCTCCAGGACGCCGATGCCCGTTACCACCTGAATCCCATGCCGCAACTACAGTACCGCAGGTACCTGGACCGGGAGCTTGTGATCCGGGGAGAGGTACCGACAGAGTGCGCCCAGGCCTGGCAGGATGCCGTGGTCCGGGTGGGCGACGAGGGCTCGGTAGTCGATTGGGAAAAAGTGGACTGGTCGCCCTGCCTGGCACCGCACAAGGTCAACCTGGTGACCGCCGATGGCAGGGAACTGGTCTACGACTGGGAAAAAATCGACCTGGAAGATTACTACTTCTGACGCGATGGGTGGAGACAGCCCCTGTGTCCGTCCTTGTTCCAACCTATGCCCCTCCCCCTAACCCTCTCCCGGTGGGAGAGGGGCCGGGGGGAGAGGGCGGTGAAGGGCCCCGTTGGTTCCGCGGCCCCGATATTGGACTTTGCTGCACTCACTCCAACCGACGGGCTGAGGCACCGCCAGCAAAACCAGCGTTTATTCCTCGCCAGCCGGCCGCCGGAACATATTCTGGATACTGGAAAAATCCCGCTGCCGGTTTTTCTCACAGCCACCGTGCAGCTGGTAGAGATTTTTCGCCAGCGCCCCCAGCGGCGTGGACGAGGCGCTGCCAGCGGCGGTGTCCATCGCCAGCCCCAGATCTTTCAGCATCAGGGCCACCGTGAAACCGCCGCTGTAGTCCCGCGAGGCGGGCACACCATCCATCACACCCGGATAGGGATTGTATTTTTCCAACGACCAGTTGCCGCCGGAGCTGGCTTTCATGATGTCCGAGAGCACCTTCGGGTCCAGGCCGTTGTCCACACCCAACTGTAATGCCTCGGCGGTACCGATCATGTGGACTGCCAACAGCATGTTGTTGCAGATCTTGGCCACCTGACCGGCACCGGCCGGGCCGGCATGGAAGGTATTGGCGCCCATTGCGGCAAGTACCGGCCGCGCCGACTCGACTGCATCGGCTGCACCGCCACACATAAAGGACAGGCTGCCAGCTGCAGCCGCAGCGGTACCGCCGGACACCGGCGCGTCGATAGCGCGGATACCGCGCTCGCCGGCCGCGGCGATCAGTTGGCGGGCGTCGTTGGCGGCGATGGTGGAACAGTCGATCACCAGGGTTTCGGGTTCCAGCACCTGCAAAAGGCCGCGGGCGCCGAGGTAGAGACCCTTTACCGCATCGCCGTGCGGCAACATCGATACCACCGCACGGGCGCCCTGCACTGCCTGCCGGGCGCTATCCGCGCGTTCACAGCCGTTTTCCGCAGCTTGCGCCAGTGCCGGTTCGGAGGGATCGAAGGCCGATACCGCAAAACCGGCCTCAACCAGATTCGCAGCCATGGGGCCGCCCATATTGCCGAGGCCCAGAAAGGCGATTTTTTCCATGTTGTATTCTCCCTTTCGATTATTTTTTTATTTCCTGTTGTGGTGGGCCTGCGGCCCGTGGGCCGAGCGGAAGCTCGGCGCTCCCGGGCGCCTACAGATCCGCCAGCGGATTCTCCGCCCAGGGTTCACTGAAACACGCTTCCACCTGTTCCGCCGAAACTTCGTCCAGGGACGCCGGCTGCCACTGAGGTTTTCGATCCTTGTCGATCAGCAGCGCGCGCACGCCTTCCCTGACATGGCCGCTGGCACAGAGATTCACCGCCAGCGCCAGCTCCATCCGGAACACTTCCGCAAGGGACAGATAGCGACCGCGCTCGAGCTGTTCCCAGACGATCCATGGCGTCAGCGGCGAGCCGGCGGCGAGGGTGGCGGCGGCCTTCTGCAGCCATTTGTCGTCGCCATCGTAGCTGCGGATCGCCTGGCAGACGTCCGGCAGCGTGGCAAAATCGGTGAGGTTCTGGACCTGATCGTAGTGCTCGCGCAATATCGATGGCGGGCGCTCGTCCTGCGGCAGCTCCAGCCGTTTCAGGCAGTTGCTCACCTGTTCGCGGTTGCGTTTGCTGTCGGCAAAGAACTCCAGCCCGGCCAGCTCTGTCAGTACCGACTCGCGTCGTTCATTCGGCAACATGCGATCCGCCAGGCCGGCAAAAAGCGCATCGCTGCCGTTGAACTGGGCCCCGGTCAGGCCCAGGAACAGACCCAGCCGGCCGGGCATGCGATTCAGGAACCAGCTGCCGCCCACATCCGGAAACAGGCCGATGGTCACCTCCGGCATCGCCATGCGGGTGGTCTCGGTGGCGATGCGGTGGCTGGCGCCGGCCACGATACCGATACCGCCCCCCATCACGATGCCGCCGCCCCAGACGACGATCGGCTTTTCATAGGTGTGAATCCGGTAATCGAGGCGGTACTCGCGGGAGAAAAAGCGGGTGGTGAAATCGTAGTCCGGTTTCTCGCCGTAAGCCGGGGATTCCCGGTACAGCGACACCACATCGCCGCCGGCGCAGAGGCCCTTGTCGCCGCTGCCGTCGATCCAGACACAGGCCACGCTGTCGTCGTCGGCCCAGTCGTCGAGCTGCCGGGACAGCAGCTCGATCATCTCCAGGTTGAGCGCATTGAGCGCCTTGGGCAGATTGAGGGTGGCGGTGGCCACGGCGCCGCGGCGCCCGAAGAGTACGGGGGAATCCTGATCCATCTCTCTGTTTCTTTGTCTGTGATCTCAGTCAGTGCCGCAGTTAAGCACAGTTTCGCGCGCAACCTCCAGTGGGGCGCGCCGGGAACAGTTGATTGTAATGCGGCTTTTGGCTAACGTGCGCGCAAATTCTGATCGATTCCATCAAGCTTACTGGACCCCTTTCAATGGCCGAATACGTATACACCATGAACCGGGTGGGCAAGGTAGTGCCGCCCAAGCGAGAAATCCTCAAGGATATCTCCCTCTCCTTCTTTCCCGGCGCCAAGATCGGCGTGCTGGGCCTGAACGGCGCCGGCAAGTCCACCCTGCTGCGCATCATGGCCGGCCTGGATGAGGACTATAACGGCGAGGCCCGAGCCATGCCGGGCCTCAAGGTAGGCTACCTGCCGCAGGAGCCGCAGCTGGACCCGGCCAAGAATGTGCGCGGCAACGTCGAGGACGGCGTGCGCGAGGCCATCGACGCCCTGGCCGGCCTGGAACAGGTCTACGCCGACTACGCCGAGCCGGATGCGGATTTCGATGCGCTGGCCAAGAAGCAGCAGCAGTTCGAAGACATCATCCAGGCCTGGGATGGCCACAACCTGGAACACCGCCTGGAAGTGGCCGCCGACGCCCTGCGCCTGCCGCCATGGGATGCCGACGTAAACAACCTGTCCGGCGGTGAGAAGCGCCGCGTGGCCCTGTGCCGCCTGCTGCTGTCGCGTCCGGACATGCTGCTGCTGGACGAACCCACCAACCACCTGGACGCGGAGAGTGTCTACTGGCTGGAGCGCTTCCTGCACGACTTCACCGGCACCGTGGTGGCCATTACCCACGACCGCTACTTCCTCGACAATGTGGCCGGGTGGATCCTGGAACTGGACCGCGGCCACGGCATTCCCTGGGAGGGCAACTACACCTCCTGGCTGGAACAGAAGGAGACCCGCCTGGAGCAGGAACAGAAATCCGAACAGGCGCGTATGAAGTCGATGAAAAAGGAACTGGAGTGGGCGCGCCAGAACCCCAAGGGTCGCCAGTCCAAGAACAAGGCGCGCCTGTCCCGCCTGGAAGAGATGCAGTCCCAGGATTTCCAGGCCCGCAACGAGACCAACGAGATCTACATTCCGCCGGGCGAGCGTCTGGGCGACAACGTGATCGAATTCGACAACGTCAGCAAGGGCTTCGGCGACCGCCTGCTGGTGGAGAACCTGTCCTTCCGCGTGCCCAAGGGCGCGATCGTGGGTATCGTCGGCGGCAACGGCGCGGGTAAGTCCACGCTTTTCCGTATGATTACCGGCAGCGAGCAACCGGACAGCGGCGAGATCAAGATCGGCGAGACGGTGCAGGTAGCCTATGTGGAACAGGGCCGCGAGAACCTGGACGACAACAAGACCGTCTGGGAAGCCATCTCCGACGGCCACGACATGCTCAAGATCAACAACTACGAAGTGGGCTCGCGCAACTATGTGGGCCGTTTCAACTTCAAGGGCTCCGATCAGCAGAAGCGCGTGGGCGAACTGTCCGGCGGCGAGCGCGGCCGCCTGCACCTGGCCTACACCCTGAAACAGGGCGCCAACGTGCTGCTACTGGACGAACCCTCCAACGACCTCGATATCGAGACGCTGCGCGCCCTGGAAGAGGCCCTGCTGACCTACCCCGGCTGCGCCCTGGTGATCTCCCACGACCGCTGGTTCCTGGATCGCGTCGCCACCCATATCCTCGCCTACGAGGGCGAGAGCGAGGCCGTCTTCTTCGAGGGCAACTACACCGAGTACCACGAGGACTTCATTGAGCGCAAAGGCGAAGACGCCACACCACACCGCATGCAGTACAAAAAACTCAAAACCTGATATAAAAGCCCGCTGACGCGGGCTTTTTTGTGTGCCGGGAGCGCGTAGCCCCAGCTGCGCTTGCGGGCCGCAGGACCGCCCCTGGGAACGCCGAGCTCCAGCTCGGCAAGCGGTCCGCAGGACCGCCCCGGGCGAATAGACAACCAAACCAGTATCACCATGCACATATCAGCCCTCTACCACTTCCCCGTCAAATCCCTACAGGGCCACCCGTGCGACTCCCTGACCCTTGACCGGTTCGGCGCCGCCGGCGACCGCCGCTGGATGCTGGTGGACGGCGACAACCAGTTCGTCACCCAGCGCCGCCTGCGCGCCATGGCCCGCCTGAAGGCCACCAATATCCACGGCGGCCTGCACATCGAAAATCACAGCGGTGAACAGATCGAAATCGACCACCCCGGCGCGTCCGCCCCCTGCCGGGAAGTCACCGTCTGGCGCGACACGGTCACTGCCCGCGACGCTGGCGACACCGCCGCCACCTGGCTCAGTGAGCAGTTACAAACCCCGGTGCGCCTGGTGGCCATGGGCGATGAGTTCCGACGCCCGCTGCGATCGCCGCGCAGTCGGATACAGGTCGGCTTCGCCGACGCCGCGCCGCTGCTGCTGATCGGCCAGGGCTCGCTGGACGACCTGAACGCGCGCCTCGACACCCCGGTATCCACGCTGCGCTTCCGCCCCAACCTCATCCTCGACGGCGCCGCCCCCTTTGCCGAGGACGACTGGACACGGATCCGCATTCACACCGCCACCGGCCCGCTGGAGCTCGAATGCACCCACACCTGCTCCCGCTGCGCCATTCCCGGCCTGGACCCGTTCACCGGCAAGCCCGGCAAGGAACCGCTGCGCACCCTGGCCCGATACCGGCGCGGCGAGGGCGGCCAGATCCATTTCGGCGTCAACCTCGCACCGCTCCTTCGCGACCCGGGCGGCGTGACCATAAACTCGGGGGATAGAGTCGAAGTGGAGTAACCCTCCAACCATGAGCATCACCCGCTACTGTACAGAACTGCTCGAAGCGGCCAGCCACTACCACGTCCGCTACGGCGACCGCCTCGCCAATCACCTGCCGATGGTATTGATTGCGCTGGACAAGATGGGGGGCACACACAAGCAGATGCGACGCGCATTCGACCGCTCGATTCCGCACCTGGAGAGGCCACAACTGCCGCCGCCGGACCCGGGCATTCCGATTGAGGAATGCCGCAATCGGGAGGAACTCTTCCCGACCGCCCTGCAATACTACGAAACGCAGGTCAAACAACATGGCATCGCCGGCTGCCTGCACCGCGAACTGCCGCCACTGCTCCCCGCCATCGCCACCGCCGCCTTCCATCCCCTGATCCGCACCGCCTACGGCGTGGATGCCCGCCACCAGGAAGAAGTCGCCGCAGGGCTCGCCTACTGGAATCTCGAATACCACAAACTGCCGGCCAGCGAAGAACGAGTGGCTTTAAGCGCGGACGAGATACTGCCCGAGCTGGCACAGCGATATCCGTTGATATCAATCGCTCCGGGAAATATTGCCGATCATATGGTTGCAGTTACTCGCCAGCAGGGATGGATGGAAACGCCGGTTCAGTCGGAGCAGCTAGGATTGGAGGATATCGCGCGGGTGGCGATCAAAGCCTACCTCGGGACCGGAGACTTTACACTGCTACATGGTGTCACAGGCTGCCATGCACTGCGGCTACTTCTGCCTTTTTGTGCGGAGCCCGAACATGCATTGCGGTATTTCTGGGCAGGGCTGGCTATAGCCTATCTGAGCACTGGACCGAAAAAGCTCCGGGAAGTCGCGGAAACCGGAATTGTTCTGGACTGGAGAGGAATCAGGGAAAAGGCTCGCCGCAGCGATGATGATCATGAAATAAAACTCACTTACAGCTGCCTGCGGGAATTCAGGCAATACGGATCCCAAGAGTACCAGCATGTAGCAGAGCACGTTACCAGAAATACTGAAAATCCTGAGCCTCTATGAAAACCACCTTTCTCCTCCCACTTCTGAAAACTCAGTAGAAACCGGGATTATTACACTGCAAGCTGGCACTCCATTCGGCTTTTTCCACTTCCGGCAATGCCCACTTTTACACTGCAACTTTAACATTTGACAGTGAGAGCCAGATTCGAGATAGCTCTTCGTCTATTTCCCCAGCTTTTCACGAAAAAGACTGTTCCCAATAGCTGAAGAACCATAAAACTGTCACTACAACAAAAAAACCCCTGTTTTTTCATCCATTCTCATGACCTGCTTTTAGCGCAGCCGCCTACAATTTGACAATGCTTACGCAAAAAAGCCCCGCATAGCGGGGCTTAAACTTCACTATTCAACCAACGATCAGTTGAAGTCGTAGCGAACTCCCAAACGGATGCTGCGTGGATCCTGGTATTGCTCAGGAAGACCGTACTGGTCGCCATTCAGCTCCTCAGTCTCGGTAACGGCATCGCTATCGAAGAGATTGAACACATCCAGAGATAGCAGCAACTGCTGGTTGTTGCCGAACGCCACCGGATACTGGGCATTCAAATCCATCTTCCAGTAGTTATCGGTACGCCCCCTGCTGGCGCGCGGAGCCAGTTCGCCATCGCAGTAGAAGGATTCACGGCCGTAGGCGGCGGCGAAAACATCTGTCGGGTGAACACCGAAACAGTTCTTCGGGCGACCGGACTGCCACATGAAGTTCGCCCCTACACGCAGCCCCATATCAAACGCATAAGTGCCGAATGCCTTAACGGTGTGACGGCGGTCGTTGGGCAGATCACCGTAGCCTCCGTCCAGCAGTCCCGGCTGGTCGAAATTGGTGGTAATACCCGCATCATTTTGGCCGTTGTCGGAGCGTACATAGCCTTCATTGTTACCCCAGCTGTGCGCCCAGGTATATGAGGCATCCAGAGACCATCTGCCATCAAATGGACGCTTGAAAGTGAACTCCAAGGCACCATACTGGCGCTTGGCCTCCGGGTAACGCAGTTGATCGGCGGTCAGGGAGATATATTCATCCATTTCCGGGATATAGGTCCGCATCTCACTGCCCGGATTGGTCAGTACATATTGGTGGAAACCGGTAAATACCTCTTCGACGGAACAGGGATGCGTTCCGATTACATCTCCAGAATCGTTGGTGGTGTCACAACTTCCAGACCTGCTGGTATCCCAATTCCCAGTGGAATTGTAGTAATCGATCACTGCCGCATCGATGGCCACATCCTCCATGGAGGTTTCCAGGTTACGGTAGATGCCCCTCGCACCCAGCTCGTACCCCTGCTCGGTCACAAATTCGTAGCCGAGGATAAACTCGGACTGGTACATGGGTTCGATATTAGTGTCCACCAGACTACGGGTATCCGGTACCTCGCCGTTACCGTATGTGACACGGCCTATATAGTCTCCGACATTACAGGGGGTTCCATCCTCGTTTAAGCAGTCACCATCCCAATCATAGAAATCCCTGACATAGTATTCCGGTGCGGACATACGGATATTGGTGTTGGCGGCGATCGGCAGGTAGTAATGGCCGTAGTTGGCATAAACCTTCTGGTTGCCCGCTCCGGTCGGATCCCAGACCGCGGAGAGACGCGGTGCCCATTGGTCTTTGACCTCGATAAAGGACTCGCCTTCGGCGTTCAGGTTCTTGAAGGTCTCATTGCGAAGGCCCACCTGCAGAGAGAGAGTATCGGTGACATCCCAGGTATCCTGGATATAGAAGGCCGAGGACTCCGTCTCAAAGCTGCCGACATTATCGTAATGAGTCTCGACCACCAGCGGCAGCCCCAGTGACTCATCGTTCTCGTCACAGAAGCCCCACTCATCACAGGCCCACTGGCCATAAGGATCGTTTTGCCACTGGACACCACCGGACCGGTGGACGTCATTGCTGGCGGTGTTGATTTCACGGTCAAGCCCAACTTCTACGAAGTGATCGCCAATGTCCCAGGTGAAATCCACCCGTGTCATCTCGCGCTCATCAAGCCCACGTTCCACGTTGCCAGTAATCCATTGGCCTGTCCGCTGCAGCACACCATTCTCATCTGCAAGCTCGGTAAGAGGCGGCGTGATATCCTCCGGGACATCGGAACGGTCCGCCTCGTTACGGCCATAGGATACGGTCAACTCCATGGTGTCAGTCAGGTTGCCGATATAGCTGGCAATCCAGTTCACACCACCCCGGCCGTAAATGGTGTCACCAAAATACTGTCCCGATGTATCGGTTTCACCATCGTACGCATAAGTAGATTCAACGGTTTCACGATCGTCACTGAAGGCCGTCAATTCAACGCGGTGATTCTCAGTGATATAACCATCCAGCTTCAAACCCCAGAAATCGGTTTCAACTTCCTGCTTCCAAGCACTACCGGTGAAATTGTAGATATCCTCATTTTCGGTCTTATGGTTGTACAGGGCGTAGAAAAACACACGATCCTGAACCAGAGCACCAGAGGCGTATACATTGTAATTGCTTTCCTCAAACGCATCCTTGTCATTGTTGTTCCAGTGAGTATTGGGAACCGTGGACACTTCCTCATCGTAGTAAAAACTGGAACCGAACTTAAACTCATTGCTACCGCTCTTGGTAGTGGCATTCATTACACCGCCGGTGGAGCGCCCAAACTTCGCGGAGTAACCGCCGGTTTTTACCTGAATATTTTCATAAAACTCGAAAGGGACCTCTGAGAACCCGAGGCCGTTACGGAAATTGGTGGTATTCAGACCATTGATATAGCTGACATTTTCCGCAACGGAAGCACCGGCAAAACTGGCGTTGTTGCCGAACGCGGAATCTCCTTTGCTAACACTTGGTGCGAGCATGGTTACGGAAGTCAGATCGCGAGCAACCGGAAGCTCTACTAGTTGGTCGGCGGACATAACCATGCCGGTCTCTGCAATGCCGGTATCCACCTGGGCAATGCGCTCCCCCTGAACAACCACCTCTTCAACTTCTGAACCATGGCCCATAACGATGCTAGCGGTTCCACCCAGGGTAACATTTACGGTCTGGGTGTCGACGACACTTCCACCGGAAACCACCTGCACTTTATACTGACCTGGCGTCAGGCTACCAAAACGGAATTCACCACCGGAGTCCACATTCATGGTCTTGGTGATGCCGCGTTCAACATTGGTTATCTTGATTTCACTGACGTTTTCGACACCAACTACACTACCGCGCACGGTACCGGTAATTTCATCGGCAAAAACTGTCGGGGTGGAAATGGTGGTTGCCCCCACGGCCAGAGCAAGCACGCTCTTGGCGAGCGTTTTTCGCGAAAACAGGGTTGAGCTCATAAGAAAATCCCTCTTGATCGTTAGATCATTATTGGTTTTGCTTTTATCTGTTTGAAAAGGCAACCGCCCCCCAGCGGCCACCTCCTTCCCAACACATATCATTTGACGAACAGACCAGGCCCACCCTCAAAATGAATATAAAGTTTTTCCATCTTCCGGAATTCGGGAAGCGTTCCTTTTGAATAACCATCACTTTGGGAACACCCATCCACGCCCCGGTTATGGCGCGAAATAAGACTTAAAACTTATACCGATCAAATTTTCATGACTAAAGTTACAATTCGAACTTTCCGCACGAGAAACTGAGACATGTGGCAAATCTACGCTCCTTAAGCCCGCACATCACAGGGAAAGGGATCTATGACAGCTGGCCGGAAAGTGGCGGGCCGGGGGTTGGGATAGTTCAGCACAAAATCCACAAAAAAACCGGCCCCATTGCTGGGGCCGGTTTTCGGTACTGGTAAATGACCAGTGTGCTATCGATCAGAAATCCAGCGACGCAGTAAACATCACGTAACGCGGAGTCTGATAGCCCAGCGGTACCTTGTAGGTGTTGCTGACCGTGTACGGGCTTTCTTCCGAGGTAACGTCCAGTTGCAGCGGCTCCTGCTCGTTGAGAACATTGAACACCTGCAGGCTCAGATTCAACCGCTCCTCGAGGGCCGCGGGGGTATAAGTCACGCCCATATCCAGACTGCGGGTCCAGGGTGTGCGCTCTTTACCCGGTGTGGCCACTTCGCCGAAGCAGGTGTGATAGCTGGCTCCATAACCCACCGGGTCGCCCGCTTCCGACGCCTCATCGGTGCTGCCATCCGGGTTGTAGTAGCCCAGGCAGCTGACCGGCATGCCGGATTTGATATTGGCGTTGGCACTTAGCAGAAGCTCTTCGGTGAGTGCATAGCTGCCGCGAATCTTCAATTGATGCCGACGGTCGTTGGCGAGGTAACCATCGGAGTGTCTCATCAGTTCCGATACGTCCCAGTCCTGGGTCTTGGAGATGCTGTCCTGACCGAACTCGGATTTTACCTGACCTTCGTTGTTCCCCTGCAACTTGCTGTAGGTATAGTCGACACGGGCTTCCCATTTACCGTCAAACGGGCGCTCCAGGAACAGGTCGATCGCCTTGTATTCGCGCTTCAGGTTGGGCATTTCCCAGTCGTCGGCGCTCATGGTCACCTCGGTACGGGTACCATCCGGATTTCCTGCAGCGTCGAGGTTGGCGAGACTGAAGGTATTGGAACCACCGGGATTGAACATGTAGCAGTACTGCCAGTCGACGGTGTCGGACTCCACTCCCATCGCAGCCAGCTTGTCGAGCATACGGTTCGGGTCACATACATCGTCAATCGCGGACTTCAGGTCGCGGAAGATGAACTTGGCACCGTAGGTCCAGTCTTCTCCCAGCGTCTTCTCAAACCCGAGAATGTACTCGTCCTGATACATGTTCTCCAGGTCTGACGGGGCAAAGGCCTGCGGGTCCACGGGTTCGCCATACTCTCCATTGGCCGACACCGGGCCCGGGCCGAGCGCCGTCAAATCGAGCGGGGCACCAGTTTCCGGATCCACGTCTTCGTAAGTGAAGTACTCGCGGGTGTAAGTCGAGGCGGATGCGCCGCGGATCGCTACGCTGTTCGGCATGGCCAGGTAGTAGCGGCCGGCATTGGCAAACAGTTTGAGAGAGGAGTCCCCAAATACGTCCCAGGTTCCCCCGAGGCGCGGGGCCCACTGGTCGTCGGATTCCATGTAGGGCACACCGACATTGTTGTAGTTGGTGAACTTATCGTTACGCAGGCCCAACGACAACAGCACATCGTCAGTTACCTGCCAGCGGTCCTCTATGTAATAGGCATCCTGTTCCAGCTTCATGCTGGTCGCATCTTCATAGAGATACTTTTGCACATAGTAGCCGTCGCCTCCCGGGGCCCCTACCCCCAGCGCCGCATTGATGTCTTTCGACGGGTCATCCGCGCTGCTGTAGATCCACAGGTCTGTCAGCTGTGTCGTGCCCTCGTTGGCGGCCTCGAACTCCATATTGTCCACACCGACAGTCAGGGTGTGGTCGCCCAGCAGCCATTCCAGGTTCACGCGCAGACCATCGGTGTAGTCGCGCGCGTTGCGGGCATCGTAACCACCTGCCAGCCCTGGTATCGGGCTGTCGTCGACGATGGATGGGTCCTGGTTTGTATAACTGGAAATGTACGGGTTGACCACTTCCTCAGCCGGCTCATCCTTATAGGAAAAGCTGCCGTGGCCATACGTGGCACTCAGGGTCAGCGTGTCGGTCAGATAGCCGGTGTAGCTGAGAATCGAAAACTCGCTGCGATTGTTTTCCGTATTTGGAAGAGAATCCAGGCGTTCACCGCGGCTACCGTTTTCGAAATCCCAGGCGCTGTAGGTGCCATCCAGCTCGTACTCCTCCCGCATATAGGTGTATTCGAGCAGGTGATCCTGGGTAATGAACCAGTCGAGCTTGGCGTAAATCTTGGTGTTATCGCTTTCGCTGTCTTCCACCCTGGGAGCTCCCTCGGCGGTCGGCGCATCCTGGGATTCCTCGGTTTCCCCTTCCATGGACACAAAGCCAAACAGCTTGTCCTCGATCAGCGGCCCGCTGACATAGGCGCTGTAAGTCTGGCTCCAGCTGTAGTCATCGCTGGTGCGCTCATACAGGGTGCCGGCCTTGTCCGGATCTTCATATCCATAGCCTTCCGGCAGATTCAGGTTGGAGTAGTAGGCCCTGGGCCCACCGGCACGCAGACTTTTGGGAACATACACGACCTGAGTGCCGTACTTCAGTTCATTACTGCCGCTCTGGCCGACCTGGTTGATCACACCGCCGGAAGATCGGCCGTACTTGGAACCGTAGCCACCGGTGTAGGTCTCCTGCTGTTCAATCGAAGCATATGGCAGGCTGAAACCGCCGAGATTGGACAGAGGATCGTTGGCGAGGAAACCATTGATATAGTAGGCATTTTCGGAAACACCGGCGCCGCCAAAGGAAACCATGTCATCGAAGTAACCCTCGGCACCGGCATTGACCCCGGGGGCCAGCAGGGCAATATTCTCGGCTGAACGCCCCAGTGGCAGGCGCTCCAGTTGCTCGGCGTTGAGCACAACCCGGGTATCCGTCGAGCTCACATCAATGGCCGGCGTGATATTACTACCAACCACCGTTACTGTTTCGAGCATCTCGTCGTTATGGAACGAAACGTCGGCACCCGCGCCGATACGCACGGGAACGGTACGCGAGCCAACCGTCTCGCCGTCCTGTTTCGCAGTGACGACGTAGGTACCAACCGGCAGAGAGCCGACACGGTATTCGCCAGAATCATCCACCGTCACGGTGCGGCTGAAGCCGCTGTTGTTTTTGATGACGACGGTGGCGCCTGCGGGAGCATCCCCGAAGATACTGCCGGTGGTGCTCTGCGCCTGCACGCCGCCCGCCACGCTCAGGCCGAGCGCAACGCTCAGCGCGGTACGCTTGAGAAACCTGGGCCCGGGATTCGTTGTATACCTCTCTTCCCTATGAAAGTTAGGCTGTGTCATACAGTCCCCTCTTGTATTGTTGGATATTCTTAGTGGTTAAGTAACGATCGCCCCCCAGCAATCGTCTTTACCCCAACACACCTGACTTAATGCACAATCCGAACCAACTTTTGTAACAAATACGACATTTGTGAAGTTCAGAAGGTTTTTGTCAGCACTCCTTCACTCCAGAAGCGGTCTGTAGCCGAAGTGTCACTCACTTCACTGAATCCGGACTTATCCGCGTCAGTGCCCGGATTTATCCACAAAAATGCCCGTATTTACCCACTCCGTTACGCCAGTGTTACCCTGCCCAACATGTCATGCACAAATAAGGAGCATTTATGGCCCTCACGCCCTCGACTATGCCCCCTCTAGATACCCCCAGTCCGAAATTCGAGTTGCCGGACGCAAATGGTACCAATGTTCGCAGTACCGATCTGAGGGCGCAGCCGCTGCTGGTGGCCTTTATCTGCAACCACTGCCCCTACGTAAAACACATCGCCCCGGCCCTGTCCGAATTTGCACGAGAGTACCGGGAAGCCGGGCTGACGATCATCGCCATCAACAGCAACGACTCCGCAAACTACCCGGAGGACAGCCCGGAACGGATGCGGGAGGAAATTGCGGCGCGGGGTTATACCTTTCCCTATCTCGTCGACGAGACACAGGAGGTGGCGCACGCATTTGGTGCGGCCTGTACGCCGGATTTTTTCCTGTACGACGCCGGGCACAAGCTGGTGTATCGCGGACAGTTCGATGACAGCCGACCGGGGAGCGACGAGCCGGTGACGGGGAAGGATCTGCGCGCGGCAGTGGATGCGGTGCTGGCGGGGGAGAAACCCGGCGGGGATCAGACGCCCTCGATGGGGTGCAATATCAAGTGGAAGTGAGGGGCTCCGGCCATCGCCCTCTCCCCCAACCCCTCTCCCAAAGGGAGAGGGGAGTATAGACGGGCCTTACTGGCGCAGGAATTCCAGCATCCACCGGGCCACGGTACTCTCGTGGATATCGTTCTGCAGTGACGTCTGGCCCTTTTCCACCACGTCTTCACCGAACGCCTCGCGGCGCAGTTCCATCAGGCTGTTGGAGTAGGGTTTGGTGAACTCCGGATGGGCCTGGAAGGTGAGCATATGGTCGCCGATCTGCATCATTGCCATGGGGCAGAAATCGCTGGAGGCAAGGATTTTTGCGTCCGGCGGTGCCTCCTCGACCTGGTCCTGGTGGCTGACCAGCAGGCTGAACGACTCCTGCGGCTCGCTCATCCAGGAGGGGCTCTCCTGTATCTCGTAGCTGTGCACGCCGACACCCCAGCCCTTGTCGGACTTGCGGGCCCGACCGCCCAGGGCCTCGGCGATCAACTGATGGCCGAAGCAGATGCCGATGGTCGGCTTCTTGCGATTGTGCAGCTCGCGCACAAAATCCATCAGGGGCGCGATCCACTCCTTGTCCTCATAGATACCGGTCTTGCTGCCGGTGATCAGGTAGGCATCCACTTCGTCGATATCCGCCGGGTAGTGGCCGCGCTGTACTTCGTAGGTGACAAACTCCAGCGCCGGATCCTGGGCGCGCAACAGCTCGGCGAACATGTCCGGGTACTCACCGAATTCGCCGACCAGTTCCTTGCGTACATCGTCGGTTTTCAATACACCTATCTTCATTCTCTCACCGCTGAATTGACTGCTCGAGGTGCGAATTATTGCATATCCACCATGAGTCGTCGGCACTGCCGCCAAATACAACCTGAATACGGCGTAGCGCAAGCGCCGTGACTAAACTGACAGAACGGAACCACAGGAAAGTCCCCGTTCACGGAGCGATACACCGATGAAAGTCGTCATTCTCTGCGCCGCTGCGCTGGCCGCCGTGCTGGCTTCCGCGCAGGTACTGGCCGAATACGAAAAGAGCAGTGTTCTCGTGCGTATCGGCGCCGGCTGGGAAGCCCCCGACAACGGCTCCAACTGGCTGCGCCTCCACGGCACCGAACTCGCCGATCCCCCCGCCATGGACAGCGGGGCCACCCCGACCCTGCCCAGAGGCTGGCTGCTCACCGGGCAGCGGACACTGCCGACGGCCATTCCGCTCGATCACGACAGAGGGGTATCCACCTCGCCCTACAGCCCGACGCGGAGCGGTTTCAAACAACTGGCACCGGTCCTGACGATGCAGTGGTATCCGGTCTACAGCGAATCCCGGGTACAGCCCTATGTGGGGCTGGGCGTGCGTTATATCACCGTTGTGGACGAAACGGCCGCCAGCCGGGGCCGCACCACCGCGTTCGGGGTCGTCGGCGATACCCGCCCGGAAGCGGGGGATTCCTGGGGAGCGACCGGTGAAATGGGCGTGGATATCACTCTCGGCCGCGACAGTCGCTGGTGGATGAACGCCGCCGTCTGGTACCTGGACGGCGATGCGAAAATCCGCCTCCCGGCCAACGACGACGCCAAGCGGATCGAGAACAAGCTGGACGAGGATCCCTGGGCTTACTCGGTGGGCGTCGGCTACCGCTTCTGAACTGCCCGGCTCAGGTACTCTCCGCCGGCTCGACAATCTCCAGCGCCAGTGGCAACTGCTCCAGCAGGCGCCGGGCCCCGGCCGCCTGTGGGGCCTCCACCTCCAACCGCAACCGCAGGCTGCCGCCGGAAAGCACCACTTCCGCAGAGGCGTCGACACCGGCCTCCTGCAGCAGATCGCGAACGGCCGCCTGCGCCGCCATCCGCCGCAACTCCGGCTTGAAGATCTTGCCCACGGCGGTGAGCGGCATCTCCTCCAGCGGGAAGACCCGCTTGGGCACCGCGGCGCGCTCGCCGATCTGCGCCGCGGCGAACGCCAGCAGCGCGTCTTCGTCCACACTCCGGCCGGCGCGCGGCTGCACGAACACCACCGGCAGTTCGCCGGCACGGGTATCCGGCATGCCCACGGCCACCACTTCGGCAACCGCCCCGTGCCCGCGCAGCGGCTCCTCGATGGTCAGCGGATCGATATTGTGGCCACCCCGGATGATCAGGTCCTTGGCGCGCCCGGTGATAAACAGGTACCCCCGCGCATCCAGGTAGCCGCAGTCACCGGTATCGAACCAGCGGCGGCCGGCCCGGTCTGTGTGCCAGACGCTGCGGTTGTCCTCCTCGTGCAGGTAGCCGGCAAACAGGTTGGGGCCGCTGATCAGGATACTGCCCACCTGCCCGTCCGGCAGCGGCGAAACCTCACCGCCGGCGAGGCTCGCCACCTGCAGCCCGGTATAGGGTAACCGCAGCCCGACGCTGCCGGCGGGCGCGGCCTGCGCCTCCGGCGCCGGGGAACCGGCCGCGCGGGCAATCAGGCAACAGCTCTCGGTCATGCCGTAGCCCTCGACGATGGGCACATCGAAACGCGCCCGGAAGCGCCGTTTCAGCCCCGGCGGCATGGGCGCGGCGCCGCAGCCCAGCTCCCACAGGCAGGACAGGTCCAGGCCCTCGGCATCGGCATCCAGCAGCAGCCCGAACAGGGTGGGGACCAGGGGCACCACATTGGCGCGGTGGGCGGCCACCAGGTGCCAGAAATTCTCGATCACCGCCGGTGTGCGGTAGCCGGCCGGCGTCAGTTGCACCACCCGGTTGCCTTTGATCAGGCTGGCCAGCCCCGCCACCATGTTGCCGTAGATATGGAACAGCGGCAGGCCGTTGAGCATCGTGTGGCGGGGCAACCCCGTGACCTGCTCGATCTGCTGCGCGATAAAGGCGAAATTGCGCTGGCTCAGGCGCGCGATCTTGGGCCTGCCGGTGGTGCCGCCGGTGTGGAAATAGGCGGCAATATCCGCGCCGTCGGGCATTCGCGCCAGGGGTTCCGGATTGCACTCCGCCATCAGGGCGCGGTAATCCAGCACTTCGACCCGCGCCGGCACCCCGTCCGTTTCCGCGACCCCGCCCGGCGGCCCGATAACCAGCAGCTTTTCCAGCGCCGGACAGCGGGCCAGCAGCGACGGCACCCTGGCCCAGAGTTCCGGGGCCAATTGCGGCGCGCACACCGCCAGTATCCGCGCGCCTGTCTCGTTCAGGATACCGGCGAGATGCTCCACCTCCAGCATCGGATTCAGCGGGTTGACGATACCGCCGCACTGGGCGGCAAAGCCGAGAATATGGGTCTCGGGAATCATCGGCAGCATCAGCGCCAGTACCTGGCCATCGGCAAAGCCGGCCCGCAGCAGTAACTGGCGCGCTTTCAGTACCTCTTCGAACAGTTGCCGGTAGGACAGGCACTGGGAAGCTTCGCCGGGCTCGCCGGTCCACAGCATTTCCAGGGCGATATCGTCGGCGAAACGCTCTGCCGACGCCTGCAGCAACGCGGGAATATTCTGTTCCGGAAACCGCTCGTCGAGCGGGCGCTGTTCGTAGTGACGGATATCCTCGAGAGTGTATATTGAAGTCATCATCGCCATCCGGTTTTATTCTTGTGGTGGCAATAAGTTGGCCCAGGCCCGGGGCCGGTGCCATTACCTCTCAGGTAGCGGTCAGCGAGTGTAGAGCCGCTCGCCGGCCACCCAGGTTTCCAGCACGCGGGTGCGCCACAGGTCCTGCGGGTCGGCGGCAAAAATATCCCGGTCCAGCAACAGAAAATCGGCCGCCTTGCCCGGCGCCAGGTTGCCGATTACCGTTTCCTGGTGGGCCGCGTAGGCGGCGTCCAGGGGGAAGCCTGCAGGGCCTCGGCCAGGCGCATTTTCTGCTCCTGTATCCAGCCGTCTGCGGGTTCTCCCTGCCTGCCGCGGCGTGGATTCCGATAAAGGGATTCACCGGCTTCTACCGGAAAATCGGAACCGGCGGCAATCCGCGTGCCCTGGTCCAGCAAGGTGCGCCAGGCGTAGGCCCCTGTGGCCGTGCTGGTTGCGGTACTCTTCCAGCATTGCGGCACCGCGGCTGCCCAGGGCGCCGTCGATACGCCGCAGCCACACCGGCCGGGCAATCCAATCTCCAGCGCGTCCAGGCCGGCTCCCGCAGACCAGCGCTTGCCGGACCAGAACACCGGGTTCCAGCCGCGACCGGTGATCCAGCTATTCGACGGGCAGCTGGCAGAAAATTCATCCACTACCTTCAGGATCTCGTCGAAGATTTTGTCGCGCAGGTCGATTTCATTCCGCAGAAAACCCAGTGCGCTCATATGGCCCTGGGCGTCGATCCGGCGGGCATTCTCATAGCGCGCCGAAGTTGCCCGGCCTCGCCCAGCGCCAACACTCTGCCCTGTTCAAATACGATCGCCGAAAAGCGTTCCACTTCGGCGCAGGGCGCATCGCTGTCGACGATATGGGCTCCGCAAATATTGTGCAGCGTGTCTCGCAGACGGCATTGAATGGCAGCAACAGGGCCGCGAACAGCAGGCCCGACAACGGCGGGATACGCATGGAATCACCGTCTTATTCTGTTCGTGTTATCCATTAAAACGCGAGTGCCAGCACTGTGCCAAGCATTCAACACCAGCTCCCCGTCCGACTGGCCATCCAACTGGATTGGTACGACAAAGTCGCCCGACCTGATCATCCGCAATAGATAGTCAGGGATGTCCGTTTCGTGCGGTACAACCTTGCGCGGTACTCTGTAAATGGGTATCTTGAAGAAGACTCATAAAAATATGGGCCGATT
The DNA here is from genome assembly GCF_026183675.1 of Microbulbifer halophilus. GTDB lineage: Bacteria > Pseudomonadota > Gammaproteobacteria > Pseudomonadales > Cellvibrionaceae > Microbulbifer > Microbulbifer halophilus. The sequence goes on from NZ_JAPIVK010000026.1 coordinate 55,342, forward strand.
TTTGCATAGTCGATAGGATATCGCGACCAAAACAAGGAAAGTTATTACCTCCCTATTCTCATTCAATCAACCTCAGATTTCATTCGGTGAAGCGCCCTGTGCGGCTTTCACATCATTAAATTCGGGTAGCCCGCAACGGGACCCGTTCAGGTTCTGTACCGGACGTTTTATCCGGCCGGTATACAGTGCCCACGGACATAGTAAAAATAAAAGGAGCTCATCATGACTTCACCATTCAAAACCGGTATTTCATCGATTGCCAGACCGCGTTTACTGCCGCTGGTTATCGCCCTGGCCAGCGCCACCGCCGCCCAGGCCGATCAGCAATCGGTCATTGAAGAGGTCACCGTTACCGCACAAAAACGCCAGCAGTCGATGCAGGATGTATCGGTTGCCGTGAGTGCATTTTCCGGCGACGCCATCGAGAAAATGGGTTTCGAGGAAGGGTTGGATATTACCCAGCAGGTACCCAACATGAACTTCTTCGCCATTTTCGGTGAAGCTTCCAGTCCGTCCGTCAGCCTGCGCGGTATCAGCCTGGTGAACTTCTCCGACTCCTGGGAATCCCCCGTTGCCATCTACGTGGACGACGTCTACCGCGGCAACCCTGCCGGCTCCGCAATCCAGCTTTTCGACCTGGAGCGGGTGGAAGTGCTGCGCGGCCCCCAGGGCACGCTCTACGGCCGCAATACCACCGGTGGCCTGGTGCACTATGTCTCGCGCAAGCCCACCGACGATTTCGAGGCCAGCGCCAGTGCCAGTTACGGCAGCTATTCGGAGCGCATCGTCGAGGGCATGGTGAGTGGCCCCATCAGTGACGGCGTGCGCGGGCGCGTTGCGGTCAAGAGCACCGTTAACGACGGCTGGCAGACCAACACGTTTAACGGTGAGAAGCTGAACGATACCGACAGCTTCGGCTACCGCACCCAACTGGAATTCGACCTGGCCGACAGCGGCAGCCTGCTGCTGAATGTGCATGGCAGCGAGGCCGACCAGAGTACTGTCGGCTTTGCTCATATGGGTTACAAGGAAGCCCCCGATCCCGATGCGGCGACCTGCTCGGTGCCGGATATCCAGAGCGGTAAGTGTTATGCCAGCTCGGGCTTTGAAGGCATGTCCGGAGAAGATGCCGTGAACGGCAAGTACGACCCGGAGCATGTGGCCAGTGGCGCCACTGGCGGCCTCGGCACCACAATCGATACATTCGGTAGTTCCGCAACGCTGAATTGGGATTTCGAGAATTTCAGCCTGACCTCAATCACTGCCTATGAGGAGTTGGACAAATTCATGCAGGATGACGGCGACGGCACACCCGTGGTCTACTTCGATGAACAATACTCCGTGGACGCCGAGCAGTACACCCAGGAAATCCGGTTAAACGGCAGCACCGACAACGTCACCTGGGTGACCGGCTTTTACTACTACAAGGACGACCGCGGCCTGTTTACCGAAGCGCCCACTACTGCCGACTGGGGCGAAAATGAAGAGGACCTCTGGCACCGCGAACGGGTAACGCTGGACAGCACATCCTGGGCCCTGTTCGGGCAAACGGAGTACGACCTGAATCCGGAGCTGACACTGGTAACAGGCCTGCGCTACACGGAAGAAGATCGCGACTTCTCCCAGGATGTCGGCCCCTCGTTCTACACCGAGGCTGTAGACGTACCCCATCACAACCTTTCCGACAGCGCCACTACCGGCCGTATCGGTCTCGACTGGCGCCCGGATGAAATAACCCTCGCCTACGCCAGCTTTTCCACCGGTTTCAAGAGCGGCGGCTATTCCGGCAGTTACAACCGCAACCTGGAAGCCACCCTGCCGGTGGACGCCGAAACCATTTCCAACTTCGAGCTCGGCGTAAAGACCACGCTCGCCGACCGCTTCCGCGTCAATGCCGCCGCCTTCCGTTACACAGTAGAAGGCTTCCAGGCACAGCGTTTTATCAGCGTTGAAGGTGGCAGCGAGATTGTAAACGCTGGCGACGTCACCGGTACCGGCGCCGAGGTGGAAATAACTGCACCTTTTACCGAAAGTTTCGAGATAATCGGCGGCGCGGGCTGGCTGGATACCGAATTCGACTCCCAACTGAATTTCGGGGTCGCGGGTGACGACTACCTACTGGATGGCAACGAGCTTCCCTCTGCACCGGGCCTCACCTGGAACCTGGTGGCCCGCTACTATCAGAGCCTGGAAGAGGCCGGCGAACTGGTGTTCCAGATGGATTACACTTGGCAGGATGACCACTACCTGCAGGTAGAGAACGACCCCTACTCTCACCACGACGCCTACGGCCTGGCCAACGCCAGTGTCAGCTGGCACTCACCCTCGGACAGCTACAGCATCGAAGGTTTCGTGCGCAACCTGGCCGACGAGGAATACTTCACCTACCAGAACACTCTCGGTAACGACAACCACTGGGGCTACGGCGTCTGGGGCCAGCCGCGCACCACCGGCCTGCGCTTCAACTGGAAAATGTAGCCAGCGCGGCGCAAGCCGCGCAACGATTCCGAAAACCACCTCCACTCAATCTTCAGGCGCCTCATTCGAGGCGCCTTTTTTAATCCCCCCCTCAGTTCAGTAAAAATAGAAACCTACCGAAACCGCAACTCTGCACACCCCTAAGTTCCACAAAAACCAGAATATAGAATTAAACTCCAGAATAACTCTTTATACAGAAAATCTATCCCCTAAAACTCGACAAGCTACAACCGCATCCCCTGCAGCCATGTCATCAACTATCAAATTTCTGTCCCAAATTAACGAGATCAAAGCAGGCTCGGTTATTACCTTATAACCACGCCCAATAATATCTTCGACCCAGTGGTCGAACATACTGAATCGGTGAGCTCACAGGAAACAGAAAAACAATACCCGGAGAAGAGGTTGGTACAGGACTCCCACAGGAAGCCGGACCCACGGGCTGGCCGGTGTCGGAGCCAATCACCGCACGCTATTGTAGGCCTGCAGCAGGCGACCTTTCCCGAATCTGTTTCCCCGGCTGACTGAGCGATCTTTATCGGCACAAAGAAGTACCGGCCAACAGAACGGCGTCCGGCCGGCTTGTGCCATGCCCTGCAAAATACACAGGGCGGAGTTGGAATACGATAATATGACACTGCTGATCAGAACCACTTCCTTGACGGGGTTCCGCGAACTGGTAACCCGGCTGGAAGGCGATGCAGACAGCCTGCTGCGCCGCTTTCACATCGACCCGGCCAAAATCATTGAGCTGGAGGGGGTGATCCCCTATCGCACCAAGATCGACCTGATCGAAGAGGCGGCCAGGGAACTGAGCTGCCCCGATTTTGGCCTGCGCCTGGGGCAGGAACAGGACCTGATGGTAATGGGTCCCATCGCCGCTGTTGCCCTGAACGCCCCCACCGTGGGCGAAGCGATGGACAATATCATCCGCTACGCACACTACCATTCCCCGGGCATTCACCTGCGAATGGAACAGGATAACCAACCGGACCAGATCTACCTGAAACTGGAACTGGACAAGAATCTGCCCTATCGACAACAGAGTGTGGAGCACGCCCTGGGTCAGGCCCACAGTGCGCTGAAGATGCTGTACGGCACTGACTTCCACCCGCGGGCCGTACTGATGCGGCCGGAAGCAGCACTGGAGCACGACCGCTACCAGGAGTATTTCGGGGCGCCGGTTTATTTTGGCCGCGATTGCGACGCACTGGTACTGAATGCAGAAGAGCTGGAAAAGAAAATCGACCGGAACAATCCGGCCCTGCACGAGCTCCTGGGCGAGTACATCAACAGCGCCCTGCTGGATGAGCCGCTGGACTTGGCCCACCAGGTAAAGCAACTGGTCCATCACCTGTTGCCGGCACAGCGCTGCAACCTGCAGGCGGTGTCCCGGCATCTGGGGCTGCACAAACGCACCCTGCAACGCCGGCTGGCGGAGCTGGAGATCGTGTTCGAGGAGCTGGTGGACAATATTCGCCGCGAGCGCGCCGACAACTATCTGTCACTACCCCATATGCCCATGACCCAGATTGCGGGGCTGATCGGCTACCGGGAACAGAGCTCGTTCAACCGCGCCTGCCGGCGCTGGTACGGCACCACGCCGCTGAAACGGCGCCAGGCGCTACAACAGTCCGCGCTGCTGGAAGGCGAACCGACGGGCGAAACGGCGACCTGAACCGGACCGCCAGTTACCACTCAACGCCCTTCCGCGCCGCAATACCGTCGTCAAAAGCGTGTTTCAGTGCGCGCATCTCGGTAACGGTATCCGCCGCATCCTTCAGGTACTGCCTGGCCCCGCGGCCGGTGATCACCACCGACTGCCCTGGCGGCCGCTGCGACAGGGCTTCGAGCACCTCGTCCCTGTCGAGCCAGTGGTAATTGAGCGCGTAGGTGAGCTCGTCCAGCACCACCAGATAGACGCTGTCGTCGCGCAGGGCCGCCAGCGCCCTGTCCCAGAGCGCGCGGGCGGCCGCCCTGTCCGCCTCGAAGTCCTGGGTCTCCCAGGTAAAATCGGTCCCCATCTCGTGCCACTGCAGCGGGAACTGCTCCGGTGGCAACCGGCCCAACAGGTTCTTCTCGCCGCACTCCCAGGCGCCCTTGATGAATTGCGCCACCACCACCCGGTAGCCGTACCCCAGCGCGCGGGCGGCCGTCCCCACGGCGGCGGTGGTCTTGCCCTTGCCGTCGCCGGTGTAGAGCACCACCACACCGCGCTCCTCCAGCGCTTTCGCCACGCCGGCGTCGACAATTTCCTTGCGCACCTGCATGCGCTTCTTGTGGCGTTCCGCCCTGTCTTCCGGTCTACTCACTGATGAACCTGTATCCAATTCCGCTTAAACTCGGGGAGATGTCTCAATAACTCCAGTTTCGGGGTCGGAAATGCCTGCCGATGGCACAAGCCGAAATCGCCCCGATGCCTGAATCGATAACTCAAGTTTCGGAGTTCGTGGTGCCTGCGGGCGGCACCCCGCTCCAGCTCCCTGAACTGAACCCCGAAACTTGAGTCAATAACAACCCGATGGACATTGCCGTGCGCCTACTCCTGTCGAGCCTGCTACTGATTGCCTCCGCCACCTGCGCCGCGCAGTATGCGACGTCGGCCATCTCCCTGCGCGACAGGGATTCCCCCCCCACCGCCTATGGCCTGGAGATTGTGCGCGCCGAACGCTGGCAGCCGGACGAAAGCCCCGCCGCCGGGCCGGCAGACACCGACAACCGCCTGGCAATCGACAGCATCGCCAACTACCGGGCGCGGATCAAGGCGATGGAGATCGAGCAGGGCCCCTACGCCACCGGCCTGCCGGAAGCCCTCACCGGCCTGGCCCACAACTACCGGGAGATCGGCGACTTCGACGGCGCCGTCCGCAGTTTCAAACGCGCCGTCCACCTCACCCGCATCGAGCGCGGTCCCTACTCCCGGGATCAACTCCCCCTGCTGGAAAGCCTGCGCGAATCCCTGTTCGCCGCCGACAGACTGCGGGAACTGGACGGCCTGCAGGAGTATATCTATCGGGTCCACCGGGAAGTGCTGGAGCCCGGCGACCCCGAGCTGCACGCCGCCACCCGGGACTATATCGCCTGGCACCGCTCCGCCTACCTGCGGGAGCTGGGCAATGAAGAGGAGCGGCTGCAGACACTGGACAAACTGTTTGAAAGCCGGCTGTCCGACCTCCGGCAGCGCGACGCGCCGCCGCACAGCCTGCTGGAACCGCTGACCGATTCCCTGAAGCTGACCTACCTGCTCGGCGATATGTCCGCCGAACGACTGGATGCATTCAGCGTCCAGTTCGGCCGTTCGCCCCTGCTCCCCCACCCCGCCATGTACGCCTCTGCGGCTGGCGAATCGCCGCGGCAACGCCTGCGACAGATCAACTACCGCAAGGGCCTGCGCCTGGCCGGGGAACTTGCCGAAGCCGCCGGGGAAGACCCGGAAACGCACGCCCGCGCCCTGGTCGCCAGGGGCGACTGGTACCGCTGGCACAACAAGCGCCACAGCGCCCGCCGCAGCTACCGCGAAGCCTATGCCGCGCTCGGCGGCAGCGAGGCGGGGGAAGCCCTGCGCCGGGAACTCTTCGCCAGCCCCACCGAACTGCCCGCCAACCGAGTCTACCGACCCGATATCCAGTTGGAAAAACGCGAGCCCCGCGGCCGCGCCAGGGTCCGCTATACGGTCAGCCGCAACGGCCATCCGAAGGACCTGGAAATACTGGAGATGACCCCGGAAGAAGACCGCGGGGCGCGCATCGTCCTCACGCGACTACTGCACGCCATGGCGTTCCGCCCGCGGCTGGAAGACGGCGAGCCGGTGAAGACCGAGAGCGTAGAGCGGGAGTATGTCTTCTTCGACGAACGCTGACGGCCGGGGACCCTCCCATGGATTGCAGTCCCCGGCGGTGCGCGCGGCGCACCCTACCCCTCTCGACCCGGCGCCATTCGCCCGAGGTCCGAGTCCGGGGTCAAAGCGTCAACTGGACACCCGCGTAAACCGCGGCACCGGCGGTGTGGTAGCCGGCCACCTCGCGGTAGTCCTTGTCCAGCACATTTTCGCCGCGCAGGGTGAGGCGGACTTTGTCCGTCAGGCGGTAGGCGGCGTTCAGGTCCAGCTTGTCGTAGGCGTCCAGCATCGCGCCGCTGGCGTCGAGACGGTCCTGCACCTGTTGCCAGTTGCCGTTGAGGGTCAGCCGGTCGTCCAGCAGGCTGTAGCTGAGCCCCAGGTTGTAGACCTCCTGGGGCACCTGCTGGCGCTGCCCGCCCTGTGTGTCGGTGGTGTCCAGCCAGGTGCTGTTCAGGTACCAGTCGAAGCTTTCCCCCAGTGCACCGGACAGCGCCAGTTCCACGCCTTGTGACTCGCTGTCGCCGTCGTCCTGGCCGTAGGCGCCGTAGTCGCCGAGTGAGTAGTCGTAGAAGATCGCATCGGTGATCTGCTGGTCGAAATACACCAGTTCCAGCTTCAGCAGTTCTGCCAGCCGGTAATCCAGCCCCAGTTCATAGCCGCGGCTGGTCTCCGGCCCCACCGCGGGCACCTCCTCGCTCAGGTTGAGGCTGACCTCGTAGGGGCTGGGGGCGCGGTAGCCGGTGCCATAGCTGGCGCGGTATTTCAGTTCCTGCTCGCCATCCAGCAGCACCGGGTAGGCGACCGTAGCGCGCCAGCTGTTGTGGTCTTCGGTTTCCAGGCTGTCGCGGCGATAGCCCAGGGTATAGAACAACTTGTCGGCGATATCGGCGCGCCACTCGGCAAAAAGCCCCAGGCTGTCGATATCCTCGTCGTCGGAAGCGCTGGCGAATTCCTGCTGCTCGTATTCGCCGCCCCACAGCAGGCGGCCGCCGGCCAGGGCACTGTGGCCGACGTAGTTCAGTTCATCGATGGCGCCGTCCACGGCGTAGGTGCTCTGCTCCAGTGAGAGGCTGTCGCGCTCGATTTCCTGCTGCGACACGGCTACCTCGTGGCCCGCGGAAGCAGTCCGGTAGTTGCCGCTCAGACTGGCACTGGTCTGTGTGTATTCATCCAGGCAGTCGTCGGTAGAACCGAAGGTGGCGGGATCGTAGCAGCCGTCGAAGCCGGTTTCTGCGTCGGTGCGGCGCAACTGCCCCTCCACGGAAAATTGCTCGCTGAACGCATAACCCAGGCGCGCGCTGCCGCTCAGGTTGTCATAGCCATCGCGCTCGCCGCTGGTGTCCGCTTCCTGCGCATTGAAACCGTCGCTGGAGAAATCGGACAGGTTCACATCGTAGTTCCAGCGGTCGCTGCTACCGCCCAAACTGGCGCTGGCTTTCCGGGTGCCGTAGCGCCCCGTCTCGGCGGATAGCTGCGCGCGCAGCGGTTCGTCGGACTTCTTGCTGATGATATTGATCACGCCGCCGGCGCCGGCGCCGTACATCATGCCCTGCGGCCCCCGCAGTACCTCGATACGCTCGATATCCGACGCCTGCAGGTGCTGGAACTGCGCGCCCACCTGGGGCGCGGACGGATCGGCGATATTGACGCCGTCCAGCAATACCAGGGTGCGGTAATTGCTCTCGCCGCGCAGGTACACGGAGCTGACCTTGCCCGCGCCACCGCTGTTCTTGACGGAGACCCCCGGCAATGTGCGCACCACATCCAGCAGGCTGCTGTAGCCAAGGCGCTCGATATCGGCGCCGGTCAGCACCGATACGGATACACCGCTTTCGCGCTTCGGCATTTCCACACGGCTGGCGGTAACAACAATCTGCTCCAGTTCAGCGTTCGGATCGGTTTCCTGCGCAACGGACGGCAGGGACAGGCTGGCGGCAGCGATGACGGCCGCTGCGAGAAGTGTTCTTTTCATGGTGGTTCCCCAATCTCGAAGGTAACTGCCCGCCCCACCAGCCCCCTCTCCCCCTTGGGGGGAGAGGGTTGGGGAGAGGGGGAGCCGATCAGCACCCCTCCCTCCTCCGCAAGCGGGTAAGGGGAGAGAAATTACTCTGTAAAAAAGACGGATTGAGGGAGGGAAGTGCAATCGGTGCGCGACAGGCGGGGCACACAGACCAGACAAAGCCCTCCGCTTTATCCTCGAGCCGGATTTATTCCCGGACAATCACCGAGGGCCGGTATCGGGCTTATCGGTCCGGGGACCGAATCACCGTTGCGGGGGCAGCGCCGGAATCGCTTCGAATAAATCAGACCTGAATCCGTGACTTCAGGGCGGATTCAGATCAGAGGCATCACCGGACTTCCCGTTTAACCCGACCAAGCGCATACGCGCTGCCGGGCACCCAGGGCGGCGGGGAGTATAACAGCGGTTGGCAGTGGTGGTTAGTGGGTAGGGTACGCCGTGCGCACCATCGGGATCTTACGATCTCAAGTTTCGAAGTCCGGGGAACTTGTAGGCTGCACAAGTTGGAGCGAGGTGCGCCTTTCTGGGGCTGTCTGCGAGAGGGACCTCGCAGACAAGCCTACAGGGATGTATTCACGGCGTGTCCCAGAAAAGCGCACCCCGCTCCAGCTCCCTGAACTGAACCCCGAAACTTGAGCTACGGTGCACTCGACACGCCCTAGAGCAGATCCAGCGGCACAAACTCCGCCACGCCGTCCCGCCAGCGGAATTCGCAGCTTACCCCGTAGACATCGCCGATCAGCGCCGGGGTGAAGACATCCTGCGGCGCGCCCCGGGCGATGGGGCGGCCGCCGTGGAGCAGCAGGATGCGATCGCAGAAGCGCGCGGCCAGGGACAGGTCGTGCAGCGCCAGCAATACCGTCTTGCCGGCGTCCGCCTGCCGGCGGAAGGTGTGCATCAGTTGCAGTTGGTGGCGGATATCCAGCGCCGCAGTGGGCTCGTCGGCGATCAGCAGCGGCGCCCGGCCCACCAGCAACCGCGCCAGTTGCACCCGGCGCAGCTCGCCGCCGGACAACCGGGTCACCGCGCGATTAGCCAGATGCAGGGCATCCACCCGTTCCAGCGCCGCGCTAACCCGCTGCGCTCTGTCCGCGGGGCGCCCCCAGGGCAACAGGCCCAGCGCCACCAAGTCGGCGACGTCCAGACTCCAGGCCGGCGATTCCGACTGAGGCAGGTAGGCGCAGAGGCGCGCGCGCTCCGCGGCGGGAATGACCGCCGCATCGCGACCGTCCAACTCTACCCGGCCCGCGGCCGGCGCCAGCACGCCGGCCAGGGTTTCCAGCAGGCTGCTCTTGCCGGCGCCGTTGGGGCCCACCACCGCGGTCAGTTCGCCGGGACTGAAGGCGCAGTTGACCTCGTGCAGCACCAGCCTGCCCCGTCGCTCCAGGGACAGATCGCGACAGGAAACCGGCAATCGTTGTTCCTTCACAGAGCCTGCCCCCGCCGCCCACTGACGATCAACCAGAAAAAGAAAGGCGCCCCGATAAACGCCGTTACCGCACCGATACGCAATTCCTGCGCGCCGACAAAATTGACCACCAGGATATCCGCCAGCAACAGCAGCAACGCGCCCGCCAGTGCGCTGGCCCATAGCAACCGTCCCGGATCCTGCCGCACCAGCGGCCGCACCAGGTGTGGCACCACCAGGCCGACAAAACCGATGGTGCCCGCCACCGCCACGGCCGCGCCCACGGATGCGGCGATACCGCCCAGCACCAGCAGCGGATAGCGCCGCCCTCGAAAACCCAGCGAGGCAGCGCTGGCCTCGCCCAGGGACAGGGCGCGCAGATAGTTGCGCGCGCAAAACAGCAGCAGCGCACCGGCGGCGATAAACGGCAGCGCCAGCAGTAATTGATCCCAGCCGCGATTGGCCAGCGAGCCCAGCAGCCAGAAAACGATTTCCTGCATCGCGAACATGCTGGGCGCATAGTTCAGGGCCAACGCCATCAGCGCCGACAGAAACGCATTGATCGCCACCCCCGCCAGCACCAGCCGGCTGGCGCTGGCGCCGCGCCCGGCCAGCAGCCAGACGCAACCCACCGCACAGAAGGCGCCGCCGATGGCCAGCAGCGGCAGCAGCCAGCCGTTCTCCCGCGCGAGGCCCCAACTGACGCCGTAATAGAGCAACAGTATCGCCGCCAGCGCCGCGCCACTGCTCACCCCCAGCAGCGCCGGTTCCGCCAGCGGATTCCGCAGCATCCCCTGCATGGCCGCACCGCCCATACCCAGCGCCGCGCCCACCAGAATGGCCAGCAGTGCGCGCGGCAGGCGCAACTGCCAGAGGATCACCGCATCGCCGGCTTCGCTGTGCCAGCCCTGCGCCAGCGCGGCACCCAGGTCGATGGACACCGGCCCGCTCATCAGCGCGGCCAGCAGTGCCGGCAGTAACAGGGCGGCCAGGAAACCCAAGGCCAGGTTATTGTTTTGCTGCAAGGGATTTTCTCTTTTCCGTAAGCTGCTGCAGCACTTCCGCTGCAACCAGTGCCGGGCAGAAACTCAGTTCCGACGGCAGTTTGAACACGCGATCACTGTCGAAATATCGCTGCAGAACCGGGTGGCGCTCGGCCAGGTGCGCCAACGCAAAATCCTTGTCGCCACCGTAGAGCACCAGCAGGTCCGGCTGCGCGGCGATCACCTCCTCGAGGCTGACACGTCGCAGTTGCTCGGCGCCATCCGCGGCGGCGAGATTCTCAAATCCGGCGCGCTCGAGCAACTGGTGCTCGAGCATACCGCTGCCGTAAGTGATGTTGTTGGCAGACAGGATCAGTGCGCTGGCCGTTTCGGGCGCAGGCGGCTGCGCCAGCAGTTTCTGCAGCAATTGCCTCTGCTTTCGCAACGGCGCATTTTCGCCCAGCACATTTTCCAGCGCTTGTAACTGTTCCGAAAGCTGCTCCAGGCTGTAGGCATCGGGAATATCCGCCACCTCGAAGCCGAGCTGGCGCAACCGCCCCGCCGCCCGCTGCGCGCCGTACTGGCCCACCAGCACCAGATCCGGATCCAGCCGCAACAACTCCTCCGCGCGGCCGCGGTTCAAATAAATATGCTCCGGCAACGGCGCCTTGCGGTACTGGTCGGTGGCGGACAGCCAGGTGATTGAGGCAATCCTCTCCGGGGCAATCCAGTTCAGCAATAGCTGGTCGGTGCAGAGGTTCAGGGAGGCGATGCGGTTTTGGGCTGTTGCCTGGATCGAGAGCAGTAAGAGAACCAGCGGGAATGCTTTTTTCACAATGTTTTTTCCTGCTTTTGTTGCCGAGCTGGAGCTCGGCGCGCCCAGGCGCTGGACCAGTGCCAGTCTTCTGGCCTTGAACAGAGGCCTGCTTTTACCGGGTTTTTGTGGATGTAATCCACAACCCGCTCGAAATGCTCCTGATCTCGAATATAGCGATCCCAGTAATCTCGCATCCAGAACTTCTCCCTGGGTGCGTCGAGCTCCAGCTCGGCATTCATTCTCAGAGCCCAACGACCGGTATAGGATTTCCAGGATTGCACGATCTTCGCCAGGGATTCTTTCGGATCAAGCAACAGATGTACGTGGTTGGGCATTATGCACCAGGCAATCAGCAGGTATCGGATACCATCAAATTTAAGCAATGCGTCCTGTACGACCTGTGCTACTGCCGGATGGCCCAGGGCGCAACAGCCGTAACCGGCATCCAGCCACTGCTCTATTTTTTTTGCGTTTTTCTAAATCCTTGTGGGATTCCGGCAGATTTGCCTGCCGCAGCTCCCACCCCAACTGCTCCAACTTTGCCTGCGGCAGCGAATCCGCCAAGCGAAAAGTGATGGACTGCAAAGCGCAGTAGTGATCAAAATGCGGCACATAGCCTCGGGAGTACCACCCCCTGGGCGCGCCGAACTCCAGCTCGGCATCCGAGTCGGAAAACTTGTCCATTTCAAATCAACCCTCCGTGGTTTCCGATGGTTCAAAGTTGCCAAACTGGAGCCTTCCGCGCTATAAAACAGCTCGGCGCGCCCAGGCGAGAGCTCCCGGCTCAACTCATATCAATCGCCCCCAACGCCTCGGAAAGGGTCTTCACCGGCACCATCTCCATTCCCTCAATATCGTTTTTCAGCCGGTTGGCCGCCGGCACTATGGCCTTGCGGAAGCCGTGTTTGGCGGCCTCTCGCAGGCGTTCCTGGCCGGAGGGCACCGGGCGGATTTCGCCGGCGAGGCCCACTTCGCCGAACACCACCATGTCGCGGGCCAACGGGCGGTTGCGGAAGCTGGAGACCACCGACAGCAGCAGCGGCAGATCGGCGCTGGTCTCCACCACCTTTACGCCGCCAACCACATTGATGAAGACATCCTGGTCGCCCACCAGTACACCGCCGTGGCGGTGCAGTACCGCCAGCAGCATGTTCAGGCGGTTCTGATCCAGGCCCACGGCCACGCGTCTGGGGTTGCCGAGGCTGCTGTCGTCCACCAGCGCCTGCAGTTCCACCAGCAGCGGGCGGGTGCCCTCCCACACGGAAGTCACCACCGAGCCGGCGGCCACCTCCTCGGCGCGCTGCAGGAAGATGGCGGACGGGTTGGAAACCTCCTTCAGCCCCTGCTCGGTCATGGCGAACACGCCCAGCTCGTTGACGGCGCCGAAGCGGTTCTTGTGCGCGCGCAGGGTGCGGAAGCGGGAATCGTGGGTGCCCTCGAGCAGCACGGAACAATCGATGATGTGCTCCAGCACCTTGGGCCCGGCGAGGCTGCCGTCCTTGGTTACATGGCCGACCAAAATGAGCGCGGTGCCTGTCTGCTTGGCGTAGCGGGTCAGGTAGGCGGCGCTCTCGCGCACTTGGGCCACGGAGCCGGGGGCGGACTGGACGTCGGACATATGCATCACCTGGATGGAGTCCACCACCATCACCTTCGGCTTCACGTCCTTCGCCGCCAGGCAGATACGTTCCACGTCGGTCTCGCTCAGTATCTGCAGGTGCTCTGCCGGCAACCCCAGGCGGCTCGCGCGCATGGCCACCTGCTGCAGGGATTCCTCGCCGGTGATATAGAGCGCGGGCATGGTCCGGGACAGGTGACACAGGGTCTGCAACAGTATCGTGGACTTGCCGGCGCCGGGGTGGCCGCCGATCAGCACCACCGAGCCGGGCACCAGGCCGCCGCCCAGCACCCGGTCCAGTTCGGACGCGGTAGTCGGGATGCGCGGCAGCTCGCCCAGGTCGATCTCCGACAGTTTCTGCACCCTGCCGGCGCCGGCCGCACCGGCATAGCCGCTCTGGACATCGGTGAAGTTGGCGGCGCGGCTGTCCGTGTGCTCCGGTCCCAGGCGCACCTCGCTGAGGCTGTTCCAGGTGCCGCAGGCGCTGCACTGGCCCGCCCATTTGGAATAGTCGGCGCCGCACTCGTTGCAGACAAAAGCGGTTTTGCTTTTCTTGGCCAAGATCCTTCCCCCGGAGAATATCGTCAGGCTGGGCGCAGAGTTTACCTGTGCCCATGCGCAGGGGAAAACGCGAAGGGAGCGAACTGGCAGTCAGCGGGTCACGGTTACCCGGGTACCGATGGGCGCGTGGCGGTAGAACTTGCGCGCCATGTCCGGCGGCATACGCACGCAGCCGTGGGAAGCGGGACGGTCCGGTACACTGCCGGAGGCATGGAAGCCCACCCCGCGGTGGAAGCGGATAAAGTAGTTCATCTTGGCACCGCGGTAGTAGGTGCCCGGCGGGCGCGGATCCTTGTCCCTTTCCACATCGGCGCGCACTACCCGGTGGGTGTCGCGATCGACGTACATGCCGAACTGGGAGGACCGGTGGCGGGTTTTCTTCGACAGCACGCGGAAGTTGCCCCGCGGCGTGCGGAAACCGGAGCGGCCGGACGACACGCGGGAAACGCCCACCAACTTGCCGCCCTTGTAGAAATAGGCCAGCTGCTCGCTCAGGTCGACGCGGATCTTCGGCGAGCCCGGCGCGCCGGCCGCGGCCTGCTCGTCGAACCAGCTGGCCGGCCGCGCCTCCAGCGGAGCTGCCGGCAGCAGTGCGAAAACACACAACAGCAGAGCGGACAGAAACACGCCGTACGAACAGGTCTTGTGCATGGCCCTACCTCCGATAACCTCGAACTTAAGGTCAGGAGAGCCGGATACATAGAAGAAAAATTCATATGGCCGGGAAATGCGGAAAGGCAAAACCCTCCCCCCACAGCAAGTTGCGTCGCGGGGCGCCAGTTCATAAACTCTGCCCGTCCGATCATTTTCCGTGGAATGCCATGCGCCCAGGCCTGCTGCCCATACTGCTGTCGCTACTGCTACTGGCCCTGTCCGGCCAGGCGCTGGCTGCGCCCTGCGCGACGGATTCCGGCACGGCGGCGCAGGCGGCGAGCACCAGCCACGATACCGGGCACAACCACGGCACCGGACAGACCACAGACTGTGAATCACACTTCCGCTGCAGCCAGGGCTGCTGCCCCGGCCACTGTGCCGGCGCCCTGCCCGCCGGCGATCAGCGCCCCGCCACACCGACCGCCGGTGTGCAGCTTTTCAGCTACCGTCCCCCCAACTCCAGCCCCGAGCCGGAAAGTACCTTTCGCCCGCCGATTCCCCGCTAGCACGGGATAGCTGCGCCCGCAATTGGCGCGCAGATCCTCCCTACAGCTTCAATCCGCGGAACACTCGGGCTTCCACGGCGGTGCCCCTGCATCGCTCGCGCCTTGTGTCGGTTCCGCGACGACGAATCCAGACAAAATGAGAACAGCGATATGCTACGCCTAGTCACCTTTGCCGGCGCCGCCATGCTGGCGCTGACCGCCTGCTCGAAAGAAACCGGGCAACAACCGGAGTCCACCGACCGCCCGACACTCACCACCTACAAAAGCGCCAACTGCGGCTGTTGCAAACAGTGGGTGAAGCACGCCCGCGACAATGGTTTTGCGGTAACCGCCAACGACTCCGACGACCTCAATGGCATCAAGAAACAACACGACATCGATCCCCGCCACCAGTCCTGCCACACCAGCGTGTCGGCCGGGGGCTATGTTTTCGAGGGACATATTCCGGCCAGGCTGATCCGCCAGTTCCTGCAGAACCCGCCCGACGGCGCCCGCGGCCTGGCGGTAGCCGCTATGCCGGTGGGCAGCCCGGGAATGGAGATGGGCGACCGCTTCGACCCGTATCGCGTCTGGCAACTGAACAACAATGGCAGCCGAACGCTGTACGCCGAAATCGAGACAGCGGCGGCCCAGTTCTAGCTCTTGGGCCCACCTGCCATTGGCACAAGCCGGAGCTGCCCCGAAAGCCGAGAAGGAATCATTGATGAAAAAACAGAACCCGTTCGGCGAGAATCTATCGCGCCGCACCTTTGTCACCGGTGTCGCGGCGGGCGCAGCCCTGCTCGGGAGCGCCGGCGCCGTCGCCAAGCCGCGACAATCGACCCTGAACTCCGATGCTGTCGACACACTGCGCGGCAACCGCTTCGACCTGGACATCGGCTACACGCCGGTCAACTTCACCGGCCGCAACCGTACCGCCGTGACCGTCAATGACGGATTGCCCGGACCGATACTGCGCTGGAAAGAAGGGGAAACCGTCACACTCAATGTGACCAACAACCTGGCCCACGACAGCTCCATCCACTGGCACGGCATGATTCTGCCCAGCAATATGGACGGCGTGCCCGGGCTCAGCTTCGCCGGCATCAAGCCCGGCGAGACCTACCGCTACCAGTTCGACGTCAATCAGAGCGGCACCTACTGGTATCACAGCCACTCCGATTTCCAGGAGCAGCAGGGCCTCTACGGCGCCATCGTCATAGACCCGGCGGAGCCGGACCCGGTGGCCTATGACCGGGACTATGTGGTGCTGCTGTCGGACTGGAGCGACGAATCGCCCCACGATATCTACTCGCACCTGAAAACCGAGGGACACTATTACAACCGGCAGCGCCGCACCGCCGGCGACCTGTGGGACGAAATCCGCGAGAAGGGCGTGGCACAGACCTGGCGCGACCGGAAGATGTGGAACGAGATGCGCATGTCCGACCGCGATATCTCCGACGTGACCGGCTATACCTACACCTTCCTGATGAACGGCCAGACGCCGGACGCCAACTGGACGGCGCTGTTCCAGAAAGGCGAAAAAGTGCGCCTGCGCTTTATCAACGCCGCCGCCATGTCCATTTTCGATATCCGCATCCCCGGCCTGAAAATGACCGTGGTGGCCAGCGATGGCCAGAATATCGAGCCGGTGAGCGTGGACGAATTCCGCATCGGCGTGGCCGAAACCTACGACGTGGTCGTCGAGCCGGACGGCGACAGCGCCTACCCCCTGTTCGCGCAGACCATCGACCGCAGCGGCTTCGCCCGCGGCACATTGACCCCGGACCCGGCACTGCGCGCCGGGGTACCAACCATGGACTATGCTCCGGTGCTGACACACCGCGATATGGGCATGGGGCATGGCAGCATGTCGGGTATGGACCACGGACAGCACGGCAGCGCGAGTGGCATGGACCACAGCCGGCATGAATCCGGCGACTACAGCCCGCACGGCGGCCGCCCGGAGCTCGGCGGAATGCAGGGCACCTGGTTTACCGACAACCTGGGCCGCGCCGGCCACGGCAGCGACAGCCCCATCGTGCATATGCCCAGCGAATACGGCTACGGCGTGGATATGCGTTCGCAAATGCCCATGGATGGTCTGAACGACCCGGGTATCGGCCTGCGCGACCACAGGCAGCGCTATGGCCGCCGGGTGCTGACCTACGCCGATATCCGCAACCTCACCCTCACCATCGACCGGCGCGAACCGACGCGGGAACTGCAACTGCACCTGACCGGCAATATGGAGCGCTATATGTGGTCCATGGACGGCATCAAGTTCAGCGACGCCGAGCCGCTGGTGCTGAAGTACGGCGAGCGCATCCGCATCACCCTGGTCAACGACACCATGATGACCCACCCGATTCACCTGCACGGCATGTGGAGCGAGCTGGAGACGGGCGATGCGGAATACATCCCGCGCAAGCACACGGTCATCGTGCAGCCGGGCTCGAAAATCAGCTACCTGGTCAATGTCGACGCCTACGGCCGCTGGGCCTACCACTGCCACCTGCTCTACCACATGCCGGGCATGTTCCGGGAGGTGCGTGTCGTATGAGGCGTGCAACAATGAAACCGATCGTTATTTTATCCGCGTCGCTCGCCGCGCAGGTCGTCGTGGCCGAAGAACCCGCAAGCACAGGCGAACATGCAATGCACGGCGCCCGGCCTGCCTACAGCGAACAACCGGCATCGCCAAACCTGCAACACGCGCCCGATGCACCGGACCAGCAGATGGATCACGAGGTGCTGCTGACCAACGTCACCATCGACCAGCTGGAACGGCGCGAGAACGACAGCGGCGCGCTGGAAGGCAGCGCCTGGATCGGCGGCGACCGGGACAAGCTCTGGTTCAAGACCGAGGTGGAGCGGGAGGAGGGCGAAACGGAAAAAGCCGAACTGCAGGCCCTCTACAGCCGCGCCATCTCCCCCTACTGGAACCTGCAGGCGGGCGTGCGCCACGATTTCGAACTGGAGAGCGACAGCCGCAACTGGGGCATCATCGGCCTCAACGGCCTGGCACCCTACTTCTTCGAGAGCGATGCATCCCTGTTTGTCGGCGAGGACGGTGACAGCGCCCTGCGCTTCGAAACCGAGTACGAACTGCTACTGACCCAGCGATGGATACTGAGCCCGAAAGTGGAGCTGAATTTCTACGGCCAGAACGACCGCGAGACAGGGACCGGTTCCGGCCTCTCCGACGCCGGGGCGGGCCTGCGGCTGCGCTATGAATTCACACCTCAGTTCGCGCCCTATATCGGCGTCAACCACGAAAAGAAATTCGGCAACGCCGCCGACTTCGCCCGCGACGAGGGCGAGTCCCCCAGTGAAACCACCTGGGTAGTCGGCCTGCACGCCTGGTTCTAGCCGGGAACGCCGAGCCCCAGCTCGGCACCGCGGGCCGCAGGCCCGCATCCAAAATCAAAACAGGGAAAACAAAATGAAATCACGCACAACCATCACCACCATCATTTCACTCACCTGCGCCCTGTCCGCACAGGCCCACGACCCGAGCGAACACAAAGACAAAAAAGGAGAAAAACCCCGCTGCGAAGCGCTGAAAGACATGGACCCGGAGGCCATGGACAGGGACGATCCCGTGGTACAGGCACTGCTGAAGAAATGTGAAAAACAACTGCACCGCGGAGACGAGCTTCCGGACAGGGAAGAAGACCATGACGAGAATGATTAAATGGCTGCTGGCCGCGACGATCGCCCTCGCCGCCGGCCTCGCGGCCTTTATCTACTCGGGTCTCTACCCGATCGGCGCCGACGCACCGCACGCGGCCGCCACCAACTGGGCGTTGGCGACCCTGCGCGACAGATCCATCGCCCGCGCATCGCGGGACACCCCGGTGCCGGACCTGGAGGATCCGGAACTGCTGCTCTCCGGTGGCCCGGACTACAACGACATGTGCGCAGGCTGTCACCTGAAACCCGGCCGGGACGAGAGCGATCTCAGTATCGGCCTCTATCCGACACCTCCGAACCTGAGCAAACGGGCCGGCGACCCGCGCCACCAATTCTGGGTCATCAAACACGGCATCAAAACCTCCGGCATGCCCGCCTGGGGCCCAACCCACGACGACGAACGCATCTGGGCCATGGTCGCCTTTCTGCAGAAGCTGCCGGAACTGACACCGCAGCAGTACCAGGTGCTTACGGCCCGGGATTCGGAGAGTGGGGATCACCACTGAGAAACTGTTTCCGATGCCGGCAGCCGACCGCAGGAGCGAGCCCTGTGTTCGCCCTTTTTGGTGGCCTAGGAACCAAATATCGTAAGCGAACTCGGTGGCGGCCCTGCTGCCGGGAGCACCTTGTGGGACACGCCGTAAATCCATCCCTGGAGGCTTGTCTGCGAGGTCCCTCTCGCAGACAGTCCCACAAGGTGCTCCCGGCAGCAGGGCCTGTGCATCAGCCGCATTGTTCTTTTCTTAATTCTGCTCCAAGTTCAATAGTACACCCGTTGCTAATGCGAAGGCGCTGATACCGATAGCGGTTTGCGAGACCTTATGAGACAGGGATGTCGATTAGAGCGTACAGGGACGTATTCACCGCGTGTCTGGCAAACCGCTATCGGTAGCAGCGCCGCCACCAAGCTTGCTCACGAGCACCACCCCCGGGGCTACATCAAAAAGGGCGAGCACAAGGTTCGCCTCTACGACCAAATGTCGACGCCCCTGTCGATTCGGAGCCGCGCCGTTCGATTGGAAGGTATCCAGCAACGAAAAGGAGACAAGACCATGGGCAACACCGTCCAACTGCACCGCGTACTGCGCGCCTCGCCCGAGAAGATCTACCGGGCCTTTCTCGACCCCGACGCCTTCGCCCGCTGGCTGCCGCCCTGCGGCTTTGTCGGTAAAGTCCACGAGATGGATGCGCGGGTCGGCGGTAGCTACAGGATGTCGTTTACCAATTTCACCACCGGTAACAACCATTCCTTCGGCGGCAGCTATAAAGAGTTGGAACCCCACAGCCGCCTCCGCTACAGCGCCCGCTTCGACAACCCGGAATTGCCCGGTGAAATGACTACCACCGTGACACTGAAGCCCGTTTCTGTCGGTACTGAACTGCACGTGGTACAGGAGGGGATTCCGGAAATGATTCCCACCGAAGCCTGCTACCTGGGCTGGCAGGAATCCCTCGGGTTTCTGGCACAACTGGTGGAGCCGGATATTCCTCAGTAACTCAAGTTTCGGAGTTCAGCTTCGTAGATACCATCTGTCCCTACATCCCTCAAGGGGCTATCTGGC
>NZ_JAPIVK010000027.1 GCF_026183675.1 Microbulbifer halophilus
AAAAAGTGCTGGTTTTTAAGAGTTTTTCTACAGCCTGAACGCCGCGCTCAGTCGCAGCTTGCTTTGTGCGCATTTTGCGCGAAAATGGGAGCGCAGCGACCGCGCAAAAGGTGCGCAAAGTAAGCTGTCGGCCTGCAGCGCCTTGTTAATGCGGCGCTAGCTGTTGCTGACCCAGCTCGATACTGATGCGCATAGTTGCAAACCATAAACCCAACCGACAAAGTCACCCAGATCCCTACCATTGAGACTTGCGTCAATAGTTTTGTTTCTAAAAGTAGTGGGAAAATCTTTTGGATTTCCCCGAATATCCCAAACTCCATTATGGCCAATTGCGTTTCTTAGATGCCTTGCAAAAGGGTACCATTCCTGAGACGCAAATTCGCTAAACTTTCCGCTCTTATTTGCATACTTTTGAGCCGACTCAAAAGTCTCTAACAACATAAACAAAAAAGTTTTCCGAACAAAAGTTTTTGCTGTCCCATCGTTAAGTGAGTCCGAGAATTGTACATTGTACGACAGCCATGACTTTGGATGATCCTCGCCCTCTTTTAGAATAAAAATTTCGTTTTCTGAGATATTCATTTGATGCTTTGCAATGTAGCTGCGAGTTGGCTCCCGAGTGGCCAAACTGTAGGCTCCCACGCTAAACCAAAATTAATCTCTGACGTATTTAATCTTTCTCTCGCAGTTTAATTTTGAAGTCATGGAATTATTCAGCATTAACAGTTAATTCAAAAGCCACCGGCTTTATATTACCCCGGCTTCTATCTACACAAAGCCCCCAACCGATAAGGTCAAAAACTGACTGTAAATCATATAGATAGAAGTAAATGATCAGAAAACAGCCAGAATTATAAGGCGAAGCCTTGTGTCGTTGCTTTCTTTTTGTAGCTTTTGATCTCTTTTGGGAAGCTATATAAATCAATAGGTTACCGATCTTTTCCTGTAGATAGAAGACATCCGCTTCTGATCTTGGCTTATGCAGGTACCGGCGTACCTACCACAGGCAGGTGGGGCCTATATACCGGTTCCTTACCAAGATCCGGGATCAAGGACTTGGGATTCGGCTATGTCTCTTTTCGGGGGCTCCTGTTTGCGCGTCGCTGCACTGCCGTTCAATACGGCAGTAGGGGCAGGCATTAGCGAGCAAGGTACACTCGAAGAGCTGTATCAACTGGAAAGAGAAACATAATCAATGACGCGGCAATCTACACGCTCTATTGACAGCGCTATCATTTGGTACCTATTGTGGGCTCGCAGTAGGCCAAAAGCCGAAACTTTCTGTTCTCAAAAGGAGCTCCAGCCGATTGCATGCCAGAAAGCCGCCAGGGTAGCTTTCTCCATTCGCTGCACTGCAGGGAGCCGATACTCAAGGATATCGGAGAAGACTAGTGACCGATTACAAATCGAATAAAATCAACTGGTTACCGAGCGCACTATCCCGCGCTCCATATTCCATGCCCAGAATCCACTCCTTCAGGGAAAGGGCGTTTTACCGAACAAGGTGATCATAAACCGTAGCTGCGCAGAAAAGTCCGTGCCATTGGAATGACCTTTTCACGAAAGCCGCGGGCAGCTGTATGGGATAACTGTTCATATCCGGATCACCGGGCCCCTCGATATGCCGTTGAACCGCCCACGTTATCGCTTTTCGGTCCACGTGTAGGACAGCTTCCCACCGATGCATCGCGGTTCAGATCGCTGCGGTGCCCAGCGGCAGTCCAAAAGTCGATAACTGCGGTGACGAGCCTGGTTCCGCTCCCGGACCCGGCGTCATACGTGGTTGACGGCGGCTGGTGCCGTAGAGACACAAGGCGGGAATTTATCCTCAGGAGACAGGCGTTCGCCGGAAGGACGGGCCTCACCTCTGCGCAAACCTGCGGGAAATAATAAAGGGCACTGGTTAAACCACACTGTAGAAACAGCGAAAAGGCGCATTTTTATTGCGCCGGGTTCCAGTAAATCCTTTATCGATAGCGTTTTCCGGACTGCAACCCATTTTCCAGTCGGTATATAAGCCTTCGACTGGAACAGGCCTTTGTATGCCTGTGAAAAGTCCGCACCAGAATCTCCGGCATGCAAAGTCTTTGTATGCAGAGGGGATGTTGTAGATGCAGTAACGGTAGTTGTTGTAAGAGTCCGACAGGTTCTCCCTGTCGCTTTTTAATCAGTAAAAAATATCAATAAAGAGAGTATTCAGCATGAAATTATTACGAAAACTATTAGTTACCTTCCTATTAGCTGCGTGCCTTCCATTTTCTGTCGGCACCTTCGGTGCGGCGACGATATTGTCCGCCGAGCCCGATAACGCGATACCCGACCAGTACATTGTGGTGCTGAAAGACGAAGCCCGGCTGAGCGCGATGAGTACATCGCAGTTCGTCGTGTCCGAGTCCAATCGCATGGCGTCGAATACCGGGGTCTCGGTAATGCACCGCTATGACAAGGCGATTCTCGGTTTTTCCGTCAAGGCGACACGGAAACAGGTACAGAAACTGGCCGAGGAGAGTTCGATCGACTATATCGAGCAGGATCAATTGGTGTACACCAGCGCTTCACAATCCCCGGCGACCTGGGGCCTGGACCGCATCGATCAGCGCGATCGCACACTGGACAACACCTATAACTACGATAGCAGCGGCAACAATGTTCACGCCTATATCATCGATACCGGTATTCTCGATTCGCACAATGATTTCGCCGGGCGCATGGGGAACGGTTATGCGGGTATCAGTGACGGCCGGGGTACCGAAGACTGTAACGGCCACGGCACACATGTCGCCGGGACTGTCGGTGGCACTACCTGGGGTGTGGCCAAGGATGTCATCCTGCATCCGGTGCGAGTGTTCGGCTGCTCCGGGGAGACCAGCAGCTCTATTATCATCGACGCGGTGGACTGGGTAGCGGCGAATCATATCAAGCCCGCCGTGGCCAATATGAGCCTGGGCGGCGGTGCCTCGGTCGCCATGGATTCGGCGGTGCGCGATGCGGTCAACCAGGGTGTGACGGTGGTAGTCGCCGCGGGCAATGACAATTCCGATGCGTGCAATACCTCGCCCGCCCGCGAAAGCAGCGTGATTACACTGGCTTCCTCGACCAGGAATGACGCCCGCTCGAGTTTCTCCAATTGGGGTTCCTGTATCGATATATTCGGGCCGGGATCGGACATTACTTCGGCCTGGTGGACCGGCGCCAGCGCCACCAACACGATCAGCGGCACGTCCATGGCCTCGCCGCACGCGGCCGGCACCGCGGCGCTGTTCCTGCAGGAGAATCCCGGCGCGTCGCCGTCCGCCATTGCCGATCGTATGATCAGCCTGTCGACCACCGGCCGCATCAGCGGTACCAACGGTTCCCCCAACCGACTGCTGTTTACCGAGCCCGGCAGCGGTGGCGGCAGTTCATCCAGCAGTAGCGGTGGCAGCTCCTCCAGCAGCAGTTCCGGCGGTTCATCCGGTGGCGGCTCCTGCAGCGCGCCGCAGTACGTGGCCGGCACCAGCTACAGCGCCGGCCAGCAGGTACAGAACCTCGGCGACGAGTACAGCTGCGATGTCAGCGGCTGGTGTTCATCCACCACGGCCTGGGCCTACGAGCCGGGCGCCGGCCTCTATTGGGAGACAGCCTGGACCCATGTCCGCAGCTGTGATGGCGGCAGTTCTTCCGGCGGCAGCTCCGGTGGTTCCAGTGGCGGTAGCTCCAGCAGCTCTTCGGGCGGTTCGTCCGGCGGCGGTTCCTGTCCCAACCTGCCGACCTGGGATTCCGACAGTGTCTATACCGGCGGCGACCGGGTGCAGCACGAGGGCGTACGCTACGAGGCCAATTGGTGGACACAGGGCGACAACCCGGAAGCCAACAACGGCGATCCCGGATCGGGCCAGCCGTGGACCTCGCTCGGCGCCTGCAATTAGTTGCTGAATGATTAAATTTGGTCGGCCCGGCAATCGCGGGTCGACGCAACAGATCGGCGGTCCCGCCACGGCGGGACCGCTCATCCGCGAAACCTTTCCGTAAGCACTGTGGCGACAGGCGATTCAATCGCCGCGCTCCTCCTCACCGTTCATCCCCAGCTCTTTCAATTTCCGGGTCAGGGTATTCCGGCCCCAGCCCAGCAGCTCCGCCGCGTCTCTTTTCCTGCCCGCCGTGTGCTTCAGCGCGATTTCGATCAGGGCGCGCTCGAAGGCGGGCACGGCTTCGCTGAGAATTTCCCGGCGGCCGGTGGCCAGGGCCTGGTCGGCCCAGAGGCGCAGGGCTTTCTGCCAGTCCTGCGGGGTTTCGCTGCTGGCGGTCTGCTGGTGGAGTTCCTGTGGCAGGTCTTCGATATGCACTTCGCGGCCGGAGGCCATGACCGTGATCCAGCGGCAGGTGTTTTCCAGCTGGCGCACGTTGCCGGGCCAGTCCAGGCCGGCGAGGTATTCCTCGGTTTCCTTGAGCAGGATTTTCGGTTCCACCCCCAGGTCCTTGGCGGCGCTGTTGAAGAAGAACCGCACCAGGCGCGGGATATCCTCGCGGCGGTCGGCCAGGCGGGGGATATGGATGCGGATGACGTTGAGGCGGTGGAAGAGGTCTTCGCGGAACTTGTGTTCTTCCACCAGCCGCTCCAGGTCCTGGTGGGTGGCGGCGATGATGCGCACGTCGGCCTTGACCGGTGTGTGGCCGCCGACGCGGTAGAACTCGCCGTCCGCCAGTACCCGCAGCAGGCGCGTCTGGGTTTCCGCGGGCATATCGCCGATCTCGTCGAGAAACAGGGTGCCGCCGTCTGCCTGTTCGAAGCGGCCGGTGCGCTGGGCGCTGGCGCCGGTGAAGGCGCCTTTCTCGTGGCCGAAGAGTTCGGATTCCATCAGGTCTTTCGGAATCGCGGCCATATTCAGGGCGATGAACGGGCGGCCCTTGCGCGGGCTGTGGTTGTGCAGTGCCTGGGCCACCAGCTCCTTGCCGGTGCCGGATTCGCCGTTGATCAGCACGGTGATATTGGAATGGGACAGGCGGCCGATCGCGCGGAAGACTTCCTGCATCGCCGGCGCCTCGCCGATGATTTCCTTGCTGCCGCTGCCGTTATCCAGTGTCACCGGTTCGTCCGCCCGCTGTTCCCTGACGTGGGCCAGGGCCCGGCGGGTGACGGCAACCGCCTCGTCCACATCGAAGGGTTTGGGCAGGTATTCGAAGGCCCCGCCCTGATAGGCGGCGACGGCGCTGTCGAGGTCGGAATGCGCGGTCATGATGATGATGGGCAGTTCCGGGCGCTCTGCCTGGAAGCGCTGCAGCAGTTTGAAGCCGTCGATGCCGGGCATGCGGATATCGCTGATCACCACATCGGGGGAATCGCTGTAGAAATCGTCCAGCGCCCGCTCGCCGTTTTCATAGCATTTTGTCTCGATACCGGCGCGGGTCAAGGCGCGCTCCAGTACCCAGCGGATCGATCGGTCGTCGTCAATAATCCAAACGCGATTGGTCATGGTCCAACTTCCACTAAACAGTTATTCGGATAACGGCAGATAGATCTGGAATACGCTCTGCCCGGTGCGGCTGTCGCATTTGATCAGGCCGCGGTGCTGGTTGATGATGTTCTGCGATATCGACAGGCCCAACCCCGAGCCCTCGGCACGCCCGGAAATCATCGGGTAGAAAATCCGCTCGCGGATTTCCTCGGGAATACCCGGGCCGTTGTCTTCGATTTCGATGCGGCAAACCAGCGGGCAGTGGCGCCGGCCGATGGTGAATTGCCGCTGTATCCGCGTGCGCAGCACGATTTCCCCGGACGCCAGGCCGATACTCTCGTCGATGGCCTGCATCGCATTGCGGGCGATATTCAGCAGCGCCTGGATAAGCTGTTCGCTGTCGCCGGGAATCTCGGGGATCGACGGGTCGTAATCGCGGCGGATCTTGAGTTTCCCCTCGCATTCCACATCGATGAGCTGCGCCACCCGTTCGAGTACTTCGTGCACATTGGTGGGCTGCAGCTCGGCGGGTTTGCGCGGGCCCAGCAAGCGGTCTACCAGATTGCGCAGGCGGTCCGCCTCGTCGATGATGATGCGGGTGTACTCCGCCAGTTCTTCGTCCGGGAGTTCCCGCTGCAGCAGCTGCGCCGCCCCGCGGATACCGCCGAGGGGATTTTTCACCTCATGGGCCATACCGCGCACCAGGTTGCGGGTGGTCTCCTGGGCATTGATCAGCGCATCCTCGCGAGCAATACGCAGCACGCGATCCATCGGCTGCACTTCCAGCAGCAACAGTCCAAGTTCCGCCACCGGGCTCACCGAGTAATCCACGGTGCGCATGTCCAGGTTGTGCAACCGCCAGGTGGCGCGGCGCACGGTGTACTTCTGGCCGGCGGCGATGGCGCTGCGCATGGCCCGGTGTGCATGGTTCGACTCCCGCACCACCTCGCTCAGGGGCTGGCCGCTGACCCGCGCGCTGGAAGCGGCCAGCAGGTCTTCGGCGGCGGAGTTGAGATAGCGGAGCAGCAGCTTGTCGTCGAGCACCACCACAGCGGAATTCAGGCTATCCAACAGCTGGCGCAACTGACGGTCGTTGAGCATGGTTCAGGTTCCGTATCGTTCGGCGGCGCCCCCGGCGCACAACCTTTTTTCTGCTAAGGAGGACAGTGCAAGAAGCAAACCAAAATGGCGCACAAAAATGCCGGGAGCATTTTTGGGCAGCTTCAGCTGCCCCCGTAAGGGGCGGAGACCATGGACGGCCTCCGCACTAAAATGCCGGGCGCATTTTTGACCCGCTTTGGCTGACCCCGAATGGGGCGGGAGCCGCGGGCGGGCTCTGTCTTGAAGCGCCGGGGCGCATTTTGGTTTATCCCGGCATACGCGAAGCGCCGCGCCGGGCGCGACCGCGATTCAAATGGGGGCGGGGAAAATTCGGGCTCCAGCATGATGCACTATTGTGGTGCACTGGTTAGAAAAACACCAGCGCCGGATTCGCCCGAGGTCGAGGGGAAGAGCGCGCCTGCCGGCGCGGCAGAATATGGATCAGTCCCGAGAGCGCCGGTCGGACGAATCGACCCCCGGTGCCACCGGCGCCCGGGGCGCCTGTTTGGCACGCGGCGCCGCGTTGTCCGGCACCTGGGCACCGGGGCGCTTGACGTAGAGGGTGATCGGCCGGGATTGCGCCAGCACATTGCCGGCGCCATCGGTCAGTACCGCCTGCACGCTGTGGGTGCCGCGCTCCAGCGCGGAAATATCCAGGCTGGTGCCGGAGGAGCCGCCCTGCCAGGGCTGGCCATCCACCACGGCGAAGAACTGGTGACCGCCCCGGGGCACCGGATCCAGCGCCACCTGCAGCACCACGGCGCGCTGTCCCGGCGGGATGGTGGCACCGTCCCCGGGACTGACGATGGCGATACTGAAGGGGCCCTCCTGTCGGTCCTGCTCAGCGTCATCTTCGCCCTGGTCCTCCGGCGACAGCTTGCGCCTCGGCAGCGGGCGGGGCGGGGCGATGGGCTGTACGTTGGTGGGGCCGATCTCGACCTTTTCCACCTCGTCCTTGCCGCTACCCACCGGTGGGGTATCGGTGAACACCACTTCGCCGTTGGGGCCGGTGGTCTTGTAGACGGTGCCGCCGTCGGATTGGGAGCCTTTGTCACCATCGTCCAGGCCGCTGGTGCCGGCGAGGGCGATCAGTGGGGCGGCGAGCAGTGTTGCCAGTAGCAGGTTGCGGTGTTTCATGGGATCCCTTGTTGCGGTTGTGGCCGCTGGTTTGGGTAGCGCCGGATGTGACTGCCGGGCTTATCATACAGCCCTCTCCCCCGGCCCCTCTCCCGGAGGGAGAGGGGAGATAGCAAGGGGAGACATCTATTACGAGGCTAGTTTACCGCCAATAAAAAAGCCCGCACCTGGTGGTGCGGGCTTTTTTGGAAAGGTGTGACGCTTTTGGCGTCACAGCGCCTGCGGCGATTTACACGGAGTAGTACATATCGAACTCGACCGGGTGCGTGGTCATGTTCAGACGCTCCACTTCCTCGCGCTTCAGTTCGATGTAGGCATCGATGGCGTCGTCGGTGAAGACGCCGCCCTCGGTCAGGAAGGCGCGGTCCGCATCCAAGGCGTCCAGGGCCATTTCCAGGCTGGAGGCCACGGTCGGGAACTCGGCCACTTCTTCCGCCGGCAGGTCGTAGAGATCCTTGTCCGCCGGGTCGCCGGGGTGAATCTTGTTCTTGATGCCGTCCAGGCCGGCCATCAGCATGGCGGAGAACACCAGGTAGGGGTTGGCGGTCGCGTCCGGGAAGCGCGCTTCGATACGCTTGCCTTTGGGGCTCGGCACGTACGGAATGCGGATGGACGCGGAGCGGTTGCGCGCGGAGTAGGCCAGGATCACCGGCGCCTCGAAGCCCGGTACCAGGCGCTTGTAGGAGTTGGTGGCGGCGTTGGCGAAGGCGTTGATGGCGCGCGCGTGCTTGATGATACCGCCCACGTAGTAGAGCGCGGTTTCGGACAGGCCGGAGTAGCCGTCACCGGCGAACTGGTTCACGCCGTCCTTGGAGAAGGACTGGTGAATGTGCATGCCGGAACCGTTGTCGCCCACCAGCGGCTTGGGCATGAAGGTGGCGGTCTTGCCGTAGGCGTGGGCCACATTGTGCACCGCGTACTTCAGGATCTGCACCTCGTCCGCTTTCTTGACCAAGGTGTTGGCGCCGACGCCGATTTCACACTGGCCGGCGGTGCCCACTTCGTGGTGGTGCACTTCGATTTCCAGGCCCATCTGCTCCATGGCGGAACACATGGCGGCGCGGACGTCGTGCAGGGAGTCGACCGGCGGTACCGGGAAGTAGCCGCCCTTGACGCCCGGGCGGTGGCCCATATTGCCTTCGCTGAAGACATTACCGGAGGACCAGGCCGCCTCTTCGGAATTGATCTTGTAGAAGGCGCCGCCCATTTCCGCGCCCCAGGTGATGTCGTCGAAGACGAAGAATTCGGGCTCCGGGCCGAACAGGGCGGTGTCGCCGAGGCCTGTGGACTTCAGGTATTCCTCGGCGCGCGAGGCGATGGAGCGCGGGTCGCGTTCGTAGCCCTGGCCGGTGGACGGCTCGACGATGTTGCAGCGCAGGATCACGGTGGCTTCGTCGGTGAAGGGGTCCAGGAAGGCGGATTCGTCGTCCGGCATCAGGATCATGTCGGATTCGTTGATGCCCTTCCAGCCGGAGATGGAGGAGCCGTCGAACATCTTGCCTTCTTCGAAGAACTCGCCGTCAACTTCCGCAGACGGAATGGATACGTGCTGTTCCTTACCTTTGGTGTCGGTGAAGCGCAGGTCTACCCATTTGGCTTCACTCTCTTTGATCAATCCGAGCGTATTCGCTGACATTGCAGTCCTCCAGGTCTTGAATTGGAATTTGTCGCTTGAACCCTTCTGTGGCTTCTAGTGAAGCAAGGAGTGTGCCAAATTGGGGCAACGGCGCCGTTGTGCGCTCACACGCACAGATGCAGCGGCTTGCGGCAGCGACCGATGCGAATTGGCGGCCAAATGGCCCGCCAGTCGCAGCCGGACGCACCAAACCTGGGCGCACGTCGGCGCGCGTGCACAAATTTAGTGCGCAACCAAGTTCGTGCCAGCTAGTTTATAATGCCGCACCTTTAATCAACAGGCGGTACCTCACGGAATCCCATGCATTTTGTCGTCAAGTTCTTCCCCGAGATCACCATCAAGAGCAACCCGGTACGCAAGCGCATGTCGCGGCAGCTCAAGGACAACCTGTCCACCCTGCTCAAGCGGGTGGACGACCGCATCAAGGTGCACAAGGACTGGGAGAAAATCGACGTCATCGCCCCGAACGCGGTGGCGCATCTGGCGGACCGCATCGAGGAAGTGCTGGCACACACCCCCGGCATCGCCAACTTTTCCCGCGTACGCCAGTTCCCGCTGGGCGAGCTGCAGGATATCTACGAGAAGACCCGCGAGGTCTGGGGCCAGCGGCTGGCCGGCAAGACCTTCTGCGTGCGCGCCAAGCGCACCGGCAATCACGACTTCAAGTCCCTGGACGTGGAGCAGTATGTGGGCGGCGGCCTCAACCAGCACACCGATGCCGCCGGGGTAAAACTGAAAAACCCGGACATCACCGTGAAACTGGAGATCCGCCACGACAAGCTGAACGTGATCGAGGAACAGCACCCCGGCCTGGGCGGCTTCCCCATGGGCACCCAGGACCCGGTATTGTCACTGGTGTCCGGCGGCTTCGACTCCACCGTGGCCAGCTACCTGACCATGAAGCGCGGCATCCGCACCCACTTCCTGTTCTTCAACCTGGGGGGGCGCGAGCACGAGCTGGGCGTGAAGGAAGTGGCCTACTATCTGTGGAACCGCTACGGCGCCTCCCACCGGGTGAAGTTCATCAGCGTGCCCTTCGACGAGGTGGTCGCCGAGATTCTCGAGCAGGTAGACGATTCGCAGATGGGCGTGATCCTCAAGCGCATGATGCTGCGCGCCGCCACCGCCGTCGCCAACGAGCTGGAAGTGGACGCGGTAGTCACCGGCGAGGCCATCGCCCAGGTTTCCAGCCAGACGCTGCGCAACCTGTCGATCATCGACAGCGTCACCGACACCCTGGTGCTGCGCCCACTGATCACCAGCGACAAGAGCGACATCATCAACACCGCGCGCGCCATCGGCACTGAGGAATTCGCCGCGAACATGCCCGAGTACTGCGGCGTGATCTCGGTAAAACCCACTACCCGCGCGAAACCGGAAAAAATCGAGAAGGAAGAGACGCGCTTCGACTTCGCCATCCTCGACCGCGCCGTGCGCAACCGCACCCTGCAGAACATCGACGAAGTGATGGCGGACGTCGAGGGTGAGACGCCGGACGTGGAAGTGCTGGCCGAGCCCGGCGATGCCGTGGTCATCGATATCCGCCACCCCACCGAGGAAGAGGTGAACCCGCTGGAACTCAAGGGCACCGAAGTGGAAGCGATTCCCTTCTACCGCCTGAACAATACCTTCGGCGGGCTGGATAAAAGCAAGCACTACCTGCTCTACTGCGCCGGCGGCGTCATGAGCCGCCTGCACGCCTCGCACCTGCTGGACGAGGGCTACCGCAACGTGGGCGTCTACCGCCCGGAGAAGGGCGACCAGAAGAAATAGGCCCCGGCTCAAAACACCTCGGGAAGAGCCGACCGCCGATGCAGGATGGGGAAAAACGCAGGCAGGAAACTGCTCCTGCGTTTTTCACATGTCCGCCATCCCTGGCGGGCTCGCACCCGTCACCGGGTCTTGATGGGCACGTCGCTACGCTCCTTTCCCATCCTGCGACTTGCCCCGTCGCCAATTCTCAAAACAGCTTTCCAACCGTTATCCTGCGGACAAAATCTCGGAAATTACCTGCAAGGTAAAGAAATTTCTTACCTGAAAGATAAGAAAATTCCGCAGGAAAAATACTGTTTATTACCTCCCGGATAATAATATTCCCGCTTTTTCAGAGAATAAAAATTAATTGCAGAAATCCTCTCCATCCCGAGTGATTTTGATTTTTTTGTGTGCTAATAATTTCCCCATAAAAATCCAAAACACCAATAAATATAAAAGTAACAAATGGGAGATAGCGATGTTCGGGACTGAGAAGTTACCGCGGGCCATTCACCTGCTCAGCCTGCCCCTGGCCACCGCCGCCACACTGCCGGCGATTGCCCAGGAAACCAAAACCCAACGCGGCCTGGAGGAAGTGGTGGTCACCGCGCAGAAGCGCGAACAGAACCTGCAGGACGTGCCGGTGGCAGTGAGCGCCGTCAGCGGCGAACAACTGCAGGAAGCCGTCATCAAGGACGTCTTCGACCTGCAGACCAACACTCCCGGCCTGGTGGCCGGCCAGAACCAGAACAACACCACTGCCAATTTTGCCATTCGCGGTATCGGTACCTCGGGGCAGAACTTCGGCCTGGAATCCTCTGTGGGCCTGTACGTGGACGGCGTCTACCGCTCTCGCCCCAGCTCGATGATCAACAACCTGGTGGACATGGAGGCAGTGGAAGTGCTGCGCGGTCCCCAGGGCACCCTGTTCGGCAAGAACACCGCCGCCGGCGCGATACAGTTCCGCACCAGGGCGCCGGGCCACGAAACCGACGGCTTCGTCGAGGTGACCGCGGGCAACTACGGTCTGGTCAACACGGCAGCCGCGGCCAACCTGTCGCTGGTACCGGATGTGCTGGCAGTGCGCACCACCGTCTTCAGCAGCGAGCGCGACGGCTACGTGGACGCGAGCATCGACGCCGGCACCGAGGACATCAACAACCGCGACCGCTGGGGCGCGCGCCTGCAGGCGCTCTACACCCCCACGGACACCCTGTCCGCGCGGCTGATCCTGGACAAGTCCGAGATCGACGAAATCTGCTGCGCGGCGCTGGCGGCACAGGACAGCCTGGTCAACGACGCCGGCGCACCCGGCCCCTCGGCAATATTGCAGGGGATCGGCGGCACCATCTTCACCGGCGACCAGTTCGAGGATTACGAGACGGCCCTGAACTTCGCGCCCATTTCCCGGGCCGACGACGCCGGTGCCTCCCTGGAAGTGAACTGGGACCTGTCCGACAGTTGGACCCTGACCTCGGTGACCGCCAGCCGCGACTACGATTCCTACGACATCATCGACAGCGACTTCGGCAATGTGGACCTCATCTCCACCGAGAACGATTCCACCCAGAGCTCCGTGTCACAGGAACTGCGCCTGGCCTTCAGCGGCGAACGCGGCAACGCAGTGCTGGGCGCCTACTACTTCGACCAGGATATAGCGCTCGACTACGAAGTGGTCGATCGCCAACATATCGACGACTTCCTGCCCGCAGCGCTGGGGCTCACCGGCCTCATCGACGGCATCGACAGTTTCGCCGGCCTCACCGGTATCGCCTCCGCGGATCCCTTCCTCGAGGACTACCGGGTACCGCACCGCGCCGAACAACAACACCAGAGCTGGGCCCTGTTCGGCCAGTTCGACTACGACCTCAGCGAAGCCCTGACCCTGACCATGGGCCTGCGCTACACCGAAGAGGACAAGTCGATGCTGACCCGCTTCTCCGAGTGGATAGGCGACGAACCCTGGGAGTGGAGCGGTCCCACGCCGGACACCCCCACCGCCAGCGGCTACCTGGGCCAGATGGGCGCCGCCTATGCCGCCGGCGATATGCCCACATTGATGGCCCTGGCCGGCGACCCGGACGTGCAGGCGGCGCTGGCGCCCTTCGCCCGGGAGGGGTGGGGCAACTGGCTGCTGGCCGCCAACGCGCCGCGCCCGGATATCGACGCGGATCTCTCTGACGAGCAGGTCACCGGCACCGTCAAGCTCAGCTACGCGCTGTCGGCGGACTCGCTCGTCTACGCCTCCTACGGCACCGGCTACAAGTCCGGCGGCACCAATACCGACCGCATCGCCGCCGGCTTCGAGCCACTGTTCGATGCCGAAAATTCCGACGCGGTGGAAGTGGGCCTCAAATCCGAGTTCCCGGCACAGTCCCTGCGCCTGAACCTGGCCCTGCACCACACCGCGCTGGACAACTACCAGGCCAACGCCTTCACCGGCGACGGCTTCAACCTGCAGAACGCCGGCGATCTGGAATCCTACGGCGCCGAGGCGGAGCTCTTCTGGTCGCCGGCGGACAACACCACCGTCACCGCCGCCTACGCCTACACCAAAGCCACCTTCAAGGAATTCAGCCGCGGCAACTGCTGGGTCGCCACCCCCTGGCACACCGGCGAGCCGGACCCGGGCCAGACGGACCCGAGCGTCAATGTCTGTGACCGCACCGGCGATCCGCTGGCCAACACCCCGGACCACTTCCTGACCCTTGGCCTGCGCCAGGATTTCCAGCTCGGCGGCGGCGTGGACGGCTACCTGCACGGCGAGTACAGCTACAAGTCCGACGCCATGACCTCCAACGTCAACGACCCGCTGATGGAGCAGGAGGCCTACGGCCTGCTGAACCTGCGCGCCGGCCTGCTGTTCGCCGGCCTCGACGCCGACCTGACCCTGTGGGGCCGCAATGTGCTCGACGAGCGCCCGGTGCGCACCCATTTCGACGCGGTCATCCAGACCGGCACGGTCATGGCCTACCCGGGCGAGCCGCGCACCTACGGCCTGACCCTCAACAAGCGGTTCTGATCTCCAGAGGGAGAACCTTTCCTCACAGTAGTCTTGCATGGGGCCGCTCCGCGGCCCCTTTTTTCCCCGATAGCACCGCCCTGAACGCCGTGCTCTTCCCACAAACCCGCACCTTCGCCCGCGACGGCGACGAACCGGAGCCGGACGTCATCCACAGCCCGAACTGCGGGCAAAACTCTACGGCGTACAGGCGGAGACAGGCCTGCTGCTCACGGCGTTTATGGTGCTGAGAACCGGCGCCCACCCTTCGGAGCCATCATCCCGGACTCGATCCGGGATGACGGCCCCTATGCTGCAGCGATGATTGGTTCTTGTGGTCGTGGGAAAATCATTGAGCTAATGGAGGATGCCCTCCCTTATACTCGCTACCAGTACTCGGGCCTTCTTATAGGCTTCTTTCTCGTAGGCACCACATCGGGAAGAAGCGATACGCTGAGTTCATCATCCCGTATATAGCGGCGAGTCCAGTCTGCATACTTATTCAGGCGGCCGTTCGCAGGGCGACGGTTGCCCCGACCGGAGGGAGGTTCAACGGGGATTATCAGTCCAACTTTAACCGCGCCACCGAGATCGTGGCGAATAAAGTGCAACGCTGGCTCCAGATCCGAATCATTGGATACCAACACCACCTGATCCGCACTGCCGCGCACAACGTCCCTGTAGGCATGCAGGGCAATATTTACATCCGTCTGCTTCTCCTCAAGCCGCCATACTTCCGCGCGATCATCGTTATCCGGAGGCTCGACAAACCTGGGCAGATTTGCCTTCTCAACGGAATAGAAGCCTTTGATGATTTCGATTTCTGAAGGGTAGAGAAGCTGCAATGCCCGGTGATAGTCCTGCTGGGACTTCTGGGAAACCGGGCCCTGTGAAGCAAATCTTGTCTTTGTATCCGACGTGAAAAACTTCAGTCTTGTGACGACCGCCTGCGGTGACTGCGGCTTGAGGATACCGTCGACAAGCAGGCGCCTGATATCCAACCATTTGAACGCCGTATTCCTGAGGCGGCCGTAGTAGAGGTTGTAGCCATCGACGTAGATTATTGTTTTCAAGCGATTCCCTTCCCCAGAAATGAAAAAACCGCCTGACGGCGGTTTTTTCTCCCTTCACAAGGCCAACAAATATGGCCCCGCAATGGGTGAGTCGTGAATACAAATATACTGAACCTGCAGAAAACTACAAGAAACAACAGGGGAGAATGCCCCTCCTGAAAGGGAAGCTACCGCCAACTTCAGTGCCTTCTTTCCGGGTCAATCCAAAGGAAGCACGAAATGACCAATTGGTCAAAGCCATTAAGCCGCCCACTTTTTGCCCAATTTATGCGGTTTTGCGCTCGCAGTTGTAACGTCTGACCACTATAATCGCCGCCTTTGGCCGGACCACTGCTGTACCACAGCCCCGCCCCATTTCATTTCTCGACTAGCCCAGAGGCCCTTTGTGATAGAGAAGTTGCGCAATATTGCGATCATCGCCCACGTCGACCACGGCAAGACCACCCTCGTGGACAAGCTGCTGCAGCAGTCCGGCACCCTGGACCGCCGCGCCGAAAGTGCCGAGCGGGTGATGGACTCCGACGACCAGGAGAAGGAGCGCGGCATCACCATCCTGGCCAAGAACACCGCCATCAACTGGCACGACTACCGCATCAACATCGTCGACACCCCCGGCCACGCCGACTTCGGCGGCGAGGTGGAGCGCGTGCTGTCCATGGTGGACTCGGTGCTGCTGCTGGTGGACGCGGTGGACGGCCCCATGCCGCAGACCCGCTTCGTGACCCAGAAGGCCTTCGAGCAGGGCCTGAACCCGATCCTGGTGATCAACAAGATCGACCGCCCGGGCGCGCGCCCGGATTGGGTCATGGACCAGGTGTTCGATCTGTTCGACAGCCTCGGCGCCACCGACGAGCAGCTGGATTTCCCGATCGTCTACGCCTCGGCCCTGAACGGTATCTCCGGTCTCGACGACACCGACATGGCCGACGACATGACGCCACTGTTCCAGATGATCGTCGACCAGGTGGAGCCGCCCAAGGTGGATCCCAGCGGCCCGCTGCAGATGCAGGTCTCGGCGCTGGACTACTCCAGCTACGTGGGCGTGATCGGTGTCGGCCGTATCAAGCGCGGCACCCTCAAACCCAACCAGCCGGTGTCGGTACTCGACCGCGACGGCAACCCGCGCAAGGCCAAGGTGCTGCAGGTGATGGGTTATCTGGGCCTGGAGCGGACGGAAGTGGATCAGGCCAGCGCCGGCGATATCGTCTGCGTGACCGGCGTCGGCGAGCTGAACATCTCCGACACCCTCTGCGATCCCGACCACCCGGAGACACTGCCAGCCCTGACTGTGGACGAACCCACAGTGAGCATGACCTTCCAGGTGAACGACTCGCCGTTCGCCGGCCAGGACGGCAAATTCGTGACCTCGCGCAATATCAAGGAGCGCCTGGAGCAGGAGCTGATCCACAACGTGGCCCTGCGGGTGGAGCCGGGCGATTCCCCGGAAAAATTCAAGGTGTCCGGTCGCGGCGAACTGCACCTGTCCGTCCTGATCGAGAACATGCGCCGGGAAGGTTTCGAGCTGGGCGTCTCCCGCCCGGAAGTGGTACAGAAAGAGGTCGATGGCGAAATCCACGAACCCTACGAGGAAGTGACCATCGACGTCGAGGAGCAGCACCAGGGTTCGGTGATGGAAGAGCTGGGCCTGCGCAAGGCCGAGCTGAGCAACATGGAACCGGACGGCAAGGGCCGCGTGCGCCTGACGTTTATCGTGCCGTCGCGCGGCATGATCGGCTTCCGCTCCCAGTTCCTGACCATGACCAGCGGCTCCGGCATCATGACCAGCCTCTTCGACCACTACGGCCCGGTAAAAATGGGCGAGGTGGGCAAGCGCATCAACGGCGTGATCGTCTCCATGGTCAAGGGCAAGACCCTGGCCTACGCCCTCTACACCCTGCAGGACCGCGGCCGCCTCTTCCTCGGCCACGGCGAGGATATCTACGAGGGCCAGATAGTGGGCATTCACTCCCGCGCCAACGACCTGACGGTCAACCCCACCAAGGCCAAGCAGCTCACCAACGTCCGCGCCGCCGGCACCGACGAGGCCCTGACCCTGACCCCGCCGGTGCGCCACACGCTGGAGCAGGCGCTGGAGTTTATCGAGGACGACGAACTGGTGGAGGTGACACCGAACCACCTGCGGTTGCGCAAGAAGATCCTGCAGGAGAATATGCGCAAGCGGGCGAAGAAATAGACGCGCCCCCGGCCGGCTGGAAAATCCAGCCGGCCTTTTTATTCACACTGGAACCGTGCCGGGGTTTGCCGGTTCACTGCCTGTTCCAGGCGCACCCGTTCTCGCCGAGAGAGTCCAGGTCCTCTTCGAACTCGAACAGTTTTCCGTCCCTGCGAATGTACTTGAATTCGTAGACACGCGCCCCCTGGCTGACGATCACGTATTTCCCTCCGGAATCGTTCGCCGCGACCTCCTCCCATTCCACTTCAAATTCCGAAGGCCGCCCCGGCTCCATTCTGGTTTCCTTCATGCCTGTATTCTCGACCGGGATCTTGCCACTCCCGCTTTCGTAAGTGACGTATCCCGTTTTCTGGTCCCCGGGCGGAAAATCGAATTGGAGCCTGAGGGGCTTCTCGAGCCCGACGGATTGGAAGCAGCGAAAATCACCTTCCTCCGACAGGGCACCACTGCATAGAAAAAAACCCAGCATAAGGCCAATCAACTTTTTCACTGATTCCTCCAGTTGCGCCTGAGAAGCACTGTGCTTCAAATTCTAGTCCGGAAAGCCATGGTTTCCCGCCCGGTTCCTCAAAGCGTAAACTCAACGCCTGCCAAACGGCCGCGGCCGCACCCAGAACCAACTGACCACCACAAGTGCCCCGAACAGCGAATAGCAGGCCACAAACACCCACTCCGGCGCCCGGTAATACAGAATGTTTTCCAGCCAATGGGCAATAAAGGATCCGGAGTAAACCGCACCCCCCGCCCGTTCCCGCAGCGCCATTTCCCATATGGTGAGAGGGCAGATAACACTGAACCAGGACTGCAACACCACCACAGCGATGGCGGCGAGATGCGCCAGCCGGAACCACGGGTTGCGCACCCAGCGCCAGGCGCGCAGCTTGCCGATCAGGATCAACAGAAGGCCGAAGACCACGAAGGCGACAAAAAGCACGTGGGCGGCCAGGATAGCGTCCGCCGCCAGGAGGTAAAGTTCAGAAGGTTCCATAGCCTGTACAGAAGCCGGTCAGAGGACTTTCTCAGCGTGACTGACAACGCGCCTGCAAAACGCCACCAGCTCATCGTGAGAAAGATCATTCTTGCAATCGTTTGTCCGCCACGCGCAGATTTTGAAATCGGCCGCACCCAAGCCGTCCCCGACGTGGTCTACGGAAGGCAAGAAGCGGAATCGCTTTTTGTATTCGCGGCGAAGCGACTTTGATTCCTCGTTGCTGTATTGACTCAGAAGAGACCAGTCGAGCGGCTCTCCCGTGTAGAAATCATTCCCGCACGACTCAATAACGGCGGCGTGGATCGCCCGCTTGTACTCTGCAACTGTGGCCGTGTCATTTCCCCGGTTTCGATCGCGACGCACATGGGCTATCGCCTTGCGCTGCAACCAGCGTTCATAGGCCGCCTGGTCCTGCAGGTTTTCGAGGAAAGGAGGAATCCGGTACTTCTTGTTCATGATGTTTTTGCAGCCAGTCAGAAAACAATGCCTCGCGTGACCATGTTATCAGTGCGACAGCACAGATCCACTGCCCCCGCTTATACGCTAGGCTGCTAAAAACCCAGCGACGTATTCGCCGCACCGAAGATATCCATGCCACAGATATTCCATCCCAGAGTCAACGGCCTGACGCGCATATTGCTCGCCGGCGGCGCCCTGGCGATAGTGGCCTTTGCCTGTGTCGCTTGGTTTCTCAACCGCTCCCCCTACAGCACCGGCCAGGGCGCGGTTCCCGAACAGCCGGTACCCTTCAGCCACCAGCACCATGTGGGCGGATTGGGGATCGACTGCCGCTACTGCCATACCGGCGTGGACCGCTCGCGCTTTGCCGGGCTGCCGGATACCCACACCTGCATGAGTTGCCACTCGCAGTTGTGGACCGAGGCGCAGATGCTGGCACCGGTGCGCGAAAGCCTGAAGGAAGACAGACCGCTGCGCTGGATGCGCGTGCACCGGCTGCCGGATTTTGTCTACTTTGATCATCGGGCCCATGTGACCCGCGGTATCGGCTGCGAATCCTGCCACGGGCGCGTGGACCGCATGCCGCTGATGAGCCAGGCGGCACCCATGACCATGCAGTGGTGCCTGGACTGCCACCGCAACCCGCAGAAGGCGCTGCGCGCGCCGGACCGGATCACCGCCATGGGCGCTCCGGCCGCCTCCGATCCGAACGCGCTGCTGCGCCGATACCGGATCCACACGGACCGAATGACCGAGTGCGTGACATGCCACCGATAGAACGCGGACAGGAAGGGAAATTCCCGCAGCGGGAGCTCGCCGGCAAACGCGGCGCCGGCTACTGGCGCAGGCTGGTGGAGCTGGCAGAGCGGGCCGGCGCCCCGATCGAAAGCGATGGTGCCGCACACTCCCCGGAGCGGCGCCGGCTGCTGAAGCTGCTCGGCGCCAGCATGGCCCTGGCGGGGCTGCCCGCCTGCACCCGCGAGCCGCAAGAGACCCTGGTGCCCTATGTGCAGCGGCCGGAAATGCTGGTGCCCGGTCGCCCGCGCTACTACGCCAGCGCCGCCATTGTCGCCGGCTACGCCCAGGGCGTACTCGCGGAGAGCTGCGAGGGCCGGCCGATCAAGCTGGAGGGCAACCCCGATCACCCGGCCAGCCTCGGCGCCTGCGACGCCGTGGCCCAGGCCTCGGTACTGTCCCTCTACGATCCGGACCGCTCCGCCGCGGTGCGCCACCGCGGCGCCATCGCCAGCAGCGGCGAGCTGCTGCGCGAACTCGACGACAGGCGCCGGCAGTGGAACGCAACCCGCGGCCGCGGCCTGGCGTTTGTGACCGGCACCATTACCTCCCCCAGCCAGCGCGCGCACATCGACGCGCTGCGCCAGCGCTGGCCCCGGGCCCGCTGGTACCTGCACGAACCAGTGGACCGCAGCGGCGTTTTTGCCGGCAGCCGGATACTGTTCGGACAACCGCTGGAACCCCGCTATCACTTCGAGCAGGTACAGGTGGCGGCGACCCTGGACGCGGATTTTATGCAGGCGCAACCGGGCTTCCTGCGCCATGCGCGGGATTTCACCGCGCGGCGCCGCCCGCGGGACAACAGCGATGACCTGGCGCGCCTCTACGCGATCGAATCCACACCCGGCGTCACCGGCGCCAACGCCGATCACCGCCGCGGCCTGCCCTATGCGCAGATCGAGGACGCCGCGCGCCAGCTGGCCATCGCGCTGGATATCGCGGTCGCCGCACCCATCGAAAAACCACTGCCCGAGCACTGGGTGAAGGCCCTGGCCACCGACCTGCAGCGCCATCCGGGGGCGGCCCTGGTGATTCCCGGTGACCAGCAGCCGGCCGCGGTGCACGCGCTGGCGCACGCGATCAATAGGAAACTGGACGCCTTCGGCAGCACCGTGGAATGGATGCAACCGGTCGCCTACGATGCCGCAGCGCAGTCGCCGGCCGAACTGGTCGCAGCCGTCAATGCCGGTGAAATCGACAGCCTGGTAATCATCGACAGCAACCCGGTATACAGCGTCCCGGCGGATCTGAACTTTTCGAAAACCTTCAGGAAAATCCCCTGGCGGCTGCACTGGGGCGAGTACCTCGACGAAACGGCAAAGCTTTGCCACTGGCATATCCCCGCCGCCCACGCACTGGAAACCTGGGGCGATGCCCGCGCCTACGACGGCAGCGCCGCACTGCTGCAACCGCTGATCCAACCGCTGCACGGCGGCCTGTCCGCGCTGCAGTTTCTGCAGATGCTGGAATCGGGGAAAAAAGGGGAGTCGCTGGCGCTGCTGCAGGATTTCTGGAAAACGCAGTACAGCGGCGACGACTTCGAACATTTCTGGCGCCGCAGCCTGCGCGACGGCCTGGTGCCGGAAAGTGCGGCCACAACCGTCAACACGGAAATATCACCCGGCTGGCTGCAGAAACTCCCCGCGCCAGAACCGGCACCGCAGGGGCTCACGCTGCAGTTTCGCCCCGACCCGGCGCTGTGGGATGGTCGCCACGCCAACAACGGCTGGCTGCAGGAAATGCCGCGCCCGCTGACCACACTGACCTGGGACAATGCGCTGCTGATCAGCCCGCAACTCGCCGCCGCGGAAAAGCTGCGCGACGGCAGCCTGGTAAAACTGAACAGCGGCGGCCACACCCTGGCGGTGCCGGTACTGATCATGCCGGGCCAGCCGGAGCGCGCGGTAACCCTGCACCTCGGCTACGGCCGCACCGCCGCCGGTCGGGTCGGCGACGGTGTCGGCGTCAGCGCTTACCAACTGCGCTCCAGTCAAAATCCCTGGGCCGCGCCGGCAACCATAAAAGCCACCGGCGCCCAACAGACACTGGCGCTGACGCAGGTTCACCACAGTATCGAGGGGCGCGACCTGATCCGCACTGCGGATCTCGACCGCTACCGGCAGAACCCGGCCTTCGCCCAGCACCCCGCGCCGGAGCTGTCCCTCTACCCGGAACCGGAGCCACTGCCACAGAGCCAGGACCGCCACGCCTGGGGCATGGTCATCGACCTGTCCGCCTGCATCGGCTGCAACGGTTGTGTCACCGCCTGCCAGGCCGAGAACAATATTCCGGTGGTGGGCGCCGACGAAGTGGCGCGCGGCCACGATATGCACTGGCTGCGGGTGGATCGCTACTTCCCCGATCCGCCCACCGAGCCGCAACCGCGCACCACCTTCCAGCCGGTGCCCTGCATGCACTGCGAAAACGCCCCCTGCGAATACGTCTGCCCGGTGGGCGCCACCATGCACTCCGGCGACGGCCTCAACCAGATGATCTACCAGCGCTGCGTGGGCACCCGCTACTGCTCGCAGAACTGCCCTTACAAAGTGCGGCGCTTCAACTGGTTCGACTACACCGGCAGCGGCGCCGCACACCCGGCGCTGCCGCCGCTGCAGAACCCGGATGTCACCGTGCGCGCCCGCGGCGTGATGGAAAAATGCACCTACTGCGTACAGCGCATCGCCTCCGTGCGCCGCGATGCGGAAACGGAGCATCGGCCGATCCGCGAGGGCGAACTGCAGACCGCCTGCCAGCAGGCCTGCCCCACCCAGGCCATCGTCTTCGGCGACCTGGCGAGAAGCGACAGCTCCGTCAAGGCGCTGCGGGCGAGCCCGCTGAACTATGCCATGCTGGAAGATCGCAATACCCGACCGCGCACCACCTATCTGGCGGCGGTGCACAACCCGAACCCGGAGCTGGAGGACGACTGAACCGGCAGGGTGCGCCGTGCGCACCAGAAAGTGCCCGGGCCGGCATCGACATCGAAACGGTGCGCGCGGCGCACCCTACGGAAAGGGGAGACCCACAAAGGACATGTCGCAAGACACGGCGGAAAAACTGCTGCCGGAGGGCCTGACCCACGGCAATATGACCGGGCGTATCGCCGACCTGGTGCTGGCAAACCGCGCGCGCCGGCGCTGGTGGCTGGCGTTTGCGGTGTCCGGTGTGCTGGCGCTGCTGTTCGTGTTTTGCCTGGTCGCGGTATTCAGCACCGGCGTCGGCCTGTTCGGTATCAATATTCCGGTGGCCTGGGGTTTCCCGATCGTGAATACCATCTGGTGGATCGGCATCGCCCACGCCGGCACACTGATCTCCGCAGTGCTGCTGCTGACGCGCCAGCCGTGGCGCGCGCCGGTGGCGCGGCTGGCGGAGGCGATGGCGATGTTCGCGATCGTCTGCGCCGGCATCTACGCCATCGCCCACCTGGGGCGACCGCAACTGATGCACTACCTGCTGCCCTACCCGAACACCCAGGACCTGTGGCCCCAGTGGCGCAGCCCGCTGGTGTGGGATTTCTTTGCCATCTCCACCTATTTCATATTTACCCTGGGCTTCCTGTTTTTCAGCCTGCTGCCGGACTTCGCCACCCTGCGCGACCGCGCGCGCTCCCGCGCGCTGCAGATTTTCTACGGCCTGCTGGCACTGGGCTGGCGCAATTCGGCGCAACACTGGGCGCGCTATGAACAGGTCAACCGGGTGCTGGCGGCGGTGGCGGCGCCGATCGTGGTTTCAGTGACCGGTATTATTTCCCTGGACCTGGCGGTGTCCATCGTGCCGGGTTTCCACTTCACGATTTTCCCGCCGTACTTCGTCGCCGGCGCACTCTTTTCCGGTTTTGCCACCGTAGCGCTGCTGGCGGTGATTACCCGCGCCATGTTCGGTCTGCGCGACCTGATCACCCGCCGGCACCTGGACTACCTCGGGCGCATGATGCTGCTGTTTGCGCTGATTGTGAACTATGCCTATATCCAGGAAATATTCACCGCCTGGTACTCCGGTGACCTCTACCAGCGCGCCGTCACCATCGACCGCTGGACCGGCCCCTACGCACCCGCCTGGTGGGGCATGTTCGTGTGCAATGTACTGCTGGTGCAGCTCCTGTGGTTCAAAAGCGTGCGCCGCTCGTCGGCCGCCATCTTCACACTCGCAATTACCAGCAATATCGGCATGTGGCTGGAGCGCTACCAGATACTCTTTACCAGCATGCACGCGAGTTTTATTCCCGCCACCTGGGACACGGTGACACC
Source organism: Microbulbifer halophilus (assembly GCF_026183675.1). Classification (GTDB taxonomy): domain Bacteria; phylum Pseudomonadota; class Gammaproteobacteria; order Pseudomonadales; family Cellvibrionaceae; genus Microbulbifer; species Microbulbifer halophilus. The sequence goes on from NZ_JAPIVK010000027.1 coordinate 23,825, forward strand.
GACCGCCTGGGACGGGCTGCTGGCGCTCGGCTCCCTGGGACTGTTTGTCTTTTTCCTGCTCGCTTTCGTGCGGCTGGCACCGGTGATATCGATGCACGACATGCGCAGCGCCATCTACAAGCGTGAACAACAGCGGGAGCAAACAAAGTGAAAGGCGCGGCCAGCGGACACTACGGACTGATCGCGCGCTTCGACGACAGCGAGGCGCTGCTCACCGCCGTGTATCGGGTCCGTGAAACCGGCCACCGGCGGCTGGAAGCGCACACGCCCTTTCCGGTACCCGGCCTGGCGGAGGCAACGGGTTTCAGCGAAGACGGCGGCAGATTCCAGGTCGCGCGCATCGCGCTGCTGGTGGGTGTCATCGCCGCCGCCATCGCCTTCGGGCTGCAGTGGTACACCGCCGTGATCGACTACCCCATTGTCGTCGGCGGCAAACCGTTGAACAGCTGGCCGGCATTCCTGCCGATCACCTTCAAGGTGGGGATTTTCAATTCGGTCATGGCCGCGGCCATCACCATGCTGGTGAAAAACCGCCTGCCGCATTTCTATCATCCGGTTTTCAACGAAGACGATTTCGCCGCGGCTTCGGCGGACGGTTTTTTTCTCAGTGTGCGCGGCGGCGATACGGAAAAACTGGCGATGCTGCTGTGGAACTGCGGCGCGCGCTATGTGCGGGAGCTGACATTGTGAAAACTTTCCGTTTGCACCTTTCAGGCTTGAAAAGAAGCACAAGGTCTGAACCGAAGGGCCTCAACTTAGTGCCACTTTGGGTCGTTCTGGCAGGTTTCCTGCTCGCCGCCTGCGGCAACGATATGCGCGACCAGCCGCGCTACGATCCGCTGGCGCCCGCACCGGGCTGGCCCAACGACCAGTCCGCGCGGGTGCCGGTGGAGGGCACCGTGGCCCGCGACGAATCGCTGCAGCCGGTGCCCGACACACTGCCGGAGCCGCTCACCCGCGAACTACTCGAGCGCGGCGGCCAGCGCTACGAGATTTTCTGCAGCCCCTGCCACGGCGACAGCGGCCGCGGCGACGGCATGGTGGTACAGCGCGGCTTTCCGGCGCCGCCGTCGCTGCACGGCGCGCACCTGCGGGAAATTCCGCTGCGCCATTTCTACGACGTGATCGAAAACGGTTTCGGCAGAATGTACGCCTACGGCGCGCGGGTGCCGGCTCGCGATCGCTGGGCCATCGCCGCCTATATCCGCGCCCTGCAGCTGTCGCAATACGCGAAACTCGACGACTTGGCACCCCGGCAACGGAAGCAGTTGCAGCGCGAATCCCGGGAGGACACGCCGTGAATCCGCGCACTCTGCCACTGCTCAGAATCGCACTTTTGGCCCTGGGCGGCCTGGCCGCGGCCCTGGCCGGCGGTCTCCTCGCGCCGGCCTGGCTGGCGGCGGCGCTGGTGTGGGGCTCGCTGCCGCTCGGCGCGCTGGCGATTCTGATGGTGCACCGGCTCACCGGCGGGCGCTGGGGCGAGACGGGCGGCACACAGTGGCTTTTTCTGGCGGCGATAATGCCGCTGTTCGCCGCGGCCCTGCTGCCGCTGCTGGCGGGCATGCAGTCGCTGTTCCCCTGGACCCAGCCGGCCGAGACACTGCCGCAGCTGGTGCGCAACAAGCTCGCCTACCTGAATATGCCGTTCTTTATTCTGCGCAGCCTGGCTTTTTTTGCACTGTGGCTGTGGCTGGCGCGCGCGCCCGGGCGTATGCCGGCGCGGGGACTGCTGCTGTGGCTGCTGGCACTGACTTTTTTCTGCTTCGACTGGCTGATGTCGCTGGAGCCGGAATTCTATTCCGATGTCTACGGCCTGATGCTCGCCGCCGAGACAACTGCCGCCGCCTTCGCCTGGGCGCTGCTGTTCGGCATGCAGGGCATGGAAACGCAGGCGCGCCGCGATATCGCCAATCTGTGGCTGGGGGTACTCTTGGGCTGGGCTTTTTTTGCCTTTTCCCAATATATCGTCATCTGGTCCGCCAACCTGCCGGACGAGATCGGCTGGTATATCCACCGCAGCCGGAGCATCTGGCGCGCCGTCAGCGTCATCTCGTTCGCACTGTTTTTCGCGCTGCCGTTTGCGGTGCTGCTGTCCGGCCGGGCCAAGGGCAGCGCCCGCTGGCTGGCTTTCGCCGCCGCCAGTTGCCTGCTCGGCCACACGCTGCAGATCGGCTGGCTGGTACTGCCACCGTTCGACCACAGCGGTCTCTGGTCGCTGCTGTTGCTGGCGCTGCTGGTATCGCTGTTCGGCGCTGTGCTTTTTGCCGGCCATCGCCGCAGCGCGTTCGTCCCGGGAACCAGCGGCGAGGTGCCCCATGGTTGAGCGGCGCCGCCACGAACCCGACCTGCCCCGGGTGCGGCCCATCGCCCGCACACTCTGGCTGACCCTGCTGCTGGTGCTCGCCAGCGGCTGGCTGCTGTGGCATGTCTACCGGCTCTGGCAACCGCAGCCATCGCCGCCGCTCTTCGCCCCGCCGGCGCCGACACAACCACAGCTGCAGACAAATCCCCGCGCGGATTTGCGCGACTACCGCGAGCGCGAGCAGCGACGCCTGCAAAGTTACGGCTGGGTGAACCGGGAAGCCGGCGTGGTGCATATACCCATAGAGCGCGCCATGGACCTCCTGGTGGAGCGCGGCCTGCCCGGCGAAAGAAAACAGGAAGAGAACCGGCAAAATAAAAAGGACCGGGAAAAAACACCGGAAGCAGGCGAAAGGGAGGGCGCGCCGTGAAAGCATTCTCTCCTCTATCTCCGCTGATTCTGCTGCTGGCGCTGTCGGCGGCGCAGGCGCAGCACACGGAAAAGGGACCTCAACAGAAAGTCCTCGACAGTGTGCGCTTCGAGCAGAATATCGGCGCGGCGCTGCCGGCGGATATCGTGTTCCGCGATGCCCGCGACAAGCCGGTGGAACTGGCTTCGCTCGCCGCCCAGCGGCCGCTGATCCTGTTGCTGGCCTGGTTCGACTGCCCGCACCTGTGCCCGACGCTGCTGGAGCAGCTGGCAAAAGCTACCGCCGCGCTGCCGTTTGACGCCGGCGATTACCGGGTCGCCCTGGTGGGTATAGATCCGCGCACAACGCCCGCCGATGCACGCGTCTTGATGAAACAGCTGTGCGATCGCCACGGGCGGATGATCGACAACTGGACACTATTGACCGGCACCGAGGAGAACATCAAAAAACTCGCCGACAGAATCGGTTTCCACTACCGCTACGACGCCCAGCGCCGCAGCTACGCGCACCCGGCCGGGCTGGTGGTGGTCGCCCCCGGCGGCACAGTCAGCCACTACCTGCTGCGCATCGAGCCCGAACAGCCGCACCTGCGCCTGGCATTAATCGACGCCGGCCGCGGAAAACTGGGCAGCGCCGTGGACCGGTTGCTGCTGCGCTGTTATCAGTTCGACCCACACAGCGGCCGCTACAACCTGGCGGTGATACGCCTGCTGCAGGGCGCCGGGGCCCTGTCGGTGATCGCGCTGGCGGTATTCCTGGTGCGCCTGCGCGGGCGGGAGAAATCGTGAACGCCAAGGCGCAGGAAACACCAGCGATCGAGGATCCGCCAATCGGCCTGAAGCTGATCCCCGAGCAGGCCTCCGACTATGCGCAGCAGGTGGATTTTCTCTACTACGCGCTGCTGGGCATTTCCGCAGTGCTGATGGGGGTACTGGCCGCACTGGTGGTGCTGTTCGCGGTGCGCTATCGGCGCAGCCTTAAGGGCGAGCGCGGCGAGCGGATTTCCGAGCGCAGCGGCCGGCGCCTGGAAATCGGTTTTGCGCTGCTGCTGTGCGTGTCGTTTATGGGGCTTTTCTACTGGGGCAGCAGGCTCTACCTCGATCTTTACAGCGCGGTGGATACAGATATCACGGTCGATGTGGTGGGCAAGCAGTGGATGTGGAAATTCCAGCATCCGAACGGCAGCCGCGAAATCAACACGCTGCATCTGCCGGTGGGCGAAACCGTGGAACTGCGCATCACCTCGCAGGATGTGATTCACAGCCTGTCGCTGCCGGCCTTCCGGCTGAAGCGGGACGCCGTGCCGGGCATGTATACCAGGGCGCAGTTCACTCCCACCCGGCCCGGCAGCTACCGGCTGTTTTGCGCCGAGTACTGCGGCACCGACCACGCGCGCATGCGCGGCAAGGTGGTGGTGCTGGAGCGCAGCGACTACCAGCGGTGGCTGGCGGGCGGTGTCGACACGCCGGACCGCGCCGAGGCCGGCGCGCAGCTGTTCCAGAGTCTCGGCTGCGGCGCCTGCCACAAAGCCGACGGCAGCGGCCTGGGGCCGAATTTACACGGCATTTTCGGCAGCCGGGTCAGGCTCGCCGACGGCAGCGAGGTGGTGGTCGACGAAACCTATATCCGCGATTCGATCGTCGACCCCCAGGCGCAACTGGTGGCCGGCTACCAGCCGGTCATGCCGAGTTTTTCCGGGCAGGTTTCCGAGGAGGAAATACTGCAATTGATTTCCTACATTCAATCACTTGGGCAGCCACTCGAGGCCGACGGCGAACATGACTAGAGTCGTTTATTCGGAAGGCGAGGACCGCCACGCAACGCCGGCCGACTATCTCAGCGGCGGCTGGAGTATCCGCTCCTGGCTGCTGACGGTGGACCACAAGCGCATCGCCTGGCTGTACGCGGTCTCCATCACGCTGTTTTTCTTTTTCGGCAGCGCCGCCGCGCTGCTGATCCGCCTGGAGCTGCTGACACCGGCCGGCGACCTGCTCAGCGCGGAGAGCTACAACCGGCTCTTCTCGCTGCACGGTATCGTCATGGTGTGGTTTTTCCTGATCCCGTCGATACCGGCCACACTGGGCAATTTCCTGCTGCCGATGATGGTGGGCGCGCGGGATATGGCATTTCCGAAGCTGAATCTGCTCTCCTGGTATATCTATACCCTGGGCGGCATTTTCACCATCGTCGCGGTGATCGCCGGCGGCGTGGATACCGGCTGGACCTTCTACACACCATACTCGACGCTGTTTTCCAATTCCGCGGTGCTGGCGGCGGCAGTGGGGGTTTTTATCGTCGGCTTTTCGTCGATCCTGACCGGGCTCAATTTCGTCGTCACCACTCATACCATGCGCGCGCCGGGCATGACCTGGGGGCGGCTGCCGCTGTTCGTGTGGGCCAATTACGCCACGGCGCTGATCATGGTGCTGGCCACACCGGTGCTGACCGTGACGCTGCTGCTGATAGGCCTGGAGCGAACCCTGGGTATCGGCATTTTCGATCCGGCGCTGGGCGGCGACCCGCTGCTGTTCCAGCACCTGTTCTGGTTCTACTCGCACCCGGCGGTGTACATCATGATCCTGCCGGCCATGGGCGTGGTATCGGAGATCGTGGCCTGCTTCTCGCGCAACCCGATCTTCGGTTACACCGGCATGGTGCTGTCGATCATGGCCATCGCGCTGTTCGGTTTTATCGTCTGGGGGCACCATATGTTCGTGTCCGGCCAGAGCCTGTACGCGGGCATCCTGTTTTCGTTTTTCACCTTCCTGGTGGCGGTGCCGTCGGCGATCAAGACGCTCAACTGGACCGCGACCCTGTTCCGCGGCCGCATCAGTTTCGACGCGCCCATGATCTATGCGCTGTCGTTCCTGGAACTGTTTACCGTCGGCGGGCTCACCGGCGTCTTCCTGGCAGCACTGGCGCTGGACGTGCACCTGCACGACACCTACTTCGTCACCGCGCACTTCCACTACATCATGGTGGGCGGCGCCGTGACCGCCTATATGGGCGGGCTGCATTTCTGGTGGCCGAAGCTCACCGGGCGCCTCTACTCGCGCGCCTGGGCCACCACCGCGGCACTGGCGCTGCTGATCGGCCTGAACCTCACTTTCTATCCGCAGTTCCTGCTCGGCTACGCCGGCATGCCGCGGCGCTACCATTCCTACCCGGATGAATTCTCGATACTGCAGGTGCTGTCGACCCTGGGTACCGGCGTGCTGGCGCTGGGCTATTTGCTGCCGCTGATCTACCTGTCCTGGTCTCTGCGCCGCGGCGAGAAGGCCGGCCCCAATCCCTGGGACGCGAAAGGACTCGAGTGGCAGACGCCGTCGCCGCCGCCGGTGCACAACTTCCGCGAAACGCCGGTGGTGGAAGAGGGGCCCTATGCCTACCAATAAATCCCGGCCGGCAGTTCAATTCGACGATATGGACCAGCAGCGCCACGCGGGCCTGCTGGGCATGTGGGTGTTCCTGCTCACCGAAACGCTGCTGTTCGGCGGTCTCTTTGCCGGCTTCGCGATACTGCGGCTGCAACACGGGGCCGTTTTCGCCGAAGCGACGGGACACCTGAACCTGCCCCTGGCGGCGATCAATACCGCGCTGCTGCTCACCAGCGGCCTGACCATGGCACTGGCGGAACTGGCGGCGGGCGCGCGTCTGCGCCGCGCCACCCTGCGCTGGCTGCTGGCGACCATAGCGCTGGGCACCCTGTTCCTGGGGATCAAGGGTTTCGAGTGGTACAGCGAGTTCCAGCGTCAACTGGTGCCGGTGCTGAACCTGCCGTTTCACTATTCCAGTGAATTGCCGGCAGCTTCCGGCGAACAGCCGGTGGCGGCAGTGGCCGAACTGTTCTTCAATCTCTACTTCATCGCCACCGGGCTGCACGCGCTGCATATGCTGGTGGGCCTGGGCATACTGGCGGCGATGCTGTGGCTGGCGCACCGCTGGCGCAGGCCGGACCGCATCGACCGCCAGTTGCGTATCGCCGGCCTCTACTGGGCATTTATCGATGTGGTGTGGATTTTCATCTTTACCTGCTTCTACCTGCTGCGAGCCTGATATGAATTGTCGCTCCGCCGTTTTCTGCTGGCTGGGACTGCTGGCGCTGCTCGCACTGAGCCTGCTGGCCGGCGCACTGGACAACACGGCGCTGCGCTACTCGGTGCACTTTATCTGCGCCGGGGCCATGGCCGCGCTGATCATGCTGGTATTTATGCACCTATATACCGCAGACAGGCTCCTGCGCCTGGTGGCGGTAAGCGGGCTGCTGTGGATTGCACTGCTGATACTGCTGACGCTGGCGGATATGCTGACACGCTGATTTTATTGCTCGTCCGGCACCCTGGACTTCCGGCGCCAACGGCTGATACCGAGAGTAACGACACTGCCGGCGGATACGCCGCCGAGCATCAGCCAGGTTGCAGTACTGACGCAGACTGGACACATAACTCCCCCTCCATTCAGTCAGTGAATAGGTTTATTGCGTCAAAGCACATACTCGTCGTGTTTTCGCCACCACTGGTAAGGCGGAGTCTGCGGAACCTCCTCGGGAGAATCTTCCCAGAGCTCCTGGCGCCCCATGGGAGTCAAATCAAGATAGGTGAATATACTGCCGAGGTACTCCACACCGCGCCTGGTGGTGTAGTAGGTGCGATAAATGTCGTTTCCCTCGCGAATGAACACATTGACACCAAACATCTCCCCATTGTCGGTCGTTGCACCAAAATCCCGATTGAAATCGCTCTGATAGGAGGAGTACCAGGGAATTTTCCAACCCATACGCTCGTTCAGGGCGACGAGCCTGTCGTATGGCGAACGGGCAATCAGTACCAGCGATGTATTGCGGGCATGCAGATGGGAAATATCGCCCATATTGTCCACCATCATCGAGCAACCGGTGCAGGGTGCCTCGGCATCCGGCCCGTACATGAAGTTGTAGGTAATAAGTTGCTTGCGCCCTTCAAACATATCCAGCAAGCCGGCCTTGCCGCCGGCACCGGTAAATTCATAGGGCTTGTCGATTTTCACCCGGGGCAGACGGCGGCGCTCGGCATTGAGTGCGTCCTGCCTACGCATCTGCTCTTTTTCCTTGATGCGGAAGGCATCCAGGGCTGACTGCCATTCGGACTGACTGACGACCTTGGTCACGGGAACCTCCTTGATTGCGTAATGAGTACGGAAGCCAGTCTACGGGCTGGTCGATATCGCTGCGCAGTGGTAAAACGCCAGTTTAGGGGTGGGTTTGTGCCATTCCAGAGGCTATCATGAGTCAAAATAAAGGCGTAAACCCCATGAAAAACATCTACATACTTATCTTTGAAGATGTCGTCCTGTCGTCGGCCGCGGCGCCGCTGGATATCCTGACCCGCACCAACGCCATACTGGAATCGGCCGGAAGACCACCCGCCTTCCGGGTGGAGCTGGTGAGCGAGAAAGTGAAAAACATTCACCTGAGCGATCCGGCCCAGTTCAATTGCCAGAGAACACTGGCGGAGGTACCGGCCAAATCCTCCGGCCATAACTCCCCGCTGATTATTGTGCCGGCGTTCTCCGGCGACTGGGACTCGGTGTTCGCTAAGAACCGCGCCGTGGTGGAGTGGTTAAAACAACATTATGCCGTGGGTACGGAGATCGCCAGCTTGTGTCTGGGCAGTTATTTTCTGGCAGAGGCCGGGTTGCTGAAAGGCAAACCCTGCACCTCTCACTGGCGAGCCATCGATGATATGCGCGAACGATTTCCGGATATTCAAATGCAGGGCGACTTTGTGGTAACAGACCGGGACGGCACTTACACCGGCGGCGGCGCTTTTTCCTCATTGAATCTGGTACTGTATCTGGTGGAAAAATTCTGCGGTCACGACATTGGTGTGCAAGTCAGCAAAAATTTCTCCATACATCGCGACCACATCAACCAGGCCCACTTTTCCGTGTTCCGCGGATTGAACCAGCACGGCGACACCCTGGTACTGAAAGCCCAGACGTACATTGAGGAAAACTTCCAGAATGAACCCAGTGTTGAGCAAGTGGCAGCCATCGTAAATATGAGCAAGCGCAATTTTATCCGGCGCTTTAAACAAGCCACTCAATACACGCCGTTGGCGTATATCCAGAAAGTAAAAATAGAAGAGGCAAAAAACCGGCTGGAACATTCACACCAGAGTATCCAATCCCTGATGTATGACGTTGGCTACAACGATAACAAGACCTTTCGCGATATTTTCAAACGCATGACCGGTGTCACCCCACAGGCCTATCGCAAAAAATACGGGCGGGCCAACCTGGCCGTTTGACGGCTTTCTGCCTGACGGCAATGCAGAGAGTATCTGCAGCCTGTCCGGTTCGAAGCCGACAAACCAGCTTTTGAAGATGGCCTGAACCATCTGTTCGGGGGTCTGCTCGCGGTCCGGATTGATGCTGTTCTTCGAGTCCAATGCGGCGAGGATCCCAACAGTCTGTTGGATTTTCGAACATCGCGCTGCGATACGCATTATCTTGACGCAACCTTACCGCAAACAGGCGCGCCATGCCGGCCGGCGCTGCGCCCGTTTCCACTGTCGGTGTCGAATCCTCCCGTGTCCGTTCGACTAGGATTGAACACTCAGTCCGACAAATGGAGGAAGTAACCATGTCTTATATCGATGGCTTCGTAGCGGCAGTCCCCACCGAGAACAAACAGCGCTTTGTCGAGCACGCCAGGGCCGCCAACGAGGTCTTTTTGGAGCAGGGCGCACTGCGCGCGCTGGAGTGCTGGGGCGACGACGTACCCAGGGGCAAGGTCAATGATTTCTACGGCGCCGTGCAGGCCAGGGAAGGGGAAACGGTAGTGTTCTCCTGGATCGAATGGCCGGACAAGGCGACCCGCGACGCCGCCATGGGCAAAATGGAGGAGTTGATGAAAACCGACCCACGCATGAACCCGGAGCAGAATCCCATGCCATTCGATGGCATGCGGCTCATCTATGGCGGCTTTGAGCCGGTGGTGGTTCTGGGCGAGTGAAACCGACAGGGGAGACGGACATGAAAGGGCAGCGCTGGGTTTTTACGTGCAGGCATTTCGGCTGGCGCAAAAGCGGGGAGATGGGCAGCTATGAGTTCCTCAACCACGGCCCGGATATGGGAGGTACCCTGATCATGCCCCCGGGCACAGATTCCCGAAAGTGATAAATACTGCCTGACCGCTACCGATCCGGAGGGGGTGAATTTCGGGTTGACCGGCGGCAAGTAGGCTACTCAAGCCCCGGAGCTCCATCTACCTTCCGAAGCGCAGGCCGGTGCGGGCCCGCTGCCCGTCAGGCAGGGAAGAACCGCCGCTCCACCTGTCGCCACTCCGCCAGCGCCGCCGGCGTGTGCAGGCAGACCTTCAGGCTCTCGAAATCCTTTCCCTGCCCGTGCAGCACCTCCAGCGCCTGGTGTGCCGCGATCGAGTGGGGAAAGCGGTTGGTGCCGGCTCCCAGCGCCGGAAACACCAGGCTTTTGATTTTCCTCTCCCGCGCCAGCTTCAACACACTCTCGTAGCAGCGCCGCAGCTGCACCAGCGCCCCGGCGCCCCACTGGTCGCCGCTGCTCCACTGGGGTGTCACCGTATGCAACAGGTACTGCACCGGCAGGCCATAGGCGCGGGTAATGCGCGCCTCGCCCACCGGGCACTCCGGCTGCTGTTCGCAGGCGGCGACCAGGGCATCGCCGCCGCGATCGAAGACCTGCGCCGACAGCCCGCGGCCGCGAATCAGGTGTTTGTGGGCCGGGCACACCAGGGCGGTGGTGCGCAGTGTCAGGATATCCCCACTTGTCAGTTCTACTTTTGCCACGGTTCCCCATTCTTTGAGTTTGCCTGCTGATACTTTAGTCGAATGCTCGCGAGGTACTTTGGTGGCGGGGGGAATCACAATATACTTGGCACCCAGTTCCGGAGACTGCTGGAAAAGCGAACAGGATCCGGCGCTTTCGACATCACAAGAAAAACGCTGGCGGCGCCCCGCAACACGGCCCGGGCCGGAGGAACCAGCGACACAGGAACTCCCTATGACTCCAGGGTATAAAAACAACAGCCTGACCCTCCGCAACCCGCTGGAGGAGACGCGACAGCTGGACCTGCGTCGGCGCATCCAGGCATCCGGCTATATGCTGATCTTCTCCATGGCGATCACCGGCGCCATGGGCTCCATCGCGCTCACCGGCGGCGACCTGCTGCAGGCCGGTACCCTGTTCGGTGTGGCCGCGCTGATCCTGGCTGCCTATATCACCATCAACCTGGTGGGCCAGAGCAGGTCGACGCCACTGCTGGTGGGCACTCTGCTGCTGGTGCTGTATTTCTACCTGCTGCTGTCCGGCGGCGTGAACAACACCGGCCTGATGTGGGCGGTGATGCTGGTGCCCGGTTTCATCAACCTCTACGGCTACAAGGTCGGCGTGGCCGCGCTGACGGCCATCGGCGGCATCACCGCACTGGTACTTTTCTACCCGCAGTTTCCCGGGCTCACCGCCGAGTACGACACCGCCTACCGCGCCCGCTTCCTGGCCGTGTTCGGCGCCCTCACGGCGCTGACCGCACTGCTCGACAGCAGCCGCCACCAGACCCAGCAGCTGCTGCACCGCCTGACCCAGGAGCTGGAAAATCGCGCCAGCACCGATGCGCTCACCGGGCTGGCCAACCGCCGCGAGGCCTACCGCGCCATCAACGAGATGGAGCGGCGCAACCGCCACCTGGCCGGCCGCTACACGGTACTGATCGGCGACCTGGATAACTTCAAGACCATCAACGATACCTACGGCCACGCCTTCGGCGACCGGGTACTGCAGGATGTGGCCGAAGCATTGCGCGACAACATCCGCGCCGACGATATCGTCGCCCGCTGGGGCGGCGAGGAATTCCTGGTGCTGCTGCCGAACACCGACCTGCGCGGCGGCGGCGTGCTGGCTGAAAAGCTGCGCGGGCGCGTCGAGGCTCTGCGCCGGAAGTACGATCCGCCAGTGGATATCTCCATCAGCTTCGGCGTCGCCGAGGGCGATCCCGCCTGCGCCACCCACGGCCAGTTGCTGGCGGAGGCGGACGCGCGGATGTACCGCGCCAAGGACGGTGGGCGCAACCAGGTGGTCGCGGTGTAGGAGCCATCACCCGGAAACCAACACGCATCACAAACCGTGTAGCTGGCGCCTTATTCCGTGTTACCGCTATCCCCACATGGTTAAAATGAGTGCCAACCCGCCACCAATCAGAATAAAGGCAACGGGTAACAGCCATGCAGAATCACCCGGCGGAAACGGCCGCCAGTCGTTGGAGCGACTATTTCACCGCCCTGTCGTGGATGAATCTCCGCTTCACCCGCAACCAATATCTCTACGCCCTTCTTTACGGCCTGATAATCGCAGGGGTCTGCCTGCGTATTGATCAGATACTGCAGTTCAATCCCGTCGACCATATCTGGAGCGATCCACAGCGGCACTGGGAGCAGGGTACGGACGTACTGCGCAACGACCCCATGGCCATGACCGACCCGGTGCTCTACCAGCTCTACATCGCCGCTCTCGGTAAGCTCACCCTGAAAGACCCGCTGTTGGTCGCCTTCTATACCATTCTGCTGTCGTTGTTCACTCCCTGGATCTGGTATCGCTTCCTGCGCGAACTGCAGCCGCACAAGGCGCTGGCCCTGAGCGGCTGGGCAGCGCTGTCGCTGCTGCCATCCTGGGTCGCCATCTACAGCTACTTCATGCAGGAAACTCTGTTGCTGCCACTGCTGGGGGCTGCCCTCTATGCGAGCTGGCGCTGTCGCCGCAAGCAGACATTGCGCAGCTTCCTGTTGATGGTATTTCTCTGGAGCCTCGCCGGCCTGACCCGCGGTATCGCCATCCCGCTGGCGGCCGTCACCTGCTGCTGGCTATGGCTGGAACAGGGGGACAGGCTGCGCAAGGCCCTCTGGTCGACCCTGCTGCTGGCGCTAGTGCTGGGTCCGCTCGTCGTGCGCGGCTACCAGCAGATGCAACTCTTCGCGCCCCATGGCATCGGCAAAATGGTTTCCATCTACACCCGCTCCGGCAAAAGCAAAATCAACATCAACTACCAGCGCGACGGGGCGCGTTGGGGCTACTGGTTCGCCTCCCCCGCCACCGGTGAAAAGCCCCTCGCGCCACTGTCCGATTGGACCACGGCGCGCCGCGGGACCGTAGAGGTCAATATTGATGTGGAGCACGGTGCGGAAGACTGGCGCGAGGCGATGGAGCAGAACCCTCTGAGCGTCTCCAAATACCTGTGGATTACCAAGGAAAATCTCATCTACCTATTCTTCGGCGCCTCCTGGCCCGACAATAACCGGGAACGTACGCTACACAGAGTGAACATTCAGATGCGCTGGCTCTGGGCACCGCTGACCCTATTGTTGCTGACTGTCACAGTCATCTACTGGCGCAGACTGGGGGGAGAGAGAATGCTACCGGTGCTGTTACTGGTGTGGCTGCTGGTGCAGGGACTGCTGCCAATCGCCGTCAACGAGGGGCGCTACCGCAAACCCGGCGAGGGACTGTTACTGGCACAGGCGGTACTGGTGCTCGGAACCCTGGGCAAAGCATCCCGGCGGCGGCGCGAACGGAGCTGGGAGCCGAACGATGATTGAGTGGCTGCTGCAGCAACGGTTCGTACGCTTCGCCACCGTGGGCGCGGCGGCAACCCTGATGCAATTTTCCTCGCTGGCACTTTTCGTGGAGTTGTTGTCGACCAACGCAATTTTTGCTTCGGCGGCCGCCTTCAGCCTCTCCGCCGGCTTCAACTACTGGCTCAACTACCACTTCACCTTTGGCAGCCGTGCCGGCCACCGAGACACCCTGCCCAAATTCGTGCTGGTGGCGCTGATAGGGCTGACCATCAACACCACCTGCTTTACGCTTTTCGTAAAACTCTTTCACTATTTTCCCGCCCAGTGTATCGCCACAGGCGTTACCCTGCTCAGCAACTTCGTCCTGCACCAGCGCTGGATCTACCGGAGGGAAGAATGAAGCTTTCTTTGGTTGTGCCTGTCTATAACGAAGAAGAATCCATCAACCTGTTCTACAGTGCGGTGAGAAATTCGAAGAGCCTGGCCGAGCACAAGGTCGAAATAGTCTTCATCAACGACGGCAGCCTCGACCATACACTTTCAATAGCTGCTTCGCTCGCCAACAGGGACCCACAGGTTGTACTGATTGATCTTTCCAGGAATTTCGGTAAGGAGGCGGCCCTGTTTGCCGGCATTGAACACGCTTCCGGCGATGCGGTCATCCCGATGGACGCGGATCTGCAGGATCCAATAGAAGTGATACCACAGCTGGTGGAAAAGTGGTTGAACGGCGCCGACGTGGTACTGGCAAAGCGGATCGACCGCAGCAAGGACGGCTACCTGAAGCGACGCAGTGCGGAACTCTTCTACAGAATCAACAACTCCGTCTCTGAAACGAAGATCGAACCGAATGTCGGCGACTTCAGACTGATGTCGCGACAGGTAGTAGAGTCCATTAAACAGCTGCAAGAGCGCAAGCTTTTCATGAAGGGTATTCTGAGCTGGGTCGGGTACAGAACGGAGATCGTCGAGTATTCACGCGCCGAACGGGTTGCCGGATCGACCAAATTCAACGGCTGGCGGCTATGGAACCTGGCGCTTGAAGGGATCACTTCCTTCAGTACTGTCCCCCTGCGCATATGGACCTATATCGGCCTGTGCATCGCCTTCATCTCATTCGCCTACGCACTGTGGATGGTGACCGACAAACTGATCTGGGGTAACCCGGTCCCCGGCTACCCTTCACTGATCACTGCCGTTCTGTTTCTCGGCGGCGTACAACTGATAGGCATCGGCGTCATCGGCGAGTATATCGGTCGAATCTACATGGAAACAAAATCTCGGCCAAGATATATCGTCAGAAGTACAACCAACTATAAACCGAACGGTACTGGACAGCAGATAGAAAGAGAAGTCACAGCCGCCACCACGTCGGGATAATGGCCAGCAAAGAACTGTGACAAGCACAGGGAGACTACTCTCGAAACATCGAGATGTGCCATTTAATTTGCCAAGACCAGAAAGGATTGCATTATGTTGAAATGGAATTATATAAGTACAGTTTTTCTTACTTTGTTTTTTCATTGTAATTCCCAAGCAATTGAAAGAACCGACCTTGACGGCCATTTTTCTACCCCTTCTACATATATTGCTGAGGGTGGCGCTAACGGAATAACGTGGCGGTATACTGAAAATCAGCCTAACTCCGACTGGGTCAACCCTTCCTTCGATGACTCCGGATGGCAAATCGGCCACGGTGGATTTTATGATAACAGTAGCAACTCCATCGATGACAACACAACTCCGTTTGATGATACGGTTTGGCTAAGAACAGAGGTGGAACTGACGCACATAGAAATCGAGTCTGCCATGTTCTGGGGTCGCTGGGACGATAATATTGAAATATACATCAACGGCATAGAGGCCGTTGTTAAAAATGGCTGGGTTTCAACATATCGATATCTCGGAATGTCGGACTCTGCTCGCAATGCTCTGCATACGGGCACAAACACAATAGCAGTTAAGGTTAACAGCCCCGGCGACCCAGGATTCTTTGATGTATCTGTAGTTTCCACGCCAGCAATAGCTGATCTGCCCGTTTCCGGCTACTCAAAAAACCCTCAGCTCAACTGGATTTCCAATTATGCGGCAGCAGCCCTCTCTGAAAATGGCATACCTGCGGCTTCTCTCGCTATCACGAGGCGGCGGGTTCAGGATGGCGATACGCAGGTGATGTATGCAGCTGGATTCGGCTACATGGAAAAGGAATTCGATACTCCCGTAAGGCACGATAGCATTTTCCGATTGGCGAGCGTAGACAAACCTGTATCATTCGCTGCCCTGAAGCGGATGCTAACAGGGCGAATGGTGAAACATCTAGATGAAAACGGCAATCTCGACTATTACTACTGCGATGCTAGCCTAGATCAGAATAATCCGAATGCTGTTACCAATCCTGTTACCGGCAGCGATTTAACTTGCGCGGATAACGTTCTTGATTTGCTGTCCTATTACGGTGCCGTAAACGCCAATGAGGTTTCCGATAGTAGGGCCTTTAATATTACGATTACAGATATACTAAATTTCCAGTCGGGATTTACGGCGAGACCAAACCCTCAGAATACCACTGAAGTCAATAACTACTACAGCCATCTCGGTATTACCGCTCAGGAATCATCGCCAACACAGTTAATGAAATGGTATTTTTCAAATAATCTTACTCGCGATCCGGGAACTTCCTCTCAGTATAATAGCGATGGGGCCGCTGTTGTGCGGTTTTTAGTAGGAAAACTGGGCAATGGTCTGGAGAACTACCTGCAAAATCAACTTTTATCTGGCTCAAGCCATACAGACTTGCATATCGCGCACGAATATCCCGATGAACGAGTAGTCGATTCATCCGGCAATCTAAGAGAACCCTGGTATTTAACGCATTCCGCTCCTTTTGATTTCTGGATTGGGCTTGATGATGCCATGGCATTAGCAGCCAGTGCAGAAACCATTGGAGTATTTAAGGGCATATACGGCTATGGCAGAAATGATGGCGGAATGCAAGGAACTCAAGCTGTAACTTCGGAATTCGGCAAGGACTACGATAACGATGGCATGGAAGATTATGTCTTGAACTACACATGGCTAATATCAGGCAGTAACTTTCCATTTGGTCAAGCAGAATCATCCCAGCCGGATACTCAATATATTGATTCAAACCTTCGAATAAAGCTCCTGGACTTGCCTGTCACCGCCTGGGAACCACAGCAAGCAAGTAGCCCCTGCAGCACTCAATCCGGCAACCTGATAGGTGACTGCACTTTTACAGCCAATGGCTCGGTATGGAGCGTGGATTCTTACAATGATGGCTCAGGATATGCAAGTTATTCAAACCAAGAGTTGCGTATCAACGTTACGCAGCCAGGGGCAGAGCATTGGTACGTTCAAGCTGTAACCCCAGTTGCCACGTCTTCCGCCGGGAATTACATTCTCACATTCCAGGCTCGCGCGGAAAATAGCCGTTCAATAGTCGTCAATGTGGGGCACGATGGTAGTGACGATGGAAACTGGGAAAGTTACTACCAGGAGGAGATTGAAATAACGCAAAGTATGAAATCCTACACACTGTATCTTCCTAAGATTCCGACCGATAACAATGCACGTCTAGACTTTAATGTTGGCAATGCCGGTATAAACGATGTATTTATTGATGAAATTTACTTGGGGAAGGACTGACATAGCATTTCGTTATCAATCTGTCGCGAGAACATTTCTGACAGCCCGTTAACTCAAAAGCGGCGTTTGGAATGGAATCTGTTAATCCAAACCGCGCAATTTACATAAAGCCCGAACGCTGACGTCCCGGGCTTGGGGCGATCTCTTCCGCCCACAGCCCTTCGTCAGCAAGGCTGCGAACTAGTAGAGCTCGACCATTTGGCGGGAGGCGGGCATTCTTATGGATGTTCAACCGGGTCTGCTTGAGGCCGGCCTGGATCGCACCTCGAATTATCTGGGTGGCTGCGGGACACAGCAATCAACTGAAAAATCATAGTTAGCTGGCATCGATATCGACCAAGCTATGCAGTAAATAACCGGTGGCAAAAGCCAGCACCGCCGCGGTGCCACCGAGCAGCAGTGTCTTGAATCCCGAGCGCAACAGGGGCCGGGCGTAGACCAGGCTTTTCAGCATACCGATCACAAAAAACATCAGCCCCGCCAACAGGGCGCTGGCGGCAAAGCGGGATGGCATCGACAGGGGTGCAAACAGAAACGGCAGCAGCGGCACTGCACCCACAACGACAAAAGCGGAGAAGGTGGCCAGCGCCGAGGCCAGCGGCCGATAGCGGGCGCGGCTGAGGCCGTATTCCTCGGTGAGCATCGTCTCTATCCACAGTCTGTGGTTACCGGTGATGGTGGCGACGATCCTCTCCAGAGTCTCGCCGCGGAATCCCTTGGCGGCAAAAATCTGCCGCACTTCCTCACGCTCGCCCTCGGGCACCAACTTGATATGGCGCTTCTCAGTACGCCGCACCGACTCCAGGTGGTCGCGTTCCGCCGCCACCGCCTCGAAATTGCTCACCGCCATGCTGAAGCCGTCCGCCAGCAGGTTGGCGAAGCCCATGACCAGCACCACCGCCGCGGAAAATCCGGCGCCGAAGGCACCGGAAACGATGGCAAAAGTGGTGATACAGCCGTCTATACCGCCCAGCACCAGGTCGGAAACCCGCTGCGATTCGGGCTCCCGCTGCAAGCGCCGGGCGATGTTTTCCGGGCGGTGCTCAACGCGCAGCGCCTCGCGCTCGCTATTCTTCTTCATGGCAGCCGTTTTCCGCGAAGGATTTATCGCAGTTTAGCCGCAGTATCGTCGAGTCAACGCCTTGTTTTTCGCCTGCGAGCGGGCCCCTGCGATTGGAAACATCTTCGTAGGATGAGCAAAGTGGAGTGTGCCCATCAGGGAGTTGATGGGCACGTCGCTGCGCTCCTTTACCCATCCTACAGGTCAGGCGACAGCGGCAGGCGTGTAGTCGCGGCTGCTGAGGAATGCCGGGCGCGGTCTGGCGGCGCCGTAGGGCGCGACCGGTTTGTTCTCCACGCTGTTGTAGACGCACATCACCACCTGGCGCGGGTCGCCGGAGATGTTATCCGGCGAGCCGTGCAACAGGTTGCACTCGTGGATCACCAGGGTGCCCGGTTTGCCGGTAATGGCGTGTATTTCGCGCTCGCGCAGTATTTCGCGCATGGTATCGGGTTCCGGCACCCCCAGCGTCTGCTGGCGCAGGGAGGATTTGTAGTTGTCCTCACCGGTCCGGCCGCGACAGGAGACGTAGAGCTTGTGTGAGCCGGGAATCACGTACAGCGGTCCGTTGTAGTGGCTGTTTTCGTTCAGCATCAGCCAGGCGGTGAGCGCGCGCATGCGCGGCATGCCGTCCTCCACATGCCAGGTCTCGAAATCCGAGTGCCAGGCGAAGGAGCGGCCGCGGAAGGCGGGTTTGTTGTTGACGCGGGACTGCATCAGGTAGACGTCGGAGCCCAGCAGTTGGCGCACCATGGGCAATACCTTCGGGTGGCGGAAGAGACCGTCTATCTGTGGGCTGAAGCGGCAGGGATTGAAAATGGTGCGCAGGCCGTCGCCCTGGGGCTCGCGTACCAGCTCCTCGCGGCCCCGCAGTTCGGTGCGCAACCGCTGTATATCTGCCTGCAACGGCTCCACCAGTTCCGGCAGTAAGTCCGGGAATACCAGATAGCCGTTTTGTTCGTAGCAGTCGAGCTGGTCCCGATCCAGTGGCGATTCTCCCGACGGCGCAGGGCCGTGAATCACCGGGTCCAGCCTGGGGATGATTTGTTCCCCACCGCCCACGCGGGAAGGGTACAGATCATCTGTCATAGTCATTGGTCCTCCTTTGCAGAATCTTTTTTCGGCAGCCGTCAGCACTTCGCTGCGCATTGCGCAAAGGCCGGGAATGGAAGTACTTTTTGCTGCGAGATGCGGGCTCGGGAAAATGGAGCCGCAGTATGGGCGGTGACCGGGTCACCGGGGACAGGTTGCGCAGGGCAACCGGGATAGACACCGGCCGTAACCGGTGCGCTATTCCACCCTGTTAAGGATTTTTAGTCAAGGGGGGGTCACTAGCGAACGACAAAGCTGACCCGGTCCACGCCGGTGTTGCCCGTTTTCGGATCGTGGGCGTAGACCAGCAGTTCATAGACGCCGGGGGTTTTCACCGACAGGGGCGCACTGAAGGTATTGGCCTCGTCCTGCATTTCCAGTGTAACGGTGTCGAAGGTCTCGCCGTCTTTCTGCACCAGCGCCGCCACCTCGATCGCACTGCCGTCCCAGAGACCGCCGTCGGTCAGCGGACAGCCGCACATCATCACCACGTTGGCGCGGATCTCGAACGGGCTCTCGTCGAGCGTCGCGTAGCGGTGAGTCTGGGGGCTCAGGACATCCACCACGAAACCGGGAATCTCCAGGATCAGGCCGTCGCCGTCGATGGGTTTGCCCGGCACCAGCCAGGTCTGGGTCTGCGCCAGCACCCGCGCCTGCTTCTTGATGTAGGGCGCCAGCACCTCCACGGTCAGGAAAACCGGCTCGCTGATATCCAGTGTGGCCGTGTAAGACGCCGCCCCCTCGGTGATGGAGTCATGACGCCCCTGCGGCTTTTTCATGATCCGTTCGGTATTGCCGGTGCTGCCGCGGGTGGGCCCCTCAGCGAGAATGCGCCCGCTATCCGCCTCGCGGATGCGTACCAGGGCGCCGCCGATGGAGGTGCCGATAAACTTGGCATCCTTCGCCTTGGCCCGCACAACGATATCCGTGGGCACCGCCTCGGCCAGCGCTGCGCCGGTACACAGCATCAATGCGCACAGCCAGCCAAACAGTTTCAGTTTACGCATGCTTTTTTCTCCGATCAGGGGCTTTCCACCGGTTCCAGGCGGTAGAGACCCGCGTCGCCGGCGTCATTGAGCAGATAGACATAGCCGTCCGCGGCCTGGTGCACATCGCGGATGCGGCCCAGCTCGCCGTCGAGCAGTGTCTCGCTGCCGACCACCTCGCCGGCGCGGATGACCAGGCGCAGCAGTTTTTCGCTGAGCAGGCCGCCGGCCAGCAGGTTGCCCTGCCAGGCGGGAAACCGTTCGCTGTCCGCCTGCGCCAGGCCCGAGGGCGCGAAGCGGCCCGGGTAGTAGAACACCGCGTCGCGTGTACCGGACCTGGACTCGTCTCCGATCGGGTCCTCGCTGCTGTATTCCTTGCTGCGGGTGGCCAGCGGCCAGCCGTAGTTCACGCCGGGCCGGATCAGGTTCAGCTCGTCGCCACCGCGCGCGGCGTGTTCGCTGGCCCAGATGCGGTCGTCGGCATCCACTACCAGGCCCTGGATATTGCGGTTGCCGTAGCTGTAGATCTCGTCGAGGCCCTTCTCGTCGCCGGCAAAGGGGTTGCCCGGCGCGGCCGCGCCGGTCTCGGTCAGGTGCAGCACGCTGCCGGCGTGATCGCCGGTATCCTGGGCGCGCATGCGCTCCACACCGCGCTCGCCGACAGTCATCATCAGGCTGCCGTCTTGACGCCAGGCGAGGCGCGATCCGTAGTGGCGGCCGGGCTGGGAGAAGCGGTCCTGCACGAACAGTTCCTCGAAATCCACCAGCGCATTGCCCTGCAGCTTCGCCCGGCCCATGGCGGTGGCGTCGCCGCCGTCACCGGCCCTGGCGTAGGTCAGGTAGATCCAGTCGTGCTCGCCGTCGCCGTATTGCGGGTGCAACACCAGGTCCAGCAGGCCGCCCTGACCGACCGCCGAGACTTCCGGCGCGCCGTCCAGGTACTGAACCCGACCGCCATCGACCAGTGCGACACGCCCGCGGCGCTCGCTGACCAGAAAGCGCCCGTCCGGCAACTGTGCCACCGCCCAGGGGTGGTGCAGGCCGGAAGCGAGTTTTACGATGCGAAAGTCGTGTTCGCGGCTGTCGATGTGCTCTTCCACCACTTCCGAGGCGCCGGCCGAAACAGCGGCGGCGCCGATCAGCAGGGCCGCCAGCCAGCGGCGACAAGACTGAAATACAGTCATGGTTATTTCCTCCAACAGATTGGTATGCGGCCAGTGTAAAGGCGATCGGCGACCAGTTGCCGCTGTCAGATCCTCGCCGGTGCGCGCGGCGCACACTACGTTTCGTCCTCCAGCAGGTGCCTCTCCAGTTGTTCGCGCACTTCGCGCGGGATCGGCGCCTTGGCCTGGTTTTCGTAATCGAAGTGCACCATCACGCAGTCGCCACGGGCGACCAGCTCATCTTTCTGCCATACCTCCTGGTGGATGGTCAGCGAGGTGTTGCCGATCGACTTGATCGCAGTGCGGATCTCAACTGGCGAAAACAGGAAAATCTGCGCGATGAAATCCACATCCATTTTTTTCAGGATCAGGTTCCATTCCACCAGCGACAGGTCGGGATTGAAGATATGAAAAATCGGCAGGCGGCCCTGTTCGAACCACTGCGGTATCACGGTGTTGTTGATATGGCCGAGGGCGTCGGTTTCGCTGAAGCGCGGTTCCACGCTGTAACTGAACATCGATTGTTACTCTCCGTATGAGACAGACTGGATAGGCACGGAGGCTACCGCGCCTCAATGGTTTCCGATTATCAGGTCTCCCCGCCCGCAAGGGGAAGAGAAACCTATACGGGAAGGCCGACAAAGCCTTCGTAAAAGCCGATCGCTATCAGGCTCCAGAGCAGCAGGCCGATCACCAGCCAGAAGCAGTTGGCCGGAGTGATTTGCGCATTGCTTTCGCCGTCCGGGTCCTCACAGACGATATTGATCACACGCTGAGCCCTGTACAGAATCCACACGATGACCGGCAATGTCACGATGCTGACAACATCCAGTACCGTGTATTCGGTCATACTCGTCGAAATGCGATCGGTAATGGAGGCGACTATGGTGAGCGTCACGTAAATCGTGGCCATCCACCCCGGACTCCAGGTGGACTCCCGGTCCATTTCGGCATTGCTGTCTTCCAGCTTGCGAAACAGTGAATACGCGAAGAACACGGAGAAAATAGCGCGCATCACCGGCAACATGCTGACACCGTGGCGCTTCTGGTAGAGTTTCCAGTTTCTGTAGAACCAGTAGATCTCGTAAAAGCCAAAGGTTCCGACCATCAAAAGCAGGAACTTGTTTTTCGATACGACATAGAATTCGTGGTCGATCTCGGCCCCGCTTTCCTGCAATTCCGCCTCGGGGGCCCGGTAGATATCGGTCTCCATTTATTATTCCTCTTGTTATGCGAGCTTCGGGGGATCGAGGCACCTCGGGAAAACACGGGCGCAACCGGCATGATAACGGTTTCACCGGGGCGATCCAGTATCGGCGGGTGGAACAGGGATTCGGTGGTGACAGGGAGGGGGAAGCGGCGGCCCCGGGGACCGCCGCGGTGCAACGCTAGGCGCTCTGGACTTCCTCGATCCAGCGGTTCACGCGCGCTTCCAGCATCGGCAGTGGCAGGGCGCCGCCGCCGAGTACCGTGTCGTGGAAACCGCGGATATCGAACTGGTCACCGAGTTGCTGTTTGGCCTTCTCGCGCAGTTCGAAGATTTTCAGCATACCGATCTTGTAGGAGGTGGCCTGGCCCGGCAGGGTCAGGTAGCGGCGCACCTCGGAGCGCACGGCGCTCTCCGGCACGGCGGAATTCTCCAGGAAAAACTCCTCCGCCTGCTGCTGGCTCCAACCCTTGGCGTGCAGGCCCGTATCCACCACCAGGCGGATGGCCCGCCACATTTCCGCGGTCAGGCGGCCGAAGTCCTTGTAAGGATCCTCAAACTGACCCATCTCGCTGGACAGCTTTTCCGAGTACAGTGCCCAGCCCTCGATATAGGCGGTGAAGAAGGCCTGGGTGCGGAACTGGGGAATACCTTCGAGCTCCTGCGCGATCGAAATCTGCATATGGTGGCCCGGCAGACCCTCGTGGTAGGCCGTGGTTTCCATATCGTTTTTCGAGTAGGCGCTCATATCGGACATGTGCACATAGTAGACACCGGGGCGCTTGCCGTCGGGCGTGCCCGGGAAATAGTGCTGGGCGCCGCCGTCCACTTCGCGGAAGGGCTCGACCCGCTTCACTTCCAGTTTCGCCTTGGGCAGGATGCCGAAGTAGTCCGGCAGTTTGCTGCGGATCTGGTCGAGGAAGGCGCGGGTATCACCCAGGTAGCCCTCGCGGCCTTCGTCGGTGTTCGGGTAGTAGAACTGCTCATCGTCGCGGATGAATTTGAAGAATTCCTGCAGGCTGCCGTCGAAACCCACCCGGTCCTTGATCGCCAGCATTTCCTTGCGGATGCGCGCCACTTCGTCGAGGCCGATCCGATGCACCTGGTCGGCGGTCAGATCGGTGGTGGTGTAGTGGGCCAGGCGGTTGTTGTAGTAGGCCTCACCATTCGGCAGGCTGCCCACGCCGTGGGGCTCTTCGTCGGCATTGCCCATATCGGCGTTAATCCAGGCGATATAGGCGTCGAAGGCCGGCTTGAATTGGTCTTTCAGGCTCTCGCGCACCTGCGTCTTGAGTTCGCCGGCGGTGTCGCTGTCGATCTTGTCGTCTTTCAGCAGTGCCTCGATCTTGCCGTCGGCGTCGGCCAGCAGCGGGGAGGCTTCCTCGCCCCCGAAGGGCTGGCCGCTGATGACCTTCTGCGCCCGTTCGATGGCCAGGTCATAGGCGAAACGGGGCGGGCGGACGCCCTCCTTCGCCGCCAGTCTGGCGCGCTCGAGAAGCTGGTCCACAGCGCGGCTGACACCGCCGATACGCGCGATATACGCGCGCATATCGTCGAGCGTGTCCACCTTGTGGAAGTTGATCAGGAAAGTGGGGAGCCGCGATTCCGGGCCGCCCAGTTCGCCGCTGAAGTAGCCGTGGCGCAGAAACGCCTGGTCGGCCTTCTCCTGCTGGTACTGGAACATCCACAGGTCGTAGGATTCCTTGCCGGCGGTGGTCAGCTTGTCGTAGTCGAAATTCTTCTTCAGCTCCTCGACGGTCTGCTTGCGCCAGGCCAGCTGGCGGGCCTGGGCGGCCTCGCTCATATCGTCGATCTGGTCGTAGAGTTCCTTGCGGCCCAGCTGGCTGAGGCGCATGGGGCTGAACTTGAGCTGTTCTTCGTAGCGCGCGTCGAACCACTTGTTCAGGCGCTGGGTCTCGCTCTGTTGGGCCGTCGCCTGTTCGCCTTCGGTGGTGGTGCTGTCCTGGGCCTGCAGCTTGTTGACGCTGAGCTTGCTGACATCGGTCTGGCATCCGCCCAGGATGGCCAGGGACAGCAGGCTGGGGATCAGTGCGTGTTGCGGTCGGATTCGCATTTATTGTGCCTCGGTCAATTTTTATACAAAAAATCGCTCGCTACTTTGGCATGAATTGGCACAATAGTCGATTGGGAGGAAGGCGGACCCGGCGCGCTTGCGCCGAGCCGACAGGATGGCGGGATCAACCCCGGGCTGGTTATTCGTGTACCGGCTGCTCGCGGGGCCGCTCTGCGGCCTGTTCGATGATATGCAGCTCCCGCTGCGGAAAGGGGATATTCAGCCCCTCGGCTTCCAGCGCCGGCTTGAGCTTTTCCATCAGGTCCCAGTAGACATCCCAGTAATCCGCGGTGGTGGTCCAGGCCCGCAGGTGCAGATTGACCGAGCTGTCCGCCAGCGCGCGCACGGCGTAGGCGGGCTCCGGATCCTCGAGAATGCGCTCCTCGGCGGCCACCAGTTGGCGCAGTACGTTCATCCCCGTTTCGATATTGTCGCCGTAGGCGATGCTGGCGACGATCTCGATACGGCGGGTGTTGTTGCGGCTGAAATTGATCAGGGTCTCGCCCCAGATGGCACCGTTGGGCGCGGAGACGCGCAGGCCGTCGACGGTGTCCAGCTCCGTGATGAAGAGCCCCACCTGCCGCACGGTGCCGAGGGTGTCGCCAAACTGGATGGTTTCGCCGACGCGAAAGGGGCGCAGCCCCAGCAGGATAAAGCCGGCGGCGATATTCGCCAGTGTGTCCTTCAGCGCCAGGCCGATCGCCAGGCCGGCGGCGCCGAGCAGTGCAATCAGGCTGGTGGTGTTGACGCCGAACATATCCAGGATGACCAAGCCGCCCACGGCATACACGGCCCAGACGGCGATATTACTCAGCACCGGAATCAGTGTCTCGTCCAGCTTGGTGGACAGGCGGTGCACACCGCGCCGGGTCAGTTTGGCGGCCAGGGCCGTCGCGATCAGAACCAGTATCGCGGCGCCCAGTTTCAGCAGGCCGGCGATCAACAGCGGCCAGTACTCTTCGATCAGTGCATTGAAATCCATGCGATGTACACCTCCTCAGTTGGCTGTTCGCCGCAGCATAAGGCAATGCGGCAATGGGTTCAGCGCTTTACAGCAAGTTTTTTGCCTTTGCCGCGTCGATACACTCCCGGTACGCCGGGCAGCGGACCAGGTGGTCGTTGACCATGCCGGAGGCCTGCATGAACGCGTACATGATAGTGGAGCCGACGAAGTTGAAGCCGGCCTTTTTCAGGGCCCTGCTCATCGCATCCGACTCTGTTGTGGTCGCCGGTACCGACTCCAGGTTGCGGCGCCGGTTGTCGATGACGCGACCGTCGGTGAACTGCCAGAGGAGCCCCGACAGACTGGTGCCTCCGTCGCGCAGGGCGAGGTAGGCGCGGGCATTTTTTACTGCCGAGTTCACCTTCAGGCGATTGCGGATAATACCCGGGTCTCCCAGCAGCCGCTCGATTTTCTTCGGCGTATAGCGGGCGATTTTCTCCGCGTCGAAGCCGTCGAATACCTTGCGGTAATGTTCGCGCTTGTTCAGTACCGTGATCCATGAGAGGCCGGCCTGGGCGCCTTCGAGCAGCAGGAACTCAAACAGGGTAGGGTCGTCGGTGGTCGGGCGACCCCACTCCCGATCGTGGTATTTTTGGTAGAGCGGGGTGGACAGGCACCAGTTGCAGCGTTTTTCTTTCACGAGAATGGATTCCCTGCAGGATGATGGGCAAAGCCCAGTATACTCATCAATGCCTAGCGATGGAGCCCACTAGCCGCCGGTGAGGAAATAGTGCTGGACCAGTTGCAAGACCAGCAAGGTCGCCATCAGGATAAAAATAATATTGCTGCGATTCATGTATTGACCTCTTTGCGATCGATCGTAAGTAAACCCTGTTCCACCAGCCAGTCGCGGCATTCGCGCAACATGGTATCCAGATCGACATCGCTGCGATAGCCGAGTTCACGCTCGGCTTTGGCACTGCTCGCGACCACGCGGCGACTGATCAGTGCGGCTTTCTGCGGGGTGATTTTCGGTTCGCGGCCGCTGAAACGCGACCACAGGTCCGACAGCCAGCCGACGGTATGGATTACAAAGGCGGGAGTGGTCCGCTGCGGCACCGGCTTGCCCAGCATGGCGGCAATCCTGCCGAAAAAATCGAGAAAGCTCGCGTCGATACCGGCGAGAATATAGTTCTCCCCGCAGCGGCCGCGGTGCCAGGCATCGATATGCGCCCGCGCCACGGCGCCGGCGTGGCAGAAAGAGCCCCGGCCCGGCGGCACACCCGGTAGCCGGTTTTTGTCGATCAGGAAAAAGGTCTGCGCCCAGCTGGCGGTATCGTATTTGCCCACGATGGCGCAGGGGTTCAGGAAAACCGCATCCAGGCCGCGCTCGATTTCCGCGCGCACCGACAGTTCCGCGCGCTTCTTGGTGTAGAGGTAGCCATAGCGCGGGTCGTCCGCCAGCTGCGGGCTCGACTCGTCGATACTCGCGTGCCGATAGCCGTAGGCGGAAATGGAGCTGGTAACGATCAGGCGCCCGGCCTTCCTCTCCCGCGCCACCCGCGCGATATTGGCCGAGCCCTCCACATTGTCCCGCCACTGCCGGGCATCGCCGCCGCGCCACATACTGGTATTGCCGGCAACGTGAAACACCGCCTCCACCTTTTCCGGCAGAACCCGGCGCAGGGATTCGATATCCCCCAGCGAGGCCTCGAC
The DNA here is from genome assembly GCF_026183675.1 of Microbulbifer halophilus. Taxonomy (GTDB): domain Bacteria; phylum Pseudomonadota; class Gammaproteobacteria; order Pseudomonadales; family Cellvibrionaceae; genus Microbulbifer; species Microbulbifer halophilus. The sequence continues at coordinate 51,047 of NZ_JAPIVK010000027.1, forward strand.
CGGCTCGGCGCCCAGTTCGCGCAGGCGGGCGACAGCCGATCCGGGGCGGTGCATGGCGGTGACGCGCCAGCCGTCGGCGATCAGTTGTTCTATCAGGTTGGCACCGAGAAAGCCGGTGCCGCCGGTTATGAATGCGTGCATCGGGGTTGTTTCTTATCTGTTTTATCGGTTTCCAGATTCGGGGCTTCGATCCGGCCGCCCTCTCCCGCATGCGGTAGAGGGCGGCTTTTCCGAGTCTGGCGTCTCGGCTAATCTATGGCATTTCTTTTGACAGTTCCACAACAGGCGGTATTGAGATGAAGGGTCTGATCCAGCGGGTAAGCCACGCGCGGGTGGATGTGAACGGCGAGTCGGTTGGCGCCATCGATGGCGGTATCCTGCTGCTGCTCGGCGTGGAGGACGGCGACGACCGCGACAGCGCGGACAAGTTGCTGCACAAGGTGCTCAACTACCGCATCTTCGGCGACGACCGGGGGCGCATGAACCTGAATGTGCAGCAGGCCGGCGGCGGCCTGCTGGTGGTGAGCCAGTTCACGCTGGTGGCGGAGACGGCCCGCGGTCTGCGGCCCAGCTTCAGCCGCGGCGCCACGCCGCAACAGGCAGAACAACTGTATGACTACTTCGTCGCACAGGCGCGGGATCAGTTCTCGCCGGTGGCCAGCGGCGTGTTCGCCGCCGACATGCAGGTGTCGCTGCTGAACGACGGGCCGGTGACCTTTTTGCTGGAGACCTGAGCGCTCAACTTTTGTACTGCAGAACTGAACTGCTGGAGATGCACCATGGCTGAACTCCTCTCACGTATCACTATCGATCCCGACATCTGCCACGGCAAGCCGGTAATAAGGGGCATGCGGTATCCGGTCGCCAATATTCTGGAATGGCTCAGTGCCGGCATGTCGACGGAAGAGATCCTGGAAGACTACCCGGATCTGGAAACAGACGATATTCGCGCTGCGCTGGCTTATGCCGCCAGACTTTCCAGAGTCAGCCGCCAGGAAGACCTGGCGGCATGAAATTTCTGATCGACGCGCAATTGCCGCGCTGATTTCCACCGGCAACCTTCCCAATACGGAACTCCTGACTCTTTGGTATAAACACCTGGACAAGGTGGTGCACACCTTCGACAGCGCCAGCTTTGTCGAGCTAGCACCCACTCGACTTATTAAGGGTCTCATAATTGTATTAACAGTTGTCCAGGTTCCTTTAACAGCGGGCGAGTCCTGTATTCGCTCCATGCGATCGTCATTCCGGACTTGTTCCGGAATCCAGGCCGACGGGGCACCTCCGCTGGATCCCGGATCGTTTTGTCATGCCGGACTTGATCCGGTACCGGGATGACGGCCCGGAGGGGGGACTTTGGTCAAAACAATTTTGAGACGACTAATATCTCCCGCGAATAAAAAAATACAGCTTCGCAAAAAAGGCTGGATCACATGCCCACCGACATGCAGGTGTCGCTGCTAAACGACGGGCCGGGGACCTGAGCATTGGCAACCTGAGTGTCGGCCTCCCGGTAGCGCGCCGAAAGCTGTTTCAGCCGCGCCTTGCGCTTTTCCTCGTCCAGTTCACCCAGCCGCTCGGTGGCTTCGTAAAAGGCCGGCCAGCTTTCGCCGCTGTCCCGGAACAGCTGTTTGAAGGCCGGCACCTGCGATTGGTATTCCGCCACCAGCGCCAGGGTGGCGTTGTTGGTCTTGTCGATATAGTGGCTATAGCGCTCGGGGTTGGGCCAGTCGGCCGCCATCTGGCGGTAGCAGCTGCGCAGCCTTTGCAGGGTCGCCGCCTTGCGCGCGCGCTTGGTGCTGTCCGGCAGTTCGGCTTCGTAGATGGCCTCGAGTTGTTCGCGGGTTGCCAGCATCAGCCGATTGATCGCCAGCGCCTGGGCGGCGCGGTCCGCCGCGGCGCCGTCGTAGCCGTAGCGGCGGCGCCAGGCCGGCAGCGCCAGTTGCGAGACGGCGGTGGCGAAGCTCTCGTTGAAGCGGGTGTCGCCGGAGATATACACGCGCCGGTGTGCCAACTCGTGGAACAGCAGGCCGGCCAGCCGCTCCGGCGACCAGTTGACGAAGCTCGACAGTACCGGGTCGTCGAACCAGCCCAGGGTGCTGTAGGCGGGCACCGGCCCCAGGTAGATATCGTAGCCCTCCGCCAGCAGTTCCTCTCCCTTGGATTGCGCCGCGGCCTTGCTGAAATAGCCCCGGTAGCTGGCGCAGCCGATCAGCGGGTAGCACCAGCGCTTCGGCTCAAGTTCGAACTCCGGCGCCGCCAGCACATTCCAGATCGGGTATTTGCCGTCGAGCTTGACGTAGGTGCCGTAGGCATCTCCCACCGGCATCTGCAGCTCGCCGCCGGCATAGGCGCGGATCGACTGCACCAGCTGCAACTGGTCCCGCAGCCCGTCCGTGCTCGCTGGCGCCGCCGCGACCCGGTCGATGGGCTCGCGGGCGGCGAGAATCCGCAACTGGCCGCTAACCGCCTGGGTGTAATATCCCGCCGTTTCACAGGCCGACAACAGTGCCAATGCCGCGCCCAGCACCAGGATGCCCGCACCGCGAACCACCATTGCCCGCCGCTCACTGCTATACACTTTCGTCAATAGATCATTCATTTCGCCAAGGGACTTTTCATGGAGCAGGTCATGGGACAGGCCGCCACGGGTACCGGTATGGCCCCTGTCGCCGCGGTTCTCACCGTGTTCGCGCTGGTGTTCGCGGCGGTGGCCTGGGTACGCCTGCTGGCAGTATGCTTCCGCCAGCACACGTTGCTCGGTTTCACCGCCTTCTTTCTGCCGCCGCTGGCGCTGCTGCTCCTGCTGCCCCAGTGGCGGGCCGAGCGGGAGCTGTTCCTGCTGGCGCTGGCGGCTGCGGTGTTCTCCATCATAGCCGCTATATTCTGAGCGGCACGGTGGAATTTTTCCGGCCCGGGGAGCTCAAAGAAACTCCACGGTTCACGCATACAGGACGGGATTATGGTTCGTTTCGCGCTGGCCGGCATTCTCTGCGCCGGCCTTGTGACCGCCTGCAGTCACAAGGCCGACGGGTCGGATATCGCTTTCGAGACACACAGCTACCGCTGCGAAAACGGCGAGCAGCTCGAGGTCAAGTACGCGACCCCCGAAGACGGGCCGTCGATGGCAACCCTGAGCTACGACGGCAAGCTGGTGCCCATGCACCAGGAGCCGGCGGCCTCGGGCGCCCTCTACGTCGCCGACAGGGGCCAGCCGGGCTACCGCTGGCACACCAAGGGCGACAGCGGAATACTGTCGCTGCAGGATATCGGCGGGGAAAGCGAGAAGACGCTGCTGAAAGACTGTGTGAGCGAGTAAACCGGCGCCTCTCTCAGACGCGCTCTTCCCCGCCCCTGGATTTGATCCAGCGCCCGAAAAAGATCCCAACCTCGAACAGCAGCCACATGGGCAGTGCCAGCAGCGACTGGGAAATCACGTCCGGCGGCGTCAGCAGCATGCCGAACAGGAAGCAGCCGACGATCACGTAGGGGCGCTTGCTGGCCAGGGTTTTGGCGTCGACGGCGCCGCTCCAGATCAGCAGCAGTGTGGCGATGGGAATCTCGAAGGCGAAGCCGAAGGCAAAAAACAGCTTCAAGACCAGATCCAGGTAGCTGCGGATATCCGGCATCACCTTGATATCGGCGTGGGCCGAGCTGATAAAGAATTCGAATATGATCGGGAAGACCACGAAATAGGCGAAGGCCATGCCGGCGTAGAAGAGCAGTATGCTGCTGACCAGAATCGGCGCCATCAACCGCTTTTCGTTCTTGTACAGGCCGGGGGCGATAAAGGCCCAGGCCTGGTAGAGCACCACCGGAATGGCGATAAAGAAGGCGAGCACGAAGGTGGTCTTGAAGGGGGTCAGGAAGGTGGAGGCGACCTCGGTGGCAATCATGCCGGCACCTTCCACCAATCGCGCCTGCAGCGGCTCGGCCACGAAGTCGTAGATATCCGCGGCAAAGGGCACCATGCAGGCAAAGATGGCCACCACCACCAGCAGGGTTTTCAGCAGGCGGTCGCGCAGCTCGACCAGGTGATCGATAAACGGCTGCTGGCTGTCTTCGGCCTGTGCCTGTTCGGAGCGATCACTCATGGCTGCTTGCTGTTTTCCTGCGATGGCTCTCTATCGGCCGGGGAGGCGTCCCCGGCCGGGGGATTTTCATCGACCGAAGGTCCTCCCTCGGCGGTCGCGTGCCTGGCGTACTCCGGGTGGCTCTTTTCCAGTTCCGGGTCGCCGTAGTCGTGCCAGTGTTCGGGATACTCGGGATCCACCAGGTCCTCGGCGTTTTCATCCTGCTCCGGCAGGTAGTCGTCCGCGTCGTCCGACGGGTGCCTGGGATCGCGGGATTTCGCCGCCGGCGCGGCACTGGCCGGTTCCGATTCGGGGTCGGTGAAGGCCTGCTCCATTTCCCGGCGGCTCTCTTCCAGCTCGCGCATGATGCGCTCGTTGTGCAGTTCGCGGCGAATGTCGTCGGCGCCGACCTCCCGCTCCAGCTCGTCGCGCGCACTGTTCAGGGTGCGCTTGATACCGGACCACCAGCGCGCCGTGGTGCGTATGGCGTCGGGCAGCCGCTCGGGCCCGACGACCAGCAGGCCGACGATGCCGACCAACAGAAGCTCAAAGAAACCGATATCAAACACGGGCGTAACTCTGGTTGATTGTCCTGGCGTTATTTATCCCGGGGTTCCTTGTCCTTTTCCTTCGCCGGGTCCTGCTGCGGTTTCTCCGGCTCGTCGTGCTTCAGGCCCTCCGGGTCCTTTTCCTCCTCCTCTTCTTCTTCGTCCTTGTCCTTGTTTTTGTCTTCGTCCTTCATCGCCTTTTTGAAGCCCTTGATGGCGCCGCCCAGGTCGCCGCCGAGATTTTTCAGGCGCTTGGTGCCGAACAGCAGCAACACGATGACCAGAACAATCAGCAACTGCCAGATACTAATTCCGCCGAATCCCATGGTTTTCTCCAGATTGGTTTCGCCTGCGAGCAGGCTCCTACATTAATCTTGCGTCCGAGAGGCTTTCTCTTCCAGGCCGGAGAGGCCGAAGCGGCGACCCAGCTCGTTCAGCACCTCCTGTGAGTCCGCTCCCAGGTGGGAAAGCATCACCAGGGAATGGAACCAGAGGTCGGCGGTCTCGGCGATCATTGCCTGCCGGTCGCCGCCGCTCTCGACATCCTTGGCGGCGAGGATCACCTCGGTGGCCTCCTCGCCGACTTTTTCCAGGATCTTGTTCAGGCCCTTGCGGTGCAGGCTGGCCACGTAGGAGCCTTCAGCGGCACGAGAGCCTTCGGCATCCGCGTCTTGTTTGCGGCTTTCCAGCACCGCGTCCAGTTGCTGCAGCAGATCACTCATAGATGGTTTCCGGGTCCTTGATCACGGGCTGATTGGTACGCCATTCGCCGCCGTCCAGCACGCGGTAGAAGCAGCTGGTGCGGCCGGTATGGCAGGCGATACCGCCCAGTTGCTCCACCAGCAGCAGTACCGTATCGCCGTCGCAGTCCAGGCGCATCTCCCGCACCTGCTGCACATGGCCGGAGGACTCGCCCTTGCGCCAGAGTTTACCGCGGGAACGCGACCAGTATACGGCACGTTTTTCATCGATGGTCAGCGCCAGTGACTCGCGGTTCATCCACGCCATCATCAGTATGCGCCCGGTCTTGGCGTCCTGGGCGATGGCGGGTACCAGGCCGTCGCTGTTCCAGGCGACTTCGTCGAGCAGGGCGGTGTCGGAATCTGCTTGGGTCAATGTGTCTCCTTAAGACTTGCTGACTCTCTAGTGTAGGTTGGGGTGCCGCCCAATAGCGGGCCTGCGGCCCGGCAATGCGGAGCTGGAGCTCCGCGGTCCCGGGACCTACGGCCACAGCAGCAGGGCCAGGGCGGCGATGCCCATGATCCAGCCGATGGGCGGCAACTGTGCCAGCCAGCCGGGGGCGGCCACAGCGGCGGTGCCCGCTACCAGGGCGACACCGGCGGCGCGGCGCAGGTACTGGCGGCGGCCGCGGCGGTGGCTGACGGCCAGTTGCTCGCCGATATGCTCCAGTTGCGGACCCAGCTCCCGCGACTGCTCCAGCGAGGAATACACCAGCTGCGGCAGGTGCGGAAACTTCTCCAGCCACTCGGGCCCATAGCGCTGTATCTCACCGAAAATCGTCTTCGGGTGGATGCGGTCCCGCATCCATCCCTCCAGGAATGGATGGGCAGTTTTCCACAGATCCAGTTGTGGATAAAGTTGCCGCCCCAGCCCCTCGATATTCAACAACGTTTTCTGCAGCAGCACCAGTTGCGGCTGCACCGCCATATCGAACCTTCGAGCCGTCTGGAACAAGCTGATCAGCACCCGCGCGAAGGAGATCTCCCCCAGCGGTTTCTCGAAGATCGGCTCGCACACGGCGCGGATCGCCGCCTCGAAGGTGTTCACCGGCGTGTCCGCGCGCACCCAGCCGCTCTGTACATGCAACTCCGCCACCATGCGGTAGTCGCGGCGGAACATCGCCAGCAGGTTGCGGGCCAGGTAGTACTGATCCTCCCGCGACAGGCTGCCGACGATGGCGGTGTCCACGGCGATATACTGCGGCCGCTGCGGGTGTCTGCGGGAGACGAAGATATTGCCCGGGTGCATGTCGGCGTGGAAAAAATTGTGCTGGAATACCTGCTTGAAGAAGATCTCCACACCCCGCTCGGCCAGCCGTTTCATATCGGTGTCCTGGGCCCGGAGCTGCGCCAGGTCCGTGACCGGGATGCCGTCGATACGCTCCAGCACCAGCACATTCTCGCGGGTGAAGTCCCAGTAGACCTCGGGGATATACAGCAGCGGCGAGTTGGCGAAGTTGCGCCTCAGCTGGCTGGCGTTGGCGCCCTCGCGCACCAGGTCCAGCTCGCCCTCGATGGTGTGGCGGTAGTCTTCCACCACCTCCACCGGGCGCAGGCGCGGGCCGTCCGGCACCAGGCGCGCCACCCAGCGGGCCAGCACCTGCAGCAGGCGCAGATCCTGCTCGATGACCTTATCGATACCCGGGCGCAGCACCTTCACCACCACCGACTCGCCAGTGTGCAGGCGCGCCGTATGCACCTGGGCCACCGAGGCGGAGGCCAGCGGCTCGCGATCGAACCCGGCGAACAGCTCGTCCACCGGCGCGGCCAGCGCGTCCTCGATCAGCGCGATACAGTCATCGCTGGGGAAGGGCGGCACATTGTCCTGCAGGCGATCCAGTTCCTCGACCATGTCCGGCGGCAGCAGGTCCGGGCGCGTCGACAGCAACTGGCCGAACTTCACAAAGATTGGCCCCAGTTCCTCCAGCGCGCGGCGCAGCCGCTCGCCGCGGCCCGCCTTCGGCTGCGGCAGTATCTTCAGGGGCAACATCAAACCGCGCAGCCACAGCGGGCGGCGCCCGGCGGGCACCAGGCTGTCGAGGCGGTAGCGCAGGAAGACCCGCGCGATGGTAAAACTGCGTGCGACGGGCAAGGTTATTCGCCCTCCATACGCGAGAATCGCTCGCGCAGAATCCGCACCCGCGCCTCCAGGCGATCGGTGGCCAGCACCAGATCCTGCAGATCGTCGCTGAAGGCCTCGAACTGCGCCTTCGGCGGCGTAAGCTGCCACTCCTCGCTGACCGCCTCCGCGGCCGCCGACGGCGCCCGCTCCAGGTTGCCGCGCAGCCAGCTGACCGCCGAGCGCAGCGTCTCGCCCACGGCGTGGGCCGGCACATCGCCGACGATCTTCGCCAGTGGCTCCTCCCAGTCGATCTCCAGATCGCGCATGATGGCCTGCAGCTCCGCCAGCAGCGCGCTGGAACCGGAGATGGTCACGCCCAGCCCGGCCGGCGTGGCGTCAGCGTCACGTATCAGGCGCAGAAAGGCGATGGCGGAACCGCGCAGCCGGGTGGTGACCTCACCCTCCCAGTGGTGGCGCACCCGCACCTGGTCACCCTCGATACAGAGGCAGAACTGCAGGCTCGGTGCCGTCAGGTCCAGGCCCAGGGCCTTGCCGTCCAGCTTCTGCAGGCGCGCGCGGGTGCCCGGGTCGTATTGCAGGGCGGTGTTGATCGCGGTTTCCAGCGCGGCGTCGAAGCCGGCGCGAAAGGTCGGGTCCAAAGTTATGTCCTTAACTCAGTTTCGGAGTCACAAGTGCCTAATGCTGGCACAAGCCGGAGCGGGGTATGTCTTTCCGGGACTGTCTGCGAGAGGGACCTCGCAGACAAGCCTCCAGGGATGGATTCACGGCGTGTCCCGGAAAGACATACCCCGCTCCGGCTCCCGGAACCGCCCTCAGCTCTCCGGCGTTCCGGTTCCGCCCTGTCTCAGGGCTTGATGCCCTTGTGCAGTGCGACGATACCGCCGGTCATATTGTGGAACTCGCAATCCACAAAACCGGCGTCGGTCATCATCTGTTTCAGCGTCTCCTGGTCCGGATGCATACGGATACTCTCCGCCAGGTAGCGGTAGCTGTCGGCGTCGTCCGCCACCAGCTTGCCCATAAACGGCAGCAGGCGGAAAGAGTACTGGTCGTACACCTTCTCCAGCAGCTTCGACTCCGGCTTGGAAAACTCCAGCACCAGCAGGCGGCCGCCGGGCTTCAGCACCCGCAGCATCGAGCGCAGCGCCAGGTCCTTGTCGGTGACATTGCGCAGGCCGAAGGCGATGGTGATGCAATCAAAGGTCTCGTCCGGGAAGGGCAGGTACTGGGCATCCGCCTGCACCGGCGCCACATTGCCGGCGATGCCCCGGTCCAGCAGCCGGTCGCGGCCCACTTTCAGCATCGACTCGTTGATATCCGCCAGCACCACCTGGCCCTCCGGCCCCACGATGCGCGAAAAGCGCGCCGTCAGATCGCCGGTGCCGCCGGCAATATCCAGGATCGACTGCCCCGGGCGGGCGCCGGAAAGCTCGATGGTGAACCGCTTCCAGAGGCGGTGAACGCCGCCGGACATCAGGTCGTTCATCACATCGTAGCGCGCCGCCACCGAGTGGAAGACATCCGCCACGCGGCCGGCCTTCTCATCCACTGGGACTTCCTGATAGCCGAAGTGGGTGGTCTTGCGATCCTTCATGGTGTGCCTGCTGAGCCGCTTTCTATTGAATTCAGGGGCAGCATTGTACATTGACCGGCACGCCGCGGCACCGCCCGCTCACTAAACTTCAGAGGGAGGCAGACAGGCACAACGGAGGCGAGAGCACCATGGCCTATCGGCTGGACAGCGACACCCCACTCGGACGCGCCCTGCGCACGGCGGCCCGGCAACAGCTGGCGGATGCCGCCGAAGACCTGACCGCGCTGCCGGAAGAAGAGGCCGTGCACGCAACGCGCAAACACTGCAAGAAACTGCGCGCCTTGCTGCGCCTGGTGCGCGGCGAACTCGGCGACCTCTACCGCTACGAGAACGCCCACTACCGCACCCTCGCCAACACCCTGTCTACCAGCCGAGACGCCGTCTCCCTGCGCGATGCGCTGGAGAAGCTGTCTCCCGACGACAAATTCCCCCAGATCCAGAGCTTCCTCGAATCCCGCATCCAGCGCACCGAAGAACCGGCCTTGCGGACCGCCGCCGAACTGCTGCACCAGGGCGCCGCCCGTATCGACCACTGGCCGCTGGACCACCTGCGCTGGCGCAACGCCCGCAAGGGCTACCGGCGCAGCTACAAGCGGGCCCGCAAGGCCATGAAGAAGGCGTTTGAAGAGGAGACGCCGGAGCAATTTCACGAATACCGCAAGCGGGTGAAGGACCACTGGTATCACACGCGGCTGCTGGAAGATAAATATGCAGAGGCGCTGGGCGGCCGACGCAAGCCTTTGAAGAAGCTGGCCAGTGCGCTCGGGGACTGGCGGGATCTGCAGTTGTTGCGCAGGCGGCTGGTGCTTGAGGGGGAGTCATTCGAAGGTGAGCTGATTCCGCTGCTGGATGCCATTGAGGCGCGGCTCGGCGAATTGCGCCGGAAGCTAGAAAAGCTCAGCCGCAAGCTGTTTGTGGACAAGAAATTCGCTTTCGACGACTGATACCTTCCTTCACCAGCCAGATCCGACCTCCCGACCCCTCAAATTCGCCGAAAAATGTGATAGCTTCAGCATTATCGGCGCCCAATGGCGCTCAGAAAAGGAGAAATGGCCAAGATGTTGGAATGGCTGAACACACATATCGCCTACTGGCACTGGCTGGTCCTCGGCCTGCTGCTGGTGACGGCAGAAATCTTCGTTTCCGGATTCGTTCTCTTCTGGTTTGGTATCGCCGCACTGCTGATGGGTGCCGTGCTGATCGTCGTGGACATGCCGATCGCACTGCAGCTACTGCTGTGGGCCGGCAGCTCCATCGCACTGGTGATCGGCTGGTACAAGCTGATCCGCCCCCAATGGAAAGATCGCACCACCTCCGGCATGGCCGCCGAGGCCCTGACCGGCCAGGTGGGACTCGCACTGGAATCCAACGCTGGCCGCAAGCGCGGCCGACTCAAATTCCCCGCGCCGATACTCGGCGAAGAGGAGTGGCAGTTTATCTGCAACGAGGAAGTCGCCATCGGCGACCGGGTGCAGGTAACCGATATCTCCGGCAATACCTTGATAGTCACCCGCCTATAAGAAGCAAGGAGCCCCAAACAATCGTCATTCCGGCGAACGCCGGAATCCAGAAAGCCCCCAAAGCCCCTGGACTCCGGCCAACCCCGCAGTGACTAACGGCACTTACTCATAACTCCAAAAAACTCGATTCAATCGAGCATAAGACTAGAAAAAGGAAACAGCAGTGGAAGGTTTATCGGTCATTCTGGCCCTGGTAGTACTGATCGTCGTCACCATCGCCATGGGCGTACGCATCGTACCCCAGGGTTCCAAACATATCGTCCAGCGCCTGGGTAAATACCACAAAACGCTGACACCGGGCATGAACGTAATCATCCCCTACGTCGACAAGGTTCCCTACAAGGTAACCACCAAGGACATAGTACTGGATATCCCCTCACAGGAAGTCATCACCCAGGACAACGCCGCCATCATTGCCAACGCCGTGGCCTATATCAATATCGTCTCGCCGGAGAAGGCCGTCTACGGTGTTGAGAGCTACGAAATCGCCATCCAGAACCTGATCCAGACCGCCCTGCGCTCCATCGTCGGTGAGATGTCACTGGACTCGGCACTGTCCTCCCGTGACCTGATCAAGGCAAAACTGAAAGAGGGTATCTCCGACGATATCGCCGACTGGGGCATCAACCTGAAGACCGTCGAAATCCAGGATATCAACCCGTCCGAAACCATGCAGACGGCGATGGAAGAGCAGGCCGCGGCCGAACGCCAGCGCCGCGCGACCGTGACCCGCGCCGAAGGGGAGAAGCAGGCGGCGATTCTGGAAGCCGACGGCCGCCTGGAGGCCTCCAAGCGCGATGCCAAGGCGCAGGTGGTGCTGGCAGATGCCAGCCGTGAGGCTATCGAGCGAGTTTCGGCCGCTATTGGTGAACAGGAGATGCCGGTGATGTATCTTTTGGGGGAGCGTTATATTACGGCACTATCGGAGCTTTCGCAGTCGGACAATGCGAAGAATGTGATTTTACCGGCGGATTTGCCGCAGGCGGTGAAGGGGTTGTTGAACAGATAGCTGCGATATACCCGGAACCGCATCGGCCCGGGTTAACCGGTCTTCTGGTTAAGTTTCCAAGGGTGAGGATTAGCTTTGCTATCAGCTTGTTATCAATAGCAGGACCGGCATGCTGGTCTGTTACGATTTGCCCCTTTTACCTATAACAAGGCTAGGCTGACGGGCGCTTTAAACAACGCGCTTCGCTCTAAAAACGCTCCAACCACTGCAGCTGACAACGTTAGTCCCGAAGATTTATCGAAATAATTATAGCAGTACTAAGATTAATCCAAATAAAAATCATGGGAGTATCTTTTGAAGATAATATCAGTGTTTAATAATAAAGGCGGGGTTGGTAAATCGACGCTTAGTTTCCATTTAGCACATGCTTTAGCTGAAAAGGGCGTAAAAACCCTAATGGTAGATTTAGATCCTCAGTCGAATCTTACCTTGCAGTGCATGTCCTCGGAAGAGCTAGAAGAATTGTGGACAGAAGAAGAGCCTTTTATCGAGGACTTTCAGGCTGCACTGGATGACAGTCAAGGTAGCTTTTCAGAATTTCTCTCGAAATCTAGATCGGTGCATTGCCATTTAAAGCCAATTGAGGATGGTGTTTTCGAATCCTTCGAACTTAGTGAAGTATACAACGCGGCACCAAACCTTGGCTTGATACCTGGTCGCCTAAGCCTTCACACTTTTGAAGACAAGCTTGCTAAATCATGGAGTGATGCCTTCATGGGTGATCCACAAGCCTTGCGGCTTTTAACGGGAATCAGGCGCCTGTGCTTGGATGTTGGTGAAAAACATGGTTATGACGTCGCAATAATTGATACATCACCAAGCTTAGGGATGATGAATCGCGTTATTATTTCCACGTCCACGGGTTTCTTTGTACCTTGTATGCCAGATATGTTTTCCACTTTTGGGCTCACTAATATAGGCCTCGCATTAGAAACATGGAGGTCACAGTTTAATGTAATGTACAGTCTTTTATCTGACAAAAAGCGTAGTGCATTTCCAGACCACTTTGTAAAGCTACTGGGATATACAATTTATAATGCACGCCGATACACGGGACAAAATGAGTATGACTTAGCTACTGCACATTATGCATACGCTAGCAGGTTGCCAAAGGTTATCGAAGATAAGATACCTAAAGAGTGCTATGCCCACCTTGCAGAAGGGGTCATATCAAGACCTATAGGCGGAACATCTGTCATGCATTCGCATAACACATTGCCATCTATGGCCCAGAAGTATCGAACGCCAATGTGGAATGTTCCCGATCTGACCAATCTCGAACCTGAAGACAGAAGTACGATCTCAGGGAATCGTGGAATGTATACTGCAAAGCAGGGTGCATACCATGCTTTTGCAGACGAGATTATGAATCGTGTCAAAGGGGTGGAAGATTAATGTCTACGGAGGATCTGCTATCAAAGCACAAAGAAATTCTTGAGCTCTATGAAAAAAAATATTGAGGGTTTTGAATTATTCCAGAAACATGTCAAAAACTTTTTTGAGAGTCGAAGCTTGTCTAAATATGTTCATTCGGTCCGCCATCGCATCAAAGATGTCAATCATTTTCTTGACAAAATAGAACGCAAGAATAACGAAGACGAAAGTCGACCAGAAGAAGAGCGAAAGGGGCTAATCAATAGTGAAAATGTTTTTACTCGAGTAACCGACATAGCAGGAATACGAGTTCTTCATCTTCATATTTCAGAATTTGAATATATTCATCGTGCAATCATGGAAAAAATCAACGACGAAGAGTTCACTTTATACGAGGATCCCAAGGCTTATACCTGGGACCCTGAGTCGGGCGAGTATTTTGAATCCTTAGGCTTGAAGCGTGAACTAAAAGAGAGTTATTACACGAGCATCCATTATGTTTTGAGGCCAAATTCGAGAAGTCACGCTACATGCGAAGTACAGATAAGGACGCTTTTAGAAGAGGTGTGGGGAGAGATTGATCACACTATGAACTATCCTGAGCCTTCCACTGATTCACATTGCAAGGAACAGATTCGGGTGCTAGCCAGATTGGTCGGCGCGGGAACTCACTTGGCTGATTCAATTATGCGTCGGTATGGAGACAAAGCCTGACAATAGCCTTAGGACTAGAATTCTAGTCTACATCGCCTGACGAGCGCCTAAACGGGAGCGATTTTCCGCTAGCACCCCAAACCGGCCCGTTACGCTGGCTTTGTCGTCAGATGCAGTTCATTTGATGGGCGTCCATTTTATTGCACCGGTTACTAATCTGGCAAAAACACACCCGGCATAACTTTTTTATTGATGTACAATATATCGCATGATAAATAAAGACAGAAAAGCGCTCCCTCATTCAGAAAGAGAAGAAATGCGCAAACGCGCAGTAGCCCGGGAGAACATTGGAGCCAGAGCAAAGCATTGACACAATAATCGCCTAAATAAACGGACGTCATGATCTTGCCCCGCCCCGAAAGGCAGCCCCGAATGACATTACTCCCCCCTCAAAACACTGAAGGCGTCATAGAGCCTCGGGGGCAGCGGGTTTACCAGCTTCCAGGTGATACTCATGGGCTTCTCCCCCCGGTAGCTGACGAAGGTAACCGGGCCGCAGGCGCGGAAGGCATGGTTCTTGGTTTCCTGTATGAAAAGCTGGAAGGTCCATGGCTTGTCCGGTCCGTCCCCCATTTCGATATAGCGTCGCCCGGCAGTTGTCTCCGGTCCGGCGCTGTTCTGGCTTTGCCAGTGGAACAGCTCCGGACTGATGGCATAGTCTTCGTAAGCCACCCCTTCATGCCGGGCGGATGATTTGTCGAGCGTAACAAACATCAGCTCGGTGTTTCGGTCAAACAGGCGCACCATGCCCTCCCGTGAGCTTTTGCGCTGGGCTGCTGTCAAAAAGCCGACCGCCGTCAGGATCTCGCGACGGCTGTAGCGGCTGTGCAGCTTCAGGGGCGTATCCTCGAAATCCGGCAAGGGCTGGTAGTGCGTATGGGCGCTGGCTTCCAGGCAGTTGGCAAGCTCGCCCAGCTCACGGCAGCAGTTTGGTGCGGCCGCTAGGCGTTGCAGAAAGGCCTCGACGGTCCCGGTCTGGCGGTCATGGCTGTCGATTTGGTAGGCCAGCATTTGCAGGCGAAGGCGCTCTTGCCTGGACTCTACTTTATAACTTTGCGGTCGTTCGGCGACACTCTCCAGCAATTGCAGTTGGTCGAGGTCGTCGATGTGTAGCAGGCTGCTGAAGCGGCGGCTGAAATAGCTCTCTTCTTCCGCCGGCGGGCTCTGCTCCAGCAGGCCCGTTGCCCGCTGCAGATTTACCCAACCGCGGTTCTGGCCGGTCCCCTGGGTGTAGATGTCGGCCAGTTCCAGTTGCTGGTCGTGGATAAAATGGCCCAGGGTTAACTCAGCCGTGCCGTGCAATGCTGTGTAGGTGCGCAGCTCTGTTTTCAGGCGTCGCCAGTTTTGATTGACAGCGGTCTTCAGGCTTTTCAACACCTGTTCGCGCGTCTGTTTCTGTAACTGAATGTGGCAGCCGGATGGCAACTTGCCGAACCCCTTTTCGACCCCATCGAGAATTTCTCGACGAGACAGGCCGGTAATCGACCGGTAGAGCACATCGAAACGGAAACTTTCCTGAAACAGGCCCACAAAATCCAGAATCAGGCAGTTTTCCTTGCCTTCGAACAACCGCAGGCCCCGGCCGATTTGCTGCTGAAAGACCGTGGGACTTTGCGTGGGCCTCAGTAGCAAGAGCGTATCGACAAACGGCAGGTCGACGCCTTCGTTGTATAGATCGACGGTGACGATCACATTGACATCGCGCGCTTCGAGTCGACGTCGAGCGCTCTCACGGGATTCCGCGTCGGTCTGACCGGTTACCATCATGGCCGGGATACTCGCCCGATTGAATTGCTCGGTCATGAACGCGGCATGGGCAACGGTGACGCAGAAGGCGAGCGCACGGCATTCATGGACGTCGCCCACCAGCTGCTCCCAGTTGTTAATGACGGTGGCCGCGCGCGCATGATTGCCCGTCAACAGATTATCCAACTGCTGTTGTTCCATGGCCGGTTTCGACCAGTCGACACTGCGATAATCCTGGCTATCGTCGCAGGCATAGTACTCAAATGGTGCCAACAGCTGGAGGTCCAGCGCATGCCATAGGCGCAGCTGGACAGCCGGCGTACCATCGGGACGATTGTTAAAATGACGCAGGATGTCCCGACCATCCTTGCGCTCCGGCGTGGCGGTCAGTCCGAGAAGAACGGTGGGCCTGATATCGGCAACAAGGCGCTCGAACTGCCGGGCTTCGATATGATGACATTCGTCAATGACGACCACGCGCCAGTAGCCGTGCCCCAGTTTGTTGACCAGGTTCTGGCTGTGCAGGCTCTGGATGGTGGCAAAAAGATGCTGATAACCATCGGGCGTATGGTACCCGGACAGCAGTTCACCGAAGCCCGGATCTCGCAGCACCTGGCGGTAGGTAGCCAGGGCCTGTTGCAGTATCTCGATGCGATGCGCGACGAAGAGCAACCTCGGCCGACCGCCTTCAGCCCTCGCAAGCGACCGGTAATCAAAAGCCGCCATGACGGTCTTGCCGGTACCGGTGGCTGCAACCAGCAGATTGCGGGTCCGGTGGTGGAGCCGCTCGGTTTCCAGTTGTTCGAGGATGTCTTGCTGGAACGGCTTGGGGTGGAGCTCAAAAAAGGTCGGGTTGGCAATAGGGCCCGGTTTTCCGGACTCGCGGGCGAGCGCCTGCCGGAGGACCTGCTGGTGGTTGGCATTCTCCGGATCGTAGGTCTGGAACTCGTCGTCTTCCCAGAGGGACTCGAAGTGTGCCCTTGCGCGATTGAACAGGGCCGCCTGGCTGCTTTGGGTAAACTTGACGGTCCATTCCAGGCCCCCCATGAGTGCGGCCCCGGACAAGTTGGCGCTGCCCACATAGGCCGATCCAAAGCCGGAATCGCGGCCGAACAGCCAGGCCTTGGCGTGCAACCGGGTACGGCGGCCATCCAGGGAGACGCGGACTTCACAGTTGGGTAGCTCGGCCAGGGTATCCAGCGCTTTCTGTTCCGTGGCACCCACGTAGGTGGTAGTGAGAACACGAATCCGGGCCTGATGGTTACCCAGGGCATCGCTCGCGGTAATACGGCGCAGCACGTCGATGATCTTGCGCACGCCGGAAACAGTGATAAAGCTGACCAGGATATCCACCTGATTGCAGCTGGCCAGTTCGGCCGTCAGTTCGTGCAGCAGGGCCGGGGAGTCCTTGCCGGCGGTAAAGAGCCAGGGTTGTGACAGACCGATTTTGGGAATGTCCGGTTGGAGGCCCGGTTCCGAGAGGGCAACCAATCGCCTTGGGGGTTCTTCCAAAAGGTCAGCGGGGTCGACCTGCCTGGATTGCGATAGCCGATCCCGGGCGTGAACCAGAAGCTCGTTGATCAGCCGGGCCTGTTGCCGCAGGTGGTCGGTGTTGTCACCTGCCGGCCACGATGCGAGCAAGTCGGAGAGCTGATCGGCCAGGACATCGGCCAGCTTGCGGTGAGCGTCATGCGAACTCAGGTCTTCCACCTGCGGCTCGAAATCCGAGGCGTCCAGCCCTTGTCGCAAACGTTCAGGCTGTAGAAAAACTCTTAAAAACCAGTGGTTTTTGG
>NZ_JAPIVK010000028.1 GCF_026183675.1 Microbulbifer halophilus
CCGGAAGAGGCGCTGGGTTTTAGGTGGGGTTTATTGATCGCTTACTCCCTTTCCAGCGATAAGAAAGCACGCAAAAGAAGATATAGAGATACCCAGTACACAACTGTTCTGATGGGATCCGACACCGGGATTAGAGAAGGCGAGTTCCCAACGGAGAAGTCGAGTGGCGCGGCGGCAAACTGTATTTCGACCAGTGGGACTACCAGCTCGACTGGCAACTGGTGGAAGAGGACTGAGGCGCGGCAGTGGAGGGAAAGTGGTAACCGCGCCGGGAATCACTGGTCCGCGATCAGCAGACCACCAATCAAGCTTTCGATCACATGCAACTGCGCCGAGCGGAATAACAGGCGCTGCATGGCCTGCTCTTCCTCCGCGGGCATCACGTAGAGACTGACATCCGCGTGGATACTGGCCGCATTGTAGTTGTAGCGGGTGAGGCTGAGCACCTTGACGCCCCGCTCGCGGGCGTTGTTGGCGATATCCACCAGCGACTCCTCGCCGCCCATATCACAGATGATGCACAGGAGATCCTCCCCCTGCAGGGATTCGGCCATGCTCTTCTGCAGGGCGCCACCCTGATCGAATACGGCCCAGGCTCCCAACTCCAGCAGCTGGTAGGTGAGGTACTGGGCCACCGCCGCCGAGCCACTGCAGGCGGACACCTGGATACAGCGCGCGGAACGGATGGCGGCTACCGCGGCCTGCAACTGCTCAGGCTCATTGATGCTTACGGTATTTTCCAGGACTTCGAGCTTTTTCTGCCCCAACTGGCTGATGGGGGTATCCGCCTGGGAGAGATGGGTATAGCCCTCTTCCGGGGCAGACTGGTTCAATGCGCCGGCATAGCTCTCGTAAACGGCGAGTTTGAGGCTCGGGTAGCCCTTATAGCCCAGTTTCTGGGAAAACTTGACCACACTGGACTGGCTCACCCCCACCGCATCGGCGAGCTGCTGCGACGAGTAATCGCGCAACAATTTGGTATTTTCCATGATGAAGTCGGCCAGTTTTCGCTCATTAACCGACATCTGGTCGCGCATCGCGCGCATTTTCAGTAAGCACGTCATCTGTTGCCGCCCCACCGGCCATTCTGCAGCCGAGTATTATTTCAACAGCTGCAGCCCTTCTATTTTTTCGATCCCCAATCCCGGGGTTTCATTCAGGATGATATCCGCATCCTTGTAGGTAGCGCCACCGACCACCGGATCGTACTGGCACAGAGAGGGTACATCCAGATCCAGCTTGGAAACCACCGGCGATTTGGCGGCGGCCACATGCGCCGCGGCAGATACGCCGATACTGGTTTCCAGCATACAGCCGACCATGCACTCGAAATCGTAGAGCCCGGCGATATCGGCGATTTTCAGGGCACTGGATATACCGCCGGTCTTCATCAGCTTGATATTGATGATATCGGCTACGCGGCGCCTGATCACCTCCATTACCTCCAGGGGACCGAATATACTCTCATCGGCCATGATCGGTGTTTTCACCCGTTCGGAGATATATCGCATTCCCTCGAGGTCGGCCGCCTTGACCGGCTGCTCGATCAGCTCCAGCATCACGCCCGCATCCTCGAGACTGCGGATGGCCAACACGGCCTCTTTGGGTCTCCAGCCCTGGTTGGCATCGAGCCGCAGCAGGGCGCGGCCCTTCACCGCGGAATAAACAGCCTTGATCCGCTCGATATCCAGGCCGATGTCTTTGCCTACCTTGAGCTTCAGGATCTCGAAGCCCCGCTCAACGGCGTTTTCGGCATCGGCCACCATCTTGTCGATATAGTCGACACTGACGGTAATATCCGTGGTCAGGCTGTTATCCCCACCACCCAGGATACGGTAGAGGGGCGCATTATAGCTTTGCGCAAAAAGATCATACAGGGCGATCTCCACCGCCGCTTTGGCGCTGGTATTATTGATCATTGCCGCATTGACTTCCCGCGTCAGCCGATTCAGGTCGGAGACGCTGCGGTTCAGCAGTCGCGGTGTAAAAACGGTGCGAATTGCCTCGATCACCGAACCGTGTGTATCGCCGGTGATCACCGCCGTCGCCGGGGCGTTGCCATAGCCGATGTGGCCGGTATCGGTTTCGAGCATCACCACCACATCTTCCACATATTCCACGGTGCGGAGCGCTGTCTTGAAGGGGGTGATCAGGGGCACTTTGAGCATGCCCAGCTTCACGTCGACAATTTTCATAACGGTACCGATCAGATGATGGTTTTGACTGCGTAAATACTATCGATGATACTTTTTTCGCGATTGAGCATCAGCGGACTCAGCGGCGTCACCGATACGCCGGAAAGTGTACCGCTGTAGAATTTGTTATCGGAGTCGAAATAATTGAGGCCCGTGACATCGTGGATAACGTAGGACTCTCCGTCCACCCGGCCGATATACATCATTACATGGCCGGGAATATAGAGGAGGTCCCCCACTGTCAGCGATGCCAGTGCCCGCTGCCGGGCCTCTTTATCGCCCTCGTCAAAAAAACGGGTCGGTGCAAACTTGCCGTGCCCCTGCTGGCCGGAATTGCGCGGCATCAACACACCGAAACTCTTGAACACCTCGCCCACAAAACCGGTGCAGTCCCGGCCATTGTAGTCGTGTCCCCAACCGTAGCGTTCCCCCAGGAACTTGAACGCCTGCTGCAGAACCGCTGACGGACGATAGGGAAGATGCCCCATATGCACATCCCGGCTGCGCGCGATAAGCGCCGGCTCGAAGGCCAGGGACCCGTCGGCTTCGCGCACCGGCAGCTCCACGATATGGCTGGCATAGGGATTCTGCCCGTGCACATCGTGGCCCACCTGCCCCGCCCCCAGCAGCGGCAGGGATACGCCCATTTCCAGCAGCAGTTCCGAAGTGCGGGAATCTACCGGATTGTAATTGGTACGCTCCTGCGCGCCGGTCACCGTAAGCCGCGGCCCCCGATCCAACCAGGACTCGATGGCATCTTTGTCGCCGACGGCCACAGCGGACTTGGGCAGCCAGGCGGCGTAGTGATAGTTGAGCGCAAACCACCAGTTTCCGTCCGCGCTTTCGTGCAACAGTGCAACCCGCTGGCCGGGGAAGACGCCGGTCTCCTGCAGGCGGTCCAGGTCCCCGCCCCCCGGATGCTTGAAGATCCGCTCCCGCGTAGGGTAACTGCGCATGCTCGCGCGCTGCACCACCAGCCCCCAACGCACCCCGACCTCGGCGGGAATCCTGTCGCGCTGCACACTGGCATCCAGCCCGGCGTAATCCGCCGCCGAAACCCGGCGGCCGTCAGCATGGTAGCGGGGCGAGGAGGCGGGCCGGCTGACCCCGTCCAGCAGCGCCACAACCTCCGCACGACTCAGGCGATCCCCAAGCTCGGCCAGGTCGTGGAGATATTCACCGCGGGTGAAGTTGGCGGTGTTGAATGCAGAAATGTCTTCGGCGGTCATGCGCAGGCCGTCGCTTTCAAGGCGCTGAACCCAGAAATCGGCGGAAAACATCTCCTCCCGGATACCGGGCACATCGGTGACGAATTCCCCCACCCCCGGCTCCCGCGGTTCCGCCGCCCCGGCGCAGGCGGCCATTAGCGCAGCAAAAAAGAAACCTGCCAATACTGTTGTTTTTTTCATCATTTCAATCATGGCTTAGCACGCCACCAGTCTAACCAAACTCCCGAGCGGGCAGTCATCGCATTTTCTGCAGAATACATTATTCAAAACACCCAAACAACCAAGAATAATCGACCTAAAAAAACCGGCGCAATAGCGCCGGTATCAATAACGATGGGAGAGATAATTTTCGGACAGCCGATATCGCACTGCCCCGTTTACCAACCACTCACAAGGCTGTCAGAACTTATAGTTCGCCCCGAGGAAGAAACGGCGACCATTTTCCCACTCGCCCAGCTGCATGGTGCCACCACCATCCAGCTTGAAGGTGTTGCTCACGGTTTCATTGGTCAGGTTCAATGCCTCGGCGCGCAGGGTCAACCTGTCGGTCACGTAATAACTCAGCTGCGCATCCAGGGAAGACTGCTCATCGCGGAAGGTCTCGCCGATACTGGCTTTCGAGCTGAAGAACTCGGAACGATAGTTGTAGGCCAGGCGTGCGCTGAACATTTCGCTCTCATAGAAGCCGCTCAGGTTGGCCATGTGCTCACTGTTGCCCGGCAGGGTTACCGGGCCGCTCGCCGTCTCGGCGTCGCCCACGTCGGTGTAGGTGTAATTACCCACGAAACCGAAACCGTTGTCGAAGCTGTACTGCAGTTGGGTCTCCACCCCGTTCAGATCGACACTGGGGCCGTTTTGCGGGCGCGACATCTCGTTGATTTCGATCGAGCCATCGGGTATGGCCACCACTTCGGGGCGGATCTCGGTGAAAATAAAGTTGCTGATTCGCTTGTTGAATAGCGTGGCCGCAGCCAGGGCGCCCTCGGTGAAATACCACTCGGCGCCGAAGTCAAACTGGCTCGCACGGTATGGATCCAGGTAGGGGTTGCCGCCGGAGCCCTTGCTACTTTCCGGAGTGGTCGATACCGAACTGGTAAGCTGGCTCGGGCTCGGGCGAGCGATCACCTTGGCCGCGGCGAAACGCAATACCACGTCGTCGTTCAGGTCCCAGGCCAGGTTCAGGCTGGGCAGCAGGTCACTGTAGTCCGACTTTATCACTTCATGTACAAATGCGCCCTGCGCATCGGAGAAATTCCAGGCGCCGGAAGTGGTGTCGGTAGTGACATAGCGCACGCCGACGTTACCGCGGATACCCTCCACGTCGAAATCCGCTTTCACATAGAGCGCGTCGACGTTCTCATTGATATCGAATATCGACGGGTAGTAGGTAAAGTCGCGCCTGGAGCACAATTCGGTAGTGTCGGCCCCGCAGTCCGGCAGGCCGTTGAAGTATTCATCCAGCTTGTCGCGGTCCGGATCAAAATAGGCGCTCGGCCCGAAGCCTGTCTCCCCGTGCAGGCCGCTGACCAGCGCACCGCTCCAGAAATCGCCGGCGCTGCCAAAGTACTCGTCATCGCCGAGATTGGCCGCTTCAGTCCGGACCCGATCCTGACCCGTGTCCCGGTCGCGGTGCTTGTAGCCCACCTTGAGCAGGTTGAAGGGGCCCGACTCCAGGTCGAACTCCGCATCCACCTGGG
This sequence comes from Microbulbifer halophilus, assembly GCF_026183675.1. Taxonomy (GTDB): domain Bacteria; phylum Pseudomonadota; class Gammaproteobacteria; order Pseudomonadales; family Cellvibrionaceae; genus Microbulbifer; species Microbulbifer halophilus. Next base: position 5,122 of record NZ_JAPIVK010000028.1, read on the forward strand.
CGTAGCTCTCCTCGTCGTACATGGCAATCCGGGACTCGAAATAGCCCTTCAGCATCAGTTCGTCGGCGGGATCGGTGATCCAGCCGCTGTCGACAAAACTGCTGCTGGGGTGGCCGTCGTTGGTGTAGGTCCAGTCGACGCGGTCACCGTTGGGGCGGTTGACGAATTCGTAAAAGTCGTCGTTGGCCCTGCCTTCAGACGTGGTGCGGCCGACCTGGCCATGCAGTCGCGCGAAGCCCAGGTCGTAATTCAGATCCAGGTCGAGCACGTCGGTATCCATACTGGAACCGTCGCGGTAGATCACGTCATAGGCGACATGCATTTGCTCCACCATGCCGCCATCGATTTCGGCAGAGGTGACGATGCCATCCTCATCTGTCTGGGTAGCGACGGCCCCTTCCTGGATCGCGTTGCTGATTATCGGCAGGAAGTTCTGGTTACTGTTGGAGGCGCCCATCTCGGAAGCCAGGTAATGCAGCGTCGCATCGAACTGCTCATTGGGCGCGTACTGCAGATTCAGGTCCACGCCGCGGCGCTCGCGTTTTTGCTTGAAGAGAGCCGAACCCAGCGCCCAGGGCACCACGACACCCTCGCCCGTTGCGCTGTCGGTATAGCTTCCGGGCCCGAACACTTCCGAGCCGTGGCGCTCAACCGTGCGATCCTGGGAAACCACCGCGCCCAGCACGCCGAAAGTGCCGGCTTCGTTTTTCCAGGAGGCAAAGGCGGAGGCGGACGGATCCCACTGCTCGGGCAAATCGCTGTACTGGCTCTCCAGGCTTACCCCGGCGGTGCCGGAATCCAGCTCCAGGGGTTTGCGGGTGCGCAGGATGATGGTGCCGCCCACCGAGCCCTCGTCGATATCCGCCTGCGGCGTCTTGTAGACTTCCGCGCTGGAGATCAGGTCGGAAGGCAACATGGCGTAGTTGAATCCGCGGGACAGCGCGCTCAACACCTTCCACTGGGAAGTCGCCACCGTCTGGCCGTTCAACAGCGTCATGTTGAGGGACGAGTCGGTGCCGCGAATCGATACATCCTCGCCCTCACCAAAGTCGCGGGAAATGGAGACTCCCGGAACACGCTGCAGCGCCTCGGCGACGTTTTTATCCGGAAACTTGCCAATATCCTCCGCGGTAATCGCATCCACCACCGAATCCGCGTCGCGCTTCATGTCGATGTTCTGCTCCAGGCTGGCGCGGATACCGACAACGCTCACTTCTTCCAGACTCTCGCCACTGCTCTGCGCCACGGCCCCGGCAGAGAAGACCGCCAGGGCACCCAGTGAACCCAGGCTGACGAGTGATTGATTGGCCAATCGGATGGCCTGACTTAGCTTGATCATCTTATCCCTCGCGCAAATGTTATTGAATTATTCACTGCTGAAAGAGACCCCCTACTCAGGAATAAACTATTTCATATACCCTGGACGATCAAGAATTTTTTATGTTTAATTGTCGATTCCAGCACAATATTCGAAAGCGGGCTGCGCGGAAATCAACACCAACAGCCATCGGCAGATACAGTCTGTCCTTATATGCAGGAAAGTCACGAAATAAATAATTGCCGAGGATTGCCAAACGGTGGTCGGCCGGGGCAAAAGAACCCGGCCTCCGATCGCCGCAGGGTTTCACCCGGCCACCAGACTGAAGGAACCTCTATGCCCAAGAGCAGAATAAAGGCGTGCGGGAAACAGGCACTGATCGCGGCGACCTGCAGCCTGGCACTCAGCGCCTGCGCCGGAAACGGCTTCCACAACACCGCCAGCGGCGACTTTCGGGTCGAGACGGTGCCGTCACAGAACGCCAGCGAGCGGGTGCGCTTTCTGGTGATGCACTTTACCGCTTCCGACTTTGCCTCCTCGCTGGAGGTGCTGACCCAACCGAGTTCCTACCCGGTCAGCTCCCACTACCTGGTCCCCGAGCACGGCGACTCCAGCTACCCCCACCCCGATCTGCGCGTCTACCAGCTGGTGGACGAGAGCCGCCGCGCCTGGCACGCGGGGCCGGGGGAATGGGAGGACCGCACCCAGGTCAACGACCAGTCCATCGGTATCGAGATCGTCAATCGGGGCCGCTGCCACCCACCGGTGGAAATGGTGGCGCAGAAAGCCGGCGAGGAAGTGTGTTTTTTCCCCGAGTTCGACCGCGAGCAGATCGAGCTTGTGATCGAGCTGTCCCGGGACATCCTCGCCCGCTATCCGGAGATCACGCCCACCCGGGTGGTGGCCCACGCCGATATCCGACCCTACCGGAAGGTGGATCCCGGCCCCCGATTTCCCTGGGAGCAACTGGCGGCGGCCGGTATCGGCGCCTGGTATGACGACGATACCGTCAATCGCCACCTGGAGAACCTGCGCGGCAACACCAGCAGTGACCGCGAGAGTATCCGCCTCCGTTTTGCCCGCTGGCTCGCGGACTACGGCTACGGCATCGACCCGGAAACCGCGACCGACGGGGATATCGGTCTCTACACTCGCGCCTTCCAGTATCATTTCAGGCCCTGGAAAGTGGATGGTGAGGTCGACAACCAGACCCGCGCCATCCTGCTGGCCCTGCTGGAAAAGTATTTTCCGGATAAACTGGGCAGCTACGACGATATTGACACCGGGGTAATTGCGGAGCTGCAGCCGGCGGAATGACGCGTGGTTGGGGCGCAGGGCAAACACCGGTATCGGGGAAAAGAACAATGAAGCACATGGCCGGCCAAGCGCTCAGCCTCCTGCTCGCCTCCGCGCTGCTTGTATCCACGGCGCAGGCCGACGCAGCGCCCGGCAAGGCGCAAAAACCGGTTCCCTACCCGGTGCTGAGCACAGCCGGCTCGCCGGAGGAAGCCGGTTTTTCCTCCCGGGGACTGCAGCGGGTCGACGCGTTGATTGAGCGCGAGATCGCCGCCGGCTTTCCGGGCGCCGCACTGATCATCATAAAAGATGGAAAAATCGTCAAAAGCGAAAGCTACGGCTACCGGCAGAAATTTTCCGGCGACACACCGCTGACAGAGTTCTCCCCCATGGAGACGGACACCCTCTTTGATCTCGCCTCAAACACAAAAATGTACGCGACCAACTTTGCCCTGCAGAAACTGGTCAGCGAAGGAAAGCTGGACCTGCAGGCCGGGGTCGGGGAATACCTGCCCGAATTCCGGGATACGGAATCCGACAGGATCAAGGGCAAGGACGCACTGCGTATCGTCGATATCCTGCACCACAGCGCCGGCTTTATGGCGGATCCGCAGTACCACAACCCGGAGGTTGCCGGGGAGCTTTACTCGCAGGACAGAGATAAAACCCTCGGCCAGATAGCGAGAACACCTCTCGCCTACCGGCCGGGCACCCGGCACGTCTACAGCGATGTGGACTATATGCTGCTGGGCCTGATCGTGGAGCGGATCACCGGCCAGCGGCTCGATCGCTATGTGGAACAGACACTGTACGAGCCGCTGGGCCTGGGAAACACCCTGTTTACCCCGCTGCAGAAAGGCTTCGAACCCGCGGATTTTGCCGCGACCGAACTGCGGGGCAACAGCCGCGGCGGCACCGTTACTTTCCCCAATATCCGCACCAAAACCCTGCTCGGCCAGGTTCACGACGAAAAAGCTTTTTATTCCATGGCCGGCGTTTCCGGGCACGCCGGCCTTTTCTCCACCACCGGTGACCTGGCCGTGCTCCTGCAGGTCATGCTGAACGGCGGCGGCTACGGCAACCAGCGCCTGTTCGACCGCGAGACCATCGATCGCTTCACCGCTCCTTCGACGAGTGCCCCCACCTACGCCCTGGGCTGGCGGGTGAACGGCGACGAAGGAATTCAGTGGATGTTCGGCCCCGATGCCAGCGCCGGCGCCTATGGACATACCGGCTGGACGGGCACACTCACCGTCATCGACCCCGAAAACAATCTCGGCATCGTGCTGCTGACCAACAAAAAACATTCGCCGGTGATCAAAAGCGGTGGGAATACGGGGAAGTTTATCGGCGATCTCTTTTCGGTCGGCAGATACGGCAGCGTGGTAACGGCCATTTACCGGGCACTGCTGTAGAACCCGAATGGCAGCGGCTGCGGGCCTTCACCGCCGGTTATCGAGCCGCGGTGTCGTTCCAGGCAGGTACAGTGCCGGCAGAGATATTTTCCATCTTGCTGGCCAGCCGGTCCGTCACCAGCATATGTCCCGGGCTGTGCGTCACACAGAAATCCAGGCCGGCATTCTGCAGGGCCTCGCAGGCGGTAGCACTGCAGGCCCAGAAGACCGGCTCCTCACCCTCCGCGATCGAGACCGCATCGCCAAAATCCGGCTCGCGCAAATCCGCGATCCCCAGGTGTTGCGGATCGCCTGCCGAAACCGGCTCGCCGTGCAGTAGCGGATAGCGGCCGGAAATGCTGTGCACCAGGTTCAGTTGATCCGCCCCGAAGGGGCGCATGCTCACGGCCAGATTGGCGCTGAAGGGGCCGGACGGCGTGCAGGCGATGGCGGTCCGGTAGATGGGGATATTTTTTCCCGTGCTGATATTCCGCACCTCCAGCCCGGCGGTAATCAGCGCCTCTTCAAAAGAGAAAGAGCAGCCCAGCAGGAAAGTGACCAGATCGTCGCGCCAGTGCCCGGTGATATCGGTGACTTCCTCGCAGTCCCGGTTCTTCCGGTACACCCTGTAGCGCGGCAGGTCGCTGCGAACGTCTATATCGTCGCCCGCGGGCGCCAGCAGGGGCCGGCCCGGCTCCGAGCGGTACAACAGCGGGCAGCTGGCGGGGTTGGCGGCGCAGAAACGGGCAAAGTCGTCCGCGTGGCTGGCCGGCACTATGGCGACACCGGCCTGCACATAGCCGGCCGCCAGGCCGGAGGTCGGGCCACCGGTCCGCCCCGCGCGAATTTCCGAACGAATGACTTTCGCGCAGTGACGAATCATACAAGCAACTCTCTGAAAACCCGCCCGTGGAAAATATAGCAGAGCGTCAGGGCAGCCCCGCGCGCCGTATTCCGGCCTCGACGGTGACCGGCAGGATCCCCGGGGGCGGTTCGGCACTGGTCAGGGCGCGGGCAATTGCCTCGTAGATGGGGCCGTGCAGGCCGCCATCCTTATCGATATAGGCCTTGTAATCGTAGCTGGCGATCTGCAGGTCGGCCATGCCGCGGAACTGCGCCGCCTCATAGGGCGAGCGCATGCTGACGAATACCGTCTTGCGGCCCCGCTCGCGGGCGAGGCGCAGACTGTCGCGATAGATTTCGTAGAGCGCGTCGCTGTCGAGCCGCCGCTGCCGAAGCCCGGCCAGGTCGTCCATACCGCCGCGCTCCACGGCGCTTTCCCGCGGCACGATACTGGCGACCAGCAGCACATCCGCGCTGGAATCGGCCAGCGTCGCGGCAGCGTTTCGTGGATGCAGAATCTCGACCGGCGATTCGGTCACCTGCGACAGCGCCAGCCTGAACGCCTGCCCGACTTCCGCCGAGGGGGCGAGCACCTGGATACGCCCGGTGGAGCGATCCACCACCGGCAGGGTGCCGGGCTCTACCGGGAAAATCGGGCTCAGCGCCGCGCCCGCCAGCGCACCGGCGAGTTCCGCATCGCGCGAATCCGCCATCGTCTCGCCGGCGAGGCGGATATTGTCCCGGGCGCCGCGTGCGATCCAGTCCCTGTCGACATACTGCCGTTTCAATTTTTCGATCCGCGCCGCGGAAGTGTCCAGCTCCGCCACCGAAAGCTCGCCCCGCTCTACCGCTTCCGCCACACGGTCGATCAGGACCTCGAGATTACGCAACTGGTGCGGGTAGCGGATCTTGATCGGCATCACGGCGATATCCGCACCGGCGGCAAAAGTCTTCACCACCGCATCGGTGGGCGAAAAGTAATTGCTGATGCCCGCCATATCCAACGCATCGGTCGCGACGACGCCCCGGTAACCGTAGTCTCCGCGCAGCAGGTCGGTGAGGATGGCGCGCGACAGTGTCGCCGGCGCCGGGATCTGCTCACCTTCCGCAGTGCGTACCCGGGTGTCATCCAGCGCCGGGTACTGGATATGGGCGGTCATGGTCAGCGCCGGCGCGGCTTCGGCAAATACCCGCGCAAAGGGCAACAGGTCCACGGCCCCGGCCGCTTCCCGGCTGCGCTCGACCCGCGGCAGGCCGGTGTGGCTGTCCACGGAAGTATCGCCATGCCCGGGAAAATGCTTGACCGTCGCGGCAATTTTCTCGGCCTGGAAGGCATCGACACTGGCCACCCCCAGCTCCCCCACCACCTGCGGATCCTCGGAATAGGAGCGCACATTGATCACCGGATTGTCCGGGTTGCTGTTCACGTCCAGGGTCGGCGCGAAGTTCACGTTGAAACCCAGCACCTTCAGTTGCCGGGCCATGGCGGCCGCGGTGCTGCGGGCATAGCGGTCGCCGTGATCCGGGTAGGTCGCGCCTATGGCCATATTGCCGGCAAAGGCGACGGACTCGGCGCGGGGCAGGCGGGTTACCCGCCCGCCCTCCTGGTCCACTGCGATCAGCAGCGGCGTGCCCAGCCGCGACTGTGCGGCCGCCGCCTGCAGATCGCGATTCAGGCGCACTATCTGCGCGCTGTCGACCAGGTTGTCGGCAAACAGGACCACACCGCCAAGACCGGTGTCCGCGATCAGCTGGCGCAGATCCCGCGGCAGTTCGGTCACCGGTCGGCGGCATTCGCCGTTCGGCGGCCCGTCGCGGTCGTCGCAGTAGTAGCGAATATCCAGCATGATCTTCTGCGCGACCTTTTCCCGCAGAGACAGCTCCTGCGGGGCGGGGCCCCCTCCGCCCGAACAGGCAGAAACCGACAGCAGGATCACCAGGAGAACCGGCGGGTAGATGAGGTGGCGAGGAAGGCTTCTAATCATCACAAGCCATAATCCATTACTATAAACAACAATTGTTGGAATATTTTATTCTACCGAATGCAATCCGGCCCCACAAGCGGGAGGAAATGGGGTATCGGCGGGACAGGCGATCGCGAGAGCAACGCAACCGGCAGGCCAGGCCGGCTGTGTATCCGGCACCGATCGGCGGCGATGCAAAGGGGAAGACCGCCGGTGCGGGTCCGCGGGCCCCGGGCAGGTCCAGTGCACATCTGGCATCGTCGATGGTGGGAATGGTGCCGGCCCCAATGCTCCGCCGGCTGCCGGACCGGATCTTTCATCGGGATATCCGCGCTAACGTCTCAGATACAGCGTCGCCTTCGCGGATTCGCCGGCGGCCAGTCGCCAGCTGTTGGCAAAGGCGTTGCCGTGTTCCACACAGACAAAACCGCGGTAGTGCTCTCCCACATCGGCCATTTCCGCGGCCAGTTCCCCGCCCGGATTCCAGGTGACGACACTGTTGCAGTTTTCACTGGTGAGGCTGATCGGGCTGTCGGTGACGATGCGCTGGTGGGAAGCGGCATTTTCGAACACGCGATCCACTTCGCCGGGAAAAGTCAGTGACCCGCCCTGTATCGCCCGCTGCAGCTGGCGGGTATTGTCCAGGTACCCGGTGTTTTCCAGGCCGTGCACTTCGATCTCGCGTACATTCTCCACCGGGAAGTAGCTGTGCCAGGCCCAGCTGTACTCGGCTTCTCCGGGACCGCGATTCTCCAGCCGCAGATTCAGTGTCAGCGTGCGACCCAACCGCATCGCCACTTCACAGTGGAAAGCCGCCTCGAACAATTCGTCGCCCGGGTGATCGAAGGAGAAACGCAGTTCCAGCTCGCCATCCGCCTCCAGGTCACTGCCGGCAAGGGACCAGGGCCGGGTGCGTACCAGCCCGTGCTTGGGTTTGTGCGGATCCGCGCGGTTGATGCCGAACCAGGGCAGGCACAGCGGAATACCACCGCGCACCGACCTGCCCTCGACAAACCGGGCGGCGGGGCTCAGCCACAGCAGCGGTTCGCGGTCGGCGGCCTGGAATTCCAGCAACTGGGCGCCCTGCTCGGCGATCACCGCGCGACACAGCGGCGTCTCCACCAGTATCAGTTCCAGGCCCGGCTTGCCGTAAAGCTCACCGCTGTCGGTGCGTCGAACAGTGTCCTTTGCCTGTAATTCACTCACCTGTCATTTCTCCTTTGGTAAAAATCGGTCGTGCACACAACAGAGACAGTGCGCCTGCGGCGAGCAACAGGTGGAACCAGTTGGTGCGGGCCAGTCCCAGCAGCGTCGTCGCGCCGGTACCTATCACCAGCCCCGCGAGCAGCACCAGCGCGGCACCCAGAGCGAGAAGCAGGGCCTGGTAACGCTGCATGAATCTCGCCATAAAAAGCTCCAGCAGGGCCACCAGCAACCACAGGGCGAGACCCAGGGTCGAGCAGAAACCGGCCACTGCCGCCGGCGAGAACCGGGAACTCGCTGTCGCCGCAAGTGCTGAACCGATCACCAGTACCAGAAGGGCATAGGCGGGCCAGCGCGACCGCTGGCCCAACCGCGGTCCCAGGCGCGCCCACAGCAGCGCCAGCCCCGCCAACGGGAAAGTGAGATAGCCGGAGAGCTGCGACAGAGCGCGATGCAGCCCGGTAATACCGGGATCGATACCGTAGCGGTAGGCGCCGGCGGCGGCCGCCGGCGCGAGGCACAGCATGCCCGCCATCACCAGCAGCGCCGGCGACCGGCAGCGGCTGCGGGCGATATACCAGTACTGGTTGGCAACCAGGGTCGCCGCCAGTGCGAGCAGAATCTCGATCAGCCAGTAGTTGTGCAAGTCGGTCTCCCCTTTTCTTTTGAGGGGATTCTAACGGGTGGGGTGGCGGGAGGGTAGGTTCAGGCTTCGGAGTTCAGTTCCGGGACCGGGGCGGGGTGCCGCTTCGAACCCCGAAACTTGAGCACGTAAAAAATGCCCCGACGGGGCCGGGGCATCTGTCTGCAGCGGGCTCCCCCGAGGTGGGGGAGCTCCCGGGCCGGATTCAGAAATCCATGGCCAGGGAGAGCTGCACACGGCGCGGGTCGTAGTGGCTGCGCGCCTCGCCGTAGGTTGCCGAGTCGATATACGGATTGATGTTGTAGCCCGTCTGGCGATCGAACAGGTTGAACACATCCGCCCGCAACTGCAGCGTGTAGTCGCCGTACACCTGGAAGTTCTGGGTGTAGTTCAGGTCCATCTGCCAGTGACTCGCGGAGCGGCGGCTGCCGGCCTTTTCCGCGTAGCGGTTGGTGCCGTCAGTGGGATCCATGTAGCCGTAGAGATCGCCGTCCCAGGTCTCCCAGGGTTCGCCGGACTGGTACACCAGGAAGGCGCCGACATTGGCGTTCCAGTCCAGGGTGTACTGGCCGAACAGTTTCAGCACGTGCGGCTTCTCACCGCGCAGCGTACCGTCCTTGTTGTCCCAGACCTGCCGGCCGATACCGTCGGCCAGGTAGGAAGAGCCGATAAAGGTATTGGCGTCGTTGGTGGCAGTGGTGTTGTCCTGGTCGAAATTGCCGGTGTAGTCGCTGTAGGTGTAGGACGCATTCAGGTAGGTGCGCTCACCCATCCAGGATGCCTGCAGACTGAATTCCAGATACTCGGTGTAGGCATCATCCAGTTCGGCGATCACATAGCTGGAACCGCTGCCGATCTGTTCCCGCATCGCGTCCAGGTCGTCGATATAGAGCCCTTTCTTCGCGATATGCTCCGGCACGCACAGCTCCTCTTCCGGGCCGTAGCAGCCGTACCCGCGCGAACCGTTCCAGGTGTCCTCCCAGAAATGGGAGCCCTCGCGGTAGCGGATATGCGAGCGCAGGCTGATGCCGTTGTCGAATTCCCGGGTGGTACCGACCGTCAGCTCGTCGACACGGCGCGGGTCCAGGTTATCCGCAAACAGCTTGCCCGAGGAACCGGCGCGCGGCGAGGAGCTGATATAGTCGCCGTTTTCATCGAAAAATACCTCGATGGTGGCGGCGCTGTTGCGGTCCCAGGAAGCGGCGCGGGCCAGTGAAGAGGCGGCCGGATTGTACTGGGCGAAGCTGGCAAACAGGGTATCGATACCGTTGTAGGCCCAGGAGACTCCCAGGCGCGGCTGGATCATATCCTTCCAGTCCACTTCGTACATCTCGTACTTGTGGCCCGGCGCAGCCACGTAGCCGGACAGCGTGCTGCCGTCTTCCTTCAGCCCCTGGCCGTAGAGGGTGTCCTGACTGATCAGGAAGCCCACATCGAAGATAAAGTCACCCCAGGCGATGGAGTCGTTGATCTCGAGGTTGTGTGTCTCGGTAGAGGACTTGATCGGCGGCACCGTGCTGCCATCGGAGGTGACGAAGCTCATCTGCTCGGTGCGGGCCCGGAACCAGGCGTCGTCCGGTGCGTCTTCGGCACCTGCACCCTCGATCACGCTGATCGCCCCCCAGCCGTTGGAGAGGCGCGCCAGCTCTTCGCGGCCGTCGGACCACTGGTAGCCGATGTGCAGCTCGTGGGAGGTGGCACCGATCTCGAAGCTGTGGTCCAGGGCCAGCTCGAGGCTCTCGCGGTAGAAGTTCTGGATATTGGACTGGAAGTAGGCGCCGATACCGCCATCGCCCACGCGGTTACCGTTCGCATCCAGATAGCCGTACTGATCCACGAACGGCTGCGCAAAGTCATTGTAGGCAGCCGTGTTTTCCGGCCCCACGTTGGGGACACTGAAGTAGCCCATCTGCTCCAGGTTGGCGAGATCCAGGGAGTCGCCGATCACCGGCTGGAAACCCAGGCGGGTATCCGGCACACCCGCCGTCTCCAGCGCATAGTCGCTGTACTGGAAGCTGACGGTGGTATCGTCATTGACGATCCAGGAGCCATCCAGGGTGAGAATATCCTGGCTGGATTCCTCGCCGACGGACACGGAATCGGCCTCGAACTCGCCGATGGAGGCGCCTTCGTTCACGCGCTCGGAGGTGCGGTAGGCGGCGTTCAGCAACAGGCCGTCGACCGGCGCATAGGTCAGTTTGCCGTAGTATTCGTCGCGCTCGCTGGTGTAATCCTTGGTCGGGCCGTAGGCGGTTTCCTTGCTCTCGCCGTCTTCCCTGGGACCGTAGTAGGAACCGTAGAAGAACAGCTGGTCTTCGATCAGCGGCCCGCCGGCACTGGCGGTCGTCCAGTTCCTGGTGACATCCGAATCGACACCATCGTCGGGGGACTCGCTCAAACCCGTCGGCTGGACCCGGTACTCCACGCGGCCTTTGAATTCATTGGTACCGGACTTGCTCTTGGAGTTCACGGTAACGCCACCGGCGCGGTTGAAACCGATCGCGCGCGCGCCGCCGCGTTCAACGGAAAACTGTTCCACATCGTGGGTGGAGGGCTCCGCCGACAGGGTGCCGAACATCGGCAGGGTCACGTTGACACCGTCGAACTTGTAGACGTTGTCCTGGCCACTGCCGCCGGCGCTGGCGCCGCGCACGGCATTCTGGCTGTACTGGACCCCGGGGGCCAGTTTCATCAGATCCCGGTAGTCCTGGCCGACCGGCAGGGCCTCGAGGACGTCCGCGCCGATGGCATCGGACAGCGAGGAGTTGCCACCGGCGGTGATGATCTCACCGGTCACGACCACTTCTTCCATCCCCCCGGCAACCTGCGGAGACAGATTCACATCCACCATGGTCATCTGGTCCAGCAGCACTTCCGCCTTCACGGTACGGGAACTGCCGTCCTCCGCGGTGAATGTGAGGGTGTAGATACCGGGAACCAGCATCGGCAGCTTGAACTCGCCCTCGTCGTCGGTGGTGGCGGTGCGGGCGCGGGGCATGACATCACTGGTGGCCTTGACCGTGACATCGGCTGCGTCGATGCCGCTGTCGAGAGACACCTGCCCCCCGATGGTCCCCACCTGCTGCGCCATCACGGTCGCGGAAAAGAGTGTGCCCGCCGCCAGGGAAGCGGCACGGCCCAGAACAGAGGTACTCCCGGTTCTTTCCACTGAACTACTGAGCTTGCTTTTTTGGAACATGCGAAATGTCTCCCGGACAGTTTGTTGTATTTATCCTGTGGGCTGATACTTCCCGCCCCTGAAACTTCGACCCAGCTATCTTTTTCTGCGCAATTCACTTGCACTCTTTCGGGGCTTCTCTCCGATCCCCGGCCCGGAACCCGTGTTCAGACACCGGGACCCGAGCGGCAAATGAAATACTTTATAAACTGGAATATTTTTCTAAGGAATATCTTATTCCTCGCTAGCATTGTGCGAAAAAAATTCCTGTTCGGCGAGACTTAGTTCATAAAAATTTCAGAAAAATATTCATGAAATGAAGAAAAGTCAGTCTTTATTGAACAAAAAGCAGCCGATCAGGTAATTCGGGACATAGATCTGCAAAGATCTGGCAGGTTTTCCGGGGGAAGCTTGCACGAGGCTGACGCCGATCACAGGCGGTCCAGGAATAATTCTGGAGGGATGAGAGTGGTCGATCAGGGTGAAACCTGTACGATAAGATCAAATATTAAGCGCCTCATGTTAGTGCAAGCCGCATGGCAAGTTGGGCACCCATAAAAAAACCCGGCGAGTGCCGGGTTTTTCGGGAGAACAGCGTTCAGCCTTCTTCGGAAGGAGCCTGACCGGCCCCCTCTTTCTCGGCCTGTTCCGCTTTTGCCTCCTTGATGGACAGTTTGATGCGGCCGCGCTGGTCGACGTCCAGTACCTTGACCGTCACCTTCTGGCCTTCGCTCAGGTAGTCGGTGACCGCATTGACACGCTCTTCGGCAATCTGGGAGATATGCACCAGACCGTCCTTGCCCGGCAGGAAGTTGACGAAAGCGCCGAAGTCGACGATGCGCACCACGGTGCCCTCGTAGAGAGCGCCGATCTCGGCTTCCGCGGTAAGTTCCTCGATGCGGGTCACCGCCGCCTCCAGGCTCTCGCCGTCTTCGCCGAAGACCTTGATGGAACCGTCGTCCTCGATATCGATGGAGGCACCGGTCTCTTCGGTGATGGAGCGGATAGTGGCGCCGCCCTTGCCGATCACGTCGCGGATCTTGTCCGGGTGGATCTTCAGGGTGGAATAGCGCGGCGCATTCTCGTTGACGGTGGAGCGGGACTCGCCGATCACCTTGTTCATTTCCGCGAGAATGTGCAGGCGCGCCTGCAGGGCCTGCTCCAGGGCGGTATCCATGATCTCTTCGGTGATGCCCTCGATCTTGATATCCATCTGCAGTGCGGTGACACCGCTGGTGGTACCGGCCACCTTGAAGTCCATATCGCCGAGGTGGTCTTCGTCACCGAGGATATCGGTCAGCACCGCGTAGTCGTTCTCTTCCTTCACCAGGCCCATGGCGATGCCGGCAACCGGCGCCTTCAACGGCACGCCGGCATCCATCAGCGCGAGGCTGGAACCGCATACGGAAGCCATGGAGCTGGAGCCGTTGGACTCGGTGATCTCGGACACCACGCGCACGGTGTAGGGGAAGTCGTCCGGGCTCGGCAGCACCGCGCCGATACCGCGGCGGGCGAGGCGGCCGTGGCCGATCTCGCGGCGACCGGTAAAGCCGACACGACCCGCTTCACCCACCGAGTAGGGCGGGAAGTTGTAGTGCAGCATGAAGTAGTCTTTGCGCTCGCCCTCGAGTGCATCGATGATCTGCGCATCGCGGGTGGCGCCCAGTGTGGCCACGACCAGCGCCTGGGTCTCGCCGCGGGTGAACAGGGCGGAACCGTGGCCTTTCGGAAGGACGCCGACTTCGGTGCTGATCGGACGCACGGTCTTGGAGTCGCGACCGTCGATGCGGGGTTCGCCGCGCACAACCGCGCCGCGCACGATTTTCTTCTCGAGCTTGCCGAAGTAGCTCTTGACCTCGCCTTCGTCGATCTCTTCCGTCGCCAGTGCTTCGGCGGCTTCGTTGCGCAGTTCGCCCAGGCGCGCTGTGCGCTGCTGCTTGTCGGTGACCTTGTAGGCCTCTGCCACTTTCTCGCCGAACTGGCTTTCCAGTGCCGCCTGCAGCGCTTCGTTGACCGGCTCGGGCTGCCAGTCCCACTCGGGCTTGCCGGCTTCCGCTTTCAGCTCTTCGCAGACCTTGACCACCGCCTGCATTTCCTGGTGTGCGAACAGCACCGCACCCAGCATGATGTCTTCCGGCAGCTCCTTGGCTTCGGATTCCACCATCAGCACGGCGTCTTTGGTGCCCGCAACCACCATGTTCAGCTCTGAAGTCTCCAGCGCGCTGTAGGTCGGGTTCAGCAGGTAGCCGTCCTGCTGGGTGTAGCCCACGCGCGCGGCGCCGATGGGGCCGCCGAAGGGAATACCGGAGACGGACAGGGCGGCGGAAGTACCGATCATGGCGGCGATATCCGGATCCACGTCTTTTTCCGCGGACAGTACGGTGAGAACCACCTGTACTTCGTTCATGAAACCGTTCGGGAACAGCGGGCGGATCGGGCGATCGATCAGGCGGGAGGTGAGTGTCTCTTTCTCGGACGGGCGGCCTTCGCGTTTGAAGAAGCCACCGGGAATCTTGCCGGCCGCGTAGGCCTTTTCCTGGTAGTGTACGGCCAGCGGGAAGAAGGGCTGGTCGGGCCTGGCTTCCCTGGCGCCCACGACGGTACACAGCACCACGGTTTCGCCCATGGTGACCAGCGCCGCACCGGTCGCCTGGCGCGCAACGCGGCCGGTCTCGATGGTGACTTGCTGATTGCCGTACTGGAAGGTTTTGCTTACTGGATTCACGTTTTTTTCCTATTTCCTTACGGTTACTGGCCCATTCCAGCAACCCCTACGGTGTTTCCCTCTCCCCGGGGAGAGGGTTAGGGAGAGGGGCGCCGTTCGAGGCCCCCTCCCCCGGCCCCTCCCCCGCAAGCGGGAGAGGGGAGAACAGCGGAGCAACCCGCTACATAAAAGAATGCCCGCCGGAGGCGGGCATTCCAGGGTCTTAGCGACGCAGGCCGAGTTTTGCGATCAGCTGTGCGTAGCGGTTCAGATCCTTTTTCTTCAGGTAGTCCAGCAGCTTGCGGCGCTGGTTTACCATGCGGATCAGGCCACGGCGGGAGTGGTGATCCTGCTTGTGCTCAGAGAAGTGGCTCTGCAGCTTGTTGATGTTGGCAGACAGCAGGGCCACCTGGACTTCCGGGGAACCGGTGTCGCCCTCGACCTGGCCGTGCTCTTTCAGGATTGCTTCTTTTTCAGATGCAGTCAGTGCCATAACGAAATACCTCGTCGTAATATGCTTTGAAGATTCGGCCGACCCGTGCATATTTACAGATCGGCTAACGGTTTTAGCTCCCGGTTAATGTGGGAGCCTGCCCCGCAGGCGATCGCGGCCAACGGCCGCTCTTACCTACAGGGTGCTTACCAGACGCCGGGGGGCTACCCGGCCGTCGTCGGTAATTTCTCCTACGCCCAGAAAATCGCCATTTTCCAGGAAGAGGCGCACCATATCACCTTCCGCGCCGATACGGTAGACCTGCAAATCCATTACCGGCTGCCCCTGACGCAGATAGTAACCGGAGTCTTCCGGCAGGGTCAGCGCGGGCAGGTCTGCGGCGGGGGAGTCCACCGGCAGCAGGTGGTGATCCAGCAGTTCCGCCCTGCCCTCGCCGCGCTCCTCCGTCAGCTCGTCCAGGGTGACGGCGTCCGCCTCGTCGAAGGGACCGGCGGCGCTGCGGTGCAGCCGGTCGACGTAGGCGCCAACACCCAGCTCGCGGCCCAGGTCCTCCGCCAGGCTGCGCACATAGGTGCCCTTGGAGCAATGGATCTCCACTTCGGCCCGCGGCTGGGCGCCCGGTGTGAATCCCACCAGTTCGTACTCGAAGATTTCCACTTCGCGCGCCTCGCGCTCCACCTCCACGCCCTGGCGCGCCAGCTTGTAGAGCGGCTGGCCCTTGTGCTTGAGGGCCGAATACATGGAGGGAACCTGCTTGATGCGGCCGCGGAAAGGTTCTATCGCAGTCAGCACATCCCTCTCCGTCAGGCCGGAGGCGTCGGCGGTGGCGATCACCTCGCCGTCGGCATCGCCGCTCTCGGTGGCCATGCCGAAGCAGAAGGTACTGCGGTAGCGCTTGTCCGCATCCAGCAGGTACTGGGAGAACTTGGTCGCCTCGCCGAAACAGACCGGCAACACGCCGGTGGCGAGCGGGTCCAGCGCGCCGGTGTGGCCGGCGCGGTTGGCGAAAAACAGGCGTTTGGCTTTCTGCAGGGCGTCGTTGGCGGTGATGCCGGCGGGTTTGTCCAGCAACAGCACACCGTTGACCTTGCGGCCCCATTTAGGTCTGCGGCCCATGGATTACCCTTCTTCGGAATCGTCGTCGCTGTGCTTGCGGTCTTCTTTTACCGCCTTGTCGATCAGGGCGGACAGTTCCTGGCCGCGGACGGAGGTCTCGTCGTAGCGGAACTGCAGGCGGGGGATGCTGCGCATCTGGATGGCGCGCGCCAGCTGGCTGCGCAGGAAGCCCGCAGCCCTTTTGAGCGCATCCATGGAGGCCTCGATCGCGGCCGGGTCGTCGTTGCCCACCAGGGTCACGAAGACCTTGGCGGAGGACAGGTCGCGGCTGACTTCCACATCGTTGACATTGACCATGCCAACGCGCGGATCGCGCACTTCCCGCTGGATCAGTTGCGACAGCTCGCGGCGCATGGCGTCGGCGACGCGATCGGCGCGGTGGAATTCTCTTGCCATTGGTTACCTATAGAAAATGGCTTGGCTATCGCCTGCAGGCAGGCTCCTACTGGGGCCTTCGGCCGGCCCTCTCCCCCAACCCCTCTCCCAGAGGGAGAGGGGAGGAAAGGCGCTTACAGTTCACGGGCCACCTTGACGATATCGTAGACCTCGATCTGGTCGCCCGGCTTGACGTCGTTGTAGTCTTTCACGCCGATACCGCACTCCATGCCATTGCGCACTTCCTGAACATCGTCCTTGAAGCGGCGCAGAGACTCGAGTTCGCCCTGGTAGACCACGACGTTGTCGCGCAGTACGCGGATGGGCTTGTTGCGGTAGACGGTGCCCTCCGTGACCATGCAGCCGGCGATGGCGCCGAACTTGGGCGAGCGGAAGACATCGCGCACTTCGGCGATACCCACGATATCCTCGCGCACTTCCGGCTCCAGCATGCCCGACAGCGCCTGCTTCACTTCGTCCAGCAGGTTGTAGATCACACTGTAGTAGCGGATCTCGACACTCTCGGTCTCCGCCAGCTTGCGCGCGGCGACATCGGCACGGGTATTGAAACCGATCACGATGGCGCCGGCGGTCAGGGCCAGGTTGACGTCGTTCTCGGCGATACCGCCCACACCGCTGGAGACCACATTGACGGATACTTCCTCGTTGCCGATCTCCGCCAGGGCGGACAGGATGGCTTCCAGGGAGCCGCGCACGTCGGCCTTGATCACCACCGGCAGTACCTTCTTCTCGCCGGCTTCCATGTCCGCGAACATGTTTTCCAGCTTGGCGGCCTGCTGGCGCTGCATGCGCTCGCGGCGCTCCTTCTCGGCGCGCTGCTCGGCCACTTCGCGGGCCTTGCGCTCATCCGCCACCACCAGGAACTCGTCGCCGGCATTCGGGGTGGAATCCAGGCCCAGCAGTTCCACCGGGGTGGACGGGCCTGCCTCCTTGACTTTCTTGCCCAGTTCGTTGGTCATGGCGCGCACGCGGCCATAGCTCTGGCCCGCCAGCACGATATCGCCGCGCTTAAGCTCGCCGTTCTGCACCAACAGGGTGGCGACCACACCGCGGCCCTTTTCCAGGCGCGATTCGATCACCACGCCGGTGGCCGGCACCTTGACCTTGGCTTTCAGCTCGAGCATTTCCGCCTGCAGGGAAACCGCTTCCAGCAGCTCGTCGATGCCCTGGCCGGTGTGCGCGGACACTTCGATAAACTGCGTGTCGCCGCCCCAGTCTTCGGGAATCACATCCTTCGCCGCCAGCTCGTTCTTGACCCGGTCCGGGTCCGCGCCCTCTTTGTCGCTCTTGTTGATGGCGACCACCAGCGGTACGCCGGCTGCCCTGGAATGATTGACGGCCTCTTCGGTCTGCGGCATGACGCCGTCGTCGGCGGCCACCACCAGGATCACCACATCGGTGGACTGGGCGCCGCGGGCGCGCATGGCGGTAAAGGCGGCGTGGCCCGGGGTGTCCAGGAAGGCGATCTCGCCCTGGCCGGTTTTCACCCGGTAGGCACCGATATGCTGGGTGATGCCGCCGGCTTCACCGGAGGCAACCTTGGTCTTGCGTATGTAGTCGAGCAATGAGGTTTTGCCGTGGTCGACGTGACCCATCACGGTCACCACCGGCGCACGGGACACCTCATCGCCCTCGACTTCCTTGGCCTCGGCCACCAGGCTGTCTTCCAGCTCTGTCTCGGAAACCGCGACGGCCTTGTGGCCCATTTCCTCGACGATCAACTGTGCAGTCTCGCGGTCCAGGCTCTGGTTGATGGTGACCATCTCGCCCATCTTCATCAGGCGCTTGATCAACTCGCCGGCCTTGATGTTCATCTGCTTGGCCAGCTCGCCGACGGTGATGGTTTCACCCAACTGTACTTCGTACACCTGCTTTCCCGTGGGCTTCTTGAACCCATGTGTGTTCTTGATCTTGAGAGTCGGGCGCGACAGCGAGCGGGTGCTGCGCTTCTCCGACTCGTCGCTTTCAAAGGCCTCCAGCGCCTGATCGTAGAGCGAGGCCTTGCTGGACTTCTTGGGGCCCGACTTGGCACCGCGACGACCGCGGCGTTTGCGCGGCTCGTCCTTCTCTTTCTCCGGAGGCACGGCCTCGAGCTTGCGGCGCAGCGACGGCTTGATCTTGTCGGTCTTTTCGGTTTTCTCGGTCTTGACCTGCTCTTCGCGCTGCTGCTTTTCCTGCTCGGCGCGCTTGCGCTCCTCTTCGAGGCGGGCCTTCTTGTCTTCCAGCTCCTGCGCCTCTTTGGCCGCCTGCTCCTTGCGGCGCTCCATGGCGGCAATGCGCATGGCTTCGATGTCGTCCACATAGGTGGAACGCACCGGCGCCGGCTTCTCTTCGGCCTTTTCCTCTGCCTCGCCCCCTTCCGGCCCGGCAGCGGCTTCGGGCTCCGCCGGCGGCGCCTCCTCTTCCGCTGGCTCCGGTGCAGCCTCGGCTTCCGCCTCTGCCTCGGCCCGGGCCTCCGCTTCCGCGCGGGCGCGCTCGGCCTCCGCCTGTTCGGCACGGGCCCTTTCCAGTTCGGCCTGTTCGGCCAGCGCCTTGTCCAGTTCCTCCTGGCGCTCGGCTTCCTCGGCGGCTTCCGCCTCCAGCTGTTCCTGCGGGCGCTTCACATAGGTGCGTTTCTTGCGCACTTCCACATTCACGGTTTTACGGCCGGTGCCAGAGCCGGTTTTCAGCGTGGTGGTGGTTTTGCGCTTCAGGGTGATCTTGCGCGGCGCAGCCCCCTGCTCCCCGTGACTGCTTTTCAGGAAGTTGAGCAGGACCTGTTTTTCCTCGTCCGACACCACCGCATCCGCAGAAGTGTGGGGCAAACCCGCTTCCTTCATCTGCGTCAGCAGACGATCCTCGGTGGCACCAACCGATTTCGCGAGTTCGCTAACTGTTACTTCGGCCATTCTCTCTCCTGTAAGTCGCTTGGTCGGAGCTTATCTCATTTGCGCACCATCTTTATGTGCGTAGATGTCTTATTTGCACACGCCGTTGTGTGCGCAGCTGCACGCTCAGGCTTGCTCGCCGCTGTCATCGGCAAACCAGGGCTCGCGCGCTTTCATGATCAGCCCGGCGGCGCGCTCCTGGTCCACATCCTCGATGTCCAGCAGGTCGTCCACTGCCTGCTCGGCGAGGTCTTCCATGGTCGCAATACCGCGGCTGGCCAGCAAGTAAGCCAGGTGACGATCCATGCCTTCCATGTTCAGAAGGTCTTCCGCCGGCTCGGTTGCGTCCAGCTGTTCCTCGGAGGCCAGCGCCTGGGTCAGCAGCGCATCCTTGGCGCGGGCCCGCAGCTCTTCGGCGATTTCCTCGTCGAAGCCCTCGATCTGCAGCATTTCCTCAATGGGCACGTAGGCCACTTCTTCCAGAGTGGTAAAGCCTTCTTCCACCAGCACGCCGGCGACGTCTTCGTCGATATCCAGGCGCTCCATGAAAGTCTCCATGACCGTGCTGGACTCGGCTTCCTGTTTGTTCTCCCACTCCTCGGTGCTCATGACATTGATCTGCCACTGGGTGAGCTCGGAGGCCAGGCGTACATTCTGGCCGCTGCGGCCGATGGCCATGGCGAGGTTTTCCTCGGCAACGGCCACATCCATGGAGCCGGCGTCTTCGTCGACCACGATGGATTCGATTTCCGCCGGCGCCATGGCGTTGATCACGAACTGGGCTGGGTTTTCATCCCAGAGCACGATATCCACGCGCTCGCCGGACAGCTCGTTGGAAACCGCCTGGACGCGCGCGCCGCGCATGCCCACGCAGGCCCCCACCGGATCGATACGGCCGTCGTTGGTATTGACGGCGATCTTGGCGCGCAGCCCCGGGTCGCGCGCGGCGCCGCGGATTTCGATCACGTCTTCTGCAATCTCCGGCACCTCGATACGGAACAGTTCGATGATCATCTCCGGGCAGGAGCGGCTCAGCTTCAGCTGCGGGCCCCTCGCCTCCGGTTCGATCTCCAGCAGGATGGCGCGCACCCGGTCGCCCAGCCGGAAGATCTCGCGACCCACCAGTTGGTCGCGGGGCAGGCGCGCCTCGGCGTTGCTGCCCAGGTCCACGGCAATAAAGTCGCGGGTCACTTTCTTGACAGTGCCGCTGACCAGTTCGCCGACGCGATCGCGGTACTCTTCCACCACCTTGGCGCGCTCGGCTTCGCGCACCTTCTGCACGATCACCTGCTTGGCAGTCTGTGCGGCGATACGGCCGAATTCGACATTTTCCACCTGCTCGCGGTAGACATCGCCGGCCTTCAGTTCGGGATCTTTCTCGTGCGCCTCTTCAAGGGTGAACTGGGTACCCAGCTCAGCGAGGGTATCGTCGTCCACGACTTCCCAGCTGCGAAAGGTCTCGTAGTCACCACTGTCCTGATCGATGATCACCTCGATGGTGGAATCCTCGTCGTAGCGCTTCTTGGTGGCCGTTGCCAGTGCCGCCTCGATCGCCTGGAAAATGATTTCCCGATCAACGCCTTTCTCGTTGGAAACCGCCTCGGCGACCAGCAAGATCTCTTTGTTCATGCAGCTGCCTCTTTAAAATAAAGCTTCGCCTGCGCGCAGGCTCCTACATTGCTTTGTATTCGTCGCCCGCTTGCAGGCGCCTACTTGAATTGGGGAATCACCTTCGCCCGCTCGATACTGTCGACGGGCAACAGGTATTCGTTCTCGCCGTCGACACGCAATACCACTTCCTCGCCCTCGACCCCGGCCAGCAGGCCGCGCCATTTTCGCTGGCCGTCCAGAGGCATACGCAGGCGCACTTCAATCTGCGCGCCGACGAAACGTTCGTACTGATTCAGCTTGTACAGGGGACGATCGAGTCCCGGAGAGGAGACCTCGAGGGTATACCTGCCACTGATCGGATCCTCGACATCCAGCACGGCACTGGCCTGGCGACTGACTTTCTCGCAGTCTTCCACGGCCACGCCATCCTCGGAATCGATATAAATACGCAACAGTGCGTTGCGGCCGTGGGTCTGGTATTCGACCCCCCACAGCTCGCAGCCCAGGGATTCAACCACCGGGGCCAGCAATTCTTCCAACTGTTCGCGCTTGCTCGTCATTCAGATTACCAGTCGCCACACAAACCGGCGGAGTGCCGATCTGCACAGCCATCGGCCGCCCCGTCGGGGAGATGCAAAAATGCACCCCATATAAACAAAAAATGGGCCCGCGGCCCACTTCGAAAGCATCCGCAACTTTTTTGTTGCAGATACGAAAAAGCCCCTTACAGGGGCTTTTGACCGCCTGCGGGAGCCTGCCTTGCAGGCGAAATCGCGAGCACGGCTCACTCCCACAGCAAAAATTTGGTAGCGGGGGCAGGATTTGAACCTACGACCTTCGGGTTATGAGCCCGACGAGCTACCAGGCTGCTCCACCCCGCAACAACTCTGGGAAACGAAGCCTGGTGCTCTTCGCTCCCCTGCGATGGGTTGCCCCAACCGCTCAAGAGGCTGCGCATTCTAGGGGCGCCGCCCCGGGGAGTCAAGTCACATCTGGCATTTATATTCACATGGCTGCGGGGCGCTGCGAGGCACAGTGTAGGCGGTGCCCGCCAGCGCTCTCAACTCTCCATCCGCTTTTGCTGCGGAGGGAGATTTGCGGCGCCAGGCATCTCACCGCAATTGATAAACATTCTCAACTGCATTAATATCCGCACCCATCCCGACAGGACACGACGAGAGTCCCCGCCCCCGACCGCAGGAAGGTAAAAGGCAGGGGACCGCAGTGTCGCGTCAGCCAGACAATAAAACAGGAGTTTCTCTGTATGCGCACCCGCACCACGCTCGCCCTGGCCATTTCCCTGATTTCCTCCGCCGGCGTTGCCGACGAGCGCACCATCGAGGAGGAGATTGTCGTCACCGCCAACCGCACAGAGAAGCCCCTGAGCACCATCCCCAACACCGTCACCCTGATCGACCAGGAGGAGCTGGCGGAACAGCTCAGCGCCACCAGCGACCTGTCCACGGTGCTCGGCAACCTGATTCCCGGCTTCTCGCCAGCGCGCCAGAAGATGACCAACTCCGGCGAGAGCCTGCGCGGGCGCAAACCGCTGTACATGATCGACGGTGTCCCCCAGTCCAACCCGCTGCGCAGCGGCGGCCGCGACGGCCACACCATCGATCCGCTGATGCTGGAGCGGGTGGAAGTGATTCACGGTGCCAACGCCATCCACGGCATGGGCGCCTCCGGCGGCATCATCAATCTGGTGACCCGCGAGCCGAGCGATGAGCTGCAACAGAGCCTGCGGCTGGAGTCCGCCCTGCAGCCGGAGGATACCGGCGAGAGCCTGGGCTATAGCGGCAGCTACAGCCTGTCCGGCCAGTTCGACAGCTTCGATCTGCTGGGCAGCGTGACCTATCGCGATACCGGTCTCGGCTACGACGCCAACGGCGATGTTATCGGTTTCGACAACACCCAGGGCGATACCATGGACAGCGAGACGGTCAACGCCTTTGTGAAAATCGGCCACAACTGGGACGACCAGCGGCTGGAGTTGACCCTGAACCGCTACGAACTGTCCGGCAGTACCAACTGGGTTTCCGTAGACGGCGACTGGGACGCCGGTATCCCCACTACTGCCGAGGAGGGCGCAGTTCCCGGCAAATCCCCCTCCAACGAAGCCACCACCGTCAACCTGCAGTACAGCAACGAAGACCTGCTCGGCCAGAAGCTGCGGGTTCAGGCCTTCTCCCAGGATTTTGCCGGCACCTATGGCGCTACCGACAGCGCCACCTTCCAGGATCTCGAAACCTACGGCGAGACCATCTACGACCAGTCGCAGAACAACTCGGAAAAGCGCGGGGTGAAAATCACCCTGATCGCGGATCAACTGGCCGGCGCGCCGGTGAACCTGACCTACGGCCTGGACCTGCTCGAAGACAAGACCTGGCAGCAGCTGATCCTCACCAACCGCACCTGGGTACCGAAAACCCGCTACGAGAGTGTCGCCCCCTACGCACAGCTCGAGTTCAGCGGCATCGACCGACTGGCAGTCACCGCCGGGCTGCGCCGCGAAATATCCAGACTCAAAGTGGACGATTTCACCACCCTGGCCAAGTACGGCAGCCAGTCTGTCGAGGGCGGAGAACCCGAATTCAGCGAGACCCTGAGCAACCTCGGCGCCACCTACCAGCTCAACGACGCCTGGCGGCTGTTCGCCAACTATGCCGAGGGCTATTCCATGCCGGACGTGGGTCGCGCTCTGCGCGGTATCGACCAGCCGGGACAGGATGTGGAAAGCTTCCTGAACCTGACCCCCATCATCACTGATAACGAAGAGATCGGTATCGAATACAGCGGTGCCGGGCTGGCGGCGCAGGTCACCTACTACCGCTCGGACTCCGATTTTGGCCAGCGGCTGCAGGCGGACCCCAGGGGGATCTATACCCTCAAGCGCGAGAAAACCGAAATCGACGGACTGGAGTTCCGCGGCCAGTGGTCTGCCAGCGAAACCGACACACTGGAACTGCGTTATGCCCAGACCGACGGCCAATCCGACTCCGATGGCGACGGCAAAGTGGACCGAGACCAGGGTGGAGCCGACATTGCCCCCAGCCGCGCCAACCTGAGCTGGAGCCGCGCCTGGAGCGATCGCCTCAGCACACGACTGCAGGCAAACTGGCTGTTGAGCCGCGATTTCAAGGATGGAGATGGCAACACCTACTCGGAGTTCGACGGCTATACCACCATCGACCTGAGTGCCAACCTGCAAGCACTGGGTGGCGACTTCACGTTGGGAGTGCAGAACCTGACCAACGAGGATTACTTCACCTACTACTCCCAGACATTCACCAGTGTCGCGTACCAGGATACGCGCAACTTCAAGGGCCTGGGCCGCAGCGTGAACCTGTCCTACTCGCGCCTGTTCTGACTTATCACTCAAGTTTCGGAGTTTGTGGTGCTCGCGAGTGGCACAAGCTGGAGCGGGGTGCGCCTTTCTGGGACTGTCTGCGAGAGGGGCCGAAGGCGCCGTGAATACCTGGAGCGGCCGGGACACCTCGCAGACAAGCCTACAGGGACGTATACACGGCGTGTCCCAGAAAGGCGCACCCCGCTCCAGCTCCCTGAATCGAACCCCGAAACTTGAGTTATCATTCGCCGGTATACCGGCTCTGGTGGCGTATCCGCGCGCCCTCTCCCCCGGTCTCTTTCCCAATGGGAGAGGGGCGCAACTGCAGGCAAACCGGCAATGTAAAAATCCATGCGGCAATTCTTTTTTCCCCTGCACAAATACGCCGGCCTGACCCTGGGCCTGCTGCTGTCCCTGATCGGCCTCACGGGCAGCCTGCTGGTATTCGATCACGCGCTGGATGAAAAACTCGCGCCGCGCACGGTCGATTTCAAGCCGAGTGCACAACCGGCCAGTTACAGCGAGGTGCTGGCAGCCGCCCGCGAAGCCGTGCCCGGCAGCGAGCCGCAGCGCCTGATGACACCCCGCGGCGAGGGCAGCCCCTTTGTCGTGCGTTTTCCTGCGCCCGAGGGCGCGCCGGGCCCGATCGAAGTGAGCGTTTCCCCCACCGACGCCGAAGTACTGGCAGTGCGCGGCTGGGGCGAATACACCATGACCTGGATCTACCGGCTGCACTACACACTGCTGACCGGCAAGACCGGTAAAACCGTTGTCGGCTTTGTGGGCCTGCTGCTGATGCTCTTCTGTATCAGCGGCCTGGTAATCTGGTGGCCGCGCCGCAGCCGCCGCGGTGGCCGCTGGAAGCGGGCTTTCACCATCAAGCGCGATGGCAACCGCTTCCGTTTCTATTTCGATCTGCACAAGGTAGCCGGCATCTATTTCCTGCCACTGCTGCTGTTGACCGCCTTCTCCGGCGTGACGCTGGTATTCCCGCAACAGGTGGAGGCGGTGGTCGGCACATTCCTGCCCACCGAACCGCGCCCCTCCCTGCCCCGTTCCCGACAGGACACCGGCACGCCCCTGAACCCGGATACCATCGTGGAAATCGGGCGCGGCGCGTTTCCCGGCGGCGAGCTGAAACGCATCTACCTGCCGCGCGACGCCGGCGACAGCTACGGCCTGTCGTTCCGCGCTGACGGCGAACCCTGGCGCAACTACGGCGCCAGCTTCGTGCGCCTGGACCAGTACAGCGGCAAAGTACTGATGGTGCGGGACGTCACCGAAATCCCGCCGGGCAACAAGGTGCTGCGCTGGCAATTCCCGCTGCACAACGGCGATGCCCTGGGCCTGTTCGGCCGCTGGCTGGTGCTGTTCGCCGGTCTCATGCCCGCGCTGTTGTTCGCCACCGGCGTCTATCTCTGGTGGAAGAAGCGCCGTCCGCTGCGGCGCGCCCGCGCACTGAAACCCGCGAACGCCTGACGCGAAAGGCGCTATCATCTGTATCTTCACGGGAGGGAAAATGCAGATCAATCACGTACAGGTGCGCGCTACCGATCTCGAGAAAATGACCCTTTTCTGGACCCGGGTGATCGGCCTGGAGCAGGGCTATCGCCCGCCTTTCAATTCTTCCGGCGCCTGGTTCTACAGCGAAGGGCAACCGATGATTCACGTGGTGGAAGTTGGTGACATAATAGGCAGTGGCCCGTTCGACCATGTCGCCATCGAGGGCGCCGACTACCGGCAACTGATATCCCGGCTCCAGCAACACCGCGCCGATTATCGCGAAACGACCGTCCCCGCCACCGGCGACCGCCAGGTGTTTGTTGCCGGCCCCGACGGCCTCAAGGTAGAGATGCTGTTTCGGCAGGAAGAATAAGGCCCAACCTGAATCCGCGCATTCAGGCCCCAATCACACAGGGACAGGAAACCACGCAGTGAAAGCAATCGGCCTCTACAGATACCTGCCCATCGAGGATGAACACTCGCTGGTGGATGTCTATGTCGACCGCCCGCAGACCAGCTCCCGGGATCTGCTGGTGGCAGTGCAGGCAATCTCGGTAAACCCGGTGGATACCAAGGTGCGCGCGCCCAAACCCGGGGATACCTCGAGAGAAGAGAAGGCCCGTATCCTGGGCTGGGACGCCGCCGGCGAAGTGCTCGCCGTGGGTGCCGAGGTGGAACACTACGCAGTGGGCGATCGCGTCTACTACGCCGGCGATATCACCCGGCCGGGCAGCTACTGCCAGATGCAGCCGGTGGACGAGCGCATTGTCGGGCGGATGCCGAAAAGCCTCGACTACCAACAGGCCGCCGCCCTACCGCTGACAGGTCTCACCGCCTGGGAGGCCCTGTTCGACCGACTGGAAATATCACCGCGCGGCGACGATGCCGGCAAATCCATATTGATTATCGGCGGCGCCGGCGGGGTCGGCTCCATCGCCGTCCAGTTGGCCAGCAAGCTGGCCGGGCTCAAGGTGATCGCCTCGGCTTCCCGCACCAGATCCGGCATCTGGGTCAAACGGATGGGCGCGCGCCACCTGGTCAACCACCGCAACGACCTGCATCGGGAGCTGCGCGACCTCTACATCGAGTCCGTCGATTATATTCTCTGCCTGAACGACACCGACCAGCACTGGCGCGCCATGGCCAGCGCCATAGCGCCCCAGGGGAAAATCTGCTCGATCGTCGACAATAAAGAGCCCCTTCAACTGAACCTGCTGAAAAGCAAAAGCGCCACTTTTTCCTGGGAATTCATGTTTACCCGCGCCATGTACCAGACACCGGACATGATTCGACAACAGGAAATTCTCAACGAGATAAGCCGACTCATCGACCGCGGTAAACTCACGACGACCGTCAACCAGGTGATGGAACCGATCAATGCAGCCAACCTGCGCGAAGCGCACAGGTTGGTTGAGGGTGGTCGAACAATTGGCAAGATTGTTTTGAGTGGCTGGGAGTAGAATTACGCGACCCTAGTGGTTCATGCGGTAAATTCGGTGACTCTAGCTCACAGCCACAGGTTCCAAGGCAAGGCGAAAAAGCGCAGGACTAGCAGCGCTAATTCAAGCTTTTTCAACGCAGCACTGGGGCCTGTGGCGAAGAGATAGTGTTACTTAATTTACCGCATGGACCACTAGTTCCGTCATACGCAGGAAATTCTCGAGAAGCCCAACCCAAGACGTACCCGCGGATCGAAAATTACACTATAGCTTCAGCCTCCCTACCCTGGAGGGGCACTCTCTCACTGGCGTGAAAAAACTCAGCTGTATTTCTGCTAAATAGTTAGCATAACGCCGATGAAGCCGGCGACCTCGCCTGTATCATTTATTCCATTGCATCCCTAGAATCAAAAATCTTCAAAGCAGGGAGAAAAAGAAAATGGAATATCCGGAAGAGCCATTTCGCATCAAGTCTGTTCAGCCGATTCAGCGGCTCACAGCCGCAGAAAGAATATCAGCACTGACTAAAGCCGATTACAATATTTTTATGGTTCCTGCAGATAACGTGTATATCGATATGCTGACAGACTCCGGTACCGGAGCCATGAGTTCAGCTCAATGGGCAGGGATCATGAACGGAGACGAAAGCTATGCCGGAGCAACGTCCTTCTACCGCCTGAAAGAAGTGGTCGAGCGTGTGTTCGGTTTCGAGCATTTTGTACCGACTCACCAAGGGCGGGCCGCTGAACATATCCTGAGCGGTATACTGGTGAAGCCCGGAAACGTTGTACCATCCAATACCCATTTTGATACTACCGAAGCGAATATCCGGGTATGTGGTGGACGACCGGTAAACCTGGGCGCGAGCGGCACCTCCAGCGCCGCGCAGCAACATCCTTTCAAGGGCAATATGGATCTTGCCGCCCTGCGTAGACTGATAGAGGAAACAGGAGCTGAAAACATCCCTTATGGGATGGTCACCATCACCGACAATGCCGGCGGCGGGCAGCCGGTTTCCATGGAAAACCTGCGAGGAATCAGCGAAATATATCGGAGTCAGGGTATTCCGTTCTTCATCGATGCCTGTCGCTATGCGGAAAACGCCTACTTTATAAAACAGCGCGAAGCCGGTTACGCCGACAAGTCTATCGAAACTATCGCTCGGGAGTTTTTCTCCCTGGCGGACGGAGCCACCATGAGCGGCAAGAAAGACGGACTCGTAAATATAGGGGGCTTTCTGGCCGTCAATGATA
The DNA here is from genome assembly GCF_026183675.1 of Microbulbifer halophilus. Classification (GTDB taxonomy): domain Bacteria; phylum Pseudomonadota; class Gammaproteobacteria; order Pseudomonadales; family Cellvibrionaceae; genus Microbulbifer; species Microbulbifer halophilus. The sequence goes on from NZ_JAPIVK010000028.1 coordinate 33,653, forward strand.
GAGAATTGTTTACCGACATCAGGAATACCCTGATCCTGAAGGAGGGTTTCCCTACCTATGGCGGTCTTGCCGGGCGGGATATGGAGGCAATGGCACAGGGGTTGGAGGAAGGACTGGACGAGAACTATCTGGAGTACCGGATCAAGCAAACAGCCTATTTAGGGGAAAGCCTGGCCGCGCTGGGAGTTCCGGTTGTTAAACCGATAGGGGGGCATGCAATCTATATTGATGCCGGCGCTTTTCTTCCACACATTCCGGTAGAGGAATTTCCCGGTATCTCGCTGGTTTCCGAACTGTATCTGGAAGGTGGCGTTCGCGGCGTAGAGTTGGGCTCCGTGGCTTTCGCCCATCAAGATCCGGACAACGGCCAGTGGCGCCATCCGCCAATGGAACTGGTTCGCCTGGCGATTCCCCGCCGCGTCTACACCCGGGCGCATCTGGATCATGTGCTCGCAAGCATGGAAAATATTGTCGAGCGAAAAAGCACCTTGCGCGGTTACAAGATAACCTGGGCACCAGAGCATTTAAGGCATTTTACCGCGCGCTTCGCCCCCCTGGATTAAACCGAGCGGTCGGAGATTCCGTTGAGCAAGGCACGGGGCCCGAGAATTGTAAACCAACCCCTGCTATTCACATTGCAGGTTTCTGAGGGCCTCGCTGGCGAACAGCAGCAAAGAAATTGGTAGAGGGGGGCAGGATTTGAACCTATGACCTTCGGCCAGCCAAAGAAGAAAGTGAGCCCGACTCGTCGGGCCACTTCGATGCCTCTGACACCTGAATTTGGTAGCGGGGGCAGGATTCGAACCTACGACCTTCGGGTTATGAGCCCGACGAGCTACCTGGCTGCTCCACCCCGCATCAACTGTTGGCGCTTTGTTCAACTAGCGCCGAAGAGGCTGCGCATTCTAGTGGTACAGCTCCGCTATGTCCAGACTCCCGTTGAATATTCTCTGTAGATCCTGATGGGCACGCTGCGCTTTGCCCATCCTACGTGTGGGGCAATAGCGTAGGATGGGCACAAATCGGCAGGGATTGCCGATTTGGACGCCAAAGGCGCCCGCGAAGCGGGCGAGCGCCAGGGATGGCGCGAGTCAAAGGAGCGCAGCGACGTGCCCATCAACCCAAATCAGAGCTTGCCTACCATATTCAGGAAAACACCCTGGCTGTCGTAATCCAGCTGCGTCAGGTCGTCCGAGAAGTCGGTAAAGTTATAGCCGACACCCACCTTCAGGTGCTTGCCCATATGCCGGTATAAACCGATCAGCGCGCCGCTGCGGCTGTCCCGGGCGTCCGGCAGGTCGAGCATGCGGCCCTCGATCAGCAGGTCCCAGCGGTTGACGAAATGCCAGTCGGCGCGCAGCACATACAGGTGGGCCCGGCTGTCGAAGAATTCCGGGTCCTGGCGGTCCTGGCTCAGTTGACCGAGGCGGTAGGCGTATTTGGCACCCAGGGTCCAGCGGCGGCTGACGTCGTAGCTGGTGTCCACCGAGAAGATATGACTCTTCTGGACAAACTCCGCCGCGGTGTTCTGTACCGTGACCTGGTCCCGGGTGGGCACATTGTAGAAGTAGGTGTACTTCAGCAGCGTATTCCAGCGGTCGTTGTCCACCGGACGGTGGGCGTAGCCCATCACCGCCTCGGTAAACTTGCCGTCGTAGAACTCGCCCTGGGAGCTCTTGCTGTCGGAGTAATTGAGTTTGCCGACGATGCGCCAGTCCGGGCTCACCTGGTAGCTGGCGGTATTTTTCAGCAGCCAGGTCTGGCGTTCGGACTCGGTCACCGTATCTTCGTCGGCGGCCGTCTCCATCGCGTCGGTGCGGTACTCCACCGCGGAAGCGAGGCGGATATCGTCGTCGCTGAAGCCCATATTCACCCCCAGCGCCCGGCGATCCGTCTTGGCGCCGGTGCGCGGATCCTCCAGGGTGCCGGCCTCCACGCTGGTGCCGTAATTCCAGCGGTCGTTGGGCGCCAGGTCCATACCCAGCGCATGGGTCAGGCCGGTGGAGACATCGCCGTGGCTGTACTGCTCCTCGCCGTAGATGCTCAGGCTGTCGGTGTAGCGGCTGCGGAAGCCGGTACTCATATTGCCCTTGCGCGAACGGAGTCCGGTATCGGTGCGCTCGTTGTCGAGGGTGTAGTTCAGGTAGAGGTTGGTCCTGTCGGTCACCAGGTAGTCGGTACCCACGCGCGCGGCGGTGCCGGTATCGCCGCCGGACAGTTCGCTGTCCAGCGTCAGCTTCTCGCTGACGCGGTAGGCGCCGCCGAGCCCCATACGGTTGTTTTCCTCGCGGGTGCCGGATACTTCCACAGTGCCCTGCACAAAACCGTAAGCGCTCCAGTCCTCGCCGGAATCGTAGGCCGCTTCCACCGCCATATCGGTGCGGTCACCCTGGGTCTGGGTGGCCGGCACTACCGCGGAATAATCCTCGCGGGTATCGGCGCGGGCGCCGGTGGTCATGCGCCAGCGATCGTTGATGCGATAGCCCACCGCCATATCCACCGCCGTGGTCTGCAGGCCGTATTCCTGCTCCTTGCTGTCCGCCTTCAGGCTGACATCGGCGCGGCTGCCGACGGGCACGCTGACGCTGGCGCCGTACTGGGTGGTCTCGCCGTTGACCAATTGTCCCGGCGCGGAGAAGCCGGCCTCGCGCTCCTGGTGGTAGAAGGTACCGGAACCGCGCGTCTCCTCGAAAAAGTCCGACAGTTGCAGGCTGCCCTCCAGCCGCTGTGCGCCGGCCTTGGCATCCGGGTCGATCGGCTCCCCTCCATTGAGGTTGGGGTTGTTGAAACTGAAGCCGCCGTCGTAGGAGGAAGTGGCATCCAGGTTGCCGCCCTGGCTGTCGGCCACTTCCAGTTTCAGCCAGCTGCTGGCGCTCTTGCGCAGGGTCAGGTCGACGCCCTGCAATGAGGTTTCATTATCCTCTTCATCCTGCTGGGTGCCGCTGACACCGAGCTTGACGTGGTCGCCGAGCCAGTAGTGGGCGCGGCCGCCGACAGCGAGGGTGTCGATTTTCTGGAAGCCGGGGGTGTACTCGTAGCGCGCCACCAGAAACTGCGGATTGCCGTTGTAGGAACCGTCCTGGATCAGCAGGTTGTCGTTGGCAATCGCAGACAGCGGGCGGTTCAGCAGCACGCGGCCCTGAATGTAATCGATATCGTAATCGATCACCGGCGTCAGGTTCTTGACTCCTAATACCAGGCCGGAATCCTTGTCCCGCACTTCCACGCGCAGCCGCTCGGAACCGTTCAATATATCCTGGTGGCGCAGGAAATAGAGGGAACCGCCGGTACCGCGGAACTCGTCGCGACCGGCGATGGTACCCGGCTCGGCACTGAAGGCATCGATCTGGAAACGCTTCTCGCCAAAGCTGGTGACTGCGTCACTCTCGTAGTGGCCGTTGGCCCCGTAGAGGGCGCGATCGATATGCGCCAGCTCGTTGTCGGTATAGGCCGCCTTGAAATTGCCCCAGAGGCCATAGTCGTCGTGATTGGAGACTTTCACGTAGAACTTGCCGGACGTGGGCGCTTCCTCGACCACGGTGGAATCGTCCCCAAAGGTCGGGTAGTAGAGATCGCTGTCCAGCCGGCGGAAGAGCGCGTCCGGGGTTTTCTCCATGAAATTGGAAAAGAGGTCGTCCACCGGCCCCTCTTCGGTGTCCGCACTGGCGGCCAGGCGCCAGCCCTCTCCGAAACCGCCACTGGTATAGAAGGCCAGGCGGCCGTCGTAGCTGACGGAGTTGTCGTAGTGGGTCTCGTCACCGGTGACCAGTGCCGCCGGGCCGTTGGTGTCGTCGGCGGCGATGGTCATGTCGGCAATGCCGACGGTGAACCAGTCGTTGTTGGCAAAGCGCAGGTCCCGCAGGAAGAGTTCGCCGTTGCCCTCTTCGTCCAGTACCGACACTTCCACCGTGTGCAGGCCGCGGGAGAAAATCTGCTCGGAAACAAACTCGCCCTGGCCGTTGACCGGCACCGGGTTGCCCGCGAGCCAGACGGTGTGCCCGTCCGGAATCTGCGAGCCGTTGACCAGCACGGTGTTGCCGTCAAGCGGGATGTTGCGGCGCGCCAGGCGGTTCTCACCGTAGCCCACCAGCAGCTCCTGTTCCGGGTCGAGCGGTTCTTCCGACGGCTCCAGCCGGTCCACCAGCCACAGGTTCTGCGCCTCGGTTTCGTCGTAGCGGCCCTCGCTGTCGTAGACGCGCAGCAGGTACTGCACCTTTTTCAGCGGCGCCCGAAACTCCTCGAAGTCCGCCTGCCATTCGCCCTCGCCGCGCCGGTCCAGTTCCACCACGGCCAGCGGCTCGTCGCGCAGGGACTGGTCTTCCTCGAACAGGCGCACCTCGGCGCGCTCGACGAATGACGGATAGTTGCTGTAACTCTTGAATCGCACGCGGTTATCGGCCACTTCCGTTTCCGGATCGTCGGCGTAGCGAATGGTGCTGGGATAGGCGCTGACATTCAGCCGCGGCGACATCTTCTGGTTGTCGAAGCGGAACTGGATATGCGCATTTTCCAGTGCCACGTCGGTGCAGCGCTGCAGGTCGGCGGAGTTTTTGTAGGGATCGTATTCCGGCTCGCCATCCACGGTGATGCGCATCAGGTTCAACGAGTAGGGATTGTAGGCCAGCGCCTCGCGCTCGATGCGTTCGATCTCCAGGCGGTCCCTGTCCGCCAGCACTGCCAGCTCGTCGTAGAGCACCTGCACTTCCACCCGCGCGCCGTCCATCTCGATAAAACCGGTGGCCACCACATCGTCGGACTGCACATAGCCCCTGCCCTCGAACTCCACCTCTTCTTCGCCGAGATCGAGCTGCTGTTGCACCTGCTCCATGGCGCGGCGGGCGCGGGCGCGGGACAGGCCCACATCGTCGCCATAGACCATTGCCTCGCGGCGCTCCATGCGTTCGTTATCGCTGTAGCCGACGAAGCTCAGCCGCACATTGGCCTTGTCTGCCACTTCCGCCATGGCGCTTTTCATGCGCATCAATTGCGACTCGGAAATGGCCGGATCGCCGCTTTCAAAACGGATCGGCGGAATCTCACCGCCGGGGGATTCGTGGGCGATGGTGATGGTCTCGGCACTGGCCGCTTCCGGGCAGGCCTGCACACCGTCGCCGGCGGTCTCCATCGGGTCGTCGTACCAGAATTCCACTTCCACGCGCCGGTTCAGGGAGCGCCCCTTGGGCGTGTCGTTGGCGGCGATCGGCTGGGTGGCGCCCTTGCCACTGCTGGTAATCGCGTAGTCCGGCAATCCCAACGCATCGCGCACCGCCAGCGACACACGGCGCGCCTCGGCGCGGGACAGGGCCATATGATCGTCGTACAGCTCCGCCGGCCCCTCCGGCAGCGGCAGCGCATCGGTGTGGCCGACGAAATGAATCACCAGGTTGTTCTTGTCCGCCAGGTTGGCACGCACCTGGCGAATGCGGCGCACAAAGGCCTCGGGCAGATCCACCTGCCCCGGCTCCCAGCGCAGCGGTGTCACCAGATTTTTGATGCGCGCGCGCTGGTCGCTGCCGGCCTGGTAGTGCAGGCGGCAGACGGTTTCCTGGCGGCAGACTTTCACGCGGTTCAGCTGCAGCGCCTGGGCGCGCATCATTTCCGCCTGGGCTTCCTCGTCCAGTTCGTCGTAACTGAGCTGTACCTGCACGCGGCGATTCAGGGCGCGACCGGTTGAAGTGATATTGTCCGAAGACGGCTCGGCATCGCCCCGCCCCTCGAAGGTCACCGCCTCCTGCGGCAGCTCCAGCGCCAGCTGGAAAAACTCCGCCACATGTTTTGCCCGCGCGCGGGAATACTCTTTCTTGTCGAGATACTCGGCGAGCTGCTGCGATGTCAGGGAGTCCGCATCGGTGTGGCCGATAAAGTGCAGCTTCAGGTTGTGTTTGTCCCCGAGTGAGTCCAGCTTTTCCTTCAGGGTCTCCACCGCCTCTTCACTGACCGGATCGTCCACCGATTCATAGGGCAGCGGCTCGATCGCATCGTCCTCGACCACCGGCTCCATTGCCTCGGAGAACAAGGTGGCATCCTGCACCCACTGTTTGCGCGGCTGGCCCAGCATCATGCTCTCGGTGTTATTGCCGACCGGCTGTTCTTCGTACTCGACTTCCGGCTCCTCGATTTCCGGAGTGAGACCGGGGATTTGTTTCCAGACCTGCCACCAGGGCGCGTCAGCTTGCACAGTTTCTTCCGGCTCCTGTGCGTGGGTCGGACATGCGAGCAGTAAGGCGAGGATGCAGGCTACGGGCCCCGGGATCATCGGGACCCGGACCCCGGGATCGCGGCCTCGCTCCCCTCTCCCACTGGGAGAGGGGTTGGGGGAGAGGGAAGAGGAGGGGGCACCATCGGCCACCCTCTCCCCCGGCCCCACTGATTTGCGCCATCCCTGGCGCTCACCCGCTCCGCGGGCGCCTGCGGCGTCCAAATCAGCGGTCCTGCCGATTTGTCCCGAGGGGAGAGGGGAGCTTATGAAATCAGCTTTGTGCATGCCATATTTATCAGAGGACATCACTCCAATCCTCCTTCGCTGGGCGGCGCGCCGCGCCGCCAGAAGACTTCGGTTTCAATCGTCAATTCGTAGTCGCCGTAGTCGCGCGCCCATTCGTCTGCAATCTGCGCCTTGATCGCCTGCAGCCGCCGCTCTACCAGAGCCGGCTCCTCGTTTTCCGCCAAGTAGGACAGGCGCAGCACCGAGGGCGCCTCGCTCAGTTTTTCCAGCAGCAGTTCAGTGCGCGAATGCCACTGCGGGCGCAGTTCGGTGGTCTGCGGTTCGAACACGGCCTCGGCCATATCCAGGCGCACCACGCGGTGCAGGCTGGTGCCGAAGTTCACCTTGATCGCCTTACCGCGGGTGGCGCGCACCACGCGCGGGTTTTCGCTGGTGAGGCGGTAGCCGCTGGGCAGGCTGCGGTCGTCCAGCTTCATGATGAAGTTGGAACCGCGATCCTGGTTCGGCACTACCGCACAGGTGATATGGAAACGGCCGTGAGCATCGGTGGTGGCATTGAGGCCGGTGGCGGTCACCACCCGCGCGCCCGGTACGCCGCCCTCGCCATCGTCCTGGTAGCCGTTCATGTTTTTATCGTCGTAGACCTTGCCGATCACATCGGAACAGTCGAAAGTCGGATCCGGCACCACGCGCACCGTGGCCGAGGCCTCGCCGGACGCCTGCTGGCCGGAGAGCTGGTTATACATACGCGCCCGGTTCACATACTTGCCTTCACCGACACCGGAACCAACCACCAGCAGCATTTTCACCGTGCGGGTCTGGTCCGGTTCCACGTCCAGATTCGACCAGCTCATCTGCAGACCATTGATTTCCGGCTCCATCGCCACGCCGTCCACCTGCGCGGAACCGGCAACGTATTTGAAACCTGCCGGGAAGAAATCCATCAGGCGCAGATCGCGCATGGGCACGCCCAGCGTATTGCTGAAGGTGATGGTGTAGGGCACCAGTTGGCTGCGGGTGACGTTCAGCAGCGCCGCGGTCTTGGTGATCGACAGGGCACCATCCAACTGCGGGTCCACCGGAATATGGTTGTTGAACAGCTGGCTCTCGCCGGGGATCAGGTCGTCGTCCAGCCGCAGGCGCAGGTAGTAATCCGTAGCCCCGCTGCGAGCGTCGATATCGATACCCGGCGCCTGTGCGGAAAGCTGCACTTCACAGTGATCCGGCGTAGCGCCGATCAGGTCGTCGGTACCGCCCAGGCAGGCGCCCACATCGAAACCGGCCGTTTCCACATTGGTCTGCGGCGGAATGATCTGCGATTCGCCGGCGATGTAATCCTCGCCCGACATCTGTACCCGGATCAGGTAGTCACTGTTCGCCGCACAGGCCCCTTCGCTGAAGTTGATATCGAACTTGTAGTAGCCGCCGGCCCGGGTCACCTGACCCTGCTGCTTCCGATCGTCAAAGCAGCGGTCCGGCAGCTCCTGGCCGCTGGAGGCGCTCAGCATGGTCACCGTGGCACCGGACACCGGCTGGCGCTGCACCGAATCGTAGATCGCGCCGTTGGGCGCAATCGGCAGGTTCAGGTTCTGCGGGTTGGAACCGGAGCCGACGAAGATCTCGGTGATCTGTTGCGGGCCGTCGGTGAAGTCCGAGCTGGTATTACCCAGGGATGCGGTATTTTCACCGGCATTGGGCGCGGCATAACGCAATTCGTAGCCGGCGCCGCTTCCCGCACCGTTGGGCACCAGGCCACCGAACTGGAAGAGGCCGTTTTCATCACTCTGCGCGCTTTCCAACAGCGCGCCATCGAAATACAGCTCCACGTTCCAGTTCTGCAACAGGCGCTCCTCGCCATCCAGCACGCCGTTGAAGTTCACATCGTGCCAGAGCGCACCGGCCAGGTTGGCAATACCCGGGGTACCGCCCACGTCGATGGAGACGCTGGCCTCATTGCTGGAGGCCGGATCGTTCCACTGCACCTCCGCGATATTGGTGATCGTAAAGCCGATCTCCATGGCGCTGCCGATGGTGGCCCGGAAGCGCAGGGTGGCGCTGTCACCAGCGGCGAGTTCCGTCTGGTTCGCGGTGATTACCGAACCGGTTACGGAAACGCCGGCCGCCTGCCCGTTCAACTGCGCGGAGCCATCCACATAGGTGAGCACGCCGTCGCCGGCCAGCAACAAGTCATCGCTGATCACCACATCGGTGGCCGGCACGGCACCGATATTGGTAACGCGCACCAGGTATTCCAGTGTCGCGCCCGGCAGGGCCGCACCGCCGCCGACAACCGCCACTTCCTTGGCGATGGAAAGTTGCTGGGCATCGCCCACCACAATTTCCGTGGGCTGGGCACCGTTGGAGGGATTGCCGTCCGCATCGGTGAGGGTCAGCGGCAGTTCATCCGCGCTCACCTCACCCTGGTTGCTGATCACCGTGCCGGTGGCCGTTCCCGCATCCACGCGCACATCGAATGTCACCGTGGCAGTTTCCGTGGAAGCCACGGTACCGGAGCCAGCGCCCTGGGTATTCACCGCGAGGCCCGCAGTCAACGCGGAATCCCCACCGCTGTCCGCCACCGCGCTGCCGTTCAGGGTGGTGGTACCGGCCACATAGGTGGTATCCGCCGGCACCAGGTCCGTCAGCTCCACATTGGTGGCGTCCACACCGCCCATATTGCGGATGGTAATGGTGTAGCGCAGCACATCTTCCGGATCGACGATGCCCGGAGACAGATTGTCTTCGGCAATGGCCACCGTCTTGCCCACCAACAGCAGCGGTACATCGCCGACGATGTCGATAGTGGGATCGTCCACTTCGCTGGTGGCGGGATCGTCCGAGGCTTTCTCCTCGAAGGGACCGGAACCCGCACCAGCGCCGTTGACGAAGCCCTGGTTGGAAATAATGGTGCCGTCACTCACATCGTTGATGGTGACATCGAAGGTAACCAGTACCGGTTCGATACCCTCGCCCGCGGCCACGAAACCTTCTTCCTCACCGGCAGTGTTGATGGCAAGGCCGGCGGACAGCGGCGAAGCACCACCGTCGGATATCTCCGCGCCGTTCAGGGTGGTGGAACCGGCAACATAAGTGGTGTTGGCGGGCACCTGGTCGCGCAGGATGGCATCGACAATATTTTCATCGCCGGTGTTTTCCACGCTCAGGGTGTAGCGCAGGGTGTCACCGGCCATCAGCAGGTCGGGGTCGTCGGTGATGTCTTCCGAGGTTTTTTCTACCAGCAGGTCTGGGGCGGATTCGATCAGAATCCGAGTGGGGTCTTCATCGCCCTCCACTTCGGGATCTTCCGCACCATTGATATTGGGATCGTCACTGATACCCAGGATCTGCCCGTAGGCGATGACTTCCGACTGGTTCAGCACTTCGGTTCCGTCGTTAATCGCCTCTGCCAACTGCACTTCAAAAGCCACGGTGACACTGTCGCCGGACTCGCCCTGGGGCGAGAGACTCAGGTTGCCGACATTCACCCAGCCCGTGCCGGCGGCACCGCCGCTGGCATCGCTGTTGTCGCTGGCACCGGCCGGCAGAGTGGCACCGTCGATAGTCAGCGTGCCCGCTTCAAAAACCTGCTGGTTATTGAGCACGCCCAGCTCGTCTTCGATGGAGAACTCCGCCAGCGGAACCTCGCTGACATTGTTAACCGTAACCTCATAGCGCAGCGTGTCGCCGGGGCTGGCATCAACGCCCGGGTTCTGCCCGGTGGTGACATTGATCGCCTCTTTCAGTACCTGCAGAGTGGCGCTCTCGGTGACCAGTTCGTGGTTGTCCTCGTGGTCCAGAATATCCGGCGTGCCGTTGGTGGGCTGCGCGCCGTATTCGCGGCGATTCTCGCTGTCTTCGCCCTGGCTGAACCACTGGGCCGCCGCCACGTTGGCCAGCGTCTGGTCACCGGCGGTGTCCTCATCCAGCCATGCCCGGTATTCAACGATCAGGTGCTGGGCGGGCTCCAGCTCGACGCCGGTGGTTTGCAGGGTGAGGGTGCAATCGGCATAGCTGGGCTGGTAGTCCGTACCTTCGACCAGCTCCCGCACCAGAGTGCTGCCATCGTCCGCAACAATCCGGACGGCGTCGATCTCCGGTTCGGTAGCGCACATGCCGCCCTGCTCCACGTCCGGCAGAACATCGACAACGGCAATATCCCACGCCGAGCTGTCGCCCACGCTTTCAATATCCAGCGTAAACTCGCCCGCGAGTTCGGCATGCAGAACATCCGGGCCGGATTTCACCAGAGTGAGATCGGGCTCGACGAGGGTCATGTCTGGCGAGGTATCGGCCAGCGCGCTCTCGTCGCCTTCAAAAGTGCTGAAGGTGTAGCTGGCGGTATTGTTAAAGGTCAACCCGGCAACATTGGTTTCGGTGTCGAGCAGTTCCACCACCAACTCAATTTCGATCTGCTCCCCGGCCGGGATGTCGATGCCATCGGTGGTATCGGCGATTTCCACCTGGCTGCCGCTACCGATGTTTTCCGGTGTCCAGTCGCCCGAACCGCTAATCTTGTCCACGGCGACAAAGCCCAGATCCGCCGCCGAGGTGGACAGGTCGTCGATAATCCGCACATCGTAGAGGGCGGTATCGGCGGGTGTTGCGGGCACCGTAATGCGGTAGGCGAACGGCTCGCCGATGGCCGCTTCGGGCTGGGTAATATCCTTGGATAGTGCTTCCGGCAGTGGTGTGGTCAGGGTGGCGCTTACCGGCTCTTCAAAGCTATAGGGCTGGCGCTCATCCGGCTGGCCGTTGGCTGGCACCTCGTCGTTATCGAAGGAGTAGTAGACCGGCAGAGTCACGCTGTTTTCTATTTCAAGCCCCGCACCCAGGCTGTCATCACCATCGACGGTGTAGACTAGGCGCAGGGTATCGCCCGCCGGAATCGTGTAGACATCGTTGTCGTCCAAGTCCCACAGGGCGATACCGGTGGCGGCATCATAGTTGGGCTGGCGCACCGGCAGCGGGCCGTTATTGAGCAGCTCGATGCTCTGGGTGGTCGCGCCACCGCTGTTACGCATTCCCTCCGGCAGCAGATCCCGGATCTGCAGGTCATAGGCCGGCGCCGGGCCGTTGTTGACAATATCCACGGTGAAGGTGGCCTGCTCGCCCACCGTGATTTCGCCGTCGTTTCCATCTGCGGTGGTCACGCTCACACTGCTGATGTCGAGCAGCGGCTGCAGCACGTCCAGGCTGTCCTGCGCTGGCAGCGTATCGGCTGGCCCGGAAGGCAGGTCGTAATCCAGTGTCGCGTTATTTCCCAGGGTCTGGGTGGTGGGCTCCTGAGAAAGCACACTGCCGTTCTCCACCCGCGCTTCATAGACGATTACCAGTTTGTCACTAGCGGCATCGGCCGGGTTGGTAACATTGCCCAGCTCGAAGGTTACTTCGGAGCCGTTTACATTCGTATTGTTCACCACGGTGGCGGTTTCATCGCTACCGAAGAAATCGGCGCTGACCACCTCTTCAAACACCAGCCCGGTAGGCAGGGTGTCGGAGACCACCAGATTCGGGTAGGTACCATTCTGCAACGTCAGAGTCAGAGCAAAGTGCGCCCGGTCCCCTACCCGCAGGGTACCGTTACCGCCGAAGGTGTCATCCACCAGCGCTTTGTCGAAGGTGGTGTTGTCCGACACCATCACCTCGACGCGGGCTTCTTCGGTCACGTAATCGTTGTATTCCGGGGTTTCGCTGCCGTCACGCTCATGGTCCGGGTTGGCGGGAGTACCCGGCAGGCCGGTCCAGGTTGCCTGGGCGCTGTTTCCGAGGGTCTGGCCGGGGCTGACGGTGTCCTGGACTTCCACCTGGTAATCCAGGGTCTGGCTGGTACCCACGGCCAAATCGCTAACCGTCCACTCCAGGGTCTGGCCGTTGGTCGGATCGCCGCTGATTGTCGGCTCGCCAATACTGGCACTGGAGCTATTGGAGACATATTCCAGGCCCGGGTCCAGCGTATCGGTGATAACCAGATCATGGGCCTGGGCGGAATCGGCATTGCCCGATTCCGTGATCGTCAGGCGGTAATCTAGCGCCGAGCCGGCGCTGATATCGGCGGGCTGGTTGACGACCGACTTGTCCAGTGCCAATTGCGGCTCAGTGATGGTCAGTGGATCGCTGGCCGCACTGGTATGAGTGTTGCCACCGGTGCTGTAGCTGGCCTGGTTAATCACACTGTCGCCGGCGTTGCTGTCGGCATTATTGACCACACGCAGGGTCAATTCCACCAACGCTTCTTCGCCGGCTTGCAGGGTGCCGAGGTCGAAGCTCAAGCTGCTATCGGTGCCGTTATTGACAAGATCACCGGCGGTGCCGCCGTCAATACTCAAGGAGGCACCGATAAAAGCAAATTGGCCTGCCAGATCGTCGGTAAGCACTACATCGGCGCGGGCTATATTGTCCGCCGGGATCTCGATGCTATAGCGCACCTCTTCACCGATAGTGGCGGTATTGGCAGTCAACAGGGTTTTGACCGGCAGAGGCGCATCGCTGAGCGGGTTCTGCATCCAGACTTCCGCCACGGTGTCATCCGTGTACTGCTGACCATCTTCCCCAGGCAGCGACCAGTAGCTATCCAGGCTGGCGCTGTTGTGGAATATCTCGCTGGTGGTGACATCGGCGTGGAAGCCGACACTGTAATCCACCGTCAGGCACTGATCGGGCAACAACGGTTCGCTGTCGTTCAGGGTCAGGGCAAAGTTGCCACCATTGTCTGGCTGGCCGCTGTAACTGAAATCCGTGGTTACAGTGCCGCCGACCTCCACGGTGAAGGCGCTGGCATCGGCCAGGGCACTTTCATCCAACTGAGTGGCCAGGGTGTCGGAGAGCTGGACGTTGTAGGCCGGTGCGTCACCCTCGTTACAGGTTTGCAGACGGAACTGCATGGTGTCGGTAGCCAGTACTACCTGATAGGGATCTGTTTGAGTACCAGCACCAGTACGACCACTGGCTGTGTCGGTTTTTTCCAGAGCGGTGAGGACTGGCTGATTGACGGTAATGCCGACCGGGCCCGCGGTTTCCGGCGCCTGAGCGTTGCCGCTGAGGCTGTACTCCAGCGTCGCGGTGTTATCCAGCGGCCCCAGGGTATCCACATGATCGAGCACATCGACTACCACCTCGGCGCGGTAAACGATGACGAAATCATCGGGGGAGCCGTCATCATCCGTGTTGTCGATATCACCCAAGTTGAAGGTCAGGGTCTGGCCGCCGCTGGCATCCCCCGCGAGCGTCGGGTCGGATACCGCTGAATGATCAAAGTCACCAGCCGGATCAAAGGGGGCGGTAGTGTCGCCATTCACCGAAACAATTTGATCGAATGCCAATCCTGCCGGTAACACATCGGTGAGAGTGACCGCTTCGGTGAGGTTTTCATTGAGCGTCAGGGTGAGCTGATAGTCCACGGTGTCGCCCACCCGCAGCCGGGCGTCGACGTTATCGCTGCCGTCATCAACCCAGGAATCACTGTCGAAAACCTTGGCGATCGCCGTGTCGTTGGAGGCTTCATCGGTCTCCACAGTGGCGCTGACACAGTAGTCATCCGGGTCGGTGAAATTCGGGCAGCCGTCGCCAGTACGCTCGTAGTCACTGTTGTGATCCACATCGTCCTGCAGCGAGGTCCAATCCACATTGGCGGTGTTGGTAAAGGTACCGTCGGGGTTGGTAACTACTGCCCGGTAGGTCAGCACCAGGGTCTGGCCGGGTTCAATATCCAGGCTGCCGTCGCCTGCCGGAATGTCGGTGGTATTGTCACGTCCCCAGGTAAGCACACCGGCGCCGACGTCGTCAGGGGTCGCGTCGAATCCGGAGGTGTCGGTGATACCGCTGATGGTGGGCGTAAAGCTGCTGTCCAGCTCCAGGCCGGCGTCCATGTGATCAACGATATTGACGTCGTAGGCGGTGGCATCGCCGGTGTTTTCCAGGCTCAGGGTGTATTCAAGCACCGACCCGGCGGTGAGCTGGCCGCTTCCTACCTGCTCAACCGCCTTGTTCGGAACCAGATCGGATTCGGTAACGGAAATGGTGGAAGTGCCGTCATTGATCGTAGCGGCCGCCGTACCGGTCTGGCCATCGGTGTAATCCACCGTGGCCCCGTTTTCCAGGGTGCTATTGCCGTCATTACCGCCATTGGTGTTCAGATCATTGTTGATGCGCGCGTAATAGGTGATGACGATTTGCGGGACCACCGAGCCTGCCGTGGGCAGATCGTTTTCGGTCTCGGTGATTACGGTGCCGATATCCCATTCCACGGTGCCGCTTTCACCATGCGCCGGGACGGCATCAAAAGCGGCTTCCTCAGGGGGATCGTCGTTAATGGTGTCGATACCGGTAAAGGTATAGCTGACGTCATAATATTCATCGCGGGCGAGCAGGTAGCTCACCGAACCGCTGTCGAGCTGGTCCGCCACTTGCAGATTTTGCGTGGTGCCTTCCGGCAGATCGATAACCAATTCGAACTGTTTATGGGCGCCGATTTCCGGGGCCAGCGCCGGGGTCAGGTCGTTCTTGGTCAGCGTCAGGCCACGGATTTCCCCGTCCACTTCATTGGAGGTGGCCACATAGTCGTTGGGCGCGGTGTGACTGTTGTCCAGGGAGCCGATACGCATACCGTCCGGGTCGCCATCGGCACCAATGCTGTTACGGCGATTGAGCGCAGTTTGCGCATTTGGCAGCGAAGTCCAGTCTGCCACTAGGCTATTGCTCAGCTGGGTATGGGGCTGAATCTCGGTATCGACACTCGCCCTGAAAGTGAACTCGCGGCTGGCGCCGGCAGCCAGCGGGTTGTTAGCGGTATTGTCGGTACGCTCGCCCCAGATAAAGATAGGCGCTTTCGGATCGCTATAATCCACGGAATCCGGAGCACCGGCACCGGCTTCGCTGTCGGCCACATACGTCAGGGCCGGGTGCAGGGTATCCAGCACGCGCAGGTTGTAGGCGGCGGCGCTGCCACTGTTGGTGAGGCTCACAGTGATGGTGATTTCATCACCGGCATCCGGGGTGCTGGTATCGGCCGCGGAGATATCCCAGTCTTTGGTGAAGGCGGTAATCTCAGGTTCGGTGACTTCCACATCTACTTCACCGTAGGCCACGGTACGTTCGGTACCACTCGCCTCTTGCCAGTACAATTTACTGCCGTTGGTGAGATCGGTGTCGTTGCTGCCACCGCCGTTGGTAAGGGGCTCACCATCGTTATTGCCGGCGCTGTTGTCCACGCCAGCAACAAAGGTGAGCGGGAAAATGAAATGAGTATCCCCCGGGGTGGCATTCTCCACCGATACATTGCCGAAATTCCAGGTCACCTGAGAGTCCGTACAGGTGATACCGCCATTGGCAATGGAAATTGGCGGAACCTCGCCAACTATGTCCCCATTGGCATCAATGCGTTTGAAGCCCGCTCCGTCCCAGGGAGGTTGGCTCAAATCCACATCTGCCGCATCACTACAGCTCAGTCCCGCGGGCAGATTGTCCACCACTTGCAGATTGCGTAACTGTGCCACCGGCAGGCGGGCGGTAAGCTGATACTGAACTTCCTCGCCGATAACCACTTCCGGAGAGTTATCCAAATTCAACGAAGTGTTAATAACCTCTTTGGGCTCAGCCTGCGGCTGGATCAGGGTCAGTGTGACTTGGTCATCGACATTCTGGTCATCCGTATCCGGGTAAATCCGTGCTCCACCAACATCCCCATTGCCCGGGGTCTCCACGGTCTGGTTACCATGCTCGTTGGTGCTGCCCGCCAACGAATCATAGGTATCGATAGTCACATTATTGACGATCACCTGGTTCGGTTGCAGGCGCTCATCCGGATTGATCTCGTAGAACAGGGAGACACTGTCACCGTTGTCGATACGACGCAGACCAGTTTCATCCACACCCACCTCGTGGGAGAAAGTCAGCACTGGCGGCGTGCTGTTATTCAGGACATTGTCGCTAATGGCAGAAAACGAGTTCGCTGCATCACCCTGAACCTCGTCGCCTTCGTCGACCTGTCCATCACCATCGTTATCGAGTCCGTCTTCATTAAACGGGATCACTTTAATCAGGTCGGTAGGCACCTGGGTGTCAATGGTATCAGTCACTACCAGGTCATAGGCAGGAGCGCGGGGCTGGCCGTTGTCGTTGTTGGCATCACAGCTGGGCGCCGGGCTGTCGGAATTCTGTATATCGCCATTACACACGAACAGGCGGAAAACATAATTGTGCGAGGTATCGGCAGCGCCGATATCAGTCTGCCAACCAGAGGAACAGGTACCGCCGCCACTTCCATCAGCGGAAAAGTTACCCTTATCACAAACCAGCTTGGCAACTTCCACTTTGGGCTCGGTGAGCATGACGTCGGTGCGGCGGATGCGCTCCCAGGGGTAACCGACAATAGTGCCGTCGAAGTCAAAGTATTCGTCTTCGCCGGTATTTTCGTTGTGGTAGGCCGCCTCGAAACTGGAATTCACAATATTATTGCGGTCGGCACCATGCTCATTGGGGTCGTTGCGATCATTTTCCGCTTTGTTCTGAACCCTAGTCGTGGCGTTGACATGGAACCACTGGTCGATGGTGATGATGTAATCATTACCTCCATCGCCACCGGGTTGACTACCGGTAAACTCCCAGCCGAAGAGCCCCTCTTCCAGGGGGGTCCTAGTCGGCTGATTCGGTTCCGGGGTGGCACCTTCGATTTGCGGGGTCACCTGTGGCTCGGTATTGGAGATATAAGCCAGGCCATCCTGCACCTGATCCTGCACCAGAACGTCGCGCACACCAATAAAAGAAAAGCCGCGTGACTCAAAGCCAAACCAACCGCCGGTCTGGATACGATTGGTACATTCCTCGCCAATTTGTACCCGCTCGCGCTCCTTGCGAGCGATGTTGGGGTTGTCATCCGACATTTCGCTGTCGGGCAAGGCCGGAATCAATGCTGCCGGGTTGTCTTCGTTGCATTCACCCAGCGTGGGGATTGCCCCATGCATGGCTGCGGTATCACCGCCCGTCTCACTCCATGCCACCTGATCCTTCATCAGGTTAAAGCCAATCCCCCGTGACCAATGCGCATCCAGGGAGTACAGATTTCCGCGATCCACTTCACCGTCACTACGGGCATTGTTCTGGTTGGTATTACCCGGCTGCGGGAACCACTGCGGATGATGGTTGGTGATGGCTGTTGCCGTGTTGGTGGTGGAAAAGCTCTGCACCACCCGGTTGTTGGTATTGCCGCCGCTGTGACTCATATCCACAGTGGGGTCAGCCAGTGCCAGGTCATCCACGGTCCAGATTTCACCGATGGCATCGGCACGGAAGGTCACGTCGTCCTCCAGAATCGCCCCGGAATCCTCATCCTTTCTGACTTCGAAGTGGAACTCCACGGCCTCACCGGGACCGGGGGCCAGCACCCGATTCAGCGGGTCAGCGTGGTTCGGATAACAACGGTAAACCGTCGCATAAGGGCTGGAGGGGAGTGGCAAGTGCAGCTGGTCCGGATCCCCCGGCGGGTTCACCACCCAGGCGGTGTAGGGCGTCGGCTGCGGCACCAGGTCGTTGCTCATGCCGGCAATATCGCACTGCCAATTACCATTCTGCGGCGCCACCGAAGTCACTTCCAGCGTGGGGCCAAAACTGATAAAGACATTTGCGTCACGGGCATTGACGCCACCATTGTTGGTGGCACGCACGCGCAGCGGCGTGGTTTGATCCGGGTCGTTGGTGACGATAAAGGATTCATCAAGAACCTCGACATCCAGATCCTCGGGATCAAAATCAATCGTTGCGCCGGTGTCGTCGGCGGTACTCGTGCCGTTATTGGTCAGGCTGTAGCTCTGGATGACCTGGGCATCACAGAGTGTCTTGAACTGGACTTCCAGAATATTTTCCAAGGCGCCCAGTGCGGGCGGGTCAGTAGGCTCGGGGCGTTGATACAGTTCAATACCGGGCTCTTCGGTGACCACATCCAGATCGGCGGCGAGGTCAAAATGCTCGGGGTTCTTGTAGATAATCGCAAAGCGGAGCACCACCACATCGCCGTGGCGCATCAGGTCTCGGTAACTACCATCAGAAGACGGGGCGTTAGCGTCTGGATAATCGGTGGTGCTGAACAGCTTGAATTCCGGCGCCGTGTTATTCAGGTAATCGGTGAAATTGTTGGTATCCACCGTATCGACACCACCGGCCGGGTTGACCCACTCCAGGCCATCCACTTGCCCCGCATAACTCCCATAAAGAGAACCATCGGCATAACCGCTGCTGCCTTCGGGGCGCAGTAATTGCGGCGCATAGCTGGGGTCGAGCACATAACCTTCAGGCAGCTCATCGCGCAGATGGTAATCCATGCTGCCATCAAACCAGACGGTGCCGCCACTCTGGTTGGACAGGGTAATGGTCATCAGGCCACGCATGCCCACGGTGGCGCTGCCGTCGATGCCGGTGAGCGTGCGCTCCACCTGCAACGCATCCGGGCCACCGCCCACCGAACCCTGGCCGTAGTAAGTGCGAACTTCGCCGGTATCATTAAGCCCCAAGTCAATGCCCCCCGGCGGGGTCTGCACCGCACAGCCAAATTGCACATCGTTGAAGGTATTGATCAGCGGCGTGCCATTGCTGCAGGAGGCATTGCCCTGCAGCTTGCCGACCAGATAGAGGCTGATGGTGCCGCCCTGAGCAATATCGATGGTGCCGTTGGACGAGCCCGGCGTTTGCGCTTCCACCGTGGCCGCATAAGGCGCAGGAATATCATTGCCATCACCGAAGGGCGGCACCACATCCCAATTGTTCAGCACCGTGCCGGTGAAGTTATCGGTGGAAACACAACTGGAGCCGCTCGGCAAGGCACCATTATTATCCGCTACATCATTGGCGGAGGCGGCATCGGGGCAGACGAAATTTTCATTGAGCACATCGGCGCGGGACAGTACATCATCGATGCGCAAATCCTGCAGCGGTGCATCGCCGGTGTTTTCCAGTTGCAGACGCCAGACGATGTCATCGTCGTTGTGGCCGTAAATGGTATCGCTAAGGGTGTTTTCGCGCTGGCCTGAATCGTAGTTCCAGCCCTGCTTGTCGATTTCCAGACTCGGCTGGAGGATATCGATATTGCCGCTGTCCTGGTTGTTGGGCTGGTCGTAGTTTTGCCAGAAATCGGTGGGCGGGTTATTCGGGTCGCCAGAACACCCCCTACCGCCACCGTCACAGTCGTTGTACCAGCCATCACCCCGCCAGTTGTGGCGTCGGCCGGGAGTGTCACTACAGTTGTCGGCCATATCGTAGTTGATCGTGGCCGTGGCGGAGGGGCTGGTGTTGTAAAGGTCTTCCGGGGTGTTATCGACATCACGGTGCACCGGGATACGCACCACCTCTGTCTGGCCAGGAGCCAGATCACTCATGTTGTTGACGGTAATAATGTTGGTACCACTAACAGTGCCGCCCAGAGGAAGATCTGGCGCGGCTCCAGTATAGAGCTCCAGCCCGTCAGTCAGCTCAATAACCAAGCTGTCGTTATCAAAGTCCAGCGCCGGATCCGGCGAACCATAATCCGGCGAGTTACGACGGCTTTCGGTACAGGACCGCCATTCCCAGTCCCCCCATGGCCAATCACCTACGTATTCTTCGTAACACCAGTTATTTGTCCGGGTTTCATACTCCTCATCCCCGTCCGAGGAATTGGAGCCCTCGTGGTAGGGGTTGGTGATTTCCACTTCCACCCAGCCGTAACCACAGAACTCGCAGTAACTGTTGTTCTCTCCCTCTACCAGCGTGACCAGCGTTGTGGGCGGATCCTGCTCATCGGCCACACACATATTGGTGTAATCGGCCCAGGCCTGTCCGGACACAAGAACCAGCAACGCAACCGGAAGCAACCTTCCCAACGCACCAAGCGGCCCCCTCCCGCAGCCAAGCAGCAAGCCAACAAGCGCATTCTTCAAAGATTTTCGCCCAGTTACTTCAGACATCATCGTTAGTTATCAGCCGCTGTTCTCTTTCAGGATTGCTGCCCGGTGCTCGCGCAGGGGTGCCGCCGGGCAGACACTACCCGGTAGGCGGACTTTAGAGGGGATGGCGTGGACAGGCCGTGAAGCAGGTCTAAATTAGTGGACTGGCAGGGAACTTTTTTGAAGTTTGCCAAGTGGTTCTCAGGGAGAGTTCAGGTGGATTATTAAGAGATGCGCGGCAGCCTGGGAGCTGCTTTCTTGAGCGCTCCTGAGTGGTTGACAACGCTTGACATTCAAACCAAAGCTGGATGTCAGAAACGGTGGCGGTCGACGGCCGCCCCCGGATGGGGCAGCACGGGTTTTACTCTTTTTTGCCTGCGAGCAGGCTTCTACGATGCCCTTTGGCCCGCTTGCCGAGTTGGGGCTCGGCGTTCCCGGCGGGAGCTCCGCGGTCTCGGGTGGTCCGCTTGCCGAGCTGGAGCTCGGCGCACCCAGCACCCTCTCCCCCGGCCCCTCTCCCGGAGGGAGTGGGGCGCAACGACTAGCCGGCGGGGAGGAAGTCGATCGGGTAGAGGATGGTAATGGTCGGGACACCTTCCTTCGCGCCAAAGTTGAAGCGTTCTACCCGCGCGATGATCTTCGCGTTGAGCGTCTGCGAATCCATATCGCTGGACTCTACCTGGGCCAGAGAAACCGAGCCGTCGGGTTCGATGGTGATCTTCAGGACCATCGTGCCCTGCAGGGCCGGGTTCTTGCGCAGCTCGCGGTTGTAGATGCGATACAGTGCGGCCTTGTAGCGGTCGAAGACGATCTGGATCTCTTCGTCGGTGCGGGATGGACCCACGCCGTCGCTGAGCGGCCGGTCTTCGCCGGCAAAGTCGCCCTCGGTGCCGATGGAGCTCTCCACACGTGAGAAGGCGACGCCTTCCATCGACTCGCCGGTGCCGCCCGTGTTGCGGCTGAGCTCGGCGGTGTCGATACCGCCGCTGCTGGCCTCGGCCTCAGCGGTGATAAGCGAGCGCTGGCTCTGGTTGTCCTTCTTGTCGGCAGTGCTGAGCTGTGTCCGCTCGCCCAGGCGATCGTCCAGGTCGTCTTCCATCAGGTCCTGGAAGTTGTCCTTGAAGGCCAGTACGCCGGAGCGCTCGGCTTTCTTGCGCGCCTGTTTCTTCTCGGCCTTGGTGGGCTCGGGTTCTTCCTTGGCGACTTTCTGTTCGGGCTCGGGTTTCTGCTCCTGCTCTTCCTGCTTCTCTTTCTCAGGCTGGGGCTTTTCCGGCTCCGGAGGCGGCTCGGGCTTGGTTTTCTTCTCGATCACCAGTTTGGCCAGGCGCTCGGGAATCTCCACCACTTCGTCTTCGTCCGGTTCCGGCAGGGTCCACTGAGGCACCATGTAGCCCAGAAACAGTGCCATCAACAGCGATGCCACCAGGCAGCGGCGGAAGCGTCGTTCGTCCTCGCCCTGGGTGTGCCAGGGCATCACGGACGGACGGTACTCGCCCTGCTCGATATCGCGGGTCACCTCGAATTCGAACTCCGCCTCTTCCTCGTCGCGGCGGATCTGGTCCGCGCGGGCGTCCAGCTCGAAGATATCGTCCCTGCAGTCCTCGATCTTTTCGACAACACGCCGGCGGCGTCCTTGCAGCAGATCCAGGTTGGCGTTGTAGACACTGACGGTCCGCTCGATACGGTGGATAACCGCTTTGGCCGAATCCTCCCGGTAGTCGTCGGCCCAGAAGAGATCGCCACCGCCCTGCTCTTCCAGCTTGTTGAGACGCTCGGAGATTTCGTCGAGGAGCTGGTGCTTGTTCTCGTCCTTGCGCAGCTCCGCCAGATCGGCTTCGATCTGCTGTCGCTCGCCTTCAAGCACGCGCAAATGCTGGCGAACCTGCTCCAGCTCGCCGCTCAGCGCCTGCTTTTGTTGAAGAAAATTACTCACAAACTTCCACTAACCTTGAGCTGCTTTCTGAATCACCGCCAGCGAAACCTTGGTATAGCCCGCGTCGGTACAACTGGACATCACTTTCTTGAGCAGGCGGAACGGAATGCCCCTGTCCGCGAGAATATTCACTTCCGGCGGCTGCGCAGGCTCGTCTTCGCCTTCAGTGGCAGCGGCGTCTTCCTGCTCTCCTTCCCGGTCGGTCTCGGTCGCCACAATGGCCTTGTCCATCTGCGCGATCATCGCCTCCTTGATGGCGGCGATCACGATCTCCTCGCTGTTGACCACGTCGGCCGTGGCGACCACGGATTCCGATTCCACGAGGATTTCCTCATCGGTCACCATCAGCGTCACCGTCTCCCGCGGCTTGGATTCCGCTACCGAATCCGGCAACGTGATCACCTTCGGCGGTTCCAGCGCTTCATTGCTGGATGTGTTCGTCAACAGGAAGAACACCAGGATGGTGAAAACATCCATCAGCGATGTCAGGTTCATGCCCTGAGTCTTTTTGCGCCTGTGACTCCGGGCCATGCGTTTCATGCGTCGGCTTTGTCGTTTCACGGCGCGTCTCCTATGGAAATATCCGGGAACAGGATTACATGCTCGACCGCTTCCGGGTCCTCCGGGTCGCTGCCCTCTTCGCGCACATCGGCACCGCGCACGGTATCCATGACACCGACCAGGTGCTCGTAGGCGATATTCGGCTCCATCAGCAGCATGGAATCGGTTTTCTCCGGATACTCGCTTTTGATATCGAGCAGGGCCCGGCTCAGTTTCTCCAGATCGTAGACTTCGTCGGTGGGCGGTACGGTCGCGCCATCCGCTTCACCGGCGGTGTCTTCCCGGTCCGCCGCTTGCTCCGCAGTGTCCCCTGCCTCGCCCTGTTCCGCAGTATTCAGGTTGGGGAAGCGGGCAACCACTTTCTCACCGTCACTGATCTCCAGTGCCTCTTTGCGCACCACGACCTCCACCGTCACCGTCGGGTCGTCCGGTGCACCGCCGCCCGCACCGGACGGCATGTTCAGCTCCAGGATGGTGACCCGCGAGAACACGGCGGATACCAGCAGGAAGGGCACCAGCACCACCATCAGGTTGAGGAAGGCGGTAATATCCAGCTCCGGAGTTTCTTTATCTCTCCCTAGGCGCCGTCTTCTCATTACGCTTTTTCCGCCTGCAGGTCTTCTTCGCTCGCGGTCTCTTCACTGTGGCCGTCGGTATCACCTTCGGCGTCGGGCGCTTCGGTCGCGGCGGCATCCCCTTCGGTACGCTCAGCCGGTTCTTCCGATCCGGCGTCGCGGCGGCGGCGGGAGGACATGGAGATGATGTTCAGGGCCTTGACCGACACCATTTCCAGGCTGTCGACGATTTCGCCGGTGAGTGAGTTGAGCAGGGCGTGGATAATCAGCAGCGGAATGCCGGTCATCAGCCCGAAAGCGGTGGTGTTCATCGCCACCGAGATACTGGCGGAAAGCAGGTCCGCTTTCTCGGCGGGGTTGGCGTTGGCCACCGCGGTAAACGCCTCGATCAGGCCCATGATGGTGCCCAGCAGGCCGAGCAGCGTGGCGATGTTGGAAAAGAGCGCGACGTAAGGTGTGCGCTTCTCGAGCTGTGGAACAATTTCCATCATGCTCTCTTCCATCGCGATCTCAATATCCTCACGCCGGCGCACGGCGCCCTGGCGGGCCAGCCCCATGGCGAGAATCTCGCTGGCACCGGACTTGTCCTGCTTGACCAGGTTGCGTGCGCGATCGAAATCACCCGAGTTCAGGACCGGCTCCAGCTTGTCCCAGGTGGCACGGTTGGTGTGGCGCTCGTAGATCAGGCGGATATAGCGCTCCACCGCCACCGCGGCGCCCAGCGCGCCCACCACCAGAATCGGGTACATGAAGGTACCGCCCGTCTGGAAGAACGCGATTACGCTGTTGAAAAAGTCCATTACAAACCCTCTTTAAATAAATACTGCGGTAATTCTGTTGAGTCTTTGCTTTTGTGCTTGCAGCACATCCCGATTCTTGCCGTTTTCCCGATGGGCACGCTGCGCGGGCGCCTTCGGCGTCCAAATCGGCAATCCGGCCGATTTGTGCCCATCCTACAAGCAACCTTTCATTCTTCGGAGAGGCTGAGTTCGTAGAACTCCAGCTCGCGCATGAAAACCTCTTTGTCCAGGGGCTGCAACTTGTCGTCCATCAGGCTGGAGGCCAGGTCGCTTTCCACGCCCACTTCGGAGCTTTTCCAGGGAACAATGTAGAGTGACTTGGGCGCTTCCTTGTTGCCGATAATCGAGATACCGGAGAGTGACTTGACCTCGTCGTCGACTTTCTTCTCCTGCTCCCCGGATTCCTCATCCCGTGCCAGCGAGAGCGGGCCGCCGAGGATAATGGGCAACAGCAAAAGCACTGGGAGTATACCGGTCTGCGGTTTCATCGGCCCGCCCTCCTTTTGAGATCCGCCATCCAGATGGTCACATCTTTGTCTTCTGGTTCCAGTTCCAGGTAGTGCTCGAATTGTGCCAGAGCACACTGCAAATCTTGCAGATAGAGATCACATAAAATCCCAAGATTTTTGATCAGGGGCAAATACTGTGGATGCTCACCCAGTGCACCGGTGTAGAGTTTGCGTGCTTCCTGGAAGCGGCCCTGCTTTCGGTAGAGAACCCCCAGTTCGTTGGTGGCCGACGGATGGTGCGGGTCGCGCTCCAGCGCCTGCCTGAATGCCTCCTCCGCATTTTTCTCATCGCCACTCTTGAAATAGGCGATTCCCAGGTTGACGTAGGGGGCCGGCAGGCGGTTTTCCCGCTCGATTACTTCGTGCAGCAACTCTATTGCCTCCGCGTACTCTTCCGCACTCAGGTGTTCCAGGGAGCGCTGAAAATCCCAGCTTACACTGCCGGATACCTCAACCGAGGAAAAATCTTCAATTTTTCCCGGTTTTGACGGGCCGGAGGCGCAGGAGGCCAATAGCAGTACCAGGGGCACTGCGGCCAGTCTTTTCAGTGTCTTTGCGAATCGAGTCATAAATTATGGTTCGTGCCGTCATTGGGGACCCTCTCCCCCGGCCCCTCTCCCGGCGGGAGAGGGGAGCTTGCTATTAACCCTTGTTGTCAGAGGCGGGCTCTTCTGCGCTGGCCTGTTCCGGTGCCGGTGGCTGCGGAACGATGTTCTGTAGGTACTGGCCGGAGTCCTCTGCCCTGGCATAGCGGGCGGGCATCAGGCCGGCCAGTTTGCCGATGCTCTTTTCAACCCAGTTGTTGTAGACGCCCACTTCCAGCAGTTCGACGTTCTTTTCGTGCACAGAAATGGCTTTCTCTTCGAACGGGTAAATCTGTTCTTCGAGCGCCAGCTCGTACTGCTCCAGCTCCATCGGGCTCAGGTCGGTGGGCCTTTCGGAATCCTGCAGTGCGCGGCTGAAGTGCAGGTAGATCTCCGCCAGGTAGTATGTGGCCGCAGCGGTGACGTCCGCCACCTGGTAGTCGATCAGGTCGGTGTAGGCGCTGACGGCGGCCTGCATACGTGTGCGCTTTCTGTTCATATTCTGCTCGATGGGCGATACCAGGCGGACCTCGGTAAAGGCGTCGAAACGGGGCTCGGCGAGAACCAGTGCCGCGTTGCCGGCCAGGTAGCGGGTGCGGTCGTTGCGTTGCTCGCCACCGCGCAATTCGATCTCAACCATCTGCCGCAGCTCATCCAGATAGCGGCTCCGGTCGCCGCCTTTCTTGTAGATCTCGGCAATCTGCTGCCGCGTCTCCAGCGCCGGCTCCATGGGGCTCGGGAAAAGCTTCACATAGCGGCGCAGTACGCGCAGGGCCTTTTGCTCGTCCTCGGCGGCGCTGTAGAGGTCCGCGGCCTGGGTCAGTGCCTCGCGGCGCACATCGTCGTCCTCGGACTCGCGCTCGATGCGTTCGAATTCCGCGGCGGCGAGCAACAGTTCGCCACTCTCCTGGTAGACCACCGCCAGCTTCTTGGTGACGTCCTTGATCAGCTTGTGTTCGGGGAAATTCTTCCGGAAGCCATTCAGCACCGAGGCCGCCCGGGTCCAGTCCTCCAGCGCGATCAGCGACGCCGCGGCGTCGTACTCCGCCGTGGCCAGCAGCGTGGCCCCCGGTGCGGCCTCGCGAATGCGCAGAAAATGCTCCGCCGCGGCAACGTGGTCTTCCTGCTCTCGCGCCAGGTCACCCTGCTGGTAGATGGAGGCGGCCAGGTTGTCCACCAGTGCGGCGCGGTCCTCCGCGTCCGCGCCGGTCAGCGCCAGCGATTCGCCATAGGCAGACTCCGCCTCGACATAGGCCTCGGTATCAAACGACGCGTGCCCTACCAGCCTCCAGGCAGAACGGCGGATTTCGGTATTCGCCGCGGGGAATTTCTCCAGCAGCAGCCGGCCGTTGTGGATCGTCTGCGGGAAGTCCTTGAGGGTGTACAGATCCTCGACTGCGCCCAGCATCACCTGTCCTGCGTCTTCGTGTTCCGGGAAGGTTTCCGCGAACTGCAGCGACGAGCGGATGACTTCCCGCTGGAAGGGCTTGCGCTCCTCTGCGGCCGCTTCCTTCAGTCGGTTGGCGAGGTTCTCGCGGTAAGCATACACCGCGGCATAGCCCGCCTCGCTGGATTTTTCGTGTGTCGGGTATTCGTAGGCGGTGCGTTCGTATTCCCGAGCAGCGTCGTGAAAATTCCGGTTTTCCAGCATCAGGCCGGCGAGCTGGAAGTTGATTTCCGGCGCCCTGGGCTTGTCGCTGAAGGACTCGAGGTATTTTCGATACCAGTGGATCGCCTCGCGATAGTGCTCCGGCTTCTTGTCCTCGAGTTCCTTGTTCTGGTAGGCCGCGTGGTAGTGACCCGCCAGGTCGATCAGGTTGCTCTGCAGGAAGTCCACTACCTCGCCATAGTCGGCGATATCGAATACGGTCCAGTATTCCGCGTTGAGCGCATAGGTGGTGGCAAAGTCCTTCTTCCCTTCCAGCACCAGCTTCGGGAAGCCGCCCTGCTGGTAGATCTCGATCACGCGGATGGAGAAATCCGCGGAGACCTTGTTCAGCGGGTTGCGGTCCACGAAGACGTTGTAGGCTTCCGCCGCGTCCTGGTAACGGCGCTTGTTCAGGTAGTATTCGCCCAGGTGGCTGTACACCATGTAGGCGTACTGGCGCTTGCCCTTGCGCTGGAAATAGTCGACGACGGATTCCGCCCCGCCGAGGTAGGAGAAACTCAGGCTGATGACGCGGAAGGTGTCGTCGATGTGCTTCCGCTCGACCTTGTTCTCCTGCTGCTCGAAGTCGTACCCCTGGTCGAGTTTGTAGTCGAGCATGGCCATGTAATCGTCCAGCGCCATCTCGTACATTTCCTGCTTGAACAGGGACCAGCCGCGCTTGTAGAGCGCCAGCTCGTAAAAGCTGGATGCCACGCCCATGCCGATGACCTTGCCGTAGGCTTCCTCCGCATCCAGATATTTCTTGCGGGTGAAGTAATATTCCCCCAGGCGGAAATACGCCTCGTCGAGATGGCGCGAGTCGGGGAACTTGGACACCATCTCCCGCAGGACCTCCACGGCTTTTTCGATTTCGCCGGTTTCCTCGTAGGCGCGCGACAGCTGGTACATGACCTGGTCGTTGCGGTCGTAGAGGGGATACTTGGCCAGCAGCTTACGGTAAAGGTTGATGGCTTCGCGCGCATTGGCCGCGAGCATTGCGTCGGGATTGTCACCGGGCGCGGCGACCGGTGTATCGTCTTCGGGAATATCGATACCGGCGGTTGCGCGTGCCTCGAAATCGCTGTCCGATTCCCCGCTATCAGTGGCACCGCCGCTCTTGGCTGCGGCCGCAGGGGTGGCCGCCGGTGCGGCGGACGCCTGCGGCGCCTCCATTCCCGGGCGCTGCCCGGCGTCGGATTCCGAATCGATGGAGACGACAGCCTCGCTGTCCTCTTCACCGGATGAGGCGACAGCACTGTCGACGGTCCTGTCTTCGGCGCGATGTGCCTGCTTGATTTTCAGGTCGGCGATACGGCGTATCGCCTCCGGTGTCAGGTCGGTTTCCGGTGTTTCCTGCAGGTATTTCTGGTAGCTGGCCAGCGCCTTTTCCAGGCTGCCGTCGATATGCTGTTCTCTGATTTCGATATCGACGTCCTGCAGGCTGCCGATGGTCTTGCCGCTGTTGATGGCGCAAGCGTTCAGCAACAGTGCCATGGAGGCCAGGGTGGCGCAGCGCAGGAAAAAACCTCCGGTAGGAGCCTGCTTGCAGGCGAATGGCTTTGCCGCCCCGTTCTTTTCGCCTGCAAAGCCCGCCCCGGACTTGATCCGGGGCAGGCTCCTACGGAGAGTGCCGGTGCTCGGGAGAAGTTTCATTCTTCTCCCTCCCCTTCCGCGGGCGCTTCCAGTTCCGGCGGGTTGTCCTGCGGCAGGGCTTCACCTTCGGTTGCTTCGCTGTCCTGAGAGGACTGCTGCTCGATCAGACGCTGGTCCTCGCGCTGTTCCTGCAGTTCGTTGGCGCGGTCGTAGCTGTCGGCGAGGGCAAAGCGGGCCTTGATCTGGTAGTTCTCCAGTTGCGCGCGGCGGCGCTCCAGTTCGTCGATCGCCAGCTTCTCCAGCATATTGCCCTGGCGCGCCATCAGGGTATCCAGGCGGTCCTGGGTGTTGTTGATCTGTGCGCGCAACCGGTCGATGGTGCCGTTGTAGCCGACGTAGCTGTGCGTCGCCGCCTGACGACTGCGAACATAGCCGTTGTAAACCGTCTGCAACGACTCGATCTCTTCATTGAGTTCCTGCAGATGCTTGTAGGCTTCGGTGAGCCGGTCGTCGTACTCGGTGGCGAGGCGCCAGTTGAGTACGCCTTCGAGGCGGGCGACGCGCGCTTCGGTCTCTTCGCTGTAGTGGCGGGGGCCGCGTTCGAACAGCCGGCGCATGTCCCGTAGCCGCAAGCGCGCCTCCTGTTCATCGGCAGTGGCCAGATACTCGGGCCGGCGGCTCACCAGCATCCGTTCGATACGGCTGGCGAATTTATCGCGCTGCTGGATGCGCAGCTTGATCCGTGCATCCAGTTTGCGGAATTTCCGGTCCAGCTCCGGGAGCAGCGGTTCGTAGTAGGCGCGCCGCTGCCGGATGATGTCCTCGTAGGCATCCAGGCTGTCCAGCCAACTCTCGTTGCGCTCGAACAGGTCGTTCAGGTCACGATAGTTGCGGAGGAATTCCTGGTAATCGTTATTGGCCATCAGGTCCAGCAGGTAGTGGGTCTCCGGTGCTCCCGGGAGGTTGCGCAGGGCGACGACCCAGTTCGTCACCTGGTCCGCCTCTTTGCGGCGCAACGCCTCGAGGAACTTGCCCTTTCGGATGCTCTCAATGGACTCTGTCAGGGTGTCGACCTCGCGCCCGAAAATATCCAGTGCGCGGCCGTAGTTGATCGCGGCCGTGCTGTGTACGTCCAGCTTGCCGTAGGCAAACGGCACCGCCAGCATCACTTCCTGCACCGATTCATTGGTGACCTTGCGCTCCTGCAGCATCTTCCAGGGCACCAGCGCGCGATCGTAGCGGCCGACCCGGGCCTCCACCCAGCCGGCGCCCAGCAGCGCGCGGTTGGAAAAAGGGCCGTCCAGGTTCACGCGGTCGAAATAGGGGCGGGCCATCTCCAGCTTGTCGGCCTCCATCAGGTGGGAGCCGAGCAACAGGTTGGTCTTGTCGTAGAGCGCCTGCATGGCGGGATCGGAGCTGCGGCGTTTGCCCAGCGATGTGAGCTCCAGGATGCCGCGTTCGGACTGTTCGGATTTCAGCAGCGCGATACCCAGATTGTATTCCACAAAGCCGTCGAGGGACTCCTCGCCTTTCAGGTCGTCCAGCAGCTCCACTGCCTCCTCGAAACGCCCCAGTTCCATATAGACCCGCGCGCGCAGGAACTGCTCGTCGGCGCTCACCCGCTCGGGAACCCGACCTTCGATCATCTCCAGCGCGTGCAGGGCCTTGCGCGGCTGCTGCTTGTGGTACTGGATACGGGCCAGCCGATAGGCGGCCTCATTGCGCACCGGCTGCGGTACATTGCCTTTCAGCACCGCCTTGATTGCACGCCCGGCTTCCCGGTGCATGCGGTAGGAGAGCTCGAGATCACCCACCGAGAATTCCGCCTGTCCCAGGTGTGCGGTAAAGGGATCCAGACCCGGTTCGTCCAGGTTGCGGTATTGTTGCAGTTCGGTATCCAGCGAGACGATCGCGTCGAAGTGGTTTTCCTGGTGGGCCTGGTACATGGCCTGGCCGAAAAACAGGTCCTCGAGATTGTCCTGCCCGCTGTCCGCGGCCGCCGCTCCCGGCACGGCGGGCAGGGCGCACAGGGCTGCGGCCAGAGTACGCAGCCGGAGAGCGGCCCGGAAGAGAGAAGAAGCCAGACGGGAGCGCATGGTTACCAGTCCTTGAAGTGGATCGCGGACTCGGTACCGGCTATTTTGATTTCGACGAATTTGGGCCCGACCTTTTTCTCCACCCGGTAGTTGGCAGTGGCCCGGTACTCTTTGCCGGACGAGGACTTGCCGATAAAGCTGACTTCCAGCGGGTGGTCACCGGTCTGTACATTGCCCGTAAAGATTTTCTGCACGCCGCCCTTCTGTAGCGCTTCGATCTCGCGGAAGGTGTAGAGGTGGTGGGCGACGATTTCGTTGTCGAGCTTCAACTCCACCGATTCCAGGTTGAAGGTTTCGGCGTCGGCGGTCGACACGAAAAAAGCGACCTGCGTATTGGATGGAAAGAGCAACTTCTCTTCCAACTGGGTGAGCTCGCCTGTCAGGTCGATCACATCTTTTTTGACGTCCTGGATCTGCTCGTCGAGCCCCCGGATTTCGTCACGGCTTACACTCCCGGTGCTCTGCGCGAGACTGACAGACGCCAGGAACGTAAATAGGGTGATCTGTAGAATTCTGAACATGTTACCTACCTCAACACGACGCCGGAGCTTCCTGTCAGACGCGGAAAATTTGCGCAAGCGGGGGCATCAAGTCAGCGGAATTGTATTGCAATCGGGGCGGGGCCAGATGTGAGGCAGGTCATATCCCGCACAATCCGACCCCTCCAGCGATTACCGGTAAACTTTTAGCAGGGAAGGGATTTCGCGGTGCGGGCTGGCGCAATATGGCATACACAACGACGGCAAAAGGTGAACGCATGCACAAAGGCAAGGGGATTTCTTCTGAACTCTGCATTGCCGTCGCCAGTACTCGGGCCGGAACAGAAGCTGTACTTTGCGAACTGCTTCACAGAGCGGTAGCTACAGGCAGAGGAGAGCCCGAGTGAAAAAATCCTGCAAAAAACCTGCAAAAGACCGGCGGAAAGGAGACTGACGGATATCGGGTAGGAGGCGGGATTACCCCCGCCGTCCTCCCACACCACC